>NZ_CP132343.1:1971428-2628571 GCF_040529065.1 Xanthomonas sacchari | reverse complement strand
CCAGCCAGGGTCAGCACATGCCCCGGTTGCACCAACGGCACCAGCGCGACCGCGGCGAGCGCACCGGCGAGCGCACCGAGCAGCGACAGCAGCACGTACCAGGCGATGCGCAGGCGCTCGCCACGGCCGAGCACGGCGACGAAGGCGCGCAGCAAGTGCGAGGCCGGATCCGGGCGCGCGCTCATCGGCACGCGCCAGCGGTGCGCATCGCTGCCTTCGTCGCGCGGCGCGGATCGTCAGGCCAGCAGCGTCTGCAGCGCATCGACCGAGGCCTCCGGATGTGGGCCGCGCTGTAGTTCGTACACGCCCAGCCGCTGCAACTGGCGGGCGAACAAGGGCCAGTGCGGCTGGCCCGCGGCGTAGGGTTGGTCCGCAGCCAGGCGCGCCGCCACGTCGGCGTCGGGCACAGGCTGCAGCAGTCGCTGCGGATCGGTCGCGATGGTGGCCGACACGAAGACGGCCGCGACCAGCCGCAACGGCGCCGGTGCCAGGCGTCCCTCGCCGTGACGGATGTCCACCTCGTGCTTGAGCGCACCGCTGCGGCGGCGAATCATCGGCGCCGCGGCGATCCAGACGCGGGTCTGCGGGTCGAGCAGGCGCAGCAGTTCCGGCCGCAGATGCAGGAAATTGCCGATGCCGGTGGCGAGCAGGGATTGCGGGGCGACGAACAGGGCGTCCTCGGCGAGGAACTCCAGCCCGCGCAGCAGGCTGTGCAGGGCCAGGGTGGATTTGCCGGCGCCGCTGCCGCCGAGCAGCAGCACGCCGCGGCCGTCGCGGCCAACGCAGGCGCCGTGCAGCGGCACCAGCTGCATGCCGCGCGCGGCGAGCACGAACACGGCGAATTCGATCAGTTCGTAACGCACGTGGTAAGCGTGGGCGAGCATGTCCTCGGACACCACCAGCAGCGCCCTGCCCTGCTCGGGCACCAGCACCACGTAGTTGTGCGCATCGATCACCCCACTCAGGACGCCGGCGCCGGAATGGGTCTGCACCGGCGGCGGCTCCATCGCCAGTGCGTACGGGGCCTCGCCGCGGTCCACCAGGGTCAGCTCGATACGGAACGCAGCGCTCTCCGGCAGGCGGTGCGCCGGCACCGCGCCGAAGGCGGCCTCTACCAGCGCCAGCAGGGCCGGGCTGTTGCTCTCGAAGTGGAAGCGGCCGCCGAGCAGTTGCTTGCTGAGCGTGTGCGGGCGGCGCAGCTGGGTGTGGAACGGATCGCACGGGCCGCCAGCGGCGACGACAGGTGCGGCGTGGTCGCCTGGTTCCACGTCCAGAACACGCGCGGTCGATCGCTGCATCGGAGAAGAGTCGCTTGGGTGGATGCAGCGTGAGTGCGCCTGCCGTGGCCGAAGGTTGCGCGGGCGAACGCCGGTCTTTCGCGCAACCAAACGGCACAGCCCCGGCACCTACCGCCACGGCCACCTGCGCGCGGCCATCGCTGCATGCGCCCTCCCCCCGCGGCGCCGAACGAGACCTTTCGCCGATGCTCAAGATCCAGGTCAGCCACGCCTACTTCCTGCGCTACGACCCCAAGCAGTGGGAGCGTGGCAAGCCCTATCCGCCGCTGGCCACGCTGCAGGTGGCGGCGCTGCTGCGACAGCACGGCCACGCGGTGACGCTGTTCGACGCGATGCTGGCCGAGGGCGTGGAGGACTACGACCAGGCCGTCCGCACGCAGCGGCCGGACCTGGTGGTGTTCTACGAGGACAACTTCAACTTCCTCACCAAGATGTGCCTGAGCCGGATGCGCGAGGCCGCGTGCCGGATGATCGCCAAAGCGCGCGCCAGCGGCAGCCGGGTGATCGTCGCCGGCTCCGATGCGTCGGATCACCCGGACGCGTTTCTTGCCGCCGGTGCCGACGCGGTGCTGATCGGCGAAGGCATCGCGGCCTTGCTGGAACTGGTGGCGCGCCTGCAGGCGGAACCGGACATCGCGCCGGCGCGCTGGGTGGCCGGCATCGCCGAGGTGGCCAGCGCCGTGGCGCCGCAACTCCGGCGCGCGCAGATCGGCGCGCGGCCGCCGGATCCGCGGCTGTCGGTCACCGCCGCCTGGGACCTGCTCGACATCGCGCGCTATCGTGTGTTCTGGCAGCAGCGGCACGGCCATTTCAGCCTGAACATGGCCGCCTCGCGCGGTTGCCCGTTTCGCTGCAACTGGTGCGCCAAGCCGATCTGGGGCAACCACTACAAGCGGCGAGAGGCACAGGACGTGGCCGCGGAAATGATCCAGCTCAAGCGCAGCTTCGCGCCCGACCACGTGTGGATGGCCGACGACATCTTCGGCTTCCACGTCGACTGGGTGGAGGACTTCGCCGACGCACTGGCCGCCGCCGATGGTGCCGTGCCTTTCACGATCCAGACCCGCGCCGACCTGTGCAGCGAGCGCATGGCCGCGGCCCTAGCACGGGCCGGCTGCCGCGAGGCCTGGATCGGCGCGGAGAGCGGCAGCCAGCGCATCCTCGACAAGATGACCAAGGGCACCGATGTGGAGGGCGTGATTGCCGCGCGCCAGCGGCTGGGCGCGCAGGGCATCCGCGTCGGCTTCTTCCTGCAGTTGGGCTACCTGGACGAGCAACTGGACGACATCCTCGCCACGCGCCGGCTGGTGGCGCAGGCGCGCCCGGACGACATCGGCGTCAGCGTGTCCTACCCCCTGCCCGGCACCGTGTTCTACCAGCAGGTGAAGGACCAGCTCGGGCGCAAGACGCATTGGCAGGACAGCGACGACCTGGCGATGATGTTCCGCGGCGCCTACGACTCGGCGTTCTACCGCCAGGTGCGCGACCTGCTGCACCGGCAGGTGGACCTGCAATGTCGCGAGGATGCGTCTCCGGCACCGCTGCACGCGCAGGACCGGGCGACGCTGGAAGCGGACTGGGATGCGCTGATCGCGCGCGAGGCGCAGCATCGGACCGAAGCACTGCCCGCGCCGGCAGCCAAGGCAGTCGCCGCCGCCGGCAGCCGGCGCATCCCGTTGGTGCAACGCGCATGAACGACCTGGCGACGCCGGCGTCCCCGGCCGTGGCGGCCGATCTGCCGGCAACGGCATCCGCGGCAACGCCGGCGCACCTGCCGCTGCGGCGCATCGGTCGTGGCCTGCGCCGGGCGACCGAGACCCTGGCGCACGAGTTGGCGCGCCCGGGCGCGCCGATGCCGGACTGGCGTGGCCTGCATTGGCAACTGGCGGCGGCGGCAGCGGTCGCGCACGGCGTGGCGCCACTGCTGAGCCAGCGCACGCAGTGGCCGGACCGGGCCTGGCGCACGTTCCTCGACGGACAGCGCGAGCACGTGGCGCAGCGCTACCAGCGCATCGCCGCCCTGCTGCAGCGGATCGACGCCCTGGCGCAGACCGCCGGCCTGGCGATCGTGCCGCTGAAGGGGGCGGCGCTGCATGCGCTGGGCCTGTATCGGCCCGGCGATCGGCCGATGGCGGACATCGACCTGCTGGTGCGTCCCGAGGACGCCGAGCGCGCTGCGACGCTGCTGGGCGCGCTGGGCTACGTGGCCGAGTTCGCGCAGTGGAAGCACCAGACCTTCCGACCGGCACAGGCACAGGCGGTTGGCGGCCTGGGCGAGCACCGCGACACGCCGATCAACATCGAACTGCACGTGCGCATCCAGGAACGCCTGCCATTGCGCACTGTCGATCTCGGCACCGAGCTGCTGCCGCGCGACGGCACGCCCGGCCTGAACGCTTACCCGAGCAACGGCGCGCTGATGCGCCACCTGCTGCTGCACGCGGCCGGCGGACTGTGCAGCCGCAGCCTGCGGTTGATGCACCTGCACGACCTTGCCCTGCTGGCGCCGCACATGCGCGCCAGCGACTGGCAGGTGCTGATCGGCTCCGATGCCTGGTGGGCGTGGCCACCGCTGCGGTTGATGCTGCGCTACTACCGCACTGCGATTCCATCGGCGGTCCTGCAGCAACTGCGCGCGCAGTGCCCGCCGCTGCTGCGGCTGCGCGTGCGAGGATTGGACCTGACCGCGGCGTCCTGCTCGCAGCTGTGGCTGCCGGCACTGCCGGGCATCGAATGGGCGCGCTCGGGCCGCGAGGTGCTCGACTATCTGCGCCAGCGCTTGCAGCCCTCGGCGGAAAGCCGGCAGGAACGCGCCGAGATGATCCGCACGCAATTGTGGTTGCAGGGCCAGGACTGGGTGCGCCTGCCGCAGCGGCGCCGGATACTGCAACGGCTGCTGCATCCGGTACCGCGAATGGACACGCTGTATGCGGTGCGGACGGCGCTGCAGGGTTACGCGGTTTCGTCGGACTGACGCACGCCGTCACTGGACAGCGCGGTGAACGGCCGTTGTAGGAGCGGCTTCAGCCGCGACACGCGTCACCGCGAATGGCTGTCGCGGCTGAAGCCGCTCCTACAAGACGAGCCGATACAACGCGATTGTCGCGAAAGCGTGTTGTCCCAATGCCGCACTGCGCGTCAGCCATCCTGCGCCACGCGCCGGCCATCGGCGCTGCGCGGTGCACACAGGCGCTGGTACAGCGCGGTGAAGCCGCGCACGCTGCAGTCTGCGTCCTCCCGCACGGCGCGGCATTGCGCCGCCCAGGCCAGCCGCAGGCGCAGTTCGTCGTCACCGAGCACCTGACGCAGCGCATCGGCCAGCCCGGCCCAGTCGCCCACCGGTACCGCCAGCGCCGCCGATGGCGCCCACTCCTGCAGATGCCCGACCGCGGTGCCTACCGTCGGTACCCCGGCCACCGCCGCTTCCAGCAAGACCAGCGGCCCGGCTTCGTGCAGCGACGACAGCACCAGCAGATCCGCCGCCTCCACCAGCGGCCGCAGGTCGCGCTGAGTCTTGAAGCCGAGGAAGCGCACGCGCTCGCTCAGCCCCAGTGTGGCCACCAAACGCTGCATCGCGCCGTCGAGCGTGTCCACCCCGACCAGGTCGATGCGGAAGTCGACCCCGGCGCGGGCCAGCGCCGCGAGGGCGCGCAGCAGGGTCGTCTGGTCCTTGACCGGATTGAGGCTGGCCACGTGCAGCAGCCGCGCCGGCCCGTCGCCGCGCGCACGCGGCGCGCGTGGCGGCCAGGCGCGCAGGTCAACGCCCAACGGCACGCGTTCGGCGGCGATGCCCAGCGCCCGCAGGCTGTCGAGAATAGGCGCACTGGCCGCGGTCACTGCACTCGCCAGGCGCAACACCAGCGCCTCGCGCAGCCGCCCCTGCCATTTGCGCCGGCCGCCGTAATCGATCGCGTGCAGGGCGACGAGTTCGCCGCCGGCGATGTGCACCAGGCTCGGGCGCCGCAGCCAGCGCGCCGCCGCCACCGCGATCAGGCTGCAGTGGCCGGAGAACAGCGACTGCACCAGGTCGAACGGCGCGCGGCGGTGTTCGGCGCGGATCGCCGCGATCGCGCGCCAGCGCGTGCGCACCGCGCCGATGTTGTGAATGCGCGCCCCCAGCAGATCCCATTGCGCCGGCAACGGCTCCTGATGCAGCACGAACACATGCAGCTCGTGCGCGCGCGCCAGCCGCTCGATCAGGCTCAGGAACGCCGGGATCACCCGGTATTCGCCGCTGCGATCGACGCCGCCCGGCACCACCAGCGCCAGCTTCATAACGCGCTCCGCGGCGCGGCGTCGAGCAGGTGCGCATAGGCACGCGCCCAACGCCGGCCGACCGCCGCGAACGACAGCTGCGCATCGAAATGCGCGCGCACCAACGCCCGCGACGGCCCGCCGCGCGACGCCTGCACCAGCGCGGCCGCCAGGCGCTCGGCATCGCCGCACGGCCACAGCATGCCGACCCGGCCGCCATCGCTGAGCGCACGGAACGCCGGGATGTCGGTCAGCACCGGCACCGCGCCGCAGGCATAGGCCTCCAGCGCGGCGTAGCCGCAGCTCTCGGCCAGGCTGGCGGACACGAACAGGTCGGCTGCACGCATCAGGGTCTGGATCTGCGCGTGCTCCACCCGGCCCAGCAGGTGCACGCGGCCGGCCAGCCGCGGATCGGCCTGGATGCGCTGTTGCACCACCGGCAGCAGCGGTGCATCGCCGAACGCGCAGAACAACTGCAGCCCTGGCAACGTCGCGCTAGCGATGGCCACGCCATCGAGCACGGTGAGCGGATCCTTGCCCTCGCTCAGATGGCCGACCCACAGCACGCAGGGCGCGCCGTGCAGTCCGCTGTCGCGGCGCGCCTGAGTGCGCTCGCCGGGACTGAAGCGACAACTGGATTCGGGAATGGCGAACAGGCGCGTGGACCCGGCGAACAGCCCGGCGCCGACGAAGCCACGCGCCAGGTCCAGCGAGGTGAAGGCGATGCCGCTGGCGGCCGCGTACCAGCGCCGCCACTGCGGTCGCCGCCACCAGCGCGGCGGGCGGTTGGCGTGGTCCTGCAGCAGGATCGGCCGCGACGGTCGCCAGCGCGCCAGCATCGCCGCCTCGCGCGCGAACTGCAGGCCGTGCACGTGCACCACATCGACGTCGAGCTCGGCCAGCAAGGCGGCGATGCGGCGCAGATGGCGCCGGCGCCCGGCGTCGGCACGGCGCACGAAGTGATAGTCGACCCCGTTGCGCTGCAGCTGCGCATCGACCGCGGCGGCCTGGATCACCGACACGCGGGTGCCGGCGCTGGCTACCGCCTCGGCGATGTCGGCCAGCGATGGCCACAGCGCGAACGCCTGCTCCGGCGTCACCCCGTCCGGCAGTGGCACGAAGTTGAGCTGCACGGCATGCACGGCGCGGGCGACGTTGCCGGCCATGCTCAGATCCCGGACACCTGCGGCCGGTGCAGACGCACCAGCCGGTTGGCCAGGTTCAGCTCCCACGGCAGGTCGTAGCGCCGATAGCGGTAGCGCCAGGCGGCCAGCGCGCTGAGCCCGCGCTTGGCCCAGCCCGGCGAGCGCTGATCCTGCGCGGTGGGATAGCGGCAGCCGAGCACGGTAACGAAATCGCGGATGCGCTGGCGTAGCGCATCGCTGAGCCAGGGCGCATCGGCGTGGCAGGCGTAGTCCACCCACTGCGGCTGCGCCCACTCCTCCGGCGTGCGCGGGAACTGCACCGGCACGCCGTCGCGATCGAGCAAGGGCGTGCCGGCGCGGCGGCCGCGGTCCTTCTCGTGGCGGCTGCTCTCCGGCAGCGGGGTGTACACGTAGACGATGATTTCCGACTGCGGGTTGATCCGCTTCAGCTCGCGGATGAACTCGAAGGTCTGCTCGGTCTCGCGTTCGCTGTCCTGCGGCGGCGCGACCATGAACGACAGTTCCGGGATCACCCCGTTGCGCCGGCACAGCTCGGCCACTTCCAGCGTCTGGTCCGGCCGCGTGCCCTTGCGGATCTCCTTGAGCATCGCCCCGCTCGGCGACTCGGCGCCGATGTAGGCCATGCGCAGGCGGCTCTTGCGCACCAGCTTCCAGGTGCTCTCGGACAGGTTGAGCAGCGCGTCGGCGCGGGCGTAGCACCACCACGGCAGTTCCAGCTTCGCCATCACCTCCAGCAGCGGGATCATGTCGGCTTCGCGATCGAAAAAATTGTGGTCGAAGAACTGGATCGAATCGGCGCCCAGGCCGTATTTCAGATAGCCCAGCTCGCGCTCCAGGCGCGCCGCGGTGGGCAAGGCGGTGGCGCCGCCGAACATCGCCGCCACCCCGCAAAACGTGCAGCGGAAGCGGCAACCCAGCGCGGCTTGGTGCGAGGCGGTGCGCTGGCCGAGGAAGGTGCGGCCGAGGTAGCGGCGCGGCTCGCCGAGCTTCTCGTAGGGGAGCGACGGCAGCGCATCGCCGCGCTGGAAGGCGCGATTGCGGTTGTGCACCACCATCCCGTCCTGCTTCCAGGACAGCCCGTCGATCTGCGCCAGCGTCGGCCCTTCGCCGCGCAACGCGGCCAGCAGTTCCGGCAGGGTGTCCTCGCCCTGCGCGCGGATCGCATAGTCCACGTACGGTGCCGCCAGCGCGGTGTCCGGGTACAGCGTGGGGAAATAGCCGCCCCAGATGATCGGCAGTGCCGGGAAGCGCCCGCGGATGGCCTGCGACAGCGCGATCGACGGCGCCAGCTGCGGCCCGCCCATCACGCTGATGCCGACCGCATCGTAGCGTTGCTCCTGCAGCGCCTGCAGGCTGCGCTCGATGAAGTCGCGATCGACGTTGCCGTCGATGATGCGGCTGTCTCCGTGACGGTCCAGCGCCGCCGCCAGGTTCAGCAGCGACAGCGGGAAGCGGGCGCTGGACGGCTTGGTGATGGTGGGATTGACCAGCAGCGTGTTGGGTGTGGAGGACATGCCGGGCGAACGCAGGGCGGAGGTCACGGCAGGCGCCGCAGGCGCAGCACCAGGGCCACCGGCACCTGCAATGCGACGGGATCGAAATGGGCGCCGGCGGGAATGTCCGCCGGGTCGAGCAGCGGTTCGCTGACCGCATCGATGGCCAGCCCGAGCGCGGCGCAGGCGGCGTGCCAGTGGCTGTACAGGTGCTGGGTGTGGCGCACCGCGTAGCGCTGGCCACCGGCCTTGAAATCGCGGCGCCAGCCCAGCGCCGGGCCGATCGGATGCACGTCGCTGCACAGCACCCAGCCGCCGGGCCGGGTGACCCGGCGCAATTCTGCCAGGGCCGGCCCGAGCTGCGGCAGATGCCCCAGCGCCAGCGCGCACAGGCTCAGGTCGACGCTGGCGTCGGCCAGCGGCAAGGCCTCCAGGCTGCCCTCGCGTAGCGTGCAGCGGCCGGCCTCGACATCGGCCAGTTCCTGCGCGGCACGCGCCAGCATCTGCGGCGACAGGTCCACGCCGGTGACATGCTCGGCGCCGCGCTGCAGCGCATGCAGCAGGTAGCGGCCGCTTCCGCAGCCGGCATCGAGCACGTGCTGGCCGCGCAACGACGGCGGCAGCAAGGCCAGCATGGCGCGCTGTTCGGCCTGCATTACCGGGTTGTGCGCCTGCGCCGGGTAGCTTTCCGCCCACAGCGCGTAGGCGGCGAGCGGATCGAGAGTCGGAACGGCGCTCATGCGGGGCATTCCTGCGACAGGTGTGTCGTGTGTGAACGCGGTGGCGCAACGCGAAGTTCCAAGCCGGGCTCGAGCGCGAGCAGCGCTGGCTCGGCCAGCTCCGCGGCCAGTAGCTTAGGCGCGCCGTCCAGCGTCACCGGCACCGTGTCCACGCCGGCGGCAGCGAACCACGCGGCGAAATCGGGATCGGCGATCCGCGGCCGCCCGTCGCGCACGACCGCGCGCAATGCGCTGCGCGGCAGCCCGACCAGGCTGTTGGCAGGCGCGCCGCCACGGTCGGCGACGATCAGCAGATCGGCGTGTGCGCCCGGCGCCAGATGCCCGCGATCCGGCAAGCGCAGGATGTCGGCCGCGGCGGTGGTGGCCAGGGCCAGTGCCTGGCTCGCATCCAGGCCGTGGGTGGCGGCCAGGCGCAGGTCGTCCAGCAGGTCGCGGCCGCCGCTGACTCGCGCGTCGCTGCCCAGTGCCAGGCGTCCGGCCGCATTCAGGCGCTGCGGGTCCAGGGTGCGCCCGAGCAAAGTCAGGTTGCTGCTCGGGCACCAGACCACCGCTGCGCCGCGGGCGAGCACGCGGGCGACGTCGTTCGCACTGAGGCCCACACCGTGGATCAGCACCGTGTTGTCGGCCAGATAGCCGCGCCGCTCCAGTTCGGCGAGTTCGCCGGCGGCCACCGCGTCTGTGCCTTCGGCCAGATGGATCATCCACGGCCAGCCGGCGGCGGCTGCCGCGGTGAAGCTCTGGAGTAGCGGCGGCCCGTAGTCGGGGCCGTGCAAGGTGTAGCTCCAACCGAAGTCGCGCAGCAACGCCACCGGGAAGTCGGCCGCATCCAGCGCGGCATGCCAGGGATCGTGGTGCGCCACGCAGGTCACCCCGGCCAGCAGGTTCTTCAACCCGCCATGACGCAGCCGCAGCTGCTTGGGCAGGGCCAATGCGGCCGCCACCGCCGGCGTGCGGAAATGTGCGGCGAACGCGTCGATCCAGGCGTAGCTGTTGGCGAATGGTGCGGTCTGCGGCAACGGCGGCACCGCATTGACGTGCAGATGCTCGTGGGCGTTGATCAAGCCGGGCAGCACCAGGTGGCCCGGCAGATCGAGATGCAGCGCTGCCGACGTGACCGCCGCGGCGATACGGCCGGCACGCAGCGCCAGCGGGGCGCGCACGGCGCCGCTGGCGTGCGCGACACGCGCACCATCCAGGCAGACGTCGACGGGGGCGGCGGGCACGGCCATGCTCAGCGCTTGCGCAGCACGATCAGGAAGTGATCGCCCATGTCGCGCAGCAACGGCCAGCCGCCGATGCGGTCGTCGAGGCGGCCCAGCGCCTCACCCAGGCGCGGGTGGCGCTGGTAATGGTCGACCAGGTACGGCGGCGGCAGGCACAGGCTGAGCGCGCGATACGATTCAAGGTCGAAATGCGGCGCGAACGCGCGGTAGAACTCGCGTGGGAAGTAGTACCAGGTCCAGATCGTGTGCCCGTTCATGCCCACCGCGGTGGCGCCACGCGCGGCGCGGACCGCAGCACGGCGCAGGCGGCCGCGCAGCAGGTAGTGGCCCAACTCCCACGGGCACAGCCGGCCGATCACCGAGAACACCAGGCGGCCGTCGCGGCGCAGCAGTCGTGCGCACTGGCTGGCAACCTGCGGCAGGTCCGGCGCGCAGTTGAGCGGGCCGAAGTTGGAGTACATGCCGTCGAACTCGCCATCGAGCAGGTCCAGCTGCTGAATGCCGACGTGCGCCACGCTGAGGCGGCCGTGCAGACTGGGATCCTGGGCGCGGGCACGGGTACGCTCCACCATCTGCGGCGACCAGTCGGTGGCCAGCACGCGGTAACCACGCTGGGCGAAGGCATGTGCGTCCAGGCCGGTGCCACAGCCCAGGTCGACCAGGCGCGAGCCGGCCGGCAACTGCGTCGCCACCGTGTCCCACAGCGTGGTGCGCATGCGCTGGATCAGCGCGTTGTTGCCGCGCGGGCCATCGTAGTCGGCGGCCACGCTGTCGAAGGCGCGCTGCGTGTCCAGCAACCGCACCGGATCGAGAGTCGTCGTGTGCGCCGCGGCGCCCGCCTTGCCATTCGCTGTCACCTGTACCTCTCCGCTGCCCTGCCCGTCCGAATCCGCGCGAACCGATCGCGCGGGACTGCAGGTAGGTGCGGCGGCAGCGGCGTTTGGTTGAATCGGCGAGCTGCCTTCAGGCGATGGCGTGCGCCCGTACCGGACGCGCCTGGCGCCGACGCAGCGCGTTGCGTGCCACCGCCGCCAGCACGCCGCCACCGAGCCCGGCCAGCAGCGCCGCCGCCAGTACCAGCACCGGGTTGGGGAACGCCGCGCGTTGCGGCACGTAGGTGTCCCAGGGCGCCGAGGTGTCGTAGGTATAGCGCGTACCGAGCCGGCCGAGCAGGTCCTCGCGCTCGGCCTTGAGGCCGCGCAGCGTGCTGGTCTTCTCCGACAGCAGCATGTTGCCGAGCAATTGCTGCTCGACGCTGCCGCGGCCTTCGCGCTGCTGCTGCAGCAGGCGCTCGCGCTCGGCCTGGGTGGCGGCAATGTCCGCGGCCAACTCCTGCAGTCGCGTACTGGCCTGCTGCAATGGCCTGGCCTGGATGCGCCGGTGCAGCGCCTGCAGTTGCGCGATGGTGGCCGTGGCCAGTTGCCGCGCCTGCTGCGGCGATTGCGCGCGCAGGGTCAGCTGGATCAGGTTGGCGTACGGGTCCGGATCCAGCTTCAGGCTGTCGCGGTACAGCGCGGCCTGGCGGCTGTCCGAGGCCACGCCGACGCTGTGCAGCACCTGCTCCTGGAATTGCCGGGTCTTGATCCGGTCGATGACCCGCTGGAACGGCTCCAGCTTGGGGTCGCGCCCGGCCGGGGTCGGGCCGAACTCGCCGACCTGCACCCAGGCGGTGGCCTGCCACTGGCGGGTTGCGCCGTGCAGGAACAGCGCCGCCAGCGCCAATGCCAGCAGCAGCGGCAGCAGGCACCAGCGCCATTCGCGCCGCAGGATCCGCCACAGGTCGATCAGGTAGATTTCGTCTTGGGGCATGGCGGTATCGGTCATGGCAGCGGGGATCTCGGGGCAACGAAAGGCAGGGCCGTGGACGGCGCGGGATCGCGGCGGTTCGGCAGCAACGCGCTGCACGCGTGCAGCAGCAGGCACAGCGCGACGAAACCGGCATTGGTCCAGGTGAAGGCCTGCGGCGCGAACGGCGACATCACGCAGGCGTAGGCGATGCGCAGGAACACCAGCAGGTTGAACAGCGCCACGCCGCGGCCGAGCAGGCGCATGCTCCACAGCAGCGCCGCATACAGTGCCAGTATCGCTGCCAGCGCCGCGCCGGGGCCGCCGGCCAGCAGGAACGGCAGGAACTCGGTGCCGACATTGATGTTCGGCGCATCCAGCGGGATGCCGGTTCCGGCGGTGGCAATGGAACCGCTCAGCGGCACCAGCTGGTTGATCAGGAAACTGGTGTTGGCGTAGCCCTTGCTCAGCAGCGCGCCGAAGTTGTACGGGCCGGCGCCGATGTACAGCAACAGCCATTTGATGCCCTGCGGCGAGGCCCGGTACAGCGCGCCGAACGGCAGCGCCACCGAGTCCAGCGAGCCGGAGCGCAGCGTGCCCAGCAGCGAGAACGCGCCGGCGCCAGCGCCCAGCAGCGCCAGCACCCGCTTCCACGGCAGCGGCCGCGCCGGGTCGCGGCGCAGCAACAGCAACAGGCCGACGCTGAACACTGCCGCGAACAGGCGGTTGCGGTCGATCACCAGCACCGGGAACGCGAAGCCGGCCAGCAGCAGCGCGTTGCGCACGCTGCGCTCACGCACGCACAGCAGGCCGATCGGCGGCAGGATCCAGCACATGTTCGACACATGCCGCACATGCGATTGCAGTGGGCTCAGGTCGGCGTAGGCGGAGGGGTTGTGCAACAAGGGGATCGGGAACAGCAGCAGGTCCAGCAGGCAGAACAGCCCCACCGCGGCGGCCAGGCTGAGCGCGACGAAGGCCTCGCGGGTGCCGGCGTACTCGCGCGACCGGAATGCCGCCAGCGGTGGCAGGCGGATGCCGAGCAGTGCATCCAGGCCCAGCGTCGCCAGTGCCACGGCGGCCAGCAGTGCGATGCCGGCCAGATAGCCCGGCGGCAGGTCGAAGGTGAGCAAGGTCAGCGCGCAGCTCAGCAGCAGCGGCAGACCGAAATACGCCGACGGCAGGCGCAGCAGCCGGCTCATGCGCGCTCTGCCAGCGCAGGCTGGCTACCCTGGCGCAGCCGCGCCAACAGCGACAGCCACGCATGCGCCAGCAGGTGCCCGCCCAGCGCCAGCGGGCTGCGCCGCAGGAACGCGATCTTCGCGGCGATGTAGTGCGCCTGCGCGTGCAGCAAGGTGCGGCAGGCCGGATCGAACAAGCGCGCGCGGCGCAACGCCACCTGCCGCGACTCGGCCAGGTTGGCCAGGCGGCTGGGCAGATGCCGGGTGCGGCTGGCGTTGTGGTCGTGCACGCGGTAGGCGCAGACCGCCACATCCAGGAAACCCAGGGCGTCGCGCGCGACCAGGCGCAGGAAGAAATCCCAGTCCTCGATGCGCAGGCCCTCATCCCATTCGGCGCCCGGCTGCAGCGCGCTGCGCCTCACCAGCGCCACCGCCCCGCTCACCGCCCAGTGGCGGATCACCGCGCGGCGGATGCCGGCCTCGCTCAGGTACAGGCGTTTGTCCACGCCGTGCAGGTCGCGCATGCTGCTCTGGTGCACGGTGCGGCCCTGCGTGTCGACCACGATGGCGTCGCCGATCACCGCGGCCTTGTGCGGATGCGCGCCCAGGTACGCCACCTGCACACCCAGCCCGCCGGGCAACAGGTAATCGTCGCTCGCCCCCAGGCGCAGGAACTCGCCGCGGGCCATCGCCACCAGGTGGTTGAGCGTGGCGGCGATGCCGAGGTTTTCGCGTGGCCAGAAGCGCACGTGCAGTCTGTCGCCGTGCTGCGCGATCCACGCGGCGATGTACTCGGTGGTGCCGTCGCGGGAGCCGTCGTCGACGATCACCAGCTCCTTGTTCGGGTACGGATCCTCCAGCACGCTGTCCAGGCAGCGCTGCACGAAGCGCACGTGGTTGTAGGCCGGGATCAGGATCGAGACCAGCGGGAGCGTCGATGGCGTGTGCATTGCGTCCATCAGCCCAGTCCTCGCAGGTAGCGGCGCACGACCAGCACGTTGAACGCCAGGTACAGCGCGTAGTTGCAGGCGAACGCGTAGGCCGCGCCGATCAGCCCCATGCGCGCGGTGAACAGCACCACCAGGCCCAGGTAGCTGGCGGCGAACAGGCATTCGGAGAGCACGAACAGCCGCGTCATCGCCTTGGCCAGCATCAGGTAAGACAGCACAAAGGAGGCGATCTTGAGCACGTCGCCGAGCAACTGCGGCGCGTACAGCGGCAACGCGGCGGCGAAATCGGCGGAGAACAGCAGCCGGGTGATCCAGTCGCGGCACAGGTAGACCGAGGCCGCCGCCAGGATCACCGCCGGCAGCACATAGCGGTAGGCGCCGCGCAGTTCCTGCCACAGCGCGGCGCGCGTGTGCAGCGCCGCGAGCTTCGGCAGGTAGTAGACGTTGATGGCGGTGGTGAAGAACAGGAGGTAGGCATCGGACACGCGGCTCACCGCCTGCCAGTAGCCGACCTGTTGCCAGCCGAACTGGCCGGCCAGGTGGTCGCGCACGCCGATGTTGACCAGCAACGGCAGCAGCGCCGAGGCCAGGGTCATCGCCGAGAAGGCCGCCAGCCGCCGCACCATTGCCCGGTCGAAGCAAATGCGCAGCATCTCGCGGCGGAAGTACGGGCTGCGGTGCAGCGCCGGCACGCCCGCGCAGAGCCAGGCCACCTGCCCCAGCACCAGGCCCAGCAACGCGCCGTACAGGCCCATGCGATGTGCCAGCGCGGCCACCAGCAGCACGCTCAGCACCGCGCCGGCGACCTGTATCAAGGCCAGCCGGCGCACGTCCATGAAGCCGTTGACCACCGCCAGGATGTAGTTGGCCAGGGCGATGCCGAGCTGCGCCACCGCCAGCACGCAAATCAGTGGCTGGTACTGCGCGTCGCCGAGCAGACGCTCGGCGATCAGGTGGCTGCACAGCAGCGCGGCCACGCCCATCGCGCAGGCAGCGACGCAAGCGTAGCCCAGTGCACTGCCGAGCAATCGGTTCAGCGCAGCCGCATCGTCGCGGTACTCGGCCACGTACTTGACCACGCCGGCGCCGATGCCACCCCCGGCCAGGACCGCCAGCAGCGACATCAGGCTGGTGAACTGGCCGAGCCGGGCGACCCCGGCCGGGCCGGCGTACACCGCCACCAGCTTGAGCACCAGCAACGCGGCCAGCAGCTTGGCCGCCGTGGCCACGCCGCTGTACACGCCGCTGCGCAGCACGTTCATGCCGCCACACCGGCAAAACGCTGGCAGGCGTCGATCACCTGCGCCACCGCCGCGTCGTCCAGGGTCGGGCCGATCGGCAGGCTGAGTACCTCTTCTCCCAGCCGCTCGCACAACGGCAACTGCAGCGCCACCAATTCCGGATAGGCCGGTTGCCGATGCGGCGGCGTTGGATAGTGCACCAGGCACTGCACGCCGTGAGCCTGCAAATGCTGCTGCAGTGCATCGCGCTGGGCGCAGCGCACCACGAACAGGTGCCAGGCATGTGCGGCCGGGTCTTCCACCTGCGGCAAGGCGATCTGCGGATGCGTGATGCCGTGCAGGTAGCGCTCGGCGATCGCGCGGCGCGCGGCGATGTCGGCATCCAGGTAGCGCAGCTTGACCCGCAACAGTGCCGCCTGCAGTTCGTCCAGGCGCGAGTTCACGCCCTGCAGCAGATGCCGGTACTTGATGTCCGAGCCGTAGTTGCGCAGCACCCGGATCTGCGCCGCCAGCGCGGCGTCGTCGGTGGTCACCGCGCCGCCATCGCCCAGCGCGCCCAGGTTCTTGCCGGGGAAGAAGCTGAAGCCGGCGGCATCGCCGAAGCTGCCGGCGTGGCGGCCGCCGCGGCGCGCGCCATGCGCCTGCGCCGCATCCTCGAGCAGCAGCACCCCACGGCGCTCGGCGATGTCGCGCAACGCCGCCATGTCGGCGAGCTGGCCGTACAGGTGCACCGCCAGGATCGCCTTGGTGCGCGCGCCGATCGCCCGTTCCAGCTGTGCGGGGTCCAGGTTGAAGCTGGCCGCCTCCGGCTCCAGCGGCACCGGCCGCAACCGGTTCTCGCTGATTGCCAGGAAGCTGGCGATGAAGGTATTGCCCGGCACCAGCACCTCGTCGCCGTCGCGCAGCCGGCCCAGCGCACGGTAGCCGCGTAGGATCAGCGTCAGCGCATCCATGCCGTTGCCGACGCCGATGGCGTGGGCGGTACCGCAGTAGGCGGCGAACTCCCGCTCGAAGGCCTCCAGTTCCTCGCCGAGCACGTACCAACCGGAATCGATCACCCGCGCCGCCGCGGCCTTCAGCTCGTCGGCATAGCGCGCATTGCTGGCGCGCAGGTCGAGGAACGGCACGCTGGCCGTCGGCAGACTCATTGCAACTCCCAACCGTAGAAATCGTGGACGATGGCGCGCGCGCCGAAGCGCTCCTTCTGCTCGACCAGGCCGGCATTGAGCACCTCGCCGTGCTGCTCGGTGGAAATGCCCAGGCTGAGGAACTCGCGCTGCGCGTAGATCTGCTCGATCAGCTCGGTCAGCAGCAGGCTCAGCGCATCGGCACGGCGGCCCGGCTCGGAGCAAGCCAGGTACTGGGTATGGACGACGTGGCCGAAGTCGTACACCAGCGTGGCGGCCAGCAGCTCGGCGCCGTCGCGCACTTCGTAGGGCACGATCTGCGTGGGGAAACGCGCGCACAGCAGGCGCAGTTCCTCCAGGCTGTGGGTCGGACGCGCACCGTGGCGTTGCAGCACTTCGCCCAACAGCGCATGCAGCGGCGCCGGGTCGTCCACGCGCTGCACCTGCAGCCCGGCGCGGCGTGCCTTGGCCACCGAACGCTTGCGTGCGGCGGCGAAGCGCCGCGGCGCGCGTAGCGGCACTGCGGAAGACAGGTCGCGGCGGTAGAGACGCGCCCCCAGCCGATGCAGCGCGTACAGGTCCTCCTCTGCCGGACTACGGTGGAACAGATGCGGCACGGCCTTGTACAGCAGCGTGCGCACGCCGGCACCGCGGTAATGCGCCGCGATACGCTCGAACGCCTCCAACGTCGCCGTCGCGCGCAGCGCGTGGGTCGACAGCAGCCCGGCATAGCTGAGCCCGGCATGGCTGGTCACCGCGTCGCCGTCGCGGTTGGCCGGCAACACCGCCACCGGCGTGCCGGCGTCCTCGACCAGCAAGGAGGCATCGACGAAGCGCGCCGCGTGATAGTCCATATAGCCGCGCCGGTGCAACAGATTGCCGTTGCGCGAAGCGTCCACCACGGAGTCCCACAGCGGCGCGTCGGCGGCGGTGTAGGCCCTAACCGACAGCATCGGCATCCTCCCAGACGGTGCCGGCGGGCAGCACCGCCTCGGCCACGCCGAAGCCGTCGTGGCCCATGTCGTTGCCGTTGTAGAACAGCAGCAGCCGCTCGCCGTGGCGGATCAGCGCCGGGTAGCACAGCGTGCGTGCATCCCAGCCGTCGGCCGACAGCGGCAGGCCCAGCGCCGCGTCGCATCGCTGCCAGTGGCGGCCGTCGTCGCTGACCGCCATGCCGGGCAGATAGGCGCCGCCGCGGCTGCCGTGGGTGAACAGCATCAGGTAGCGGCCATCGCATCGATACACCCGCGGGCGGCCGATGCGGTACTCGTCGCCCTGCGGCTGCAGGCACACCGTATCCTGCCGCGGGACCGCCTGCAGGTCGTCGGCCTCGACGTAGCGGATGTGGTAGCGCGGATACGGCGTGTCGCCGATCCATTCCCAGTCGTCGCCCACCGCGTACCACAGCCGCCAGCGGCCATGCGCGTAGTGCGCCGAGTGCACCGCGGCGATGGTGCTGCGACC
Organism: Xanthomonas sacchari; assembly: GCF_040529065.1. NCBI lineage: Bacteria > Pseudomonadati > Pseudomonadota > Gammaproteobacteria > Lysobacterales > Lysobacteraceae > Xanthomonas > Xanthomonas sacchari. Next base: position 2,610,649 of record NZ_CP132343.1, on the reverse strand, counting down.
CGGCGCACGGTCCAGCAGCGGCGTGTCCTGGGGGCGCTGGAAGGTATCGCCGCCGTCGGTGGACACGGCCAGGCCGGTGAAGGCCAGGAACTTGGCCCGCGCCACCTGTTGGAAGCCGACATAGAACATGTAGAGACCGTCCGGCCCCTGCACCACGTCGCCGAGGATCATGCCGTTGTCGTCGAAACAGCCGGCGCGGCCGAGGTCCAGCACTGGCGCTGCACTGACGCCCAGTATCCGGGTCGGATCGTCGGCACACACGTCGACGTAACCGATGCGGCTGAGCCCGGCGTCGTCGCGGAAGCCGGCGTAGATACGCAGGCGCTCGGCATCCAGCCGCAACGGCGTGGGCGTCAGCGCCGAATGCAGCATCCAGCCGCCGACGCCGTCAAGCGCGGTGTCGAACACCAGTCCGCGTTTGTGCCAGGCGAACATGCGCCTCACAGCGCCACGTCGAAGCTGGACTTGCCAGCCACCGCCCGCGCCGGCGCACCGACGTAGATGCGTCCGGGCTCGGTGTCGCGGGTCAGCAGTGCGCCGGCGCCGATCACGTTGTCGGCGGCCACCTTGACCCGGTCGCTGAGCGTGGCATTGACCCCGACGAAGCTGCTGGCGCCGATCTCGCAGTAGCCGGAAATCACCGCATGCGAGGCCAGGAACACATGGTCGTGGAGGACCGTGCGGTGACCGATATGGTTGCCGCTCCACAGGATGCAGTTGGCGCCGATGCGGGTGAACGGCTGCAGCACGTTGTGCTCGAACACGAAGCAATGCTCGCCCAGCTCCACGTTGCGCCAGACGAAGGCCTGCGAGCTGACGTAGCTGGCCATGCGGTAGCCGCGGCGTTTGGCGTCCAGGTAGAAGCGCGTGCGCAACCGGTTGAGGCCGCTGGCCGGGATCGCCACGAACACCTCCACTTGCGAGGGCGGATAGTGCTGCTCGAGATCCTCATAGGCCACCACCGGCAGACCGGCCAGCGTCGGCGTGGACAGGTAGTCGCGCTCCACGCTGAAGGCCAGCACGGCATAGTCGCTGTCGTGGGTGAAGTACTCGCAGGCGATCTGCGCCAGCTCGCCGGCGCCGACGATGACCAGGGCACGTGCCATCGCCTAGGCCTCCTGCCGGCGCACGCCCGCGGCTTCGCGCAGGAATTCGTCGTAGTCGAAGATGTAGTCGGTGGGGTCGTAGGTCTGGTCGGCGAGCACCATCAGCACGCAGTCCTCGCTGAAGTCGTACAGATCGCGCCAGACCATGCTGCCCAGCAGCAGGCCCTGCCGCGGATCGTCCAGCACCACCTGCACCGGCCCGCTGCCGTCGTCGAGCAGGAACGACACCGACCCGTGTAGCGCCACCGCCAATTGGTTGAGATGGCGGTGCGCATGCTGGCCGCGATGCACGCCGTTGCGGGTGGCGAACAGGTAGTACACGCGGCGGATGTCGAAGGGCACATCGCGCTGCTGCTCCAGCGCCACGAGCTGGCCGCGCGCGTCGCCGTGCGTCCGCAACTGGATTCGTTCGATTGCCATCAGAGTGCCCGACCGGGCTCCGCATCGGAGCGTCCAGGCTGAGTGCCGCCGGTCCGCGGAAAGGTTGCGCGAGGCCGACACGCAGCGCGACGCAACCTTTCGCCACAGCGCCGGCACCCATCGACGCAACAGCTGCAGCGATGCCCCCGGCATGGCGCGGCGCCCCACCTCGTCGCCTCCAAGGACACCGCGTACCGCCATGACCTCGCCCACGCCGGCCGTTCCAACACCACCCACTTCCACATCCGCCGCATCGGCCGCGTTGCCACGGCCGATGGTGTGGCTGCACTGGCTGACCGTGCTGTGCCTGGTGCTGGCGGCGGGGTTGATCCTGCTGCGCGAAGAAGTCGAAGGCCGCATGTGGCGGCAGTGGCTGCTGGAAGGCCACCGCCACTTCGGCCTGTTCGTGCTGGGCTTGTTCTGCGTGCGCGTCGTGTTGCGCATGCGCCTGGGCAAGCGCGCCGACCCGGAGGCGGGCTCGGCGCTGATGCGCGTGCTGGCCGGTGCCACTCACGTGGTGATGTACACGCTGCTGCTGACCTTGCCGGTGCTCGGCTGGGCGCTGAGCCAGTCGATGGGCAAGCCGGTGCATCTGTTCGGCGCCACCCTGCCCGAGCTGGTCGCCGCCGATCCCGATCTCGCCGACCGCCTCGGTGCCTGGCACGTGGATGCCGCCTGGCTGCTGCTGGCCCTGATCCTGCTGCACATCGGCGCAGCGCTCTGGCATCACTTCGTCCGCCGCGATGGCGTGCTGCGCCGGATGCTGCCGTTCCTGCGCCAACGCTGAGCCGCCCTTCCCTTCCTCGTTCGCGTCCGTCGCCGCACCCACCCGCCTGCCAAAGGACTTCCCGCATGCACCAGTCCCCGTCGTCCCCCTCCACCTCCTCCCGCAGCGACAGGACGCGCGGCGCCGAGCAGGCGCTGCTGTGGTCGGCGCTGGGCTCGCTGCTGCTGGTGCTGAGCCCGCGCGCCGCCGCTGTGCCGGCGTTTGCGCGGCAGACCGGCTCGTCCTGCGCCGACTGTCACATCGGCGCCTACGGCCCGGCGCTGACCCCGTACGGCATGCGCTTCAAGCTCGGCGGCTATACCGACAGCGACGGCAACGGCACCAAGATCCCGGCCTCCGCCCAGCTCACCGCCACCCGCAGCGTGCCGGCGCGTGGCGAAAGCCGCACCCGCTTCAGCGAGGCCGACCTGTACCTGGCCGGGCGCATCACCGACAACGTCGGCGGCTACGTCAAGGTCGCCACCAGCAACAACGGCAAGAACGACTACACCACGCGCCTGGACAACGTCGACCTGCGCGCGGTGCTCAAGAGCTTCCAGCTCGGCGGCAAGGACACCCTGCTCGGCGTCAGCGTCAACAACAATCCCGGCAGCCAGGACCCGATCGGCATGCTGCCCAACGCCTCCGGCCTGGGCCCGGCCTCGGCCTATGCCAGCTCGACCACCCTGCTCAACCAGTCGTCGTTGTCCAACCGGGTGATCGGCACCAGCGTCTACGGCCTGTACGACCGCAACTGGTACGGCGAACTCGGCACCTATACCGCGCTCCCGGTGTCGACCCAGGACGACCTGGGCTACGCCATCGGCGGCGACCCCGGCAAGCTCAGCGACACCGGCTACCTGCGCCTGAGCTACATGAAGGACCTCAAGCGGCAGTTCTTCTCCGCCGGCGTGGTCGCGCTGACCACGCGGCGGCAGCTGCCGCGTAGCACCGGCCCGCGCGACGACTTCACCGATCTCGGCTACGACCTCAACTACCAGTTCCTGGGCACCCGCGAGCACATCCTCAAGCTCGGCTACCTCAACATCTACGAGCGCCGCCGCTACGGCAGCGCGCTGATCGATCCCATCGATCCAACCGTGGCCGGCCCGCGCCGGGCCAGCGTGCGCGACCAGTCGTTCAGCCTCAACTACACCTACAAGCAGAGTTACAGCCTGCTGCTGGCGCACTTCATCAACACAGGCTCGGACGATCCGTTCCGCTACCGCCCGTACGGCGCACCGGACACCACCAGCAACCTGATCAGCGCCTCGTGGGCGCCGTTCGGCAAGGACGACAGCTACTCGTCGATCTCCAACCTGCGCCTGTCCGCCACCTGGTTCCGTTTCAGCAAGTTCAACGGCACGACGGGGAACGTGTTCGGGGCCACCCCGGTCACCCGCCCGCGCGACCTCAACCAGTTCTCGCTGGGCCTGAGCCTGGCGTTCTGATTCCCCCGCACGGAGCTTTCCCCCCATGAAACGCATCACTGTCTTCCCCTTGTGCTCGCTGCTGGCCGGCCTGCTGCCGCTGGTGGTCGCGGTGGCGCCGCCCGCGCATGCCGCCGGCGGCATGCCCGGCGCCGGCGTGTTCGCCAGCGAATGCGCCGAATGCCATAGCGCCGCGCCGGCCAAGAACAAGAAGGGCCCGACCCTGTTCGGCGTGGTCGGGCGCCGCGCCGGCAGCGTGCCGGACTACGCCTACTCCGACGCGATGAAGCAGAGCCAGTGGACCTGGAGCGACGACAAACTGCGCAGCTACCTGTCGCAGCCGGCGTCCAAGGCGCTGCCCGGCGGCAAGATGAAGTACGACGGACTGGACGACGCCAAGCAGTTGCAGGACCTGATCGCCTACCTGCACAGCCTGCATTGAACTGGCTGGCCGATCCGGTCATATTCGGCGCCCGACGGGCCGGCCATCGCGCCGCGCCCGTGCCCGATTCCTGACCTGCGAGCATCGAGCCACCGTGCGTTTGCCCCCAGCCGTCCGCGGCGCCTTGTCGCCGCTTTCCGTCGCACCCCGGCGCCGCAGGGCGGACCGCGCATGCTGAGCGCACGCGCGTCCGTGCGTCCAGGCGCCGGCGCAGCATTGGCAGCAGGCCTGGCACTCGCCGCCCTGCACGCACCTGCCGCGACGGCCGGCGACATCGGCGGCGCCGCCGGGATCAGCTCGCAACTGGTCGACCGCGGCATCGCCGTGACCCGCAGCACCCCGACCTTGCAGGGCGCGCTGTTCTGGCTGCCCGCGCCGGGCTGGTCGCTGAGCGGTTCGGCCAGCGTGGCGCTGGACGCGCCGGGCACTGTGCTGATGAGCAGCTTCGGCCTGTCGCGCAGCTGGACCCTGTCCGACAGCTGGCAACTGCAGGCCGAAGCGCTGCTGTACCGCTACCCCGGCGGGCGTGCCAACCGCCTGTTCAACCGCGACGAAGTCAGCCTCGGCTGGAGCTACCGCGACCGCCTGAGCCTGTCGCTGGCCGCCTTCCGCATGCCCGACAGCGGCCTGCGGCAGCGCTGGTACGGGGCGCTGGACCTGACCGCGCACCAGCCGCTGACCGGCCCGCTGTCGCTGTCGGTGGGCGCCGGCGTCAGCCAGGCGCCCCCGGCGCTGTACGGACTGGAGTACACGGCGCACTATCGCTACGGCCACGCCGGGCTGATCTGGAACGCCGGGCGCTGGAGCCTGGAGGTGGACCGTGTGTTCAGCAACGCCCGCACCGGCTATGCCGACCGCGGCCTGTGGCCCTGGGTGGCCAGCGTCTCCCGCAGCTTCTGAGGCGAGCGCAACCTTTCCGTGCCGCCCCGGCACATACCGGTGCCCGTTGCCACACCTGCTCCCATGAACGACACCGACCTGCTCGGCGATGCCACCGACCGCATGCTGCTCCGGCGCATGGCGGCCAGCGACCGCGAGGCGCTCGCCCGCCTGTACCGCGCCTACCACGGCCGCCTGTGCCGGTTCCTGTCGCGGCTGACCCGGCGCCCGGACATCATCGAGGAAGCGATCAACGACTGCTTCTGGATCGTCTGGCAGAAGGCCGGCGACTTCCGCGGCGACTCGCAGGTCTCGACCTGGATCATGGGCATCGCCTACCGCTGCGGGCTCAAGGCGATCCGCCACCACAGCGACGACGCCATCGACGACGGCGCGATGGCCGAGGACCACGCCGCGGCGGCCGACCCGGACGAGGACCGCGAGCTGCGCGACTGGCTGGGCAAGGGTCTCGACCGCCTGTCGGCTGACCAGCGCCTGGTGGTGGAACTGGTCTACGGCCTCGGCCACAAGCTGGAAGAGGTCGCCACGATCATGCAGTGCCCGGTGGGCACCATCAAGGCCCGGCTGTTCCATGCCCGGGTCAAGCTTCGCAACGTGTTGCCGGGATTGGCCGGCGATGCGTCCACGCTGACGGAGAGCGCGTGATGAAAACGGGCTTCAACGAGCCGGGCAACGAGTGCGCGCATGCCTGGGAACTGATGCCGTGGGTGCTGCAGGACAGCGCCACGGAACAAGAGAACGCGTGGCTGGTGGCGCACCTGGCCAAGTGCCGGCACTGCAGCGCCGAGTTCGCCCAGCAGAGCCGCCTGCGCATGGCCATGACCCTGCCCAGCGACGTGCCGGTGGACGCCGAGGCCGGCCTGCAGCGCCTGCTGCAGCGCCTGGACGCGCCGGTCCCACAGCCGCGGCCGCAGCGCAGCCGCGCCAGTTGGACCACGCGGGCGCTGGTTGCCGCCGCCCTGCTGCAGGCAGTGGGCCTGGGCGTGCTGGGCCTGCGCCTGTCCGCCGAACACGAGCGCAGCACCGCCTACCGCACGCTCAGCGATGCCGCGCAGCCGCTGGCGGCCGATGCGATCCGGGTGGTCCCGGACGCGCGCATGACCCTGGCCGACTGGGACGCGCTGCTGCGCAAGCTGCAACTGCGGGTGATCGGCGGCCCCAATGCCGCCGGCGCCTACACTGTGGTGCCGACCCAGGCCGGGTCGCCGGCGCAGCCGCAGCGCAGCGTGCAGCAGTTGCGCGCCACCGCCGGCATCCGCCTGGCGGAGCCGATCGCCGCGCCATGAAGCTGCGTCTTGCCTGCCTGCTCGTCGCCTGCCTGGGCCTGGGCGCCTGCGCCCATGCCGCGCCGGCGGCGATCGCCGATCCTGCGCCAGCGGCCAAGGCGCCGAGCCTGGATCCGTCGCCGGCGCTGGACAGCCAGCGCCAGATCGTCCTCGCCGTGGCCAACCCGATGGCCGCGCCGAGCCGCCACGCCGGCTCCAACCTGCTCGGCTACGCCTCGGCCCGCTACTACGGCGCCGGCACCCAGGCGGTGGCCACCCTGGACGCGCTGAACAAGCGCTACGGCCTGCGCGAGGTCGCCGGCTGGCCAATCAAGGCGCTGGGGCTGTACTGCGTGGTGCTGGAGCCGGCACCGGGCAGCGACCGCGCCGCGCTGCTGGCGCAACTGGCCAAGGACGACCGCGTGGCGCTGTCGCAGCCGCTGCAGGACTTCGGCACGTACTCCGCGGACAGCCAGGCCGCAGCGACGCCGACGCAGCCGCTGCGCTACAACGATCCCTACGTGGACATGCAGCGCGGCTTCGCCGCCACCAACGCGGCCACCGCGCAGGCGCTGAGCCAGGGCCAGGGCGTGGACGTGGCGATCGTCGACACCGGCGTGGACACCGCGCACCCGGACCTGCGCGGGCGCCTGCGCAACACCCGCGACCTGGTCGCCGCCGACCCGGGCGCGTTCAACCGCGACCACCACGGCACCGAGGTCGCCGGCATCATCGCCGCCGGCAGCAACAACCACCTGGGCATCGTCGGCATCGCGCCGAAGGCGATGCTCGACGTGTACAAGGCCTGCTGGTATCCGCAGCGCCCCGGCGCCGGCGCCGGCTGCAACTCCTTCACCCTGGCCAAGGCGCTGGCGGCGATCGGCGACACCCGCACCCGCATCATCAACCTCAGCCTCGGCGGTCCGGCCGACCCGCTGCTGCGCAAGCTGCTGGAACAGTTGCTGCGCGAGGGCCGCATCGTGGTCGCAGCGATGCCGCCCAACGGCCGCCTGGACGGATTTCCCGACGGCATTCCCGGGGTGATCGTGGTGCGCAGCAGCACCGCCACACCGGCGCCGGCGGGCGTGCTCAGCGCGCCGGGCGAGGACATCCTCACCACCCAGCCCAACGGCGGTTACGACTTCACTTCCGGATCGTCGATGGCCACCGCCCACGTCAGCGGCGTGGTCGCGCTGTTGCTGGCGCTGGCGCCGCAACTGGATGCGCGCAGCGTGCACGACCTGCTGCTGCGCACCAGCCGCACACGCGACGGGCTGCTGCAGGTGGACGCCGCCGCCGCGGTGCAGGCGTTGCCGCGCAGCGCGCCCCTCGCCCGCTGAGGTCATCGCCATGCGTTCCTGGATCCCGCTCTGGTTGCACCGGCTCGGCGCGCCGCCGACGGCCTATCGCGTGGCCGGCGCGGTGCGTCCGTGGAGCCTGGCCGCGGCCATGCTGCTCGGCGCCGTGGCCGCCTACGGCGGGCTGGTGCTGGCGCCACCGGATTACCAGCAGCACGATGCCTACCGCATCATCTTCGTGCACGTGCCCTGCGCGTGGATGAGCCTATTCGTCTACGCGGCGATGGGCATGGCCGGCCTGGTCGCGCTGGTGTGGCGGATCAAACTGGCGGAAATCGTCTGCATGGCCTCGGCGCCGATCGGCGCGGCCTTCACCTTCGTCACCCTGTGCACCGGCTCGCTGTGGGGCCGGCCGATGTGGGGCACGTGGTGGACCTGGGATGCGCGGCTGACCTCGGAACTGGTGCTGCTGTTCCTGTACCTGGGCGTGATCGGCCTGCACCGCGCCATCGACGATCCGCGCCAGGGCGCGCGCGCCGCCGCGCTGCTGGCGCTGGTCGGGCTGATCAACCTGCCGATCGTGCATTACTCGGTGGTGTGGTGGAACACCCTGCACCAGGGCTCCACGGTGCGCGTGCTCGGCCCGTCGACGATGCCGCTGTCGATGCTGTGGCCGCTGCTGACCGGCGTGGTCGCCAGCAAGTGCTATTACGTCGCCAGCCTGTGCGGGCGCCTGCGCACCGACCTGTTGGCGCTGGAGCGCGGCAAGGCCTGGGTGCGGGCGATCGCCATGCAGTCCTCGCCGGTGCCGGCGTCGCCAGCGGACACCATGCCGCTGCCAGCGGAACACGCGGCATGAGCGGGTTCTGGGCGATGGGCGGCTACGCCGTCTACGTGTGGAGCGCGTACGCGCTGGCCCTGGTGGTGCTGCTCCTGGACAGCGTGCTGCCGCGCCGCCGCCAGCGTCGCCTGCTCGCCGACATCCGTGCGCAAGTGACGCGCGAACGGGCCCGGCGCGTCCGCGACAACGCCGCCGCTGTTGGAGTTCGCGATGCATCCCACCCGTAAGCGCCGCCTGCTGCTGGTGCTGCTGTTGCTCGGCGCCGCAGCGCTGGCCACCGGCCTGTTCGTGCTGGCCCTGCAGCACAACATCAGCTACCTGTTCACCCCCAGCCAGGTGCAGGCCGGCGCGGCCCGGGACTACCGGGTGTTCCGGCTCGGCGGCATGGTCAAGGCCGGCTCGATCGCACGCAGCGCCGATTCGCTGCAGGTGCAGTTCACCGTGATCGACAAGGCCGGTGCCACCGCCGTGGCCTACACCGGCATCCTGCCCGACTTGTTCCGCGACAACCAGGCGGTGATCGCCACCGGCTCAATGCAGGGTGCGCGCTTCGTCGCCACCGAGGTGCTGGCCAAGCACGACGAGACCTACATGCCGCAGGAACTGAAGGACGCGATGGCGCAGGCGCATGCCGATCGCGCCAAGACCGCTCGCACCGCCGCGGCGGCGGCTGCGATCACGGCGCGGCCATGAGTCCGGTTACGTCCCGCCGCATCGGGAGCGCCGCGCCATGAGCGCCGAACTCGGCCAGTGCGCGCTGATCCTGGCCTTGCTGCTGGCGCTGGTGCAGGGCGTACTGCCGCTGCTCGGCGCCTGGCGCGGCCAGCGCGCCTGGATGGCGGTGGCGCGGCCGGCCGCCTACGCCCAGGCCGGCTTCGCCTGGCTGGCTTTCGGCCTGCTCGGCTACGTGTTGCTGCAGCTGGATTTCTCGGTGCGCTACGTCGCCGCCAACGCCAACCTTGCGCAGCCCTGGTACTACCGGCTGGCCGCGGTGTGGGGCGCGCATGAAGGCTCGCTGCTGCTGTGGATCGCCATCCTCAACCTGTGGACGGTGGCGCTGGCGCGCAGCGGCCGGCACCTGCCGGAAGCGTTCGCCGCGCGCGTGCTCGGCGTGCTCGGGCTGATCTCCAGCGGCTTCCTGGCCTTCGTCCTGTTCACCTCCAACCCGTTCGTACGGCTGTCGCCGATGCCGCGCGACGGCAGCGAACTCAACCCGGTGCTGCAGGACCCGGGCATGGTGCTGCACCCGCCGGTGCTGTACACCGGCTACGTCGGTTTCTCGGTGGCCTTCGCCTTCGCCATCGCCGCCCTGCTCGGCGGCGAGCAGCAGCAGGCCTGGGTACGCTGGGCGCGGCCGTGGACCAACGTCGCCTGGGGCTTCCTCAGCGCCGGCATCGTCGCCGGCAGCTGGTGGGCCTATGCCGAGCTGGGCTGGGGCGGCTGGTGGTTCTGGGACCCGGTGGAGAACGCCAGCTTCATGCCGTGGCTGGTGGGCGCGGCGCTGATCCACACCCAGGCGGTCACCGAGAAGCGCGGCGCGCTCGGCGCATGGACCCTGCTGCTGTCGATCCTGGCGTTCTCGCTGTCGTTGCTGGGCACCTTCCTGGTGCGCTCGGGGGTGCTGACCTCGGTGCATGCCTTCGCCGCCGACCCGCGTCGCGGCCTGTACATTCTCGGCTTCCTGGTGCTGGTGGTCGGCGGCTCGTTGCTGCTGTACGCACTGCGCGCGCCACGCCTGGCCGCGGGCAAGCCGTTCGCCGCGCTGTCGCGGGAGACCGCGATCCTGGTCGGCAACCTGATGCTCAGCGTGGCCGCGGCGATGGTGCTGCTGGGCACGCTGTTCCCGCTGCTCGGCGATGCGCTGCGGCTGGGCAAGATTTCGGTCGGGCCGCCCTACTTCGGCCTGCTGTTCCCGTTGCTGATGTTGCCGGTGGTCTTGCTGTTGCCGTTCGGCCCCTACCTGCGCTGGGGCCGCACCGAACCCGGCGCACTGCGCGCGGTCGCCGCCCGCGCCGGGCTGGCCGCGCTCGGCTGCGCGCTGCTGGCATGGCTGTTGAGCGCGGGCACGCTGCGTGCGGTGGCCGGCGTCGCCGCCGCGGCCTGGGTCGGCGTCGGCACCGCCCTGTATGCGCTGACCCGCTGGCGCGCGCCGCGTGGCCGCCGCTTCCCCGCCGAACTGGCCGGCATGCTGCTCGCGCATGCCGGGGTCGCGGTGTTCGTGGCCGGCGTGCTGCTGTCGGAAAGCCTGTCGGTGGAACGCGACGTGCGCCTGGATCCCGGCCAGAGCGCGCAGATCGGCGCGCACAGCTTCCGCTTCGATGGCGTGCAGTTGATCGATGGCCCCAACTGGAAAGCCGAACAAGGCACGGTGAGCCTGCTGCGCGAAGGCGCCGTCGTGGCGGTGCTGCACCCGCAGAAGCGCCTGTACAGCAGCGAGCGGATCCAGACCGAGGCGGCGATCGACGCCGGCGTGCTGCGCGACCTGTATGTCGCGCTCGGCGAGCCGGTCGACGACCAGCACATCGAATACGGCTGGACCCTACGCCTGTACGACAAGCCCTTCATCCGCTGGATCTGGGCCGGTGGCCTGCTGATGATGCTCGGCGGTTTCGTCAGCGCCGGCGCGCGCCGCCTGCGTGCGCAGCCGGCTGCGACAAGCGCTACCGCGCCGGCCGCGCTCGCCGGAGCTGCGCCATGAGCCGGCTGCTGCCGCTGGCCGCGTTCGTGCTGCTGGCCGCGCTGTTCGGATTCGGCCTGTGGTGGAGCCGCAGCCACGATCCGCGCGAGGTGCCCTCGCCGCTGCTGGGCAAACCGGTGCCGGCGTTTGCGCTGCCGCGCCTGGATCGCCCGGACCTGCGCAGCGGCAGCGAGGCGCTGCGTGGCCATCCGTATCTGCTCAACGTGTTCGGCAGCTGGTGCATGGCCTGCAGCGAGGAGCATCCGCTGCTGATGGCGCAGGCGCGGCACCTGGGCGTGACCCTGGTCGGCTACGCCTATCGCGACGATCCGCAGGACACCGCCGCCTGGCTGGCGCAGCGCGGCAATCCGTATGCGCTGGTGCTGGTAGACGCCGACGGCCAGCGCGCCATCGACCTGGGCGTGTACGGCGCCCCGGAAACCTTCCTGATCGATGCCGAGGGCGTGGTCCGCTACAAGCACGTCGGCGTGCTGACGCCGCAGGTGCTGGCCGACGAAGTGCGCCCAGCGGTTGCCGCGCTCGGCGGAGCGCGGCGATGAGCGTCCTCGTCGCACGGACGCCCCGGCGCATGCGGTGGTGGCGGTTGCTGGTGCTGCTTTGGGTGATAGGCGGCGCAGTGCCGGCCTTCGCCCAGGCGGTCGACCCGTTACCCTTCAAGGACCATGCGCAGGAGCAGCGCTTCCAGCAATTGACCGCGCAATTGCGCTGCCTGGTCTGCCAGAACGAGAACCTGGCCGATTCCGACGCCACCCTTGCGCGCGACCTGCGCCACCAAGTGTTCGCGCAACTGCAGGCCGGGCGCAGCGATGCGCAGATCAAGCAGTACATGGTCGATCGCTACTCCGCCTTCGTGCTGTACGACCCGCCGCTGGCGCCGGGCACCTGGCTGCTGTGGTTCGGGCCGGCACTGTTGCTGCTGGGCGGCGCCGGCGTGATCGTGGCGACGCTGCGCCAGCGCCGTCGCGCCATCGGCACCGCGACGGCGGAACCGGACGCAGAGGACGCCTGGTGATGCCCGGCTTTGTCCTGGCCGCCGCCGCGATGCTGAGCATCGCCCTGTTCGCGGTGCTGCGCCCGTTGCTCATGCACCACACCGGCGCACGCGCGGAGCGTGGTGTGGCGCTGCTGCTGGCGCTGCTCCTGCCCTTGCTCGGCGCCGGCCTCTACTGGCACGTCGGCACCCCGACGGCCCTGGCCGGTGTGCCGCTGCAGCCGCCGCCGTCCGCAGTGGATCCGAACGACCGAGCGCTGCAGGACGTGTTGCAGCAGGCCTGGGACGCCCAGCAGGCGAGGCGACCGCAGGACGCGCAGCGCGCCTACGCGCAGGCCCTGCGCCTGGACCCGGACAACGTCGAGGCACTGCTCGGTTGGGCGGAGACCGACATGGCACAACACGCGGATCTGGCCGTCGGCCACGCCGCCCGCGCCATGCTCGACCGGGTCCTGGCGCAGCAACCCGACAACCAGCGGGCGCTGTGGATGCGCGGCATCGCCGCCTTCCAGCAGCAGCGCTACGCCGATGCGGCCGGCGACTGGCGCCACCTGTCGACCCTGCTGCCCGCCGCGTCGCCGCTGCGCGAGGCGGTGGCGCAGAAGATCGCCGCTGCCGAGACCATGCTGACCGCACCAACAGCAGCGACGACCACGCCGCGCTGAAGCCAACGCGCCGCAGTACCGCGTACGCCATGTCGCTCTGAACGTGTTCGCGGCGGATGTTCCCGGGCATTCGAAGAAAAACCACGCGGCTGCACGCAGCCACGTGGTTCCTTCGATAGGTGCAGTCCGTCGCGAAGCGGCGCCGGTGCCGATCGACGAGACCGACAATTCCGAAGCACCGGCCGCGGCGCACGTTCGGATGCGCCCCCTCCGGTTACGGACAGGTCATGACGACCGTATTGCTCCACAAGGTACCGGTCACGTCGCTGCTGGAACTGCGCCCGTCGTTGGCGGAAATCGCCACCGGACCTGGGTAGACGCAGATCGCGCCGGTGTTGAAATCGAAGCTGCCGGCGGCGTTGGCGCTGCCCTGACCGAAGACGTTCTTGAGGTTGTTGTCGACATAGCGGAAGTACACCGCATGGTTCGGCAGGAAGCAGCTGCCGTGCACGATGAAGCCCTTGTTCGCCGCCACGGCCGAGATGGTCGGCGTGCACGCTGGCGGCGCCGTCGAGCAGGAGAGCGTGCCGTCGTTGTTCACGGCCGAGAGGCATTGCGTCTGCAGGAACAGCGCATTGGTGCGGTAGCCGCCGCTCTTCTTGCGGCACATCGCGTACAGCACGCCCTTGTCGCGAAACACATCGTCGCAGGTCTTGTTGGCCGACGCGGGCAGGCTCGAGGTGTAGATGCCGCGATTGCACTTCAGCCGGCCATGGTCGTTGCTCAGATCGCCCGAACACAGATCGGTGCGCTGGATGATGGTGTATCGCCAGCCGTTACCGCCGCCGAACAGGCTGATGGTTCCGGTCTTGCAGTCGGCGCCGAGCTGGGTGCCGCTCATGCTCGCGTTCTTGCACGATTTCTGCCACGAACCGCCCGGCACAGGCGCGGCGTGGCCGTGGAACGACAACAACAGCAGCGAAAGGCACAGCAGCGCGGACGCGGTGCGGCGCGACAGACAGGACAGGCGGCCAAGCGCGTGAATCAACGAACTTTCCATGATGCGACTTCCTTGTGATCCGGATGCGATAGAGTGGGTGCGCAAACGAGACGCCGTGGAGCGCTTGCTTGCGCGTCGGCATCGAGTTCGCGGGGTGGTTGGACATGACCAGCGAAGCTCGATTTGTGAATTTCATCACACAATTTAAGGTTTGGCGCTCGCCAAACGCCGCGCCCGTTTGTCGGAAATTCCCTACCCATCCGCGACGCAAGTCCGCCTAGCCAGGTCTGCCCGCCGACGCGCCTTCCGCGCACCAGTGGTGAATCCCGCCCGGCATGGCTGTCGTCCTGAAGACGTCGCGGCTTCCGACCCATCGCCTCGGGGCACCGACATGAGACCCGCGCCGACCCGGATCGGGCAGGACGAGCGATGCGTCCGATGCCCATAAAAACGCCGGTTACGTTTGCACCGGAAAGATAGGAATGCGTATCATTAACTGATCCGGCATCTTTCGCCGCCCTCCGCTCCGCCTAGCCCTGTCGCCAAGCCGGTGCCTCTCCCGACGGGCCCCATGCACCCATTTCCGCCAGCGCCGCCGCGCCTCTCCACTCCGCCCACCGCCGCCTCGCGCGGGCTGCCGCCCTGGCTGGGCGTGCTGGCACGCACCGTGGCCGCCATCGTCGGCGGCTACGCGCTGGCCGCAGCCGCCGCAGTGCTGCTGCCGCTGCTGTGGCCGTCGCTGCGTGCGCAGGCGGTGCTGAGCGGCATGATGGTCGGCATCCTGGTCTGCGCCTGCACCGCACTGTGGGCGTTCGCCGCGCGCAGCGCCGGGCGCGCCTGGCTGGGCATCGCCGCGCTGCTGGCGCCGATGGCGCTGGCCATCGCCTGGCTGCAGCAGCACGCGCCATGAAGCAGGGATTCCGCCAATCGATGGCCTGGCTGCATACCTGGAGCGGGCTGCTGGTGTCGTGGGTGCTGCTGCTGATCTTCATGGCCGGCACCGCCAGCTATTTCCGCAACGAGATCAGCCAGTGGATGCGCCCGGAACTGCCGCGCACGCAGCCGAGCACCGACGTGGTCGCCGCACGCGCGGTGGCGCTGCTGCAGCGCGAGGCGCCGCAGTCGCCGCAGTGGTTCGTGTCGCTGGCCAACCCGCGCGCGCCGTTCACCGACCTGTTCTGGCGCAATCCGCCGCCGGCCGACGGCAGCCGCCCGAGCCGCAAGGAACTGTTCGGCAACGCCCTGCTCGACCCGGTCAGCGGCGAGGCCAGCCAGACCCGCGAGACCCGCGGCGGCGACTTCTTCTACCGCCTGCACTTCGACCTGCACTACATGCCGGCACTGTGGGCGCGCTACATCGTCGGCTTCTGCGCGATGTTCATGCTGGTGGCGATCATCAGCGGCGTGATCACCCACAAGAAGATCTTCAAGGACTTCTTCACCTTCCGCCCGGCCAAGGGCCAGCGTTCGTGGCTGGACTTCCACAACGCCAGCGCGGTGCTGGCCCTGCCCTACCACGCGATGATCACCTACACCGGGCTGGTCACGCTGATGCTGATGTATCTGCCGTGGGGCATCAAGACCGCCTACCCCGACGCCGAGCAGGCGTTCTACGCCGAAGCGTTCCAGGAGCCGCAGAACCTGCGCGAGGCCAGCGGCACGCCCGGACGCATGCTGCCGATCGCGCAACTGCTGGACGTGGCGCGCCGCGAATGGGGCGCGCAGGCGCCGATCGCCGGCTTCACCGTGTACAACGCCGGCGACGCCGCCGCGGCGATCCAGATCCGCCAGGGCGACGGCCAGCGCCTGAGCTACACCACGCCCTCGCTGCTGCTGGACGCGACCAGCGGGCAGATCCTGGGCCGCAGCGGCGAACTCGGCGCCGCCGCCGAGACCCGCAGCACCCTGTATGGCCTGCACCTGGCCCACTTCGCCGGCCCCTGGCTGCGCTGGCTGTTCTTCGGCTGCGGCCTGCTCGGCTGCCTGATGGTGGCCAGCGGCGCGATCCTGTGGGCAGTCAAGGAACGGCCCAAGCACGCCAAGGCCGGACGCATCGGCCTGGGCCTGCGCCTGGTCGACGCGCTCAACATCGGCACCGTGGCCGGGCTGCCGATCGCCTTCGCCGCGTATTTCTGGGGCAACCGGCTGCTGCCGCTGCACCTGGAATCGCGCCCGGAAAACGAAGCGGCGGTGTTCTTCCTGGCCTGGGCCGCGGCGCTGATCGCGGCCCAGGTGTGGCCGAAGCGTGCGATGTGGGCCTGGCAGCTGTATGCCGGCGCGGCGCTGTTCGGCCTGCTGCCGCTGCTCAACGCCCTCACCACCGAGGCCCACTTGGGCGTGAGCCTGCTGGCCGGCGACTGGGCACTGGCCGGGTTCGACCTGGTCTGCCTGTTCCTCGGCGTGGCCCTGGCGCTGGCCGCACGCCGCATGCAGCGCTGGCAACCGCCGCTGTCGGCGGCCGAACGCCGCGCCCGCGAACGCGGCGGATCGGCCAAGCCGGTGCTGGCCACGGAGGGCGCATGACCGTGCTCGGCCTGTGCCTGGCCTTCTCCGGGTTCGTCGCGCTGTGCCTGGGCATGGAGAAGCACCAGCTCGACCTGTACGGCGCGCGCCGCGCCGCCGCGCCGCGCCTGCGGCAACTGCAGGCCGCGGGCTGGCTGCTGCTGGGCGCGGCATTCGCCTGCTGCGTCGCCGCGCGCGGCTGGGGCATCGGCCCGGTGCTGTGGGTGGGCTCGCTCAGCGCCAGCGCGGCGCTGCTGACCCTGGGCCTGCTGCCGTACCGGCCGCGGCTGATCGTGCCGTTGGCGCTGCTGGCGCCGCCGCTGGGCGTGGGCGCCGCCCTGTTGGGCTAGGCGCCCCATTAGGCTAGGCGCCCCGCCTCGCTCAGCGATCGGCGGTCAGCGTCGGCGGCCGCAGTTCCGCGGCGGTGCGCGCGCCGGCGAACACCAGCACCAGCCCCGCTACCACGGTGATCGCCAGGTACAGCGGCACCATGCCGAGGCGGCCGTTGCGCACGAACACCATGCTTTCCATCATCAGCGAGGAGAACGTGGTCAACCCGCCGACCAGGCCGACGATCAGCAGCGCCCGCCAGTACGGCGCGCTGGCGCCGCGGCCTTCGATCCACACCAGCAGGAAGCCGCCGACGAAGGCGCCGGCCAGGTTCACCGCCAGCGTGCCCCACGGGAAGCCAGCGCCGTAGCGCTGCAGCAGCGCACTGCCGACGGCGAAGCGCAAACCGGAGCCGACCGCGCCGCCGGCCATCGCCAGCAGCAGTTGCTGCCACCACAGGGTCAGGTTCATGCGCGCCTCCGCGAAACGAACGCGGGAGCCGCAGCAGAAAAACGAGAAGGAACGGGCATCGGATTCTCCACAAGGACGATGCCGGGGCGCACGCCTGCCACCCCGGCGGGGGTTGGGCAGGCATCATCAGCGCGCAGTGCTGCGGGCGGTTCGAGGAGGAATGCCATCTCCTGTGCGCCGATTATGAAGCCGATCGCCCGGACTTGTCAGCCCGCGCCTGTTCGCGCGCGGCGCGCAGGCGGTCGAGCTTGTCCTTGAGCTTGATCTCCAGGCCGCGTTCCACCGGCCGGTAGTAGACCCGCTCGCCCATCGCATCGGGAAAGCCGGTCTGGTCCAGGGCGATGCCGCCCTCGGCATCGTGGTCGTACTGGTAGTCGGCGCCGTAGCCCAGGGTCTTCATCAACTTGGTCGGTGCGTTGCGCAGGTGCAGGGGCACTTCCTGGGTGCCGGTCTCGCGCACCTCGGCCTTGGCCTGGTTGAACGCGGCATAGCCGGCGTTGGACTTGGCGGTGCTGGCCAGGTACAGCACCAGTTGCGCGAAGGCCAGTTCGCCTTCGGGGCTGCCCAGGCGCTCGTAGATGTCCCAGGCTTCCAGCGCCATCGACTGCGCGCGCGGATCGGCCAGGCCGATGTCCTCGATCGCCATGCGGGTCAGCCGCCGCGCCAGGTAGGACGGATCGCAGCCGCCGTCGAGCATGCGCGTGAGCCAGTACAGCGCCGCGTCCGGATTGGAGCTGCGCACCGACTTGTGCAGCGCCGAGATCTGGTCGTAGAACTGCTCGCCGCCCTTGTCGAAGCGGCGGGTGCGGTCGGCCAGCACCTGCTGCAGGGTCTGCGCGGTGATCTCGCCGCCCTCGTCCTGGGCCAGTTCGGCGGCGATTTCCAGCAGGGTCAGCGCGCGCCGCACGTCGCCATCGGCGGCGCCGGCGATCTCCAGCAGCGCCGCATCGGATACCCGCAACGGCTCGGCGCCGAGCCCGCGTTCGGGATCGTGCAGCGCCCGCTGCAGTGCCTCGGCGATGTCCTGCGGCGACACCGCCTCCAGCACGTGCACGCGGCAGCGCGACAGCAGCGCCGAATTCAGCTCGAACGAGGGATTCTCGGTGGTGGCGCCGACGAACAGGATGGTGCCGCGCTCGATGTGCGGCAGGAACGCGTCCTGCTGCGCCTTGTTGAAGCGATGCACCTCGTCGACGAACAGCACCGTGCGGCGCCCGTCGGCGAAACGCTGCGCGGCCTCGGCCAGCACCCCCCGCACCTCCGGCAGGCCGGACAGCACCGCCGAGATCGCCTTGAACTCGGCCTCGGCGTACTGCGCCAGCAGCAGCGCCAGGGTGGTCTTGCCGCAGCCCGGCGGCCCCCACAGGATCATCGAGTGCACCCGGCCGGACGCCACCGCGCGGCGCAGCGCACTGGTCGGCGCCAGCAGGCGCTTCTGCCCGACCATCTCGTCCAGCGTGCGCGGACGCATGCGCTCGGCCAGCGGGCGCATGGCCTCGCGGTCCACGCTCAGCAGGTCGGGGGCATCGGAAGCGAAGGGTCTGCGTTTGGCCATGTGCCCATTCTATCGCCGCGGCCCGTGCACGCCGTGCCGCAGGCCTGCGCGACACCGACGCCAGCGCTAGAATCGCGGCGCCTCCCTGCCCGGCCGCCCCCGCCATGAGCCACCACGACACCCTGGACGCGTTCACCCATCAGCACGACTTCCTCGGCACGCGCCACGAGCGCAATGCGCGCCGCACCTGGTCGGTGGTGGCGCTGACCGCCGCGATGATGTTCGTGGAGATCGTCGCCGGCTGGTGGACCGGCTCGATGGCGCTGCTGGCCGATGGCCTGCATATGGCCACCCATGCCGGCGCGCTGTCGCTGGCCGGCTTTGCCTATTGGTTCGCGCGCCGGCACCGGCACAACCCGCGCTTCACCTTCGGCACCGGCAAGGTCGGCGACCTGGCGGGCTTTTCCAGTGCGCTGATCCTGGCGCTGATCGCCCTGGGCATCGGCGTGGAGTCGGCACTGCGCCTGGCGCAGCCGGTGCACATCGCTTACGACGAGGCCCTGTGGATCGCGGCGCTGGGCCTGCTGGTGAACCTGCTCAGCGCCTGGATGCTGGGCGCCGATCACCACCACGATCATGGGCATGGGCACGGCCATAGTCACGGCCATCACCACGAACACGGCCATGCCCATGCCAAGCATCGGCATGACGACCACGCGCACGCGCACCACGATGGACATGATCACGATCACGATCGCGCGCACAGTCACGGCCATCACCACCCGCACGATCACCATGGGCATGCGCACGCCCATGCCGCGCCCGCGCACAGCCACGATCGCCACGCGCACGCCGACCACAACCTGCGCTCGGCCTACATGCACGTGCTGGCCGACGCGCTGACCTCGGTGATGGCGATCGTCGCCCTGTTGCTGGCCAAGTACCTGGGCTGGACCTGGACCGATGCGTTGATGGGCATCGTCGGCGCCATCGTCATCGCACGCTGGTCGCTGGCGCTGCTGCGCGACACCGGCGCGGTGCTGCTCGACGCCTCGGCGCCGGCGGCGCTGCAGGCGCAGATCCGCGACCGTCTGGAGCAGGACGACGAGCGTATCGCCGACCTGCACGTGTGGCGGGTCGGCCCCGGCCAGCACGCGGCGATCGTATCGCTGGTGACGCACAAGCCGCGGCCGGCGGCGTTCTACCACGCGCGCCTGCAGGGCGTGGCCACGCTGGGCCACGTCAGCATCGAAGTGCAGACCTGCCCGGACTGACCGGGCAAACCGCCGCGCACCGACAACGTGCGCGGCGGCAACCGGCTCAGCGGTCGCCGACCACGTCCACGTCCTTGTCCGGGACGTAGCGGAAGGTGCCGGTGGCGAAGGCCGGATTGCGCTTCCAGTCGCTGAAGCTGATCTCGGTGCGCTGGCCGACCGGGTCGACCACTTCCATGCGCGCCAGGCCGTTGCGGTCGAAGCCGAGCTTGGCCATCTGGAAGCTGGCCTCGGTGTCCACCTTCGGGGTCATGGTCAGCCACTGCAGCCCGTCGCGGGCCACGGCCTCCTCGCTGACGTCGTACTGGCGGTCGAGCTTGCCCGGGTCGATCAGCGCGGTCAGCGGGCTGTTCTGCTCCTCGCTGCCCTGCGCGCGCACCGTGGCCTGCTTCAGGTCCGGGTCGTACACCCAGACCTTGCTGCCGTCGGCGACGATCAGCTGGGTATAGGGCTTGCGGTACTCCCAGCGGAACAGGCGCGGCGCCGACAGCGCGACGCGGCCGCTGGAGCTTTCCTTCAGCGTGCCCTTGCCGTCGTAGACCTTCTGCGCGAACTGGCCGTCCAGGCCCTTCAGCCCGCGGGTGAAGGCGGTGAGGTCCTCGCGGGCGCCGGCGAAGGCGGAGCCGGCCAGCAGCGCGGTGGCGAGGACGGTGTAGCGGAGTGTGCGAAGCATGCGGATGGATTTCCGGATGAAGTGTGGGAAGTGTGACGCGGCGCGCCTGAATAGGCGATCAGAAGGTGGCCGGCCGTGCCGCGGCTACGGCCCGGTCTGCATCCGGCGCAGGTCGCCGTACAGGATCTGCCCGCGGAAGCCGCGCCGCACCTGCTGGTACAGCTCGCGGAAGGCGGCGTAGTCCTGCGGTTGGCACAGCGCCGCCGGGCCGTGGATCGCGCGCCGGTGCAGCGTGTGCGTGGCGGTCACGGTCTGTCCGTCGCGCACCCAGGTGGCGGCGTACTCGCCGGCGGCGTTGCGGAAATGGGTGTCGGCCGGGATCGCGATGATCGGCACGCTGTCCGGGAAGGTCAGCCGGTAGGTCTCGCTGCGTGCGTTGTCGTTGCAGTAGAACGGGGTCAGATTGCGTTCGGCCGAGGCGGTGCTGTAGACACCGCGCACCGAGTCGGCGCCGGGCATCAGCGGCAGGCTCATGCCGCCGACCACGCCGAAGTCCACGTAGTCGTGCGCGCGGAAGCGGTAGGCGTAGCCGAACGGCCGGCTCAGGTCCTGCGGCGCCCCCTGCAGCAGCAGCTCGCCGCTGCCGTCGAAGCCGGAGGCGGCGACGATCGACTCCTCGATGCGGGTGCGGTTCTGCGCGTTGAGCTGCACGAACATCGTGCGCAGGCCGATCTCGCCGACGTCGCCGCTGTCCAGGCGGGTGATGCCGCTGACGCTGCCATCGGCGGCGAAACGGTAGTCGGTCTCGGCCAGGTAGCGGTTGACCTTGGCGTCGTCCGGCGGCGTGCGCGCCACGGTGCCGTCGGCGGTGTGCAGCACCGGCACGCCGAGGTCGCCGGCCGGCAACTGGCCGAAGCGCGCATAGGGGCTGGTCGAGTCCACGTACAGCTTGAACTCCGGCAGATAGGTGATGGCGTGGTTGAAGCGGCCCAGCACCGGCACCTCGGGCAGGGTCGGCCCGCCCTGCGCACCGAGCAGCACCGGCGTGCTGGCGATGCCCTTGGCCGCCAGCAGCGCTTCCAGCACCACGGTGTGGTCCTTGCAGTCGCCATAGTGGTTGTCGAGGATGCTGTCGGCGCTGTTCGGCTGCAGCCCGCCGTTGCCCAGGTACACCGCCACGTAGCGGATGTTGCGCGCCACCCACTCGTACAGCGCGGCGGCCTGCGCGCGGCGGTCGCCGATGCCGGCGGTGATCTGCTCGGCGCGGGCGCGCACCTTGGGCGTGACCTGCGCGGCGGCGGCGCTGCTGTGCTGGTAGGCCTGGGCCATCTGCGACCAGCGGCGGAAGCTGCTGGCCATGATGGTCGGGCTGAATTCCCAGGTGGCCGCCGACCAGTTCTGGCTCTTCATCGGTTCGCGGCGGCTGTAGCGCCATTCCCAGCGGGCCTGTTCGCCGTCGATCGTCGGCGTGTTGCTGCCCTGCACGCCGCGAGTGTACAGGTGCATCTGCAGGCGTCGCGGCGCCACCAGGGTCACCGTGGCGTCGTCGTACTGGGAGAACACGCTGAAGGTCTCCCACAGGCTGAAGTAACCGGGGAAGTACGGCACGTTCTGGGTGCGGCGCACCCGGTACACCAGGCGCGCGCCGGGCATCAGGTTGGGGAACACCACCACCTTGACCTTGCGGTCGGCGTACATCGCCGCCGTCGCGCTGGAATAGCTCTCCTGGGTGTAGATCTTGTCGGCGGGCACGTCGTGGCGCAGCCCGTCCGGGGTCAGCGTGTAGGCGGCCAGCACCTCCAGCGTCTCCAGCTTCTCGCTGTAGCCCAGCCGCACCTGGCTGAACTGGTCGACGCCGGCCTTGGTCTTGAGCAGCAGTTCGTACTCGTCGGTCTCCACGCTGGTGGCGTCCTCGCGCACCTCGTAGTCGGCGCGGTAGCGCACGTAGCTGTAGTTGTTGCTGACCACCGGTGCGGCCGCGGTGGCCGTGGCCTGGTCGTTGTCGCGGTGCGTGGCCGGTGCCGGCTGCGCGGCGGCGGCACCGGCCAGCGCCAGCAGCGCCGAGCCGAGCAGCCAGCGCGCGGCGCGCAGCGGCATAGGTCCTCGCAGGCGCCGGCCATGGCCGGCGAATGGCGCGGTGCGCCTCACTTCGGCGGCGGCGGCGCCAGCACGCTGCGGTCGCCGTTGTGTTCGGGCGGGCTGACCACGCCGGCGGCTTCCATCGCCTCGATCAGCCGCGCGGCGCGGTTGTAGCCGATCTTCAGCCGCCGCTGCACGCCGGAGATCGAGGCGCGGCGGGTCTCGGTGACGATGCGCAGGGCCTCGTCGTACAGCGGGTCGGATTCGTCGCCGCCACCGCCACCGGCTTCGGGCAGGCCGGTGGCGCCGATCACGGTGCCGTCGCCCATGGTCTGCACCTCGTCGAGCACGCCCTCGATGTAGTCGGCCGGGCCGCTGGCCTTGAGGTGCTCGACCACCCGGTGCACTTCCTCGTCGCTAACGAAGGCGCCGTGCACGCGGTCCGGCATCGCCGTGCCCGGCGGCAGGTACAGCATGTCGCCGTGGCCCAGCAGGGTCTCGGCGCCGGACTGGTCGAGGATGGTGCGCGAGTCGATCTTGGAGCTGACTTGGAACGCGATGCGGGTCGGGATATTGGCCTTGATCAGGCCGGTGATCACGTCCACCGACGGGCGCTGGGTGGCCAGGATCAGGTGGATGCCGGCGGCGCGGGCCTTCTGTGCCAGGCGCGCGATCAACTCTTCGACCTTCTTGCCGACGATCATCATCATGTCGGCGAATTCGTCGATGAAGATGACGATGAACGGCAGCGTGTCCAGCGGCCGCGGCGCCTCGGCCAGGTCCGGGTTGGGCTTGAACAGCGGGTCCATCAGCGGCTGCCCGGCGTCCTGCGCGTCCTTGACCTTCTTGTTGAAGCCGGCCAGGTTGCGCACGCCGACCGCGCTCATCAGCTTGTAGCGGCGCTCCATTTCCGCCACGCACCAGCGCAGGCCGTTGGCGGCCTCCTTCATGTCGGTCACCACCGGCGCCAGCAGATGCGGGATGCCCTGGTAGACGCTCAGTTCGAGCATCTTCGGGTCGATCATCAGCATCCGCAGGTCCTTGGCCGAGGCCTTGTACAGCAGGCTCAGCACCATCGCGTTGACCGCCACCGACTTGCCCGAGCCGGTGGTACCGGCGACCAGCAGGTGCGGCATGCGCGCCAGGTCGGCCACGGTCGGACGCCCGGCGATGTCCTTGCCCAGGGCCAGGGTCAGCGGACTGGCCGACTTGTCGTATTCCTTGGAGCGCAGCAGCTCGCTGAGATAGATCATCTCGCGGCTGACGTTGGGGATCTCCAGGCCGATCACCGACTTGCCCGGGATCACGTCGACCACGCGCACCGACTTCACCGACAGGCCGCGGGCGATGTCCTTGTCCAGCGAACTGATCTGGCTGACCTTGATGCCCGGCGCCGGCTCGATCTCGAAGCGGGTGATCACCGGGCCCGGATAGGCCCCGACCACCTGCGCCTCGATGCGGAAATCCTTGAGCTTGAACTCGATCTGCCGCGACAGGGTTTCCAGGGTCTCCTCGGAATAGCCCTTGGCCTGCGGCTTGGGGTCGTCCAGGAGCGCCAATGGCGGCACCCCGGACGGGTCGCTGCCGGTGCCGTGGAACAGCGGGATCTGCTGCTCGCGCTTGGCGCGCTCGCTCTTCTCCACCACCGGCGCTGGCGGCGGCTCGATCTTGACCGGCTCGCGCTTGGCGCGCTGCACCGCGTCGACCTTGCGTACTTCCTCGCGTTCCTCGCGCATGGCGCGGGTCTGCTGCCATTCGTTGGCCTGCTGGGTGCCGCGCCGGGCCAGCGCCGGCAGGGTCATCACCACCTTGCCGATGCGCTCCATCACCGCGAACCAGGACAGCCCGGTGGCCAGGGTCACCGACACCAGCAGCAGCACCAGCACGAACAGGTTGGCGCCGAGTGCGCCGAAGCCGGCGCCCAGCGAATTGCCGACCAGCTTGCCGAGGATGCCACCGGCCCCGGCCACGTCGCCGGCGAACAGGCGCAGGTGCAGCAGCCCGGTGGCGGCGATCAGGAAACCGACGATGCCGACCAGGCGCAGCGCCGGGCCGAGATCGGCCTCGCCATCGCCGTCCTGGTCCATGCCGAACAGCGCGATCCACGAGATCGCGCCGATCACCACCGGCAGCAGGAAGGCCACGTAGCCGAACAGTTGCAGCAGCACGTCGGCGATCCAGGCGCCGAACTTGCCGCCCATGTTGTGCACCGGCGCCACCACGCTGCCGGTATGCGACCAGCCCGGATCGGTCGCCGAATACGTGGCCAAGCTGGCCAGCAGGTACAGCAACAGCGGCGCGATCGCGATCAGCGCCAGATCGCGCCACAGCTTCTGCCGGCGTGGGTTGGGCGCGGCGCCCTGCTTGCGTGCCGCCGCATTGGCGCCCTGGGATTTGCCGCGTTCCGGAACCTGCTTCGCCACGCTATGACCAGACCTTAGAAATGCATCGTTAGTGATTGATAATAAACGAATCGCCCTTGCATTTCAGCAGGCGCCACCTGAATCGTCCGGTCTCGCGTCGCTGTGCCGCGGCGGCGCCTGCTGGCAGCATGCACTGGCGCGCCGCGGAGGCCGTCGGCCGCGACGGGCCGCAGCGTTTCCGCCACGCGGCTTGATTCGTTCCAGGCCGGCCGCCACTCTATGCGCCTTCGCCGGAACCCGCGCAATGCCGCGTTTCCGCCGCCATTTCACCCTGTTCGCGAGTATACATGAGCCCCTCTGCCGCCAATTCCGCCAAGCATTCCCGCCTGCTGATCCTGGGTTCCGGCCCGGCCGGCTGGACCGCCGCGGTCTACGCCGCGCGCGCCAACCTCAAGCCGGTGGTGATCACCGGCCTGCAGCAGGGCGGCCAGCTGATGACCACCACCGAGGTCGACAACTGGCCCGGCGACCCCCACGGCCTGATGGGCCCGGACCTGATGGCGCGCATGCAGGCGCATGCCGAGCGCTTCGAGACCGAGGTGATCTTCGACCACATCCACACCGCCGACCTGTCGCAGCGCCCGTTCCGGCTCAGCGGCGACAGCGGCGACTACACCTGCGACGCACTGATCATCGCCACCGGCGCCACCGCCAAGTACCTGGGCATTCCCTCGGAAGAGGCGTTCAAGGGCCGCGGCGTGTCCGCCTGCGCCACCTGCGACGGCTTCTTCTACAAGGACCAGGACGTGGTCGTGGTCGGCGGCGGCAACACCGCCGTGGAAGAGGCGCTGTACCTGTCCAACATCGCCCGCAAGGTCTACCTGGTGCACCGCCGCGACACCCTGCGCGCGGAAAAGATCATGCAGGACAAGCTGTTCGCCAAGGTCGCCGCCGGCAAGATCGAGACCGTCTGGCATCACCAGGTGGACGAGGTGCTGGGCAACGAGGCCGGCGTCACCGGCGTGCGGGTCAAGTCGGTGCAGGACGGCAGCACCCGCGACCTGGAGGCGCACGGCTTCTTCGTCGCCATCGGCCATCACCCGAACACCCAACTGTTCGACGGCCAGTTGGCCATGCACAACGGCTACCTGGAGATCCGCTCCGGCCTCGGCGGCGCCGCCACCGAGACCTCGGTGCCGGGCGTGTTCGCCGCCGGCGACGTCGCCGACCAGCACTACCGCCAGGCGATCACCTCGGCCGGCTTCGGCTGCATGGCCGCGCTGGACGCCGAGCGCTATCTGGACAAGGGTGCCTGAGTCCATTCTCGACCTGAGCTGCCGGCGCATGGCCGGCAGTCGGCGCGCGCCCGCCAACACAACCGGCCGTCGGGTCGCCTTTCTGCTGCGGCGGCCGGGGCGATGAGTCGGATCCGCTGGCTGCGCCAGCTCGACACGGTCGCCACCGCCGACTGGGACGCCCTGCACGACGGCCGCAATCCGTTCGTGGCCCACGCCTTTCTGGCCGGCCTGGAGCAGCACGGCTGTCTGCGCCCGGACTGGGGCTGGAGTCCGCTGCATCTCACCGTGTGGGACGGCGAGGCGCTGGTCGCGGCGGCGCCCGGCTACGTCAAAAGCAACTCGCACGGCGAATTCGTGTTCGACCACGCCTGGGCGCATGCCTACGCGCGCTATGGCCAGGACTATTTCCCCAAGTGGCTGTGTGCGGTGCCGTACTCGCCGGTGACCGGGCCGCGCCTGCTGGCGCGCGACCTGGCGGCGCAGCAGGAACTGCTCGCGGCCATGCAGGCGCTGACCGAGCGCACCGGCCTGTCCTCGGCCCACGTCAACTTCCACCGTGCCGACGAGGACGCCGCGTTCGGCGCCGAATGGCTGGAACGCAACGACGTGCAGTACCAGTGGCACAACGAGGCCGGCTGGACCGGGTTCGACGATTACCTGGGCGCGATGGACCACAAGCACCGCAAGAACATTCGCCAGGAGCGGGCCAAGGTGCAGCGCGCCGGGATCGGCTTTCGCGTGCTGCACGGCGACGAGGCCAGCGCCGCCGACCTGCAGGCGATGTACGGGTTCTACCTGCGCACCTTCGACGACTACGGTAATTCGCCAGCGTTGACCCTGGACTTCTTCTCGCACCTTGCACAAACAATGCCGCGCAACCTGTTGATCTTCCTCGCCATGCACGAGGGCGTGCCGGTGGCCGGGGCGTTCTGTCTGCGCGGCGGCGACACCCTGTACGGCCGCTACTGGGGCGGCGACGCCCTGCCCGGCCTGCACTTCGAGACCTGCTACTACCAGGGCATCGAGTACTGCCTGCGCGAGGGCCTGACCCGATTCGAGCCGGGCGCGCAGGGCCAGCACAAGATCGCCCGCGGCTTCCTGCCGCGGCTGGTGCGCAGCCGCCACTGGATCGCCGACCCCGGCTTCCGTGTGCCGCTGGCCGACTGGTGCGCGCAGGAGCGCGCCGAGGTGCGCCAGCACGCGGCGGCACTGCAGCGCCACTCGCCGTTCCGCCACGACGCCTGAGGCATCGGCTACGCTGCCGGCGATGCGTCGTCTCCCTGCCCTGCTCGCGGCCGATCCCGCCGCCCCGTTCCCACCGCCGTCCAGCGCCCTGCGCGAGCCGGACGGGCTGCTCGCGATCGGCGGCGACCTGTCGCCAACCCGCCTGCTCGCCGCCTATGCGCAGGGCATCTTCCCCTGGTACTCCGACGGCGAGCCGATCCTGTGGTGGAGCCCGGACCCGCGTACTGTGTTCCGCAGCGACGGCGTGCGCCTGTCCTCGCGCTTCCGCCGCAGCCTGCGGCGCTCGCCGTGGACGGTGCACGCCGACACCGCCTTCGCCGCCGTCATCGACGCCTGCGCGCAACTCCCGCGCCGCGGCCAGGACGGCACCTGGATCACCGCGCCGATGCGCGCCGCCTACCTGGCCCTGCACCAGGCCGGCCATGCGCATTCGGTGGAGGTGTTCAACGGCGACGAGTTGGTCGGCGGCATCTACGGGGTGGCGCGCGGGCGCATGTTCTTCGGCGAGAGCATGTTCAGCGCCCGCAGTGGCGGCTCCAAGGTGGCGCTGGCGGCGCTGGCGCGGCGCCTGCACGGCTGGGGCTGGCCGCTGATCGACGCGCAGGTGGAGAACGACCACCTGCTGAGCCTGGGCGCCGAGCGCTGGCCGCGCCCGCGCTTCCTGGAGGCCATCGGCCCGCTGGTGGCGGCACCGGCCGAGATCGGGCCGTGGACGTCGCAGTTCGGCACCCTGGCGGCCGCGGAACTGGCCCAGGGCTGAGCGGGATTAACGCAAACTTTGCATGGCGCGGCGCAGGCGGGTAAAATCCTCGCTCTTCAGGCCTTTGGCCGTTCCGAATCGCACAGGATTACATGTCGAAAGACGACTCCATCGAATTCGAAGGCACCGTCAGCGAGACGTTGCCCAATACCACGTTCCGGGTCAAGCTGGAAAACGGGCACGAAATCATCGCCCACATCTCCGGCCGCATGCGCAAGAACTACATCCGCATCCTGACCGGCGACCGGGTGAAGGTCGAAATGACCCCGTACGACCTGACCAAGGGTCGCATCACCTACCGCATGAAGTAATCCGCCACGGGCGGACATGAAGAAGGCGGCCACTGGCCGCCTTTCGCGTCTGCAACGGTGGAACGACGGTGACCTCGCCAGGCGGCTGCAGCCTCTGCAGCCGCCTTTCGTCGTGCCTGTCGGCCCGGCCTCAGTCCACCGTGGCCGGCAGCAGGCGCTCCGGCTCGGCCTGGGTCTCCACCACCAGTTCGCCGTCGCGCACGTCGATGGTGACGCGGCCGCCGTTGACCAGCTTGCCGAACAGCAGTTCGTCGGCCAACGGGCGCTTGACCTTGTCCTGGATCACCCGCGCCATCGGCCGCGCGCCCATCAGCGGGTCGAAGCCGTGCTGGGCCAGCCAGTCGCGCGCGGTCGGGGTCGCCGACAGCGACACGTGCTTCTCCTGCAGCAGCATCTCCAGCTCGATCACGAACTTGTCGACCACGCGCAGGATGTGGCTGAAGGCCAGCGGCTGGAACTGCACCACCGCGTCCAGGCGGTTGCGGAACTCCGGGGTGAAGCTGCGGCGGATGATCTCCATCGCATCGGTGGAGTGGTCCTGCTGGGTGAAACCGATCGAGCGCCGCGAGGCCTGGGTGGCACCGGCATTGGTGGTCATCACCAGGATCACGTTCTTGAAGTTCGCCTCGCGCCCGTTGGTGTCGGTGAGCACGCCGCGGTCCATGACCTGCAACAGGATGTTGAAGATGTCCGGATGCGCCTTCTCCACCTCGTCCAGCAGCAGCACGCAGTGCGGCGTCTTGACGATCTTCTCGGTCAACAGGCCGCCCTGGTCGAAGCCGACGTAGCCCGGGGGCGCACCGATCAGGCGACTGATCGAATGCGGCTCCATGTACTCGGACATGTCGAAGCGCACCAGTTCGATGCCCAGCTGCAGCGCCAGCTGCTTGGTGACCTCGGTCTTGCCCACGCCGGTGGGACCGGCGAACAGGAAGTTGCCGATCGGCTTCTCCGGATTGCCCAGGCCCGAGCGCGCCAGCTTGATCGACGAGGACAGCGTCTCGATCGCCGGATCCTGGCCGAAGATCACCATCTTCAGGTTGCGCTCCAGGTGCTGCAGCACGTCCTTGTCGGTGGCGCTGACCTGCTTGGCCGGGATCCGCGCCATCTTGGCGACGATGGTCTCGATCTCCTCGATGTCGATCAGTTCCTTGCGCTGGCCTTCCGGCAGCAGCCGCTGGCGCGCGCCGGCCTCGTCGATCACGTCGATCGCCTTGTCCGGCAGCAGCCGGTCGCCGATGTGCTTGACCGACAGGTCCACCGCCGCCTGCAGCGCGTCGTCGGCGTAGGTCACGCCGTGGTGCGCCTCGTACTTGGGCTTGAGGCCCTGCAGGATCTCGAAGGTCTCGCCCACGGTCGGCTCGACGATGTCGATCTTCTGGAAGCGCCGCGCCAGGGCGCGGTCCTTCTCGAAGATGCCGCGGTACTCCTGGAACGTGGTCGAGCCGATGCAGCGCAGCTCGCCCGAGGACAGCGCCGGCTTGATCAGGTTGGACGCGTCCATGGTGCCGCCGGAGGCGGAACCGGCGCCGATGATGGTGTGGATCTCGTCGATGAACAGCACCGCGTTGGGCACCTTCTTCAGCGAGGTCAGCACGCCCTTCAGGCGCTTCTCGAAGTCGCCGCGGTACTTGGTGCCGGCGACCAGTGCGCCCAGGTCGAGCGAGAAGATCACCGCGTCGGCCAGCACCTCGGGCACGCTGCCCTCGACGATGCGCTTGGCCAGGCCCTCGGCGATGGCGGTCTTGCCCACGCCGGCCTCGCCCACATACAGCGGGTTGTTCTTGCGGCGGCGGCACAGCACCTGGATGGTGCGCTCGATCTCGTCGGCGCGGCCCACCAGCGGGTCGATGCGGCCGTTGCGGGCCTGTTCGTTCAGGTTGGTGGCGTACTCGGCCAGGGCATCGCCCTTCGGTTCGCCCTCGCCCGCCTCGCCCTTGGGCTCGCCGTCGCTCGGCGCGGCCTGCTCGCCGTCCTCGCCCATCTTGGCGATGCCATGGGACAGGTAATTGACGATGTCCAGGCGGGTGATGTCCTGCTGATTCAGGAAATACACCGCATGCGAGTCCTTCTCGCCGAAGATCGCCACCAGCACGTTGGCGCCGCTGACCTCCTTCTTGCCGGAGGACTGCACGTGGTAGACCGCCCGCTGCAGCACCCGCTGGAAGCCCAGGGTGGGCTGGGTGTCGCGGCCGTCGTCCTCGGCCAACCGGGCCACCGAGGCTTCGATGGCCTGCTCCAGGTCGCTGCGCAGGCGGTCGACGTCGGCGCCGCAGGCCTTGAGCACGGCCTGGGCGGAGGGATTGTCGAGCAGCGCCAACAGCAGGTGCTCCACCGTCATGAACTCATGACGGGCTTCCCTGGCGCGCTTGTAGCACTGGCCGATGGTCTGCTCGAGATCTTTGCTGAACATGGTGTACTCCGACGTCTGTTGCCGACAATATGTGGCTTGAGTTGCGAATTTCCACAACCCTATCGGATCAGTGTGTTCACACCGCGTTAGTCCGGGCAAACCGGTGACCGACGCCTCCCACTATCAGGCTTTTTCCATCGTGCACAACAGGGGGTGCTGGTTCATCCGCGAGAACTCGTTCACCTGAGCCACCTTGGATTCAGCCACCTCGCGGGTATAGACCCCGCACACCCCGCGGCCGCGGGTATGCACGTGCAGCATCACCTGGGTGGCGCGCTCCAGGTCCAGGGAAAAGAACTGCTGCAACACGGTCACCACGAAGTCCATCGGGGTGTAGTCGTCGTTCAGCAGCAGCACCTGATACATGGGCGGGCGGGCGACCTCCGGCTTGCCGGTCTCCACCATGACGCCATGATCGTGCTCGGGGGAATTCTTGCGGGGCATCCGCCCATTATATACGGGGCCTGCCGGCCCGGATTGGACGATCGCTGGCCTTGCCCGCACAATTCCCCTCCTTTCGATGGCGCTGCGCATGCATTCGACGATGTTCCCCAAGGTTCCGCTGCTCGCCGTGCTGCTCGCCGCCGCCCTGCCGGCGGCCGCCGAGCCGCCGGATGCGGCGCTGGGCAAGCGGCTGCAGGCGCTGGGCTACGACGTGCAGGCCGACCAGGACGGCGACTACCAGGTGCTGTTCGGCCTGCGCGACCACGGCCAGGAGCGCAAGCAGCTCACCTACGTGCGCTCGCCGGTGGAGACCTTCGGCAGCTACCGCATCCGCGAGGTCTGGTCGCCGGCCTACCAGGCGCAGGGCGACAGCCTGCCCGCCAAGGTCGCCAACCGGCTGCTGGAAGACGCGCAGTCGGACATCCTCGGCGGCTGGGTGCGCCAGGGCGGTACCGCCGTCTTCGTGGTCAAGCTGCCCGCCGATGCCGACGATACGGCGCTGCGCGAGGCGCTGGAGGCCGCCGCGCGCGGCGCCGACGCGATGGACGCCGAACTCAACGGCGGCAAGGATCTGTTCTGATGACGGCGATCGCCGAGCCCTGGCAGCCGGATGTGACCGTGGCCACGGTGGTGGTGCGCGATGGGCGGCTGCTGCAGGTCGAGGAAGCGATCGCCGGTGCGCTGGTGCTGAACCAGCCGGCCGGTCACCTGGAACCGGACGAGAGCCTGATCGAGGCCGCGGTGCGCGAAACGCTGGAGGAAACCGGCTGGCAGGTGCAGCCGACCGCCTTCATCGGCGCCTACCAGTGGAAGGCCGACAACGGCCGCCACTACCTGCGCTTCGCCTTCGCCGCCGACCCGGTCGCGCACGATGCGCAGCGGCCGCTGGACACCGGCATCGTACGCGCGCTGTGGATGACCCCGGCCGAGCTGGAGGCCGCCGCGCCGCGCTGGCGCAGCCCGCTGGTGTGGCAGGTGGTGGCCGACTACCTGGCCGGGCGCCGCTACCCGCTGGACCTGTTGCGGCAGGTGGCATGAGCGGCGCAGCGGTCATGGTCGGGGTTTCCGGCGGCGTGGATTCGTCGGTGGCGGCCTGGCAACTGGTCCAGCAGGGCGCGGCGGTGTCCGGTCTGTTCATGCAGAACTGGGCCGACGACGGCAGCGGCGACTGCCGCGCCGACGACGACCGCCGCGATGCG
Organism: Xanthomonas sacchari; assembly: GCF_040529065.1. Taxonomy (NCBI): domain Bacteria; kingdom Pseudomonadati; phylum Pseudomonadota; class Gammaproteobacteria; order Lysobacterales; family Lysobacteraceae; genus Xanthomonas; species Xanthomonas sacchari. Next base: position 2,578,090 of record NZ_CP132343.1, on the reverse strand, counting down.
GTGGCGGTGTGCGGGCGGCTCGGCATCCCGTTCCATTTCCGCGATTTCTCGCAGGAATACTGGCAAGGCGTGTTCGCGCACTTCCTGGCCGAGTACGCCGCCGGGCGCACGCCCAATCCGGACGTGCTGTGCAACCGCGAGGTCAAGTTCAAGCATTTCCTGGACGCGGCGCGGGAACTCGGCGCCGAGCGCATCGCCACCGGCCACTACGCGCGGGTGGACTGCGTCGGCGGCCGCTGGCGGCTGCTGCGCGGGCTGGACCGCAACAAGGACCAGAGCTATTTCCTGCACCAGCTGGGCCAGGCGCAACTGGCCGCGACCCTGTTCCCGGTCGGCGAACTGCCCAAGGAGCAGGTGCGCCGCATCGCCCGCGAGGCCGGCCTGCCGACCCACGCCAAGAAGGATTCCACCGGCATCTGCTTCATCGGCGAACGCGATTTCCGCGAGTTCCTGGGCCGCTACCTGCCGGCCCGGCGCGGCGAGATCCGCGACCCGCACGAGCAGATCGTGGCCGAGCACCCGGGGGTGTTCTACTTCACCCTCGGCCAGCGCGAGGGCCTGAACATCGGCGGGGTGCGCGGCCGCGCCGCGGCGCCGTGGTACGTGGTCGGCAAGGACGTCGCCCGCAATGTGCTGTACGTCGACCAGGACCGCGACAGCCCGTACCTGATGGCCAACTGGCTGCAGTCCGAAGCCGCCCACTGGATCGCCGGCGCACCACCGGCGCGACGGTTCGACTGCACCGCGCAGACCCGCTACCGCCAGGCCGACGAGCCCTGCACGGTCGAGGTCGGCGACGACGGCACCCTCTCGGTCCGCTTCGCGCGCCCGCAACGCGCCGTCACCCCCGGACAGTCGCTGGTGCTGTACCAGGGCGAGCAATGCCTGGGCGGCGCCGTGATCGCCACCACCGATGCCCCGCTGGAGCGCCGCCTGGCGCAGCAGGCCAACGCCGTACACGAGGACTCCATTCGATGACCGATTCCATGGACGCGCGCATGCTGGCGCTGGCGGGCCTGGCCCAGGCCCTGCAGCAGGTGCGGCGCATCGCCGAGACCGGCCAGTCGGAGGCGTCGCTGGTGCGCACCCTGCTCGACAGCGTGTTCCGCATCGACGCGCCCAGCCCCGAAGCGGTCTACGGCCGCCGTGCCGACCTGGCGCCGGGCCTGCGCCTGCTGCACAACTACTTCCGCAACCAGGGTCAGGACGAGGTGCTGCCGCGGCTGGCGATGGCGGTGATCCAGCTGGAGCGGCGCTTTGCCGGCGATGCGGAGACCGACGCCAAGGTCGATGCCGGCCTGGCCCGGATCGCACCGCTGCTGGAGCGCCATGGCGACAGCACCCATCCGGAGGTGATCACCGCACTGGGCCAGCTCTATGCCGACACCATCAGCCACCTGCGCCCACGGGTGATGGTGCAAGGCAATCCGCATTACCTGGGCCAGGCCGGGGTGGTGGCGGAGATTCGCGCCCTGCTGCTGGCGGCGGTCCGCGCGGCGGTGCTGTGGCGGCAGATGGGCGGCAGCCTGTGGGACTTCCTGCTGGCCAAGCGGCGCATGCGCGAGGCCGTGGACCGCGCGCTGCGCTGAGCCCGGAGGCGGGAGGGCGCGGGCCGCCGCGCCCGTTCTGCGACGCCGATCCTGCGAAAGGAGGCAGGTTTCGACGATCCGGCGATGACGCTGCTAAAGACCCGGGGGGGACGGCCGATACAGCAATCGTGAATCTGCCGAGAACTTCCATGTACTCACGCCTCCTGATCCGTCTGGCCGCCCCGCTCGCCCTGACGCTGCTGTTCCCCATCGCCGCCGGTTTCGACTGGCCGGCCCCGGTCCGTTGGGCCATCCTCACCACCATGACGCTGAGCTGGCTCGGCTTCGCCGGCTGGACCGCGTACAGCCAGAGCCGGCGCTCGCCCGAGCAGGCCAAGGTCATGCGCGAGCAGGACCACCTGCTGACCGAGCTGCGCAGCTTCGTCGGCAACGAGATCGAGGGCTCCCGCTCCGAGATCGAACGCGCCCGCGAACTGATCCGCCAGGCGGTCAGCGGCCTGGGTGGCAGCTTCGAGGCGATGAACCGCAAGTCGCGGCAGCAGAGCGTGGCGCTGGCCCGCATCGTCGACCGCGCCGGCGAAGACGGCGGCGCCGGGGTGGACGTGGCCCGCTTCGCCCAGCATGCCAGCCAGCGCATGGAGCAGCTGGTCGAGGCGCTGGAACAGGTCAGCGGCCAGAGCAGCACCACGGTGCACTACATCGACGACATGTCCCAGCACCTGGACGGCATCTTCGCCCTGCTGGAGGACGTCAAGTCGATCGCCGACCAGACCAACCTGCTGGCGCTGAACGCGGCGATCGAAGCGGCGCGCGCCGGTGAGGCGGGCCGCGGCTTCGCGGTGGTGGCCGACGAGGTGCGCAACCTGTCCGAGCGCTCGACCACCTTCAACGAGCAGATCCGCAAGCTGGCGCACAGCTCCAAGGACGCCATCGCCAAGGTTCGCGAGACGGTCTCGAACATGGCCTCGCGCGACATGGACCGCTCCCGCGAAGCGCGGGCCGAGGCCGCGGCGATGCTGGACAACGTGGCTGCGATCAACCACTCGCTGGGCGACGGCATGCGCGAGATCTCCGAGTGCGGCCGCGCCATCGACAGCAGCGTCGCCGAAGCCGTGCGCGCCCTGCAGTTCGAGGACATCGCGACCCAGGCCCTGGGCGGCGTGCACACCCACCTGGACCGCCTGACCGCGATCAACCGCGAGGCCGTGGCGCTGCAGGAACTGCTGCATCGCAATGGCGGCGTGTTCGACCACGAACTGCTCGACGCCCTGCAGCGGGTCGGCAACCGCCTGCGCGACATGCGCGTGGAGTGGGAGCGTCCGCCGCACAAGCCGGTGGCGCAGCAGAGCATGGGCGCCGGCACGGTCGAGTTGTTCTAAGTCCGTCTTGTCGCGCTCCACGCCATGAACCGACGAGTCCCCGGCCCCTGCCGGGGCTTGTCGTCTCTGCCCTTCCCGTCCGGCCCCGTCGATGTCGATGCATCTCCAGTCCCTGTCCCGAGTTGCGGCCATGTCCTGCGATGAAAGCAGCAGCGTGCACGTGCCTGCGTCCGAGCCGGTGGCCGATCCCGGCATCCGGCCGGCGGCCGCACCGCGCCAGCCCGGCCACGCCCTGCGACGGCTGGAGACGCTGGCCCAGGCCGAATTGCGGCAATTGCTGAGCGCGCGCGCGCCGGCACCGCAGGACGCGCGCATCGCCGACCCGGTCTGGGCCGGCCTGGCCTGGGACATGGGCCTGAACGGCAGCGCAGTCGCTGCCGCCGGGACGCCGGCGCCGCTGGTGCACTTCCCGCTCTACGACGGCGACTGAGTCGACGCGGCGGCGGCGCTGGCATCGCGCGGTGCCTGATGTGGCAGCGCGTTCGGGGCCCCGCGCTAGAGAGCGACCCGGGCCCATCTCTCGATTTCGCTTGGTGCAGGAGGCCGCGTGGGCCATGCACGTTGCACGTCTGTGGGAGCGGCTTCAGCCGCGACAGGCGGTATCGGGAATGCCCCCGTCGCGGCTGAAGCCGCTCCTACGCGAGCAAGAAGCGCCCAACAGGCCGCGGAAAAGCCGAGCCGTACGGCTTCTCAATCGCCACAAGCTAGCGACACGTTCCTGGCCGCCGCATGCAGTCGGGACTGAAGTCCCTCCCACAACGGCTCCGATCGGATCGCGACATCGTTGCTGGAAAGGCGCATTCGGCGGCGAGCTAAGACACATTGACCGATCGACGTCGCATCCAGGCGCGCGCCTGAACCCTTCTCCCGATCGCGAGCGCCCGGCCGTGGGAAAGCGTCACTGTGGGAGCGACTTCAGTCGCGACGCGCGATGCCGTCCGGCGCTTCGATGCGCCTGCAGTCGGGACTGAAGTCCCTCCCACAAACGACTCCGATCAGATCCCAACATCGTTGCTGCAAAGCGCATTGGGCGGCGAGCAAGCTCATGCCTGACGCCGTTCCTGCAATGTTGGCCGTCCGGTCGCGGCTGAAGCCGCTCCTACGCGAGGCTGTGCAGCTCGCTTGGTCAGCTCGGATTCTCCAGCGAGAACAGGTCCGCCTGCTTGTCGTAGGCGAAGTACTCGGCGTAGCGCGCCCAGCTGGTGACCGCCTGCACCGTCTCCGCCGCATAGGCCTCGGACATGTGGTCTTCCAGTTCGTCGCGGAAACGGCGCGCCGGTGCGTGATGCGCTGGGCGTTCGTCGAGCACGCGGCGGATGTGCGCGGCCAGCGGCACGTAGGTGGCCAGGTGCTGGGCGAACAGTTGCTTGCGCGCGTCGGTCCCAAGTTCGGCGAAGCGCTGCCCGGCTGGGGTCAGCTGCAGGTCGCCCTGTTCGAAGACGGCGAATCGCAGCAGTTGCAGGGTCTCGGCGATCGGGAACAGTTCGTCCACTTCCAGCTGCAGGCCGGCCGCCAGCGGCGGCAGGTCGGCGCGGCCGTGGTAGGGCTCGGCCGCCACCGCCTCGATCAGGCCGGCCAGCAGGTTGCTCGACACGCGCGGCAGGACCATGGCGATGCCGCTGCCCGGAAACACGCCCTCGCGGGTCTGCGGCCGCTGCGGGCTGGCGGTCATGCGCGCGTAGATGTCGTCGACCAGGGCGCGGAACGCCGGTGCCAGGCGGTTGCGCGGCTGCGGCAGGGTCACCTCGATCTCGCCGATCACCCGCCCCGGATTGGCGCCGAAGATGACGATGCGGTCGCACATCAGCACCGCCTCTTCGATGTTGTGGGTGACCATCAGGATCGATTCGATCGGCATGCGCCCTTCCGACCACAGGTCCAGCAGGTCGGTGCGCAGGGTCTCGGCGGTCAGCACATCCAGCGCCGAGAACGGCTCGTCCATCAGCAGCAGCTTCGGCCGCACCACCAGCGCCCGCGCCAGGCCCACGCGCTGGCGCATGCCGCCGGACAGTTCCTTCGGGTAGGCGCCCTCGTAACCGTCCAGGCCGATCAGGTCGATCGCCGCCAGCGCACGCCGGCGGCGTTCGTCGGCGGCTACGCCGCGCGCTTCCAGGCCCACTTCCACGTTCTGCAGCACGGTCAGCCACGGGAACAGGGCGAAGCTCTGGAACACCATGGCGATGTCGTCGGCGACCTGGCCGGGCGCGGCGTCGCGGAAGGCGATGCTGCCGGCGCTGGGCTGCAGCAACCCGGCGATGGCGCGCAGCAGGGTCGACTTGCCCGAGCCGGAACGGCCGAGCAGGCCGACGATCTGCCCCGAGTGCAGGGTCAGGTCGACATCCTCCAGCACCACCAGCGGCGTCGCCCCACCCTTGTCGTAGGTCTTGCGCACGCCCTGCACGCGGACCAGCGGGGCGCGTTCGGGCACGCTTGCGGAATAGCTCATGGTCGGTCTCCAGGAATCAGTCGAAACGCAGGCGGCGTTCGGCGAACACGTACAGGCGTCGCCAGACCGCGCGGTTGAAGAGGGTCACGAACAGCGACATCACCGCCACACCGAGCAGGACCCGCGGGCCGTCGCCGGCGGCGGTGGCGCGGGCGATGTAGGCGCCCAGGCCGTAGGCCTGCACCTGGGTGTGGCCCCAACTGGCCAGCTCGGCCACGATGCTGGCGTTCCAGGAGCCGCCCGACGCGGTCAGCGCGCCGGTGATGTAGTAGGGGAAGATGCCGGGCAGGATCACCCGCCGCCACCAGGTCCACGAACGCAGGTGGTAGATGGTCGCGGCCTCGCGCAGATCGGTGGGGAACGCGCTGGCGCCGGCGATCACGTTGAACAGGATGTACCACTGGGTGCCGAGGATCATCAGCGGCGACAGCCAGATGTTGGGATCGGCGCCGGTGCTGACGATGGCCAGCACCGCGAACGGGAACAGCACGTTGGCCGGGAACGCGGCCAGGAACTGCGCCAGCGGCTGCACCCGCTGCGCCACCTTCGGCCGCAGCCCGATCCACACGCCGATCGGCACCCACACCAGGCTGGCCAGGGCGATCAGCACCACCACCCGCAGCAGCGTGGCCAGGCCACCGCCGAAGGCCTCGGCCAGGTCGTGCAGGCCCAGGTGGCGGCGGCCGTAGTCGTAGGCAAACCAGGCCGCGGCCGCGCCGGCCAGCGCCAGCGCCGCGCTCCACAGCCGGTCGCCCCACACCCCGCTGCGGCCGGGTGCCTGCGGCGCGGCCTGCAGTTGCGGCTGGCGCCGCGGCGTCCAGCGCACCAGCATGGCGCGCTGCCAGACCCAGGCCAGCGGTGCGACCAGGCGCTTGGCCAGGCGCGTGCGCCGCAGCAGGTCGTACAGCCACGACTGCGGCTTGTCCTGCGAGGCGGTCAGCTCGGCGCGGAACTTGTCCGACCAGGCCACGATCGGGCGGAACAGCAACTGGTCGTACAGCGCGATCAGCACCGCCATCGCCACCACTGCCCAGCCGACCGCGGCGAAGTTGCGCTGGGCGATCGCCAGCGCCAGGTACGAGCCGATGCCGGGCAGTTCCAGGGTGTGGTCGCCGACGCTGATCGCCTCGGAGGCGACCACGAAGAACCAGCCGCCGGACATGGACATCATCATGTTCCAGATCAACGAGGGCGTGGCGTACGGCGCCTCCAGCCGCCAGAAGCGCTGCCAGGCGCTGAGCCCGAAACCGCGCGACACCTCGTCCAGGTCGCGCGGCACGTTGCGCAGCGACTGATAGAACGAGAACGCCATGTTCCAGGCCTGGCTGGTGAAGATGGCGAAGATCGAAGCCAGTTCGGCACCGATCTGCCGACCGGGGAACAGGCCCAGGAAGAAGGTGACGGTGAAGGTGAGAAAGCCCAGCACCGGCACCGACTGCAGGATGTCCAGCGCCGGCACGATCACCCGCTCGGCGCGGCGGCTCTTGGCGGCCAGGGTCGCCACCACGAAGGTGAACACCAGCGAGGCGGCCATCGCCGCGAACATGCGCAAGGTGGTGCGCAGGCCGTATTCGGGCAATTGCCACAGGTCCAGCGACACCGCATCGGTGCCGGCCGGCGGCAACGGCGCGCGCATGTCGGCAGCGCCGTGCAGCAGCAGCGCCCCCAGCCCCAGCAGCAGCGCGAACACCGCAAGGTCGTGCAGGTTGGGCAGCACGCCGGGGCGTGCGGCGAGCTGTCCGGGCGCGGTGCGGTCGCGAGCGAATGGCAGCATGGGAAGATCCGGCAGGAGCGGCAGCGGGCGCCGCAGGAAAAAGGACGCTGGCGCGGGTCGCGGAGCGGACCGCCCAGTGTGACCGGGGAAGATGTACGGCGTGCGTCAGCCGCTGCCGGCTGCGCGGGCGTCGCCAGGCGATGTGGCGCAGGCAGGACGTCGCCACCGTGCGCGGCTGGGCCGCGATGTCAGGTGGATCGGGAACGATGGCGATGGCAGGCGCATGGGCGGCTCCGACGACGGGCAACGCCAGGGGCTACGCTCGGAGTCCTCGCGGATCGGGCTTGCGCACTCTCGGAATCAAGGCCAGCGCCGCAAGGGGCTGGCGAACGATCCCGTCCTGAGCGGACGGGACCCATCTGGGACGACCCAGACCGTGGCGGTCCTGTCAGCTCTGTCGCTGCAGCGTCGGTCTAGGATGACTGTCCAAGGAAGGTGGCCTCTGGCCGGGAAACGATGGGCGCGCGCAGTATAGCCAGCTGCTGCGCCGCCGCAAGTCGGCACGGCGCACGCAGCGCCGCGCATTCACTGCGCAGCCAGCACCAGCCGTGGATGCGTGGCCGGCGCCACCTGCTGGCGCGCGCGCAACCAGGCGGCCAGCTCGCGCGGCGGCAGCGGCCGCGCGTGCAGGTAGCCCTGGATCTCGTCGCAGCCCTGCTCGCGCAGCAGCGCCTCTTCCTGCACCGTCTCCACGCCCTCGGCTACCACCTGCATGCCGAGCGCGTGGCCGAGCTGCACGATCGCCTGGGTGACCTTGGCGGTGCCGCTGTCGTGCAGCATGTCCTGCACGAAACTGCGGTCGATCTTCAGGCGCTGCACCGGGAAGCGGTTGAGGTAATGCAGGTTGGAGAAGCCGGTTCCGAAATCGTCGACCGCCAGCAGCACGCCTTCCTGTTCGAACAGTTCGAAGCAACGGCGCAGCGACTCGCTGTCGCGGATCAGCGCCGATTCGGTCAGTTCCAGTTCCAGCCGCTTCGGCGACCAGCCGTTGCGCTGGCACAGCTCGATCACCCGCTCGGCGAAGCCGCGGTCGCGCAACTGCATCGCCGAGACGTTCACCGAGACCCGGTCGAAGCTCAGCCCCGCCGCATCCCAGGCCGCGGCCTGGCGGCAGGCCTCGCCGATCACCCAGTCGCCCAGGCGCACGATCTCGCCGCATTCCTCGGCGATGGGAATGAACTCGGCCGGGTTGCAGTGGCCGTGGCCGGGGCGGTGCCAGCGCAGCAGCGCTTCAACCGCCGGCGCGCGCTCGCCCGCCGCATGCACCAGCGGCTGATACACCAGCGAGAACTCCTCGCGGTCCAGCGCGCCGTGCAGCGCATGCTCGATCTCCAGGCGCCGCTGCGCGCGCAGCAGCACGTCCTGGCTGTAGTAGTGGCAGGTGTTGCGCCCAGATTCCTTGGCCGCGTACATCGCCGCATCGGCCGCGCGCAGCAGGCCGTCGAAGTCCTGGCGCCCCTCCTCCATCAGCGCAATGCCGATGCTGGCGCCGATCTTGATCACGTTCTCGCCGCTGTGCAGCGGCTCGGCCAGCGCCGCGATCAGCTTGCGCGCCACGTGCCCGGCGTCGCCCGGCTCGGCCAGGTCGCGCAGCACCACCACGAACTCGTCGCCGCTGAAACGGCCGAACAGGTCGCTGGTGCGCAGTTGCTGATGCATGCGGGTGGCCGCCAGCTTCAGCAGCGCGTCGCCGGTGGCGTGGCCGAAGGAATCGTTGATGCTCTTGAAGCCGTCCAGGTCGACGAACAGCATCGCCAGCGTGGTGCCGCGCTCCACCGCCTCGTGCATCGCCTTCTCGGCCTGCTCGCGCAGCAGTTGCCGGTTCGGCAGGCCGGTCAGCAGGTCGTAGTGGGCCAGCAGCTCGATGCGCTCGCTGGCCTCGCGTTCGCGGGTGATGTCGCGGAACAGCACCACGAAGCGCGGCGGCAGGCCGTCGCGTTCGTCCAGCTCGACCAGCACCTGCACCCAGATGCGCTGCCCGGAGGGCCGGTGGAAGCACAGGTCCAGTTGCTCGGGCAGGCCGCCCTCGGCGATGCGCACCAGCGCCGACTCGAAGGCATCGCGCGAGTCCTGGGTGTACAGCGCCAGCGCGTGGTCCAGATCGATGGCCTCCTTGCGCAGGCCATGGATGCGGTAGCACTCCTCGGTCCACTGCATGCGCCGGGTGCCGACCTCGATCTCGCAGCCGCCGATCTTGCCCAGCGCCGAGACCCGGTTGAGCAGCTCGGTGCGCCAGCGGATCAGCGCGTCGGTCTGGCGCTGTTCGGTGATGTTCTGCACTTGGCCGAGCACGCGCTGGATGCGGCCGTCGGCCTCCACCTGCGGCTGCGCCCACACCCGCAGGTGCAACGGCGACTCACCGCCGCGCACCAGCTCGACCTCGAAGTTGGCCGGCTTGGCCTCGCGCGCCATGCGCCGCCATACCGAAATCAGCTGCGCCATCGAATCGCGGCTGAGCAGGCGCAGCCAGCCGCGGCTGCTCGGCGCCTGCTGTTCGTCCAGGCCGGTGACGCGCAGGAACTCGCGCGAGCACCACACCCGGTCGCGCAGCGGGTCCCAGGACCAGCTGCCCATGCGGGTCATGCGCTGCGCCTCGCGCAGCAGGGTCTGCTGGTCGCGCAGGCGCTGCTCGAGCAGCTTCTGCTCGTGGATGTCGGTGTGCGTGCCGATCATGCGCAGCGGGCTGCCGTCGGCGGTGCGCGCCACGATGCGGCCGCGGTCCAGGATCCAGTGCCATTGCCCGTCCTGCCGGCGCAGGCGGAACTCGCACATATAGGTTTCGGTGCGGCCCTCGAAATGCGCGCGGATCGCCTGGCGCAGGCGCTCCTGATCGTCGCCGTGGACCAGCGGCAGCAGCGCGTTCAGGCCATCGGCCGGGGCATCGCCCGCGTAGCCGAGCATCCGCTTCCAGCGCTCGGAGCGGAAGATGGTGTCGCTGGGGATGTCCCAGTCCCACAGGCCGTGCTCGGCGCTGTCCAGGGCGATCTCCCAGCGGGTGGCGCCGTCGCTGCCGACCGGTTCGGGCACGCTGAGGGTATAGGCCAGCAGGCCGCCGCTGTCGTCGCGGACTGCACGCAGCCAGCCGTCCAGGCGCCGCCCGGCGGTGCCGGGCAAGGCGCAGGCGAGCATGGTCTCGCCGCCGAGCAGGCGCTCGCGGGCCGCACGCAACAGCTCGGCATACGCCTCCACGGTGCGCGGCAACTCCAGTGCCTGCGCTGCCCGGTTCGCCGCCAGCGGCCTGCCATCGGCGTCCAACAGGACGAGCGCCGAGGTGAGCGGGTGCTGCAGCAAGCTTGCGATGACGCCTTGATCCACGCCGAGATACTCCGTTTCGCCGCCCTGAAGGCCAGCGGTCGAAGGTGATAACGGCACCCGGAGGCATTAATTGAGCGCCGGCAGCGCCCGGCGATGGGCCGCGGCGGCCTTCAACGGCTAAGATGTCCGCCGGACACGGACCACCGCAGCAGGCTGCCGGGGCATGCAACCACAACGCGACAGTTCCCTGCTCCCCCAGGCGACCTCCGGCATGCGCCTGGCGCAGCGCCTGGACCGCGGCATCTGGCGGGTGGTGCTGCTGTACGTCCTGCTGGGGCTGGCGCTGTCGATCGGCAGCGATCTGGTTTTGGCGCATTTCGTAGACGATCCCGGCACGTTGATCGTCCTGCAGCTGGCCAACGACGCCCTGTTCCTGGCCCTGACCGCGGTCGCCCTGTACTACCTGCTGCGCCCGCTGGTGCGCGCCGCGGTGCAGGCGCACACGCGGCTGGCGCTGTCGGAGGCCGGCTACCGGCAGATGTTCCACGCCAATCCCAGCCCGATGCTGGTCTACGACCTGGAAAGCCTGCGCATCCTCGACGTGAACCCCGCCGCGGTCGCCTTCTTCGGCTGGTCGCACGACGAGTTCGTCGGCCTGGAGCTGGCCCGGCTGTGGCCGCCCAGCGCCAGCGCCCGCCTAGCCGAGGTGATCGAGACGATCCGCCAGACCCCGTCCAAGACCTGCGTGGTGGCCGAGCCGCTGCGCCTGCGCGACGGCACCCAGTGCATGGCCGAGGCGCGCAGCACCAGCCTGGACTACCACGGCCGACAGGCGCGGCTGGTGGTCATCAGCGACCGCAGCGCCGAGTACGACGCGCAGCGCCGCCGCGACCAGGCCCTGCAGCATCTGCAGGAGGCGCAGTCGATCGCGCGGCTGGGCTCCTGGCAACTGGACCGGGCCAGCGGCCTGGGCAGCTATTCCGAGCAGGTCTACCGCATGCTCGGCCGGCGCGTGCCGGACCAGCCGCGCCAGCACCGCCTGGAAGAACTGCTGGTCCCGCCCGACGTGGCCTCGCAGGCGCGCATCCAGCGGGTGATCGAGGACCTGTGCGGCAGCGCGCCGCTGCAACTGGACATGCTGCTGCCGGTGCTGGCCGCCGACGGCCAGGCGCGCATGCTGCACCTGCGCGCCGAATCGTCCAGCGACGACGAAGGCGGCGCCTGCGTGCACGGCACCCTGCAGGACGTGACCGAGCACGAGCGCTCGCGGCGCCTGCTGCACGAGCGCGAGGAGCAGTTCCGCGAACTGGTGCGGGTGCTGCCGGATGGCGTGGCGATCCTGCACCAGGAGCACGTGCTGTACGCCAACGCCGCCTGCGCCGGGCAGTTCGGCTTCGAGGGCGAGAACCTGCTCGGCGAGCCGCTGCAGGGCCTGGTCGACAGCGCCGACCTGGCGCTGGTGCGGCAGCGGATGGGCGCGGCGGGCGCCAAGGGCGAACGCGGCGCCACCGCGCGCATGTGCCGCCGCGACGGCTCGCTGTTCCACGCCGGGCTGTCGTTCGGCAACGTCCGCTACAGCGGCCGCGACTGCAAGCTGATGATCGTGCGCGACCTCAGCGAACCGGAGCGCATGCGCGACGCGCTGGCGCAGAGCAACCGCGAACTGCAGGCGATGGCGCGGCGCCTGTTCTCGCTGCAGGAAGACGAGCGCCGGGCGATCTCGCGCGACCTGCACGACGACATCGGCCAGGCGATCACCGCGATGAAGCTGTCCGCGCACGCGGCGCTGGACGAGACCGACGCCGAGCGCCGCCGCGAGGACCTGAGCGAGATCGTGCAACTGGCCGACAGCAGCATCACCAAGCTGCGCAACCTCTCCACCCTGCTGCGTCCGCCGCAACTGGACGCGCTGGGCCTGGAGGCGGCGCTGCGCTGGCAGGCCGGCATGCTGTTCCGCGCCTCGCCGGTGCGCCTGCAGCTGGACATCGCCGCCCTGCCCGAGCGCCCCAGCGGCGAGGTCGAACAGGCCTGTTTCCGCATCGCCCAGGAGAGCCTGACCAACGTGCTGCGCCATGCCAGCGCCGGCGAGGTGCGGATGACCCTCGGCGACGAGGAACGCCAGCGCCTGCGCCTGGAAGTGGTCGACGACGGCGACGGCTTCGATCCAGCCGGGCCGCGCGGCCTGGGCCTGATCGTGATGCGCGAGCGCGCGCAGAGCGCCGGCGGTACCCTGCAGATCGACACCGCCCCCGGCGCCGGCACCCGGGTGACGCTGTGCCTGCCCTACACCACCGCGGCACCGCCGTCGCCCCCGCCTGGAACCTGAGCCGATGTGGAATCCCGCCAGCGCCGTACCCGTGGACGACGAACTGCCGTCGCGCCTGGGTGCGGGCCATCCCGCCCTGACCGGCATGATCGCCGAGGCGCTCGCCGGCGGGCCGGGGGTGATGTTGCTGCACATCGACATCGACCACTTCGCCTCGATCAACGAGAACATGAGCCCGGAGGTCGGCGACCAGGCGCTGGCGCTGCTGGCGCACCGGCTGCAGGCGCACCTGCGCGGGCGCGGCCTGCTGTGGCGCCACGGCAGCGACGAACTGGTGATGGCGGTACCGCGCACCGCCGACGTACCGCCGCCGGAAGCCTTCGCCGAGGAGATCCGGCAGCAGATCGAACTGCCGCTGTCGGTGCTGCCGTACACCCTGTTCATGACCGGCAAGATCGGCGTGAGCCTGTGCCCGGAACATTCCACGCGCCTGTCGACCCTGCTCGACTTCGCCGAGGACGCGGTCTACCAGGCCGCGCGCGAAGGCGGCAACCTGGTGCGCCTGTATGCCGCCGACGGCCCGCCCAGCGCGCACAGCGAGAGCATCATCTCGCGGCAGATCGTCGACGCCATCCCCAACGGCGAACTGCGCCTGCGCTACCAGCCGATGGTCAGCGCCCGCGACGGTCGTGTGGTGGGCATGGAATCGCTGCTGCGCTGGCAGTCGCCGACCCTGGGCATCCTGGTGCCGGAGCGCTTCATGCGCACCGCCGAGCGCCTGGGCGTGATCGTGCAGATCGGCACCTGGGTGATGGAAGGTGCGCTGCGCCAGGCACGGCTGTGGCGCGACCAGGGCTTCGACGACTTCACCATCGCGGTCAACGTCTCCACGCTGCAGCTGCTGCGCCCGACCTTCTTCAACGAGGTGATGTCGGCGCTGCAGGCGGCCGGGGTACCGCCGCAGATGGTGGTGCTGGAGATCAATGAGAGCGCGCTGACCAACAACGTCAACTTCGTCCACGAGACCCTGGCCAATCTGTGCCGCGAAGGCATCAGCCTGAGCCTGGACAACTTCGGCACCGGCGATTCCAGCCTCAGCGCGCTGGTGCGCTACCCGGTGGACAAGCTGAAGATCGACCGCAGCTTCATCAAGAGCGCGCCGGCCGGCAACCGCGAGGCGGCGATCGCCCGCGCGATCATCGCCATGGGCCACCAGCTGGGCATGGTGGTGATCGCCAACGGCGTCGAGTCGCAGGCGCAGCTCGGCTTCCTGCGCCGCAACGACTGCGACATCTTCCAGGGCTACCTGTTCGGCGAACCGATGTCCGCCGAAGCCGCCGGCATGGCCCTGCGCCGGCGCTACCTGCGCCCGGAATCGTTCACCGAGACCCGCCCGGACCGCACCCTGCTGCTGCTCGACGACGAAGAGAACGTGCTGCGTTCGCTGGTGCGCCTGTTCCGCCGCGACGGCTACCGCATCCTCGCCGCCGGCAACGTCCGCGACGCCTTCGACCTGCTCGCCACCAACGACGTGCAGGTGATCCTGTCCGACCAGCGCATGTCCGACATGAGCGGCACCGAGTTCCTGGGCCGGGTGAAGATGCTCTACCCCGACACCATCCGCCTGGTCCTGTCCGGCTACACCGACCTGGCCACCGTCACGGACGCGATCAACCGCGGCGCGATCTACCGCTTCCTGACCAAGCCCTGGAACGACGACGAACTGCGCGAACACATCCGCCAGGCCTTCCGCACCCACGACGAACAGCGGCGGGATGCGGGGCCCTGAAAAGCCGGGATTCGGCATTGGGGATTAGGGATTCGTAAAAGCGCGGTGTCGGCATTTCATTGACTCGCACGGACGGGAACAGTAAACGCAAAACCGCTTTTGCCAATCCCCAATCCCGAATCCCCAATCCCTGCCGTTATTTCGGCTGCCTAACAGGAATCACGATCCGGAACGTCGAGCCCTCGCCGACGACGCTGCTCACGTCGATGCGGCCGTGGTGCTTGTTGATGATGCCGTAGGAGATCGACAGGCCCAGGCCGGTGCCGCTGCCGACCGGCTTGGTGGTGAAGAACGGGTCGAAGATGCGCTGCAGCAGGTCCGCCGCGATGCCGGCGCCTGAGTCCTTGAACTCGATCCACACCTCTTCGCCGTCCTGGCCGGTGCTGACCACGATGGTGCCGCGCTCGCCGATCGCCTGGCCGGCGTTGAGCAGCAGGTTCATGTACACCTGGTTGAGCTCGGACGGCAGGCACTCCACCAGCGGCAGGTTGCCGTAGTGGCGCTCCAGGGTGACCTTGTACTTGAGCTCGTTCCAGATGATGTTGATCGTCGATTCCAGACCCGAGTGCAGGTCCACCAGCTTCCACGACTCCTCGCGGCCGGAATAGGAGAAGTCCTTCAGGTCGCGGACGATGCGGGTGACCCGCTCGATGCCTTCGCGCGACTCGGCCATCAGTTGCGGCAGGTCGCGGCTGATGAAGTCGATGTCGAAGCGGTTGCGGATATCGTCGATTTCCGGGATCAGCGCCTTCGGATCGGGCGCGCGCAGGGCGCGCTCGTAGGCCTCGATCAGGGTGAACAGGCTGCGCAGGTATTCCTGCAGGCTGCCCAGGTTGGAATGGACGTAGCCGATCGGGTTGTTGATCTCGTGGGCGACGCCGGCGGCGAGCTGGCCGATCGAGGCCATCTTCTCCGACTGCAGCAGTTTTTCCTGGGCGCCGTTGAGGCGCAGATAGGCCTGGCGCAGTTCGGCGTGGCGCTGCTGCAGTTCCTGTTCGTAGTCCTGCTGGCCTTCGATGCCCTGGATCAGCATCAGGTAATGGCCGCCGTCCGCGTCGGCATGAAAGTAAAGATGCGCCAGCACCACGTGCTGTTCGGTCGGCAGGCTGCCGCTCCAGCGGCCGCTGCTGCGCGCCTGCGACAGCGCGTCGCCCGGCAGCCATTGCGCCAGGTGCGCGGCCAGGCCGCCGGTGTCGGCGCCGGAAAGATGGCGGCGTGCGGCGCTGTTGGTCAGCAGCAACTGGCCGTCGGCGCGGAACAGCACCACGCCTTCGTACAAGAGTTCGCTGAGGGCGAGCAGGCTCTCACGCGCGGGCAGGACAAGTGCTGCGTTGGGATTGATTTCGGCGAAATTCACGACAGGCCGTGGGCGATCGATGGATGCCCAATATACGCCGTTGCCGCCGGCGGATGCGCGCCCCGCAGCGGGACGCGTGGCGGCTTACGCGATCGCCAGGGGACGCTGGGCGAGCGGCGTGCTGGACTGGCCGTTGGCGTCGTAGGACGAGGCGCTCTCACTGCGGCCGAGGTGGCGCAGCGCCCAGTTGACCTCGCGCCGGCGCCGCGACAGCAGCGCGCCGTTGGCGCGGTTGGCGTCGGCCAGTTCGCGCAGCCGCAGTTCGGCTTCGGCGCCGGCAGGCACGTCGGCCTCCAGAGCGCGCAGTGCCGCCAGCTTGGCGCTGGTCGCCTGCATGAGGCCTTCCACGTTGTGATCCAACAACGCCTGGCGCTCGCCGGCGAGCGCGTCGCTGAGCTGCTGCAGGGGGTTGGTCACCGGCGTGTTCATGCGCTGAGTTGCCGATCCATGTCGATCATGCGGCTGGCGATCGCGTCGGGGTTGATCTTGTAGCTGCCGTTCTGCAGCGACGAGCGCACGGCCTCGACGCGGCTGCTGTCCACCGCCGGCGCGGCCGAGAGCTGGCGTTGCAGGGTCTGCAGGCCGGAGGCCTCGCCGGTCAGGCGCAGGCTGTCGGTGGCTGCGGCCGCACCGACCGCACGGTCCTTGCCTTCCTCGGACGCGCCGGAGGCGGCCTTGGTCGAGACGGACGAGGTGCGAAGGGTGGCCGGGCTCGGCAAATTCCCTTCAATTTTCTGTGTCATGGCGGAAATCCTGTTACGGGTTCGGTGTAGGTAACGGCACAGCGTCGGAGAACTTTAGCCGGATTCTTAGCGCGTCACTAAAACGTCGCCATTTTGTGACACAGTTCCCTGAACGATGCGCTTGGACGACAGGTTTTCGACGGTCACCCGCTCGTTTTCGCCTGCATCGCCCAATGCACGGCCGGACATGCGCACTTCCAGGCCACCGCTGCGTGCCACCAGCGCCACATTGTCGCCGCGCCGGACCAGCCGCTGCGCGACCAGGTCGGTGGCGGACAACAAGGTGCCGGCCGGCAGGGTTCGCCGCACCACCTTGCCGATCGCCGCCTCCGGCTCGGTCATCGCGGCGCCGACGATGCGCGCCGCGTCGCGCTTCTCGGGGACGATATCGGCCGCGCCGATGCTTTCTCCAGCGGACAGGCCGCGCGCCAGCACCAGGACATGCTGCATGCGCCGCACCTTGACCGGCACGAACAGCCGCCAGCCGGTGTCGCGCGGACAGCTCACCTCCACGGTGGTGGTCCCGGTCGGCTGGGCCTGCAACGGCACCGGGCACAGCGGCACCCTGACCGACGGGTCCAGGGTCGCCTCGGCATCGGCGTCGGGCCCGGCCAGGGACAGCGCCGCGGCGCGGATCGAATCCACCGACTGGAAGTCCGCGGCCCAGGCCGGCGTCGCCGCCAGCAGGACCAGCAATAGGATCGGGCGCATCGCCGTCTCTCTGGGAAAGGTCGCCAGCACCATGCAAAGGCCGTGCCGCAAACCGAACGTCCAATGCGGGAGGCGCCCTCAAGTTCCGCCGCGAGGGCGCCGATATGAACGCCATGAGTCATGACCTTCTCAACCGAATCGACCAGCGCACCCGCTTGGCGGGCCACAACCGGCTTGCCCTGCTGCTGTTCCGGCTGGGCGGTCGTCAGCTTTTTGGCGTGAACGTCTTCAAGGTGCAGGAAGTGCTGCGCCGGCCGGAGCTGTTCCAGGTGCCCGGGCTGCCGCTGCAATTCTCCGGCGTCGCCGACGTGCGCGGGCGCTCGGTGCCGGTGCTCGACCTGGGCCTGGCCATCGGCCACCCGGAGCGCGAGCCGAACGCGGACACCGCGCCAGGCTATCTGGTGGTGACCGAGTTCAACCGCTCGGTGCAGGGCTTCCTGGTCAGCGGCGTGGAACGCATCGTCAACATCGCGGTGGAAGACATCCATCCGCCGCCGGAACTGGGCGCCGAATCCAGCTACCTGACCGCGGTGACCCGCTTCCAGGGCGAGCTGATCCAGGTGATCGACGTGGAAAGCGTGCTGGCCGACATCGCCCAGACCCGGGTCGAGGCCAACCTGGACCCGTCGCTGGCGCTGACCGGCCCGCAGCTGCAGGTGCTGGTGGTCGACGACTCGCGGGTGGCGCGGCAGCAGATCCGCAGCGTGCTGGACCAGCTCGGGGTCGCCGCGACCCTGCTCTCGGACGGCCGCCAGGCGCTGGACCATCTCTTGCAGATCCACGCCGCCGGGGAGAATCCGGCCGAGCGCTACGCCATGGTGATCTCCGACATCGAGATGCCGGCGATGGACGGCTATACGCTGACGACGGAAATCCGCCGCCATGCCGGCCTGTCCGGCCTGTACGTGCTGTTGCACACCTCGCTGTCGGGCGTGTTCAACAATGCGATGGTCGAGCGCGTGGGCGCCAACGCCTTCGTCGCCAAGTACAGCCCCAACGAGCTGGCCGAGTACGTCCTGGCCCGGCTGCGGGTGGTGGCGGCAGCGCAAGCGGCCGCCTGACCCGGGCGCCGCGCCTGGCTGCGCGGCCTGCCTGACTAATGGAGCGCGGGCGCTCCCCGCCTCCCTAGGCAACCCTCTGATCTCACGGGCCTTGCGCCCGGCTTTGGCACGCGCCTTGCCTGTGGTTTCGGCAACGAACCGCGGGATCGTGCCATGTCCAATCCGATCACAGGCTATTTCGGCGTCCACGGCGACGCCCTGCCGCTGCGCGAGCAGCGGATGAAGCTGATCGCCAGCAACCTCAGCAACGTCGACACGCCCGGGTACAAGGCCCAGGACCTGGACTTCGATGCTGCGATGCGCGCCGCGCAGGGACAGCGCGAGGGCACCCAGCTCGCGGTGGACGACAGCCGCCACATCGCCGTCGGTGGCGATGGGCTGAACCCGTTCCAGGTCACCCGGGCCGCCAGCCAGCCGAGCATGGACGGCAACACCGTCGATCCGGACGCCGAACGCGCCGCCTACGGTCGCGCCGCGCTGGAGTACCGCGCGTCGCTGAGCTTCATCGAGTCAAAGGTGCGCACCATGCTCACCGCGATCACGGGCCAATAAGCATGAGCAATCTGCCGATCTTCGACGTCGCCGGCTCTGCGCTGCAGGCACAGTCGGTGCGCATGAGCACCATCGCCAGCAACCTGTCCAATGCCGATTCGGTGGCCGGTTCGGCGGAGGCGGCCTACAAGCCGATCGAGCCGATCTTCCAGGCAGTGCGCAACCCGCACGACAGCAGCCTGACCTCGGTCAACGTCAAGGAAATCGCGACGACCAACGCGCCGCCGATCAAGCGCTACGAACCCGGCCATCCGCTTGCCGATTCCGAGGGCTACATCTATTCGCCCGATGTGGATCCGGTCTCGCAGATGGTCAACCTGATCTCCGCCTCGCGCAATTACCAGGCCGGCGTGGAGGTCCTCAACACCGCCAAGGAACTGGCGCTGGCCACTCTGACCATGGGCCGCTGATCCGCCCTCCCTCCGCCGCGTCACGTCCCAGGACCGCTTCCATGACCAGCGTCACCAGCTCCACCGACACCACCTATTCCAGTCTGGGCCTGAGCGCCTCGAGCAACACCAGCACCACCAGCGGCAAGGCGCTGCAGCAGGCCGACTTCCTCAAGCTGATGACCGAGCAGCTGCAGCACCAGGATCCGCTCAAGCCGATGGACAACAGCCAGATGGTCGCGCAGATGGCGCAGCTGTCCACCGTGCAGGGCATCGGCGACCTCAACAAGACCGTCACCGCGCTGTCCTCGTCGATGAGCACCGACCAGGTGCTGCGCGGCGCCAACTTGATCGGGCACAAGGTGCTGGTGCCATCGGCGACGCTGCCGCTGGCCGCCGAGGGCAGCACCGGCGGCCTGGTCGCGGCCAAGGCCGCCGGCGTGGTCGACGTCACCGTCAGCGATGCCAATGGCCAGCCGATCAAGAAGATCAGCCTGACCGCCGACAAGGCCGGCCAGCTCGATTTCGCCTGGGACGGCACCGACGCCAGCGGCAAGCGCATGCCGGCCGGCAGCTACAGCATCACCGCTGGGCAGACCGATGCCCAGGGCAACCAGTTGTCCCTGT
The DNA here is from genome assembly GCF_040529065.1 of Xanthomonas sacchari. Classification (NCBI taxonomy): domain Bacteria; kingdom Pseudomonadati; phylum Pseudomonadota; class Gammaproteobacteria; order Lysobacterales; family Lysobacteraceae; genus Xanthomonas; species Xanthomonas sacchari. The sequence continues at coordinate 2,558,191 of NZ_CP132343.1, read as the reverse complement.
CCACCTACGTCCAGGCGCCGGTCGAGAGCGCCATCATCGGATCGGACGGCATCTATCTCGACCTGACCGGGCTCGGCACCACGCCGCTGACCAACGTCCTCCGCGTCAGCTAATCCCGCGCCGACCATCCACAGGAGTCCACCATGGGTTTCAACACATCGCTGTCCGGCCTCAGGGCGGCCAATACCGACCTCAACGTCACCGCCAACAACATCGCCAACGCCAACACGACCGGCTTCAAGGGCTCGCGCGCCGAGTTCGCCGACCAGTTCACGCTCAACGGCTACGGCCTGGCACGCAACGCGGTGGGCTCGGGCGTGCGCGTCAGCAACGTCGCCCAGCAGTTCTCGCAGGGCACCATCGATCCGACCGGGCGCAGCCTGGACCTGGCCATCTCCGGCTCCGGCTTCTTCACCCTGTCCAACAACGGCGCCCGCGTGTATTCGCGCGCCGGCAACTTCCAGACCGACGCCAACGGCTATGTGGTCAATCCGCAGGGCGCGCGGCTGCAGGTGTTCCCGCCGGCGAGCAACGGCAACGGCTTCGCCGCCGGCACCCTGACCGACCTGCAGCTGCTGACCACCGACAGCCCGCCCAAGCAGACCAGCACGGTCAACCTGACCTTCACCCTCCCCGGCAACACCCAGCCGCCGACGGTGACCACGTTCGATCCGAACGACGCCAACAGCTACAACAACTCCAGCGGCGGCACCACGGTCTACGACTCGCTGGGCGTGGCCCACGTGCAGACCTCGTACTTCGTCAAGACCTCCACGCCGAACCAGTGGACCGTCTACAACTACGTCGACGGCGTCGCTGCGGGCGGTGCCAGCACGCTGCAGTTCTCCGACAGCGGCGCGCTGGTCAGCCCGGCCGACGGCAAGATCGCGCTGGGCACCTTCACCCCCTCCACCGGCGCCGGCACCCTGTCGCTGAACCTGAATGTATTCGGGTCCACCCAGTACGGCGAAACCTTCGCCCTGCGCGGCGCGACCCAGGACGGCTACGCCAGCGGCAAGCTCAACTCGATCAGCATCGACGAAAAGGGCATCGTCTACGCGCGCTACTCCAACAACGCCGACAAGGCGCTGGGCCAGATCGCGGTGACCAACTTCGTCAACCCGCAGGGCCTGAGCTCGCTCGGCGACAACGCCTGGGCGGAAAGCTCGGCCTCGGGCATCGCCCGCACCGGTTCGCCGGCGACTTCGGACTTCGGCAGCGTGCAGTCCGGCGCACTGGAATCGTCCACCGTCGACCTGACCGAGCAGCTGGTCAACATGATCGTGGCCCAGCGCAACTTCCAGGCGAACTCGCAGGTGATCTCGACCCAGGATCAGGTCACGCAGACGATCATCAATATGCGTTAAGGCTGGGATTGGTGATTCGGGATTGGTGATTCGCCGCCGCTGGCGCCCGTCAACCGGGCGCCAGCCCAAGCCGCCACTTCCCCGATAGTCTGCGGTATCCCCGCTTTTTCGAATCCCGAATCCCTTCTCCCGAATCACGGCCCACACCCATGGACAAAGCCCTCTACGTCGCCATGACCGGCGCCCGCGCGTCGCTGCAGGCGCAGGCCACCGTGTCGCACAACCTGGCCAACGTCGAGACCTCCGGGTTCAAGGCGGCGCTGGCCAATACCGAGGCGTATCGGATTCCCGGCGCCGGTTATCCGTCGCGGATCGATGCGCTGCACATCGACCAGGGCTTCAACCGCGACGTCGGCGCGCAGCACCAGACCGGCAATCCGCTGGATCTGTCGCTGGATGCCGACCGCTGGCTGGCGGTGCAGTCCGCCGACGGCAAGGAGGCGTACACGCGCGGCGGCGAATTGGCGCTGACCCCGAACGGCCAGCTGGTCACCGCCAGCGGCCATGCGGTGCTCGACGACCAGGGCAATCCGGTGTCGATCCCGCCGCACCAGTCGCTGGAGATCGGTAACGACGGCACGGTGTCGATCGTGCCGCTGGGCGAAGCGCCCACCGCGATGAGCACCGTCGCCACCTTGAAGGTGGTGCAGGCGCCGGCGGACCAGCTCACCCGCCGGCCCGACGGCCTGATGCGCAACGTCAGCGACGATCCGGCCAAGGCCTTTGCGCCCGCCACCGGCAATTCGCTGCGGACCGGCGTGCTCGAGGGCAGCAACGTCGATGCCGCCGGCGCGCTGGTGCAAATGATCCAGTTGCAGCGCCAGTTCGAAATGCAGGTCAAGGTCATCAAGAACGGCGACGAGAACGCGCAGTCGGCGAACACGCTGCTGCGTCTGAACGGCTAAGGCGGGCCTCGGCGCCAGCGGCGCCGGTTTGGCACGGCACATGCATCACTCCCTGCGCCCCCGGCGCGTCGTGCCGGGGCCACCATCAGAGGAACTCGGGTCATGAATCAGGCTTTGTGGGTCGCCAAGACCGGACTGGATGCGCAGCAGACGCGCATGTCGGTCGTCTCCAACAACCTGGCCAACACCAACACCACCGGTTTCAAGCGCGACCGCGCCAACTTCGAGGACCTGCTGTACCAACAGCTGCGGCAGCCCGGCGGCGCCAGTTCCTCGCAGACGCAGCTGCCCTCGGGCTTGCAGATCGGTACCGGCGTGCGCGTGGTCGCCACCGCCAAGGATTTCGAGCAGGGCAGCCAGCAGCAGACCGACCGCGCTCTGGACGTGATGGTCAACGGCCGCGGCTTCTTCGAAGTGCAGATGCCGGACGGCACCTCGGCCTACACCCGCGACGGCAGCTTCCAGATCGATGCGCAGGGCCAATTGGTCACCAACAGCGGCTACCCGATCCAGCCCGGCATCCAGATCCCGGAAGGCGCGCAGTCGGTGACCATCGGCTCCGACGGCACGGTGAGCGTGCAGGTCGCCGGCACCGCCGCGGCGCTGCAGGTCGGCTCGCTGACCCTGACCGACTTCATCAATCCCTCCGGCCTGCAGGCCCAGGGCCAGAACCTGTACGTGGAAACCGCCGCGTCCGGCCCGGCCACCAACGGCACGCCCGGCCTCAACGGCCTCGGCAAGATCGCCCAGGGCGCGCTGGAAGGCAGCAACGTCAATGTGGTGGAAGAGCTGGTGAGCATGATCGAGACCCAGCGCGCCTACGAGATGAACGCCAAGGCCATCTCCACCACCGACTCGATGCTCGGCTATCTGAACAACAACGTCTGATCCCCTCGCCTCCGGAATCCGCCATGTCGCGCCTGTCCTCTCTCTCCTTCTCCGCCGCGCTGCTGCTGCCGGTCCTGCTCGGCGGTTGCGCCGGCCTGGGCGTGGCCGCCGGCGACGTGCGCCCGTACGCGCCGATGGCGCCGATCACGCCGGTGATGGCGCCGCAGGCCCAGCCCACCGCCGGTGCGATCTACGCCGCCGGCCCCGGCCTGCAGCTGTATTCGGACCGTCGCGCCCGCGACGTCGGCGACCTGCTGACCATCACCCTGGTCGAAAGCACCAACGCCAGCAGCACCGCCAACACCAGCATCAGCAAGAAGGATGCGGTGACCATGGCCACGCCGACCCTGCTCGGCGCGCCGCTGACCGTCAACGGCACCAACATCCTCAACAACGCCACCAGCGGCGACCGCAGCTTCGCCGGCAAGGGCAACACCGCGCAGAGCAACACCATGCAGGGCAGCATCACCGTGACCGTGATGCAGCGCCTGCCCAACGGCAACCTGGTGATCCAGGGCCAGAAGAACCTGCGCCTGAATCAGGGCGACGAACTGGTGCAGGTGCAGGGCGTGGTCCGCGCCGCCGATATCGCCCCGGACAACACCATTCCCTCCAGCAAGGTGGCCGAGGCGCGCATCGCCTACGGCGGCCGCGGCGCGGTCGCGCAGTCCAACGCGATGGGCTGGCTGAGCCGCTTCTTCAACTCGCGCATCTCGCCGTACTGAGGCCCGCCATGAACGTCCTGTCCCTGCCCTGCCGCCTGCTCGCCGCCGTCGCCCTGTGCGCCGGCCTGGCCGCCCCGGCCGCAGCCGAACGCATCAAGGACCTGGCCCAGGTCGGCGGCGTGCGCAACAACGCGCTGGTCGGCTATGGCCTGGTGGTCGGCCTGGACGGCAGCGGCGACCGCACCAGCCAGGCGCCCTTCACCGTGCAGAGCCTGAAGAACATGCTCGGCGAGCTGGGCGTCAACGTGCCGTCCAACGTCAACCCGCAGCTGAAGAACGTGGCCGCGGTGGCGATCAGCGCACAACTGCCGGCGTTCGCCAAGCCGGGCCAGACCATCGACATCACCGTCTCCTCGATCGGCAACGCCATCTCGCTGCGCGGCGGTACCTTGCTGATGGCGCCGCTGAAGGGTGCCGACGGCCAGGTCTATGCGGTCGCCCAGGGCAACCTGGTGGTCGGCGGCTTCGGCGCGCAGGGCAAGGACGGTTCGCGGATCTCGGTGAACGTGCCCAGCGTCGGCCTGATTCCCAATGGCGCGACCGTGGAACGCGCGCTGCCGGACGTGTTCGGCAACACCGGCGAGATCACCCTGAACCTGCACCAGCCCGATTTCACCACGGTCTCGCGCATGGTCTCGGCGCTGGAGAGCACCTTCGGCCCCGGCAGCGCGCATGCGGTGGACGGCTCCACCGTGGCGGTGCGTTCGCCCACCGACCAGAGCGCGCGCATCGGCCTGCTGGCACGCATCGAGAACGTCGAGCTGTCGCCGGGCGCGGCGCCGGCCAAGGTGGTGGTCAACGCACGCACCGGCACGGTGGTGATCGGCTCGCAGGTGCGGGTCAGCCCGGCGGCGATCTCGCACGGCTCGCTGACGGTGACCATCAGCGAAGGCACCCAGGTCAGCCAGCCCAATGCACTGAGCGGCGGCCAGACCGTGGCCACGCCCAAGTCCACCATCACCGCCACCAACGAAGGCAGCCGCATGTTCAAGTTCGAGGGCGGCACCTCGCTGGATCAGATCGTGCGGGCGGTCAACGAGGTCGGCGCCGCGCCTGGCGACCTGATCGCGATTCTGGAAGCGCTCAAGCAGGCCGGTGCCCTGAGCGCGGAGCTGGAGGTGATCTGACATGCGTATCTCGGCCGCTCCCTTCGACCTGCACGCCTCTACCCAGAACGATCCGGCCAAGATCGACAAGGTCTCGCGCCAGCTCGAAGGGCAGTTCGCCAACATGCTGGTCAAGAGCATGCGCGAGGCCAGCTTCGGCAATTCGCTGTTCCCGAACGAGAACCAGACCTTCCGCGACATGTACGACCAGCAGCTGGCCAAGGGCCTGACCGACGGCAAGGGGCTGGGCCTGCGGGCGATGATCGCCAAGCAGCTCGGCGGCGGGCAGACGACCGAGACCGGCACGCCGAACACCGCGCTGGACGCCGCCAAGGCGGCCAAGGCCTACTCGCTGGTGTCCGGCCAGTCGAGCAATGGCCCGATGCCGCTGCAGGGCGAGGCCGCGCTCGCCAGCGGTGCCGCGGCCGGCGCCGGCGTCGGCCCGTGGAGCGGCACCGACGCGACCGCCTCCCCGCAGCAGCAGGTGCTGGACATGATCGCCGGCCGCGAGAGCAGCGCCATGCACCAGGCCATCGGCAGCAGCCCGGCCGACGGTAGCGCCGGCCTGTCCTGGGCCGGTGCCGACGACCGCTGGTCGAACGTGCAGGCGTCGGCCGACAGCAGCACCGCCATCGATCCCAGCGCCGCCGCGGCCGCCAACGCCGCCGCGGCCAGCCTCGGCGAGCGCACCCCGGAAGGCTTCGTCGCCAAGATCTGGAACCATGCGCAGAAGGCCGCGCAGGAACTGGGCGTGGACGCGCGCGCCTTGGTCGCGCAGGCCGCGCTGGAAACCGGCTGGGGCCGCCGCGGCATCTCGCGCGGCGACGGCGCCAGTTCCAACAACCTGTTCGGGATCAAGGCCACCGGCTGGGACGGCGATCGCGTGACCACCGGCACCCACGAGTACGTGGACGGGGTCAAGCAGTCGCAAACCGCCGATTTCCGCGCCTATTCCTCGCCGGCGGAGAGCTTCGCCGACTACGTGCGCCTGCTGAAGACCAATCCGCGTTACCAGCAGGCGTTGAGGGCCGGCACCGACATCCGCGGTTTCGCCCAGGGCCTGCAGCGCGCCGGCTACGCCACCGACCCGGCCTACGCGGCCAAGATCGCCGCCATCGCCGGCGGCCCGACCATCGGCCGCGCGGTCGCCGCGATCGGCAGCGCCGCCGCCGGCGGCATCGAACGCGTGCTGGCCAGCACCGTCGATTCGTCCGGCCTCGTGCGCCGTTGAGGTAGCCGCCCATGTCCATCCTCTCCACCGGTACCGGCGCCCTGCTCGCCTTCCAGCGGGCCCTGTCCACGGTCAGCCACAACGTCGCCAACATCAACACCGACGGCTACAGCCGGCAGCGGACGACGTTCGCGACCACGGTTCCCAGCCAGTACGGCAGCGAGTTCATCGGCAACGGCACCCAGATCACCGACGTCTCCCGCGTCGCCGACCAGCTGGCGATCTCGCGCCTGTTCGACAGCACCGGCGAAGTCGCGCGGCTGAAGCAGCTCTCCAGCATGTCCAGCCGGGTCGACGGCCTGTTCTCGGACAAGGCCACCAGCATCGCCGGGCAGTGGTCGAACTTCTTCGACGCCACCAGCGGCCTGTCCTCCGACGCCTCGGCCAGCGCCAACCGGCAGAACCTGCTGGACGCCGGCAGCTCGCTGGTGACCCGCTTCAAGCAACTCAACGGCCAGCTCGACTCGCTCGGCAGCGAGGTCAACAACGGCCTGCTGGCCGGCACCGCCGAAGCCAACCGCCTGGCCACCGAGATCGCCAAGCTCAACGGCCAGATCGGCTCGAATGCGAACGCCGCCGCACCGGACCTGCTCGACCGCCGCGACCAGATGATCAGCCAGCTGATCGGCTACACCGGCGGCAGCGTCATCCAGCAGGACGGCGGGATGATGAACGTCTACACCTCCGGCGGCCAGGCGATGGTGGTCGGCACCAACGCCTCGACCCTGGTCACCAGCCCCGATCCGTACCAGCCGGAAAAACTGCAGATCGCGCTGAAGACGCCCGGCGGCTCGACGCCGCTCGACAGCAAGGCGCTGGGCGGGCAGATCGGCGGCTTCCTGGAGTTCCGCAGCACCGTCCTGGATCCGACCAAGGCCGAACTCGGCCGCATCGCCACCGGCCTGGCCAGCAGCTACAACGCGCAGCACCACGCCGGCATGGACCTGTACGGGCAGATGGGCGGCGACTTCTTCAATCTGCCGCCGCCGACCGTGGTCGGCAACAGCGCCAACACCGGCACGGCCACCTTCACCGCCAGCGTCAGCGACCTGAGCAAGCTCGACGGGCAGAACCTGCTGCTGACCTACAACGGCACCAGTTGGAACGCCAGCCGCGCCGACACCGGCGCCAGCGTCGCCATGACCGGTTCCGGCACCAGCGCCGACCCGTTCGTGGTCAACGGTGTGACCCTGCAGGTGTCCGGCACCGCCGCCAGCGGCGACAAGTTCCTGCTGCAGCCCACCGCCAATGCCATCAACAAGCTGTCCGTGGCCATCACCGACCCCTCGCGCATCGCCGCGGCCACGCCGATCCAGGCCAGCGCCACGCTGAGCAACCTGGGCACCGGCAAGGTCAGCAACGTCGCCGCCACCGACGCCAGCAACGCCAACCTGCTGACGCCGGCGAACATCAGCTTCATCGATTCCACCCATTACTCGATCAACGGCGGCGCGGCGCAGACCTACACCGCCGGGCAGACCATCAGCGCCAACGGCTGGAGCCTGACCATGGACGGCGTCCCGTCCGCCGGCGACAGCTTCGCGGTGGGCCCGACCGGAGTCGGCTCGAGCAACAACGGCAACGCCCTGCTGATGTCCAACCTGGACGATGCCAAGGCGTTCAACGGCGGCACCATCACCCTCAACGGCGCGGTGGCCGGCCTGACCACCACGGTCGGCTCGGCGGCGCGCCAGGCCAAGTACGCGGCCGACGCGCAGGACGTGATCCAGAGCAGCGCCCAGGACGCGCGCGACTCGCTGTCCGGCGTCAACCTCGACGAGGAAGCGGCGGACATGCTGCGGCTGCAGCAGGCCTACCAGGCGGCCTCGCGCCTGATCTCCACCGCCGACACCCTGTTCCAGTCCATCCTGAGCGCGGTCCGATGAGCAATCGCATCTCCAGCGGCATGATCTTCAATCAGTCGCTCAACACCATGCTCGGCAAGCAGGCGACGATCTCGCACCTGCAGCAGCAACTCTCTACCGGCCAGCGCATCGTCAGCGCGGCCGACGACCCGGTCGCCGCCGGCACCGCGGTCAGCCTGGATCGCACGGTGGCGGCGCTGGCGCGCTTCGGCGACAACGCCACCAACGTGCAGAACCGGCTCAACCTGCAGGAGAACTCGCTGTCGCAGGCCGGCGACCTGATGGCCCGGGTCAAGGATCTGACGGTGGAAGCCAATAGTTCGGCGCTGACCACCCCCGACCGCAAGGCCATCGCCGCGGAACTGAAGACCCTGCACGACAGCCTGCTGAGCCTGTCCAACAGCACCGACGGCTCGGGCCGCTACCTGTTCGGCGGCACCGCCGACGACTCCGCCCCGTTCGCCGTGGTCTCCGGCAACGTGGTCTACAGTGGCAACCAGACCCAGCGCAGCGTGGAGATCGCGCCGGATACCAAGGTCTCCGATACCCTGCCCGGCAGCGAGATCTTCATGCGCGTGCCCACCGGCGACGGCACCGTCGACGCGCATGCGGCCGCCGGCAACACCGGCACCGGCCTGCTGCTGGACTTCAGCCGCGACAGCTCCGGCAGCGCCTGGAACGGCGGCAGCTACAGCGTGGTGTTCACTGCCGCCACCACCTACGAGGTGCGCGACAGCAGCGGCACGGTGGTCAACACCGGTACCTACGCCGCCGGAGAGAGCATCGGCCTGCCCGGCCTGAAGATGCGCGTGGACGGCGCCCCCGCGGCCGGCGACAGCTTCCAGATCGGTCCATCGACCACCAAGGACGTGTTCTCCACCATCAGCAACCTGGTCAACCTGCTCAATACCGATCCGATCACCCCGACGGCCAAGGCGGCGCTGCAGAACGGACTGCAATCGTCGATGCGCGACATCACCCAGGCCTCGTCGAAGATGATCGACGCGCGCGCCGCCGGCGGCGCCCAGCTCGCGGCGATCGACAACGCCACCGACCTGCGCGCCTCCAACGACGTCACCCTGAAGACCACCCTGTCCTCGCTGCGCGACCTCGACTACGCCCAGGCGATTTCCCAGTACCAACTGGAACAGTCGGCGCTGAAAGCGGCACAGACCATCTTCACCCAGATGCAGAAGATGTCGCTGTTCGACCGGCTCGGCTAAACAGGCGATATACCGGATATACCAAAAGGCCCGGAGCGCGGCGACGCCTCCGGGCCTTTTCCGTTATACAAAAGACCGCCATCGCCGCTGGATAAGTAGACAACGCGCAGGCAGCCCTAAAGTTTGCCGAAGTGCGGCCGAGAAAGGCTCTCCGCGGTGTTCCAGGTGTTTTGCGCATCGCCGGAACGGCAAATTTTCTGCAGTAAATCGCTAAAGGTTGCGCGCCTGTCGCCGTTACTTATATCACCAGCCGCACTGGCCAAATTGATGGCCCCCTGCGGAGACTCCAGGCACCAACCGGTTGCCGGACAAATCGCTTAGAGGAGATATCAAAATGGCACAGGTCATCAATACCAACGTAATGTCGCTGAACGCTCAGCGCAACCTCAACACCACCAGCACCAGCCTGGCGACGACGATCCAGCGCCTGTCCTCGGGCCTGCGCATCAACAGCGCCAAGGACGACGCCGCCGGTCTGGCGATCTCCGAGCGCTTCACCACCCAGATCCGTGGTCTGGACGTGGCCTCGCGCAACGCCAACGACGGCATCTCGCTGGCGCAGACCGCCGAAGGCGCGATGGTCGAAATCGGCAACAACCTGCAGCGTATCCGCGAACTGGCGGTGCAGTCGGCCAACGCCACCAACTCCAGCACCGACCGCGGCGCGCTGAACTCGGAAGTCAAGCAGTTGGCCTCGGAAATCGACCGCGTCTCCAGCCAGACCAACTTCAACGGCACCAAGCTGCTGGACGGCTCCTTCTCCGGCGCCCTGTTCCAGGTCGGCGCCGACGCCGGCCAGACCATCGGCATCAACACCATCGTCAACGCCAGTGCTGCCTCGCTGGGCAAGGCCGGCTTCGCCGCCACCCAGACCGGCTCGGCTGCTCTGGCCTCCGGTACCGCCACCGCCAGCGGCAGCTTCTCCGGCATGGTCGTCAACGGCGTCACCATCGCCTCGGTCTCGGTGGCCGTCGGCGATGTCGGCAGCGACATCTCCAAGAAGATCGCCTCGGCGATCAACGACAAGCTGGCCCAGACCGGCGTGTACGCCTCGGTCGACAGCACCAGCGGTGCGCTGAAGCTGGAATCGGTCAAGGGCGGCCAGGACTTCTCCTTCACCGCGGGCAGCGCCACCGGTGCTACCGGCGTCACCTTCAGCAACGCCGGCATCGCCGCCAGCGCCGCTGCCACCGCCGGCACCACCAACTACCTGGCCGACGTGGACATCTCCACCTTCCAGGGCGCGCAGAAGGCGCTGAGCATCATCGACAACGCGCTGACTTCGGTGAACTCCTCGCGCGCCGACATGGGTGCGATCCAGAACCGCTTCACCTCCACCATCGCCAACCTGAGCTCCACCTCGGAGAACCTGTCGGCCTCGCGCAGCCGCATCCGCGATACCGACTACGCCAAGGAAACCGCCGAGCTGACCCGTACGCAGATCCTGCAGCAGGCCGGCACCGCGATGCTGGCCCAGGCCAAGCAGGCCCCGCAGAGCGTGCTGAGCCTGCTCCAGGGCTAAGCGCCAACGCACCGCAAGCACCACCGAGGCCCCTCCGCAAGGCGGGGCTTTTTTGTTCCCTCTTTCCGCCACGGGCCATCGCATCTCGGAGGAAGCGCCATCTCCGCGCGTTGCCGGTCCTCGACGCCGAAGGCCAGAGCTGCGCCGCCTTGTAGAGCGGCGGCCAGCAGAAGGCGTGGTCATGCTACCCGCGATGATCCCTGTGCATGCGACCCATTGTGCGGGATCGACGGGAAACGGCCACGGCCACCGACCGCTGGGGCTGTCGCGCGCCCCTTGAGCAATGGATTGGATGGCGGTCAGCGTCGGCGATGACCGTGGCGGCGCTCCAAGACCGCCTGTCATGTGTCGTCAGCGCAGCACACGACCTGACAGCGAGCCGACATTGCCCACATCGCCGGACGACCGACACTCCTTCTACTTCATCGCCGAGGAAAGGCGATCAGACAGGGAGAGGAAGAGATGGCCAAGCCGTTGCGCAGCAATGCGCTGCGTACCGGCAGGTCAAGCGTTCGCGTCGTCGACGCGACACACCATCGAGAGCATCGAGCACATCGCTCCCTGCACGATTCGGGCCGCCCTTTCTCCGACTTGGGCAAGACGCCTAAAGTTTGACGAAGCGCGGCCGAAACAAGCCTTTCGCCGCGTTTCTGGTGTCAGGCAAATCGCCGAAACGCCAAATTTTCGGCAGCAAATCCCTAAAGGTTGCGCACCGACTGCCGTTACTTATACCAGCAGCGGCACTGGCCAATTGATGGCCCCCTGCGGAGGCTCCAGGCACCAACGGGTTGCCGGACAAATCGCTTAGAGGAGATATCAAAATGGCACAGGTAATCAATACCAACGTAATGTCGCTGAACGCTCAGCGCAACCTCAACACCACCAGCGCCAGCCTGGCGACGACGATCCAGCGTCTGTCTTCGGGCCTGCGCATCAACAGCGCCAAGGACGACGCCGCCGGTCTGGCGATCTCCGAGCGCTTCACCACCCAGATCCGTGGTCTGGACGTGGCCTCGCGCAACGCCAACGACGGCATCTCGCTGGCGCAGACCGCCGAAGGCGCGATGGTCGAAATCGGCAACAACCTGCAGCGTATCCGCGAACTGGCGGTGCAGTCGGCCAACGCCACCAACTCCAGCACCGACCGCGGCGCGCTGAACTCGGAAGTCAAGCAGCTGGCCTCGGAAATCGACCGCGTCTCCAGCCAGACCAACTTCAACGGCACCAAGCTGCTGGACGGCTCGTTCTCCGGCGCCCTGTTCCAGGTCGGCGCCGACGCTGGCCAGACCATCGGCATCAACAGCATCGTCAACGCCAGCGCCGCCTCGCTGGGCAAGGCTGGCTTCGCCGCCACCCAGACCGGCTCGGCCGCCCTGGCCTCCGGTACCGCCACCGCCAGCGGCAGCTTCTCCGGCATGGTCGTCAACGGCGTCACCATCGCCTCGGTCTCGGTGGCCGTCGGCGACGTCGGCAGCGACATCTCCAAGAAGATCGCCTCGGCGATCAACGACAAGCTGGCCCAGACCGGCGTGTACGCCTCGGTCGACAGCACCAGCGGCGCGCTGAAGCTGGAATCGGTCAAGGGCGGTCAGGACTTCTCGTTCACCGCGGGCAGCGCCACCGGCGCCACCGGCGTCACCTTCAGCAACGCCGGCATCGCCGCCAGCGCCGCTGCCACCGCCGGCACCACCAACTACCTGGCCGACGTGGACATCTCCACCTTCCAGGGCGCGCAGAAGGCGCTGAGCATCATCGACAACGCGCTGACCTCGGTGAACTCCTCGCGCGCCGACATGGGTGCGATCCAGAACCGCTTCACCTCCACCATCGCCAACCTGAGCTCCACCTCGGAGAACCTGTCGGCCTCGCGCAGCCGCATCCGCGATACCGACTACGCCAAGGAAACCGCCGAGCTGACCCGCACGCAGATCCTGCAGCAGGCCGGCACCGCGATGCTCGCCCAGGCCAAGCAGGCCCCGCAGAGCGTGCTGAGCCTGCTCCAGGGCTAAGCGCGGCAGGCCGCGATGACCGCCGAGGGCTCCTACGCCATTAGGAGCCCTCGTAGCGGAAGCGATATCAAATAGCTGAAAACCAAGGTATCTAAATGGCACAGGTAATCAATACCAACGTAATGTCGCTGAACGCTCAGCGCAACCTCAACACCACCAGCGCCAGCCTGGCGACGACGATCCAGCGTCTGTCCTCGGGCCTGCGCATCAACAGCGCCAAGGACGACGCCGCCGGCCTGGCGATCTCCGAGCGCTTCACCACCCAGATCCGTGGTCTGGACGTGGCCTCGCGCAACGCCAACGACGGCATCTCGCTGGCGCAGACCGCCGAAGGCGCGATGGTCGAAATCGGCAACAACCTGCAGCGTATCCGCGAACTGGCCGTGCAGTCGGCCAACGCCACCAACTCCACCACCGATCGCGGCGCGCTGAACTCGGAAGTCAAGCAGCTGGCCTCGGAAATCGACCGCGTCTCCAGCCAGACCAACTTCAACGGCACCAAGCTGCTGGACGGTTCCTTCTCCGGCGCCCTGTTCCAGGTCGGCGCCGACACTGGCCAGACCATCGGCATCAACAGCATCGTCAACGCCAGCGCCGCCTCGCTGGGCAAGGCTGGCTTCGCCGCCACCCAGACCGGCTCGGCCGCCCTGGCCTCCGGTACCGCCACCGCCAGCGGCAGCTTCTCCGGCATGGTCGTCAACGGTGTCACCATCGCCTCGGTCTCGGTGGCCAACGGCGACGCCGGCAGCGACGTGGCCAAGAAGATCGCCTCGGCGATCAACGACAAGCTGGCGCAGACCGGCGTGTACGCCTCGATCGATCCGACCACCAGCGCGTTGAAGCTGGAATCGGTCAAGGGCGGCCAGGACTTCTCCTTTACGGCGGGCTCGGCCACCGGCGCCACCGGCATCACCTTCAGCAACGCCGGCATCGCCGCCAGCGCCACCGCGGTCGCCGGTACCACCAACTACCTGAAGGACGTGGACATCTCCACCTTCCAGGGTGCGCAGAAGGCGCTGAGCATCATCGACAACGCGCTGACCTCGGTGAACTCCTCGCGCGCCGACATGGGTGCGATCCAGAACCGCTTCACCTCCACCATCGCCAACCTGAGCTCCACCTCGGAGAACCTGTCGGCCTCGCGCAGCCGCATCCGCGATACCGACTACGCCAAGGAAACCGCCGAGCTGACCCGCACGCAGATCCTGCAGCAGGCCGGCACCGCGATGCTCGCCCAGGCCAAGCAGGCCCCGCAGAGCGTGCTGAGCCTGCTCCAGGGCTAAGCGCCAACGCAACGCAAGCACCACCGGACCCCTCCGCGAGGAGGGGTCTTTTTTTGAGGCGCCCGGAGCGGCACAGGATTTGCATCGCATTGCGGGCCGCAGCGACGCGCGGGCGGCGCTCAAGAAGCGGCCCCGCGCGCCGATACTCCCCTCAGCCGCTGGCGCGTCGCGCGCCCGCCACCTCAAGGAACGCGATCATGTCCACCACGTCGATCGGCTCAGGCCTGGACATCCCCACCTTCGTCGCCAAGCTGGTGGCGAAGGAACGCCAGCCGCAGGAAGACCGGATCAACCGCGACGGCACCGCGTCCAGCGCGCAGTTGTCGGCCCTGAGCACGATCAAGAGCGCCCTGTCCAACCTGCAGACGGCCATGAGCACGGTCTCCGACAGCGCCGACAGCGGTGCCTACAAGTCGAGCGTGGACGATGGCGCCGGCTACACCGCCACCGTGACCTCCAGCGCCAGCGCCGGCAAGTACGGGATCGAGGTGGTGAAGCTGGCGCAGTCGCAGAAGCTGACCTCGTCGGGCTACGCCAGCGGGGCCGCGGTCGGCAGCGGCACCCTGACCATCGCCTACGGCAGCACCACGCTCAACGTCAACATCGATACGGGCAGCAAGCTCAGCGACGTGGCCGCCCTCATCAACAAGGCCGCCAACGGCGCCGGCGTCACCGCCAGCGTGGTCAGCGCCGACGATGGCGACCATCTCGTGCTCAACGCGGTGGACTCGGGCACCAAGGGCGCCCTGACCATCACCGCCTCCGGCGGCGACGGCGGCCTGGCCAACCTCACCTACCCTGCCGGCAGCAGCGGCGGCCTGACCCAGACCATCGCCGCCGACGACGCGGTGGTGAAGGTGGACGGCTTCACGCGCACCTCCAGCAGCAACACCATCGCCGACCTGGTACCCGGCGTGGCGCTGAACCTGACCAAGGCCATCCCCGGCAGCACCTTCAACCTGAGCATCACCAACGACAACACCCCGCTGAAGGCCAATCTGACCGCCCTGGTCAGTGCCTACAACTCCGCCAACAGCGTGCTCAAGTCCTCCAGCGCCTACGACGCCACCAACAAGAAGGCGTCGGCGATGACCGGCGATGCGATGGTGCGCGGCCTGCAGCAGTCGCTGCGCCGTCTGGTCAGCGACAACGTCAGCGGGCTGATGGCGCTGGGCGTGACCATCGACAAGGACGGGGTGATGAGTTTCGACAGCGCCAAGTTCGATACCGCTGCGGCCAGCGATCCGTCCGCGGCCAAGACCCTGCTGGGCAACAACGGCAGCTTCGGCACCGGCATGAGCACGTTGTTGAAGAGCAACCTGGACAGCACCGACGGCACCCTGACCCAGCGCACCAACTCGCTCAACAAGCACATCTCCGACCTGACCGACCAGCTCAGCGATCTGGACGCGCGCATGCAGACGCTGAGCGACCAGTACACCGCCCGCTTCACCGCGATGGAAACGCTGGTGACGCAGATGCAGACCGTCAGCGATGGCTTGACCAAGCAGTTCAGCTGACGCGCGCGCGGCCGCGGCTCAAGTCGAAGCGCGTCGCGGCCGATATGAAGAGTATCGACAGTCATTACGGATTGGCCGCAGCAACCGCCCACAGCGTCGCCGCTCATCGGCACGGTGCGGAGGCCAGCCGATCCACCCGAGGAGTTTTCCATGTACGGTTCCAGCCGCCAGTACGCTGAGCAATATCGCAAGATGGGCATTTCCACCAGCGTCACCGATGCCGATCCGCACAAGCTGGTCGCCATGCTGTTCGCGGGTGCCTGCCAGCGCATCCGCCAGGCCCAGGCCTGCCTCGCGCAGGGCGACCAGGCGCGCAAGGGCAAGGCGATCGGCGAGGCCTGCGCCATCGTCGGCCATCTCAACGGCTCGCTCGACCACGAGGCCGGCGGCGAGATCGCCGGCAACCTGTCGGCGCTGTACGACTACGTGATGCACCGGCTGACCGAAGCCAACCTGCACAACGATGACGCGGCGCTGACCGAGGCACTGGAACTGCTCAGCGAGATCGACGCGGCCTGGGCCGCCATTCCCGCGCAGCAGCGCGAACTGGCCACGGCGAACGCGTCGTGAGCATCGCGCTCGCCGACCTGCACAACGACCTGCACGAACTGCGCGAGATCCTGCGCGGCGAGGATTACGCGCTGGCCCAGGCCATGGTCACCGACCACGCACGGCGCCTGCAGGCGTATCTGCAGCAGGACGGCGCCGACCGCTCGCGCGAGGCGCTGAAGCCACTGCTCGCCCTGCAGCAGGCGGTGACCGCGCAGATGCGCATGGAGCGCGACCACGCCGCGGCCTGGCTGCGCGCCAGCCGCCAGTCCAGCCATGCCGCGCGGAGCTATTCGCAGGCCGGACTGCTGGGATGAACGCCGGCCCGGACGGCGCGGCGCAGCACCCGGCCGACGCCGAACTGTTCCACGACACCCTCAGTTGCGCGCTGGCGCTGCCGGCGGACTTCCGCCTGGGCAACGGCGCCGGCCGGCTGGCGGCCGGCGAGGCGCTGTTGCGCAGCCTGGCGCAGATCGAGGATCTGCGCGGCGAAGACGGCAGCGACGACCGCAGCGACGCCACCGCGCAGACGCAGCGGATGGAGGCCAAGCTCGACCTGATGCTGGTGCTGCTGGGCCGGTTGGCCCGCCAGCACGAGGATGCCCTGCCGTTGCGGCCGCTGTGCTGGTCGCGCCGGGGCGTGCGGTTGGACCTGGGCGCGCGCTCGGGCGCCGCGCCCGGCGCCGCCGGCCTGCTGCGCCTGCAGCCCTCGGACTGGCTGCCGGACCACCTGGAACTGCCGGTGCGGGTGCTGGCCGAGGCCACCACCGCCGGGGTCGTGCAACTTTGGCTACGGTTCGAGACACAGCCGCCGGGCCTGGAAGAGGCCCTGGAACGCCACCTGTTCCGGCTGCACCGCCGGCAGATCGCCGACAGCCGGCGGGCGCGCTGAGCCCGCCCCGCGGGCACCGGCCGCCGCGACGAGGTTGGCGGCGGCGAGCGGCTCGGCTAAGGTGCGGATCTGAATAGAAGGACCTGCACCGTGCGAGTCATCATCGTCGACGATCACACCCTGGTACGCGCCGGCCTGAGCCGGCTGCTGCAGACGTTTGCGGACGTGGACGTGGTCGCCGAGGCCAGCAACGCCCAGCAGGCGGTGGACCTGACCACCCTGCACCGCCCCGACCTGGTGCTGATGGACCTGTCCCTGCCGGGGCGCAGCGGCCTGGACGCACTCACCGACGTGCTGCACAGCTCGCCCAAGACCCGGGTGGTGATGATGTCGATGCACGACGACCCGGTGCATGTGCGCGATGCGCTGGACCGCGGCGCTACCGGCTTCGTGGTCAAGGACGCCGCGCCGCTGGAACTGGAACTGGCGCTGCGCGCGGCCAGCGCCAACCAGGTGTTCCTGAGTCCGCAGATCTCCTCCAAGATGATCGCGCCGATGCTCGGCCGCGAGCGCCCGGTGGGCATCGCCGCGCTGTCGCCGCGGCAGCGCGAGATCCTGCGCCAGATCGGCCGGGGCCAGAGTAACAAGGAAATCGCCTCGGACCTGGGCATCAGCGTCAAGACCGTCGAGACCCACCGCGCGCGCATGATGGAGTCGCTGGGCTGCCGCCGCGCCAACGATCTGGTCCTGCTGGCCGCACGCCACCAAGGCGAGCTGAGCTGAACTGGGGACGGCATCCCGACACGAAAGATTGGCATAGCGCTTGCCTTAACCGGTCAGCAGGCGTGACGATCCCGCCGAACCCCGCCGCATCAGGCAATCCGCCGTCGACTGTCCGGCGCCCACCACGCAGATGTCGGGAAATTCCTGACACTCTGTCGGGAATTTGACTACTCTACTCAGGAACCCCCCGATTCTGTTACCGTCGGGCGACAAGCACTATGCGTTCCACGGGCGCCAGAGGGTTGGCGCCGAACCGAGGAAGTCCGCATGAAGCCGACCGTTTCCGCCCAACTGGGCCAGCAACTGCATCTGACCCCGCAACTGCTGCAGTCGATCCGACTGCTGCAGCTCGACGGCATGCAACTGGAACTGGAAATCCGCCGCGCACTGGAGACCAATCCATTGCTCGAGCTGGAAGAGCCCGAGGGCGCGATCGAGCCGGTGGTGAAGCACGAGGATGCGGCGCTGGAAACCGCGGCATTCGACGAACTTCCCGAATCCTCGATGTGGGACATCCCGGCCGCCGGCTGGAACGACGGCGAAGACGATCGCATGCAGCGCATCGCCGCCGGCGAGTCCACCGATCCGCACCTGCGCGTGCTGCAGCGGCTGGCGCTGGAACTGCCGGCAGCAGAATTGGAGGCGGCCGCGTTCTGGCTGGAGCACTGCGACGATGCCGGCTATCTGGACGGCTCGCTCGACACCCTGCAACAACTGGCCAGCGCCCGGCTGGGCCTGTCGGTGGCGCAGGCCGAAGCGGTGCGCCAGCGGCTGCTGCATGGCGACCCGGGCGGCCTGGGCGCCTGCGACCTGCGCGAGTGCCTGCAGGCGCAGCTGAGCGACCTGCCCGGCCGCGTACCCGGCCGCCATCTGGCCGCGCGCATCCTCGCCGGCGACCTTGACCTGCTCGCCAGCCATGACTACGCCCTGCTGGGCCGTCAGCTCGACGCCGAGACCGACGACGTGCGCGAGGCGGTGCGGCTGATCCTGTCGCTGCAGCCGCGGCCCGGCGACAGTCTGCAGCCGCAGGACCTAGGCCACGTGCTGCCGGACGTGGTTGCCTGGCATGCCGACGGCACCTGGCGGGTGGCGCTGAACCCCGCCACCACCCACCGCGTCACCGTCAACCCGATGCACGAGCGCGCCCTGGCCGAAGCCGGCGACGCCGCGCAGCCGTTGCGCGAAATGCTGCAGGAAGCGCGCTGGCTGACCCGCGGCCTGTCGATGCGCTACGAGACCCTGCTGCGCACCACCCGCGCCATCGTCGAGCGCCAGGCCGCGTTCCTGGTCAAGGGCGAGGAAGCGATGGCGCCGCTGACCCTGAAGGAAGTGGCCGATGCGATCGGCATGCACGAGTCCACGGTGTCGCGCATCACCACCGGCAAGTACCTGCAGACCCCGCGCGGCACCTTCGAGCTCAAGCACTTCTTCGCCGTGCGCCTGGAAGGCGCGGCGGTCTCCGGGCAGGCCGTGCGCGCGATGGTGCGGCGCCTGATCGAATCCGAGCCGGCCGGGCGGCCGCTGGCCGACGAGGCCATCGCCGGGCTGCTGTCGCGACAGGGCGTAAACGTGGCAAGGCGCACAGTCGCCAAGTATCGTGAACAATTGGACATCGCTCCCGCACGCGAACGCCGCCGCGGCAGCAAAACGCTGCTGGCCCGTGCGGGCTAAGGAAAAACGACGCATATGAACAAACTGTCCGTGCTTCTGGTCGACGACCACGAAGGTTTCATCAACGCCGCCATGCGCCACTTCCGCAAGCTGGACTGGATGGAAGTGATCGGCAGCGCCGCCAATGGCCTGGAAGCCATCGAGCGCTCAGAGTCGCTGCGCCCGCAGGTGGTGCTGATGGACCTGGCCATGCCCGAGATGGGCGGCCTGCAGGCCACCCGCCTGATCAAGACCCAGGACCAGGCGCCCTACATCGTGATCGCCAGCCATTTCGACGACGCCGAGCACCGCGAGCATGCCATGCGCGCCGGTGCCGACAACTTCGTCAGCAAGCTGTCCTACATCCAGGAAGTGATGCCGATCCTGGAGGGACTTCGCACGGAAGGAGTGCCGGCATGAGCGAATCGCGGATCCTTGTGATCGATGATGACGCGGTGCGCGCCGAGCGGACCGTGAGCCTGCTCGAATTCATGGACCTCAACCCGCGTTGGGTGACCGACGTGGCCGATGTCCAGCCCGGCCGGCATCGGCAGACCGAGTGGATGGCGATCCTGGTCGGCGGACTCGACGACCAGGACCAGGCCGACGCCTTCTTCGGCTGGGTGGCGCGCAGCTCGCTGCCGCCGCCGGTGCTGCTGCTCAACGGCGACGCGCAGGTCTTCGCGCAGCGCCACGGCCTGCACGAAGTCAACGTGTGGCAGCTGGAAGCGCCGCTGCGCCACGCGCAACTGGAAACCCTGCTGCGTCGCGCCAGCCTCAAGCGGCTGGACGCCGAGCACCAGGCCGGCGCCGCGCAGGACAACGGCCCAACCGGCACCAGCGCGGCGGTGACCCGCCTGCGCCGGCTGATCGACCAGGTTGCGGCCTTCGACACCACCGTGCTGGTGCTGGGCGAGTCCGGCACCGGCAAGGAAGTGGTGGCGCGCGCGATCCATCAGCAGTCGCCGCGCCGCGATGGCCCGTTCGTGGCGATCAACTGCGGCGCGATCCCGCCGGATCTGCTGGAAAGCGAACTGTTCGGCCATGAGAAGGGCTCGTTCACCGGTGCGCTGAGCGCGCGCAAGGGCCGTTTCGAAATGGCCGAGGGCGGCACCCTGCTGCTCGACGAAATCGGCGACATGAGCCTGCCGATGCAGGTCAAGCTGTTGCGGGTGCTGCAGGAGCGCAGCTTCGAGCGGGTCGGCGGCAACGTCACCATCCGCTGCAACGTGCGGGTGATCGCCGCCACGCACCGCAATTTGGAAGAACGCATCGCCGGCAACCAGTTCCGCGAGGACCTGTTCTACCGGCTCAACGTGTTCCCGATCGAGATGCCGGCGCTGCGCGAACGCAGCGACGACCTGCCGGCGCTGGTCCACACCATCGCTGCGCAGCTGGCGCGGACCGGGCGCGGCGAAGTGCGCTTCTCCGAAGAGGCCTTGCAGGCGCTGCGCAGCTACGAGTGGCCGGGCAACGTGCGCGAACTGACCAACCTGGTCGAACGCCTGGCGGTGCTGCATCCCGGCGGCCTGGTGCGGGTGCAGGACCTGCCTGCCCGCTATCGCGGCGACTTCGCCTCGTCCATCGACGTGTCGGCGCCGCCGGCGCCGATCGCGGCCGATCCGCGGCGGGTGCCCAACGTGGTGGACCTGCACGCCGGCGGCAAGCCCGGCGGCGCGGACGCCGACTCGGCGGCCCCGGCTGCGGCGACGCTGCCGGAAAGCGGCCTGGACCTGCGCGGGCACATGGCCAACATCGAGCTGGCGCTGATCAACGAGGCGCTGGAGCGCACCCAGGGCGTGGTCGCGCATGCGGCACAGTTGCTGGGCCTGCGGCGTACCACCCTGGTCGAGAAGCTGCGCAAGTACGGCATCGACCGCGACCAGACCGAACTGGCGAGCTGAGCCGGCGCACGGCGCCGGGTGCGACGGCACCCGGCGCGCCCGTGGTGCCGCCGGATGCCGTCTCCATCCCCCCTGCCCACCCTTGAGACCAGACTCGCGCTGGGGCTGCCGCGCTGCGCGCCCGCGGCGATCGCGCCAACCTTCGCCTGCATTGCATCCCGGTCGAACGCGCCGACAGTGGACAGGCACCTTTGGCATGTGGCTTGCTTCACGTTTCCACAGCACCGGGCGGGCGTTCCGCACCGGGGACTTCCACCCGTCGCCAGGCAGGTCCCATGTCCATCCCCGTCACCAGTCCGCTGCTGCCGCCCCTGGAGGCGTTCGTCCCCTACCTGGAGCAGATCTGGCGCAGCCGCATCCTGACCAACGGCGGCGACATGCACCGCGCGCTGGAGAAGGCGCTGGCCGAGTACCTGGGCGTGAACCACCTGGCGCTGCTGACCAACGGCACCCTGGCGTTGTTGACGGCGCTGCAGGCGCTGCGCATCACCGGCGAGGTCATCACGACGCCGTATTCGTTCGTGGCTACCGCGCATTCGCTGCTGTGGCGCGGCATCAAGCCGGTGTTCGTGGACATCGATCCGCAGACCATGAACCTGGATCCGCTGAAGATCGAGGCGGCGATCACCCCGCACACCACCGCGATCATGCCGGTGCACTGCTACGGCACGCCCTGCGACACCGCCGCGATCGAGCGCATCGCCGACACCTATAACCTCAAGGTCATCTACGACGCCGCGCACGCGTTCGGGGTCAAGGACGAAGGCGGCTCGATCCTGCGCCATGGCGACCTCAGCGTGCTCAGCTTCCACGCCACCAAGGTGTTCAACACCTTCGAGGGCGGCGCCATCGTCTGCCCCGACGCCAAGACCTACCAGCGCATCAGCCGGCTGAAGAACTTCGGCTTCGTCGACGAGACCACCGTGGTGGCGACCGGCATCAACGGCAAGATGAGCGAGATCAACGCCGCCTTCGGGCTGCTGCAACTGCAGCACATCGATGCCGCACTGGCGCAGCGCGGGGCGATCGATGCGCAGTACCGGCAGCGCCTGGCGCAGGTGCCGGGGATCCGCTGCCTGGCCCCGCGGGAACCGGCACTGTCCAACTACGCCTCGTTCCCGATCCTGGTCGAGGACGCCTTCCCGCTGGCGCGCGACGAGCTGCACCGGCTGCTGCGCAGCCACGACATCCTGGTGCGCCGCTATTTCTA
The DNA here is from genome assembly GCF_040529065.1 of Xanthomonas sacchari. Classification (NCBI taxonomy): domain Bacteria; kingdom Pseudomonadati; phylum Pseudomonadota; class Gammaproteobacteria; order Lysobacterales; family Lysobacteraceae; genus Xanthomonas; species Xanthomonas sacchari. Next base: position 2,535,619 of record NZ_CP132343.1, on the reverse strand, counting down.
CCCGCTGATCAGCGATTTCCCGATGTACCGCGGCCTGCCCTCGTCCGCTCCGGCCGGCCTGCCGGTGGCGCGGCAGATGGCCGACCGCGTACTGTGCCTGCCGATCTTTCCCGGACTGGCGGCCGCGCAGGTGGACGCCATCGTCGACCTGATCGCCGCGGCGGGCGGCGTCATGCCCGTGTCCGATTCCCTTCGCACCCTCGCCTCTCCCTCCTTCGCCCAACCCGTGGAACCCGCAGCATGAGCAAAGAGACGTTTATCGAGAATTTCCTGTCCGCGACCGATTTTCAGAATCCGGTTGAGGTGACCATGGATACGGTGCTGCGCGAACTGCCGGAATGGGATTCGCTGGCCGCGCTGGGCGTGATCGTGATGTTCGACATGGAGTACGGCAAGACCATCACCGGCGAGCACCTGGCCGCCGTGGTGACCCTCGACGATCTGTACAAACTGACCGGGGCGTAACATGCCGACCTCCACGCTGCGCAACGTCCGCTTTGCCGGCATGGCGACCTGCGTGCCCAAGCGCGTCGTCTCCAATCTCACCGATTGCCGGCCGCAGATCCGCTCCGAGCGCGAGCGGCTGGTACGCAACATCGGCATCCATACCCGGCGCATGGCTGCGGACTGGCAGTGCTTCTCCGACTTGGCCTTCGACGCGGCGCAGGTGCTGCTGGAGCGCCTGCAGTGGCAGCGCGAGGAGGTCGATGCGCTGATCGTGGTTACCCAGTCGCCGGATTATCCGATCCCGGCCACGGCGATCATCCTGCAGGACCGCCTTGGCCTGTCGCACGCCACCGTCGCGTTCGACGTCAACCTGGGCTGCTCGGCCTACCCGTTCGGCATCAACCTGCTCGGCTCGATGATCGCCGCCGGCGGGGTCAAGAAAGGCCTGCTGCTGGTGGGCGACCGCAGCGCCAACCTAGAGGACCCGATCTTCTCCGACTCCGGCACCGCCACCGCACTGGAGTTCAGCGCCGATGCGCCGCCGATGCATTTCGACCTCAACAGCGACGGCAGCGGCTACCGCGCGATCATCCTGCCGGTCGGCGGCCACCGCGAACCGGTCGGGGTGCAGCACCTGATCCCGTACCGCGCCGACGAGAATGACCACTGGCATCGCGGCGTGGACCTGCAACTGGACGGCGTGGCGGTGCTGAGCTTCTCCACCCAGCGGGTGCCGCCGGCAGTGCAGAAGCTGCTCGACTACAGCGGCATGTCCAAGGACGAGGTCGATTACTTCGTGTTCCACCAGGCCAACAGGATGATCAACGAGACCATCCGCAAGAAGCTCGGCCTGCCGTCGGAAAAGGTGCCCTCCACCCTGCACGATTTCGGCAACACCAGCGGCGCCTCGCTGCCGGTGACCATGACCGCGCGGATCAACAAGGAGCTGGAAGCCGGCCGCAAGCGCGTGCTGCTGTGCGGCTTCGGTATCGGCCTGTCCTGGGGCACCTGCCTGGTCGACATCGACGGCGCGGTGTTCCCCGACCTGATCGAGTCCTGACGATGGCGCCTGCTGCAACAACCGATGCCTTCGGGCTGCAGGGCAAGACCATCCTGGTGACCGGTGCCTCCTCGGGCATCGGTGCCGCCGTCGCCTCGCTGTGCGCGCGCCTGGGCGCGACGCTGGTGCTCAACGGGCGCGATGCCGAACGTCTGCAGGCGGTCGCCGCGTCGCTCCCTGGCGAGGGCCACCGCAGCGTCGTCGGCGACCTCACCGAGGACGCGACCCGCTCGGCCCTGCTGGAGGCGGCCGAGCGCTACCACGGCCTGGCCTCGTGCGCCGGCATCGCCGCGCTGGTGCCGTTCAGGATGGCCGCCGAGAAGCACCTGCAGCAGATGCTGTCGGTGAACTATCTTGCGCCCGTCGTCCTGACCCAACAGTTGCTGGCCAAACGCCGGCTGCAGGAAGGCGCCTCGCTGGTCTACGTCTCGGCGCTGACCGCGCGCGCCGCGCCGCAGGCCAGCGCCGGCTACGCCGGCTCCAAGGCAGCGCTGGAGGCCGCGGTGCGATCCTTCGCGCTGGAACAGGCCCGGCACCGCATCCGCGCCAACTGCATCGCCCCTGGCTATGTCGACACGCCGATGCTGAACAGGTTGGGCAGCACCGCGGACATGGGCGACAAGATCGCGCTGACCCCGCTCGGCCGCATCGACCCGGCCGATGTCGCCAACGGCGCCGCCTACCTGCTGTCCGACGCCAGCCGCTGGATCACCCGCAGCACCCTGACCATCGACGGTGGGCTGTCCCTGCCGATCCGCCTATGAGCCCGGAGGCCTCCATGTCCGTTGCGGAAACGCCCGCCACGCTGCTGCAGACGCTGTACGGCGTGCACGGCAAGCGCATCCTGGTGACCGGCGCCTCCAAGGGCATCGGCGAGGCGGTGGCCAAGGCCTGCGCCAGCGCCGGAGCGCAACTGCTCGTCGCCGGCCGCGACCTGCCCCGGCTGCAGGCCCTGCTCGACGGCCTGCCTGGCGACGGTCACCGCCTGTTCGCCGGCGACCTGTGCGACGCTGCCGCCGTGCAACGCCTGGCCGCCGAGAGCGGGCCGCTGGACGGCGTGGTGCACAGCGCCGGCATCCGCGGCCTGTCGCCGATGAAACTGGTCAGCGAGCGCTTCCTCACCGAGGTGATGACCATCAATTACGTCGCGCCGACGATGTTGACCCGCCACCTGCTCGCACGCCAGGCGCTGCGCCCCGGCGGCTCCATCGTCTTCCTCGCCTCGATCGCCGCGCTGACCGGCACCGTCGGCGTCGGCCCCTACGCCGGCTCCAAGGCGGCGCTGATCGGCATGCTGCGGCCGCTGGCGCTGGAACTGGCGCGGCGCCAGATCCGCGCCAACGCACTGTGCCCGGGCCTGGTCGAGACCACGCTGATCAACGAGGACAAGGCCTGGTTCGAGGAGAGCCGCAAGCGCTATCCGCTGGGCATCGGCGATCCCGAGGACGTGGCCCTGGCCTGCCTGTATTTCCTCTCCGACGCCAGCAGCAAGGTCACCGGCCAGGCCTTCAGCATGGACGGTGGCGTGGAGTTCGCATGAGCGCTGCGCCACCGAAGCACGTGCTGATCGTCGGCGCCGGCGGCTTCGGCCGCGGCATCGCGGCGATGGCGTACAACGACGACCCGGGCCATGGTCAGGCCTGGGACATCAAGGGTTTCCTCGACAGCCGCAGCGAGCTGGCCCCCGGTCTGCGCTGGCCGCTGCTCGGCGATCCGGACACCTATCAGCCGGTGCCCGGCGACCTGTTCGTCTGCGCGCTCGGCGATCCGGCCGCGCGCCGGCGCTACAGCCAGCCGCTGCTGGCGCGCGGTGCCGACTTCATGGTGTTGCGCCCGCGCCTGCGCGAAGCCTCGGACACCCCGATCGGGCGCGGCAGCCTGTTCGAGGTCGGCGTGTCGATCGGCGCCGACAGCCGCATCGGCGAGTTCGTCACCATCCTCGCCACCACCATCGTCGGCCACGACGTGGTGATTGGCGACTACGTGCAGATCGGCAACTTCGTGTTCATAGGCGGCGGCGCCCGCATTGGCGACGACGTAGTGATCCACCCACACTCGACCGTGCTGCCCGGCATCGCCATCGGCGCGGGGGCCGTGATCGGCGCCGGCAGCGTGGTGGTCAAGGACGTGCCGCCCAATGTGACCGTCGCCGGAAATCCGGCGCGTACCATCTTCAGCCGTTGACCCTATGCGCAGGACGCCCTTCCGCATGACCCGCCACGCCCTCGACGCCGAACACTACGTCAGCCCGCACAGCCTGCGCCTGGAACAGCAAAGGCTGTTCGGCAAGCTGTGGATCTTTGTCGGCTTCGCCTCCATGGTGCGCGAGCGCAACCAGTTCTTCGCGCGCCAGGTGGCCGGGGTACCGGTGCTGGTGCAACGCACCGAGGCCGGCATCCGCGCGTTCCTCAACCAGTGTCCGCACCGGCAGTCGGCGATCCAGATCGAGTCGCACGGCAAGCGCCCGTTGGTGTGCCCGTACCATGCCTGGTCGTTCGGGGCCGAGGGCGAGTTGCGCGGGCTGCCCAATTCCGGGCTGTACCAGTTCACCGCCGAAGAGAAGGCCGGCATCTGCCTGACCAAGCTGCATCTACAGCAGGTCGGCGAACTGCTGTTCGTGAACATGGCCGAGCAGCCGCTTCCGCTAGAGGAGCAGTTCGCACCGGCGTTCCTGGAGACCCTACGCGAGGCGGCATCGCACGTGGATTCGCAGCTGATCTACAGCTGCCACCGCGTGCGCTACAACTGGAAGCTCAACATGGAGAACGTGAAGGATTACAACCATATTCCGTTCATCCATCCCAAGACCTTCAACCCCCTGATGACGGCCGCATCCAAGCCCTCGGCGCATGTGGAACGGCCGGCAGACGTACCCTCTGTGGTGCAACAACTGCTGCGGGGCGGCGAGCCGGTCCCGCTGCACGCACTGAGCTTCCCGGCCAAGGCCGAGATCGCGGTGCAGGATCACTGGTACCGGCCTCTGTGCGAGCGCTATGGCGAGGACTCGGCGTTCTACAACTGGTTCCTGTATCCGAATGTGAACTTCTACAGCGTGCGTGGCGATTCCTTTGTGCTGCAGCAGTATGACCCGGTCGCGCCCGATGAGACCGACTACCACCTGTGGGTCGCCACCGCCCGGCGTAAAAGCGAGCGGACCGATTTCACCGCCCTGCTCAGCACGCTGATGCGCATCGAACATCAGGTCATCGCCGAGGACACCGCCGTGCTGGAACGCCTGCAGGCCGGCCTGGGTTCGCATCCTCGCTCCTTCATGCACGGCGACTATGAGACAGAGCTGGTGCGCCAGCACCTTTGGTACCGCGCCAACGTGCTGGAGCAAGCGGCATGAAGACCCTGGTGCTGATCGGCCAGGGCCATGCGCTGGAGCAGGCGCAGCGCACAGCGCAGGCCTGCGGCCTGGACCATGTCGTCATCGAATTGGAATCACCGGACCGCTATAACTTCGACCTGGGCCCCTTGCATGCTAGCCATGCGCCTAGTACGACCAACGTGTTCGTTGCCATGGACGAACGCGCGGTCAATCAGTCGCGGCACAAGCTGCTGGCCGACGTGCGCCTGGCCGGCTACGGCAGCGTCGATCTGGTGTGGCCGCAGTCGCATGTCGATGACGGCGTCCGCCTGCTCGGCAACGTACACGTCGGACCCGGCTGCAACCTCGCGGCCGGCAGCAGCATCGGCGCCGGCAGCTGGCTGGAACGGCAGGTGATCGTCGAACAGGACGTACGTGTCGGCGCCTGCGTCACCCTGCATGCCGGCGTCCACCTCGGTCGCGGCACCCAGATCGGCCAGGGCAGCACCCTGGGCGGCGGCAGCATGACCCGCAGCGACGCGAAGATCGGCCGGCACTGCGAATGGCTGCTGCCCGGCACCGTGCCGGACCTGTTGGCGGACCGCTGCTTCTACGACGCGCTGATGCCTGGCGGCGCCCGCATTCTGCGTTGATGCAGGCGCGCGCCAACGCGCGAGTCGCGGTACCGTTTAACTATACGTTCCGCCAGTGACGGGAGTGGCGTCGCTGTGCCGACGTCTCCGCTTCACTTTGCCAAAAACGGCGCCACGTGCGACATCTCGCCGGGCTGGGATGCATGCACGCTTCCGGCGCAACAGGCTTCGCTAGGATCGCTCGCGAGCGGCGATCGCCGCGCGGCCTGATCGCGCTATCACGCGACATGCCCCTCGTATCCGTCTTTCCAGCGTTCGCACGCCTCCTCCTATGGCGTGCCCTTTCGAGTGGCCCCATGACTGACCACCTGGCCGCGCATAAGCGCGAAGCCGACCTGATCGATACCTGCAAGCGCGCCGGCGGCGCGATCTTCCTGGCCCCCAGTTCCAGTCTCGGCGGTCTGTATGCGGCCCGCGCCGCCGCGCTGTTGGCCGAGCGCGTCCCTGGCATCCGCATCGTCGCCCTGGATGATGTGTTTCACGAACGCCGCATCACCGATGCCGGCTTCGACGACGTGCGTCCGACGGCGACCCTCCTGCGCGACCCGGACCTGGCCGGGTTGCCCACGATCAACTGCGCCTACATGCCGACCGCATGGCTGCACTTCGACCAACTGCAGCGCCTGGGCGGCGGTCGCCGCGTCGATCTGCCGCAGTTGATGTACGCCCTGGACATTCCGCTGGTGTATCAGAGCGGACGGGTGACGCGGGAACAGACGCTTGCGCACGCCGCGCAGTTCGACGCCATGCGCGGCCGCTTCGCCGATGCACTGAGCGTGCGTACGCTGGACGCGATCCTGCAGATGCGCATGGACGGCGACCGGCGGCCGCTGCTGGACGTCCTCTGTCCGATGGAGCAGGAATACTATTCGGTGTATTCGGCGCTGGAGCATCCGCTGCGGATCGGCGCAGACGAGCACTATGTGGACATCGGCGCCTATCGCGGCGACACGGTCAAGAAGTTCCGCGCGGCATCGCGCCACCGCTACGCCGCCATCCATGCCTTCGAGCCCGATCCGGAGAACTTCGCCGCCCTGCAGCAAGGGCTTGCAGACGACGGCGGCCGCACGACCCTGTACAACGCCGCCGTCAGCGATGTCGCCGGGCCGGTAGCGTTCGACGCGCGGGGCACCATGGGAAGCCGGCTCGACGGCAGCGGCGCCGCGCGCGTGGACGGCGTGCGCCTGGACGATCTGATCGAACAGGTCAACGTCCTGAAGATGGATGTGGAAGGCGACGAGGCCAGGGTACTGCGTGGCGGCGCGGCCCTGATCGGGCGCTGCCGGCCCCGCATGGCCATCACCTGCTACCACCATGCGCTCGACCTGCTGGACATCGTCGCCGAACTCGACCGCATCGTGCCGGGGGCAACGCTACGGCTGCGGCACTACGCCATGTACTACTTCGACAGCGTGCTCTACGTGGAGTGAGGCGCGGCGGCGCCTGCTGGCCATCGTCTTCTTCGCCTTCCGGCGCGGTTGCGGCCTTTGAAGGCGATGCCTGCGTCCAGGCGATCCGGCACGGACCGGCATGCATGTTGCATCTGCGATGGATCGGGCGCAGCGTGCGCTCCGCTCCCATTCCCGCAACGGTCCATCGTTCATGCCCCACCCGCCCCTGGTCAGCGTGGTCATGCCGGCCTACAAGCTGCGCTACTTCGAGCAGGCGCTCGACAGCGTGCTGGCCCAGACCTATCCGGCGCTAGAACTGGTCATCTGTGACGACAACCCCACTGAGGCGATCGCCGAGGTGGTGGATCGCCGCGCCGCCACTGCCCCGTTCCCGATCCGCTACCACCGCAATCCGGAGCGCTACGGCGAACTCGGCAGCACCGCGCGCGCCATCGCCCTGGCCCAGGGCGAGTACGTGAAGTTCCTGCACGACGACGACGTGCTGGCGCCGGATTGCGTGGCCGCGCTGGTCGCGGCGATGCAGTCGGCGCCGGACGTGCTGCTGGCGTCCTCGCGGCGGCAGCGCATCGACAGCCACGGCGCGCCGCTGGAGGACATCCACGCCACCGCCTTCCCGTTCGCCGGCGACGTGCTGCTGGACGGGCCGGAACTGCTGTCGTTCCTGGCCGACCACACCATCAATTTCGTCGGCGAGCCCAGCTGCGTGCTGTGCCGGCGCAGCGACCTGCTGGAGATCGGCGACGAGCTGATGACGCTGGCCGGCAAGGTCATCAACTGGGTCGGCGACCTGGCGCTGTACGCCAAGCTGCTGCACCGCGGTCATCTGGCGCTGCTGGCAAAGCCCTTGACCCGGTTCCGGGTGTCGGAAGAGCAATACAGCCAGGCCGGCCGCGACCAGCCCGGCATCGGCGACCAAGGCCACGCCAACTTCCGCCAGGGCGTGCGCGCCATGGGCTGGTACCGCGGCGATGGCGACGTCCGCCAGGTCACGGTGACGCCGCTGGGCGGCGGCCCCGGCACGCCGGTGGACCTGCTGCAGGCGATTCAGGACGCCTACGCGCGGGTCTGCGTGCAGGCCGCGCTGCGCGACTGGCAGGCGCGGCGGACGGTGACGCCGGCGCAACGCGCCCTCCTCGACGCGCGTCTGGACGCCCTCGGCGGCGCGCCGCGGCTGGCCGTGCTGGTCGACGCACGCGGCGCCGACCGTGCCGCGCTGGACGCCACGCTGGACAGCCTGCTGCTTGAGGGCTCGCCGTTCGCGCAGGTGCAGGCGCTGGTGCTGGGCGACGCCCCCCTCGCCGCGTGGCCGGACCCGCGGGTCCGGGTCCTGCCCCCGCTGCCGGCCGAGGCCGATGCCGCGGCGCTGTCCGCCGCGCTGGACGCCTCGCCGGCCAGCGACTGGTGCCTGCGCGTGGTCGCAGGCAGCCGTTTCTACGCCGGCGGCCTGCTGCGGCTGCTGCTGGAACTGGCGCAGCAACCGCAGTGCAACGCACTGTATGCGGACGAATGGCTGGCCGTGGACGCGGACACCCTTGCGCCGCTGCTACGCCCGGACCCGGACCTGGACCTGCTGCTGGGCAACCCGCTGGTCACCGCCGGGCGATGGGTCTTCCGCCGCGCCGCGGTGCAGGCGCTGGGCGGCTTCGATCCGGCTTACGACGGCGCCAGCGAGCTGGACCTGATCCTGCGTTTGTTCCTGCGCGACGGCGGCGACGGCATCGCCCACCTGTCCGAGCCGCTGCTGGTCGCCGCGCCGGCCAGCGCCGAGGCCGGCGCCCAGGCGCGCCAGCGCGCGATCGCCGCGCACCTGCAGGCCCGCGGCTATCCGCAGGCCACGGTCGAACCGCTGCCGGGCGGCCTGTTCCGCATCGACTACGGCCATGCCGCGCAGCCTCCGGTCTCGATCGTGCTGTTGGCGCAGGACAACCTGCCGGCGCTGCAGCGCGCGGTGGTCAGCCTGCTCGAACAGACCGCCTACCCGGCCTACGAACTGCTGCTGGTGGACAACGCCAGCCAGGCGCCGGAGGTCACCGCGTGGATGCAGGCGGTCGCCGAACTGGGCAACGGCCGCATCCGCGTGTTCGCGCTGGAACAGCGGGTCTCCCAGGCCGAGGCGCACAACCTCGCCGCGACCCAGGCGCAAGGCGATTACCTCTTGTTCCTCGACGCCGACAGCGCCGCGGTGCAGGACGGCTGGCTGCACGCGCTGATGAACCACGCGCAGCGGCCCGAAGTCGGCATCGTCGGCGCCAAGGGCGTGTCCGCCGACGGCCGCATCACCCATGCCGGCCTGCTGCCGGGCCTGCTGGCCGGCGCCGGCCATGCCTTCACCGGTGAGGCGATGGCCCAGCCCGGCTACATGGGCCGCTTGCAGGTGGCGCACCGCTACAGCGCGGTGTCGGCGCACTGCCTGCTGGTGCGGCGGGCGTTGTTCGAGCATTTGTCCGGCTTCGATGCGGCCGGCTTCGCCGCCGGCGGCGCCGACGTGGATCTGTGCCTGCGCGCTGCCGCGGCCGGCGCCTGGACCGTGTGGACGCCGCAGGCGCTGCTGCTGCAGCCGGCCCCGGCCACGCGCAGCGAGGCCGCCGACGACGCCCTGCTGCAGCGCTGGCTGCCGGTGCTGGCGCAGGATCCGGGGTATTCGCCCAGCCTGGGCCTGGATCAGCCCGGCGGTTTCCAGCTGACCGAGTCCGAATTCTCCTGGCAGCCGCTGACGTGGAAGCCGCTGCCGCGGGTGCTCGCCCATCCGGGCGATACCTTCGGCAGCGGCCAGTACCGGGTGATCCAGCCGTTCCAGGCGCTGGCCGAGGCGGGGCAGATCGACGGCCTGTACTACGCGCGCCTGCTCGATCCGGTGGAGCTGCAGCGCATCGGTGCCGACGCGGTGGTGCTGCAGCGCCGCGTCGGCGACGCGGAACTGGCGCGAATGGAGCGCATGCGCCGGTTCGGCAATGCCTTCATGGTCTACGAACTGGACGACTACCTGCCCAATCTGCCGTTGAAGAGCGCGCATCGCGAGCAGATGCCCAAGGACGTACTGCGTTCGCTGCGGCGTGCCGCCACGCTGGTGGACCGAGTCACCGTCTCCACGCCGGACCTGGCCGAGGCGCTGGCCGGCCTGCACGGCGACATCCGCGTGGTACGCAACCGGCTGGAGCCGCAGCTGTGGGGCGCGTTGCCTGCGCCGGCAGCGTCCGCCGCGGCCAAGCCGCGGGTCGGTTGGGCCGGCGGGCTCAGCCACACCGGCGATCTGGAACTGATCGCCGACGTGGTGCAGGCGCTGGCCGGCGAGGTGCACTGGGTGTTCATGGGGCTGTGCCCGGAGCGGCTGCGCCGACACGTGCACGAGGTGCACGACGGCGTGGACTTCGCCCGCTATCCGCAGGCGCTGGCCGCGCTGGGCCTGGACCTGGCGCTGGCGCCGCTGGAAGACAACCTGTTCAACCGCTGCAAGAGCAATCTGCGCCTGCTCGAGTACGGCGCTTGCGGCTATCCGGTGGTGGCCAGCGATCTGGCGCCCTACCGCGACGGCGGGTTGCCGGTGACCCTGGTCAAGAATCGCTTCCGCGACTGGGTCAATGCGATCCGCGCGCACCTGGCCGATGCCGACGCACGGACGGCGGCCGGCACCACCCTGCGCGCGGCGGTGCAGCGCGACTGGATGTTGCAGGGCGCCAACCTGCAGGAGTGGCGGGCAGCCTGGCTGCCGGACTGAGGCCGCCCTTCCCGCCCAAGCCGAGGTCGCCGCGCTGGCGCCAGCGCGCGACCGTGACGACGCGCACAGCGTCAACCCGCCGACACGTCGCTCGCGCCTGCCCCGCGTCGTCGTCGCGGCCGGCGCCGGGAACCCGTCACCGGCCATCCGATGCCCCCGCCCGCGCCCGCCTGGGTGCCGGGCGGCGTGTGCCGGCCGTTTCGGCACACCGCTTGCATTGCATACGGGCAAGCCGTTTCCCGGCAGGGACTTCACCGTATGAGCGACTCCATCAGCTCCATCCTTTCGCAGATCCGCAGCTACCAGGGCCAGGTCGGCCAGGCGGCGCAGACGCGGGTGGGCGATGTCGGCCGCAGCAATGCGATCGAAGGCCTGGGCGGCAGCCAGGGTGTGCAGGGCCCGAGCTTCACCGAGACCCTGCGCAATGCCATCGGCGGCGTGAACGAGGCCCAGCAGAAGTCCGGCGACCTCGCCAAGGCCTTCGAACTGGGCGACCCCAGCGCCGATCTGGCCAAGGTGATGCTGGCCGCACAACAGTCCCAGGTGGCGTTTCGCGCTACCGTGGAAGTCCGCAACCGACTCGTCCAGGCGTACCAGGACGTGATGAACATGCCGCTGTAAGGGTAGAAGACGATGGCGCTTGCGATCAGCAAAGAGACGTTCAGCAGCGAAAAGGCCGGCGCGTGGTTCGACCGCCTGCAGAGCCTGCAGCTCACCCGCCGCATCGGCCTGATGGCGATGATCGCGGTGGCGGTGGCGGCCGGCCTGTTCGTGTTCTTCTGGTCGCAGAAGCCGGCCTACACCCCGCTGTACACCGGCCTGGACGAGAAAGGCACGGCCGAAGCCACCGACCTGCTGCGCACCGCGCAGATCCCGTTCAAGCTCGACCAGGCCACCGGCGCGATCACCGTGCCGGAGGACAAGCTGTACGACGCGCGGCTGAAGCTGGCCGGCTCCGGCCTGACCGACAACGGCAACATGGGCTTCGAGGTGATGGAGAAGGATCCCGGCTTCGGGGTCAGCCAGTTCGTGGAGAACGCGCGCTACCAGCACGCCCTGGAAACCGAACTGGCACGCACCATCGCCAGCCTGCGCCCGGTGCGCGAGGCGCGGGTGCACCTGGCCATTCCCAAGCCGAGCGCGTTCACCCGCCAGCGCGAGGCCGCCAGCGCCTCGGTGGTGCTGGAACTGCGCGGCGGCACCACCCTGGAACGCAACCAGGTCGATGCGATCGTCAACATGGTCGCCTCCAGCATCCCGGACCTGGCGCCGGACCGCGTCACTGTGGTCGACCAGAGCGGGCGCATGCTGACCATCGCCGACCCCAACAGCGACGCCGCGCTCAACGCCGCCCAGTTCGACCAGGTGCGGCGCCAGGAAAGCGCCTACAACCAGCGCATCCGCGAACTGCTGGAGCCGATGACCGGCCCGGGCCGGGTCAACCCGGAAGTGAACGTGGACATGGACTTCTCGGTGGTCGAGGAAGCGCGCGAGCTGTACAACGGCGACCCGCCGAAGCTGCGCAGCGAGCAGGTCAGCGACAGCAGCACCAGCACCAGCGGTCCGCAGGGCGCGCCCGGCGCGACCAGCAACTCGCCGGGCAGCGCGCCGGGCCAGCCGGGCGCTACCGGCGCCCCGCCCGCCGCCGGCACCGCCGGCACTCAGCAGGCCGCCGCCGCGACCCCGACCGAAAGCTCCAAGAGCGCCACCCGCAACTACGAGCTGGACCGCACCCTGCAGCACACCCGGCAGCCGGCCGGGCGGATCAAGCGCGTGTCGGTGGCGGTGCTGGTGGACCACGTGATGCGGCCGGGCGCCAAGGGCAAGATGACCGAACAGGCGCTCAGCGCCGCCGAGCTGACCCGCATCGAAGGCCTGGTCAAGCAAGCGGTAGGCTTCAATGCCGAACGCGGCGACACCGTCTCGGTGATGAACGCCCCGTTCGTCCGCCAGGCCCCGGAAGCGGCCGACAAGCCCGGTTGGTGGGAAGATCCGCGGGTGATGAACGTCGCGCGCCTGGTGCTGGGTGCGGCGGTGGTGCTGGCGCTGCTGTTCGGCGTGCTGCGCCCGGCGCTGCGCCAGATCGCCGGTCCCGCACCGGCTGCGGCCGTAGGCCACGACCGCGAGGGCGGCGAGCCGCGCGACGCCAAGCTGTCGATGCTCGACGACGACAACCCGCTGCTGCCGTCGCTGGGCGAGGACACCGCCAGCCTCAGCGGCGGCGCTGGCGGCAACCCCGCCATTGCCCTGCCCGACGCCTACGAAGAACGGTTGCGTCAGGCCCGCGAAGCGGTCAAACAGGATTCCAAGCGCGTGGCGCAGGTCGTGAAGGGATGGGTCGCCAGTGAAGCCTGATGCGAATGCAATGAATGGCACCCAGCGCGCCGCCGTGCTGCTGCTGTCGCTCGGCGAGGCCGACGCGGCCGAGGTGCTCAAGCACATGGACCCCAAGGAGGTGCAGAAGATCGGCATCGCCATGGCGACGCTGAGCGGCATCTCGCGCGACCAGGTCGAGAAGGTCATGGAGGAGTTCAACGCCGAGCTGGGCAGCAAGACCTCGCTGGGCGTGGGCGCCGACGACTACATCCGCAACGTGCTGGTGCAGGCGCTGGGCGCCGACAAGGCCGGCAGCCTGATCGACCGCATCCTGCTGGGCCGCAACACCACCGGCCTGGACACCCTGAAGTGGATGGACCCGCGCTCCATCGCCGACCTGGTGCGCAACGAGCATCCGCAGATCATCGCCATCGTGATGGCGCACCTGGACAGCGACCAGGCCGCCGAGGCGCTGAAGCTGCTGCCCGAGCGCACCCGCGCCGACGTGCTGATGCGCATCGCCACCCTCGACGGCATCCCGCCGCACGCGCTCAACGAGCTCAACGAGATCATGGAGCGGCAGTTCTCCGGCAACCAGAACCTGAAGTCGTCCAACGTGGGCGGGGTCAAGGTGGCCGCGAACATCCTCAACTTCCTGGACAGCGGCTCGGACCAGGGCGTGCTGTCGGCGATCAGCAAGATCGACGCCGACCTGGGCAGCCGCATCCAGGACCTGATGTTCGTGTTCGACAACCTGGTGGAGCTGGACGACCGCGGGCTGCAGACCATGCTGCGCGAAGTCAGCGGCGACCGCCTCGGCCTGGCCCTGCGCGGCGCCGACATCAAGGTGCGCGACAAGATCACCAAGAACATGTCCCAGCGCGCCGCCGAGATCCTGCTGGAAGACATGGAGGCGCGCGGCCCGGTGCGCCTGTCCGACGTGGAGGCCGCGCAGAAGGAGATCCTGGCGATCGTGCGGCGCCTGGCCGATGAGGGCGCGATCAGCCTCGGCGGCAGCGGTGCGGAGGCCATGGTATGAACGGCAACGTGGTGCGCTGGCTGGCGCCGGAACTCGATGCCCCGCCCCCGCTGGCGGCGCAGCCGTACGAGGATGTGCTGCCGGACGAGCCGGTGCTGCGCCCGCCGAGCCTGGAGGAGATCCAGGCGATCGAGGCCGCGGCGCAGCACGAAGGCTTCGAACGCGGCCACGCCGAGGGCCTGGCGCAGGGCCAGGCCGAGATCCGCCGCCTGACCGCGCAGATCGAAGGCATCCTGGACAACTTCTCGCGGCCGCTGGCGCGGCTGGAGAACGAAGTGGTCGGCGCGCTCGGCGAACTGGCCGTGCGCATCGCCGGCAGCCTGGTCGGCCGCGCCTACCAGGCCGACCCGGTGCTGCTGTCGGAGCTGGTCGCCGAGGCGCTGGACGCGGTCGGCGGCGCGCGCCGCGACGTCGAGGTGCGCCTGCACCCGGACGACATCGCCGCGCTGACCCCGCTGCTGACGCTGATGGACCAGGGCATCCGGCTGGTGCCGGACCTGAGCCTGAGCCGCGGCGACCTGCGCGTGCACGCCGAATCGGTGCGCATCGACGGCACCCTCGAGGCGCGCCTGCGCGCGGCGCTGGAGACGGTGATGCGCAAGTCCGGAGCGGGCCTGTGAGCGCGCTGTCCGGCACCCACCCCGGCGACTGGCTGGATGCGCGCAACCTGCGCCTGGCCGGCCGCCTGGGCAAGCTCGACCTGGACGCGGCCGCCGGCCGCGGCCTGATCCGCGAGGGCATCCTGCGCCGTGCGGTCGGCCTGACCCTGGAAGCGGTCGGCTGCGAGGCGCCGATGGGCGCCACCTGCAAGGTCGAGGTCGACGGCGGCTGGGTCGATGCCGAAGTGGTCGGCTTCTCCGGCGACCGCACCTCGCTGATGCCCAGCGCCGAAACCCACGGCCTGCTGCCCAACGCGCGGGTGGTGCCGCTGCACCGCCGCGGCGGCGTGGAAGTGGGCGAAGGCCTGCTCGGCCGGGTCATCGATTCGGACGGCGTGCCGCTGGACGGCAAGGGCCCGATCCGCGCCGAAGGTTCGGTGGGCATGGCCGGCGTGTCGATCAACCCGCTGGCGCGCGAACCCATCACCACCCCGCTGGACGTGGGCGTGCGCGCGATCAACGCGCTGCTGCCGATCGGCCGCGGCCAGCGCGTGGGCCTGTTCGCCGGCTCCGGCGTCGGCAAGTCCACCCTGCTGGGCATGATGACCCGCTACACCGCCGCCGACGTGATCGTGGTCGGGCTGATCGGCGAACGCGGCCGCGAAGTGCGCGATTTCGTCGAGACCACCCTGGGCGAGGAAGGCCTGCGCCGCGCCGTGGTGGTCGCCGCCCCGGCCGACCGCCCGCCGCTGGCGCGCCTGCACGGCGCCTACCGCGCCACCGCGATCGCCGAATGGTTCCGCGACCAGGGCCTGAACGTGCTGCTGCTGATGGACTCGCTGACCCGCTTCGCCCAGGCCCAGCGCGAGATCGGCCTGTCGGTGGGCGAGCCGCCGACCACCCGCGGCTACCCGCCGTCGGTGTTCGCCAAGCTGCCGGCGCTGGTCGAGCGCGCCGGCAACGGCGCCAAGGGCCGCGGCTCGATCACCGCCTTCTACACCGTGCTCACCGAAGGCGACGATCCGCAGGACCCGATCGCCGACGCCGCGCGCGCCATCCTCGACGGCCACATCCTGCTGTCGCGGCGCGTGGCCGACAGCGGCCTGTACCCGGCCATCGACGTCGAGTCCTCGGTCAGCCGCGTGGTCCAGGACATCGCCGACGAGCCGTGGCGCCTGCGCATCCGCTCGCTGAAGCGGCTGGTGGCCGCGTACTCGGCCAACCGCGACCTGATCACCATCGGCGCCTACCAGCGCGGCAACGATCCGGCCGTGGACGAAGCGCTGGAGCGCTGGCCGGAGATCATGGAATTCCTCGGACAGGACGTCGCCAAAGCCGCAGATCTGCCCCACAGCCAGGCCGCCCTCAAGCGCCTGGTCGACCGCGAGAACTAAGCCATGATGCAATCGCAACGTCTCGATCCCCTGCTCCGCCGCGCCCAGCAGCACGAAGACGAGGTCGCCCGCGATCTCGCCGAGCGCCAGCGCGCCCTGGCCACCCACGAGTCGCGGCTGGAGGAACTGCGCCGCTACGCCGAGGAGTACGCCAACAGCCAGATGGCCGCGACCAGCCTGGCGCAACTGGCCAACCGCCGCGCCTTCCTGGACCGGCTGGAGAGCGCGGTGCAGCAGCAATGCCAGACCGTGGACCGCAACCGCGAGAAGGTGGAGATGGAACGCAGCCGGCTGCTGCTGGCCAGCCGCGACAAGCAGGTGCTGGAACAGCTCGCGGCCAGCTACCGCGCGCAGGAACGCAAGGTCGACGACCGCCGCAGCCAGCGCGAGATGGACGACCTCGGAGCGCGCCGCGCGCGCCTGGCGGCCACCGCCGACGAACACGATGACGGAGACGGACGATGAACAACGCGCTTTCCGCGCTGGGCGGCAGCGGCCGCGCCAGCCAGATCGGCGGCGGCAGCGACACCCAGGGTGCAGACCGCAGCGGCGGTCGCGACAAGGACTTCGCCAAGCTGCTCGGTGGCGGCGGCTCGGCGCGCACCACCGCGCCCAAGCCCGCCGCCCGCGAGACGGCCAAGGCGGCGCAGGGTGCCGACAAGGACCAGGCCGACAAGCGCCCGGCCGCCGCGGACGACACCGCCAGCGATCCGGCGCGCAGCGCGCAGGCCGGCGACAAGGTCGCCCAGGACAATGAAAAGAGCAGCACCGAGACCAAGGCCACGGCCAAGGACAAGGCCAAGACCGAGGACAAGCGCGACGACGCCAAGCCGGACGACAGCGCCTGGCCGCCGGCCGGGCTGGCCGGCATCGGCCTGGGCCTGCTGCCGGCGATCGGCGCGGCGGTCCTGCCGGCCGCCACCGCGACCCCGCTGGGTGCGGCGGCCGGGCTGGCGGTCGGCGTCGCCGGCGCCGTGGCCAACGGCGTGGGCGCGCTGCTCGGCGGCGACGCCGCGGCGCAGACCGCGGCCGGCGCCACCGATCCCAATGCCGCCACCGCCGGCAGCGCTGCCGCGACGGCCGGCACAGCCCCGGCCTCCGCTGCCGGCGGCTTCGGCGCGATGCTGCTGGCGCAGGCCGGGTCGGCCGACAAGGCCGGTGGCGGCGACACCGCGGCCCCGCTGGCGGCACTGGCCGCCATCGCCGCCGCGGCCGGCGGCAAGACGGGCGAGAGCGGCGACGCCGCGCCCGCCGCCGACCCCAGCGCCATCGTGCCGACCGCGGCGACGGCGCCGCTGCACGCCACCACGCGGCTGACCGATCCGCAGCCGTTCACCGGCTCGCCGACGCCGACCCCGAACCTGCACGGCAACCAGTTCGACGAGGAACTGGGCGCGCGCATCAGCTGGCTCGCCGACCAGAAGATCGGCCACGCCCACATCAAGCTGAATCCGGCCGAGCTGGGCCCGGTCGAGGTGCGCCTGCACATGACCGGCGACCAGGTCAACGCCAGTTTCAGCAGCGCCCAGGCCGACGTGCGCCAGGCCCTGGAGAACAGCCTGCCGCGCCTGCGCGACATGCTCGGCCAGCACGGCTTCCAGCTTGGCCAGGCCGATGTCGGCCAGCAGCAGCCGCAGCAACAGCAGGCCAATACGCAGGGCACGCCGCAGGGCGGCAGCAGCCTCGGTGGCAGCGAGCTGGGCGACGACCTGTCCGGCAGCGTCGGGATTCCGTCGGTGGTCCTGCGCCAGCGCGGCCTGCTCGACGCCTACGCCTGATCCTGGCGGCGTAGCCGCCGCCCCGGCTGGGGCGATGTGTGTGGTGCAGGGGGCGACCGCCCCGACGTATCTCGGGGGAGTGCGTCGGGGCCGTAACGCTTCCCCTGCCGGAACCCGTTGCCCCGCAAGGGTCTCGCCCGCGCCTGCATGGGCGCGCGGCGCCACCGTCAAACACCCGGCGCGCCAGGCGCGCGGTTTCGGCACGGCGATTGCATCCTTAGGGGCAGACCCCCTTCAGGAGCCCGCTCTGTGTCAGCCGCCGACAAATCCAAGAAAGACGCCAAGGACGCCCCGGAAGGCGGCAAGTCGAAGAAGAAGCTGCTGATCATCGTCGTTGCGGCGGTGCTGGTGCTGGGCGGCGGCGGTGCCGGTGCGTTCTTCTTCCTGAAGAGGCCCGAGGGCGGCCACGCCAAGGCCGAGGCGAAGACCGCCGAGATTCCCAAGCCGGCGCAGTACTTCCCGATGGAACCGGCGTTCGTGGTCAACCTCAACGGCGGCGCGGAAGACGGCCCGCACTATCTGCAGCTCGAAGTGCAGCTGATGACCCGCGATCCGGAAGAGCTGAAGCTGATCACCGAGAACGCCCCGGCGATCCGCGCCAACCTGCTGATGCTGTTCTCGCAGGTGCAGGCGACCGACATCGCCAACATCGACGGCCGCAAGAAGCTGCAGGCCGAGGCGCTGGCCACCGCGCAGAAGCTGATGACCGCCGAGACCGGCAAGAAGTGCGTGGAAGAACTGCTGTTCACCAGCTTCGTCACACAGTAAGGCGCCGCCGCGATGACCGACCTGCTCTCCCAAGACGAGATCGATGCCCTGCTGCATGGCGTCGACGCCGGCGTGGTGGATACCGAGCCGGCGCCGGCCGAGCCTGGCGAAGCGCGTAGCTACGACTTCTCCAGCCAGGACCGGATCATCCGTGGGCGCATGCCGACCCTGGAGATGGTCAACGAGCGCTTCGCCCGCCTGTGGCGGATCGGCCTGTTCAACCTGATCCGGCGCTCGGCCGACCTGTCGGTGCGCGGCATCGACCTGATCAAGTTCAACGACTACATGCACTCGCTGTACGTGCCGAGCAACCTGAACCTGATCAAGTTCAAGCCGCTGCGCGGCACCGGCCTGATCGTGTTCGAGCCGACCCTGGTGTTCACCGTGGTCGACAACTTCTTCGGCGGCGACGGCCGTTACCCCACCCGCATCGAGGGCCGCGAGTTCACCCCGACCGAGATGCGGGTCATCCAGCTGATGCTCAAGCAGACCTTCGCCGACCTGGCCGAGGCCTGGGCGCCGGTGATGGAGGTGGAGTTCGAGTACCTCAATTCCGAGGTCAACCCGCACTTTGCCAACATCGTCACCCCGCGCGAGTACGTGGTGGTCAGCCGCTTCCACGTGGAGCTGGAAGGCGGCGGCGGCGAGATCCACGTGACCCTGCCGTACTCGATGCTGGAGCCGATCCGCGAACTGCTCGACGCCGGCATCCAGAGCGACCGCGTGGACCGCGACGAGAGCTGGAACATCATGCTGCGCGAGCAGCTGTTCGGCTCGGAGGTCACCATTTCCAGCGTGCTGGCGCAGAAGCAGATGAGCCTGCGCGAGTTGACCCGGCTGAAGATCGGCGACGTGCTGCCGATCGACCTGCCCAAGCAGGTGCCGCTGTGCGTGGAGAACATCCCGGTGTTCACCGGTGAGTTCGGCATCTCGCACGGCCAGAACGCGGTGAAGATCACCGCCACCCATCCCCCCGGCGCGCTGCGCCGCCGCCCCGCTCTCCAGGAAGACCTGCCATGACCCAGACCGATCCCACCCAGCCGGCGCCGGCCCAGTTCGACAGCCTGCAGCCGGATGCCATGGCCGAGTCCAACGACCTGAACCTGGACGTGATCCTGGACGTGCCGGTGACCCTGTCGCTGGAAGTGGGCCGCAGCCGCATCCCGATCCGCAACCTGCTGCAGCTCAACCAGGGCTCGGTGGTGGAGCTGGAGCGCGGCGCCGGCGAACCGCTGGACGTGTACGTCAACGGCACCCTGATCGCACACGGCGAGGTGGTGACCATCAACGACCGCTTCGGCGTGCGCCTGACCGACGTGGTCAGCCCCAGCGAGCGCATCCGGAGACTGCGGTGAGCCTGCTGCTCGCCGTCGCCGCGCAGACCGCCAGGCACGGCGCGGGCGTCGGTAGCGCGGCGCCGTCGGCGCCCAGCCTGGTCGGTGCGGTGTTCGCGCTGCTGCTGGTGCTGGGCCTGATCCTGGCCATGGCCTGGGTGCTCAAGCGCCTGCCCGGCAGCGGCTTCCGCCCGGCACAAGGCTTGCGCGTGGTCGCCAGCCTGGCGGTCGGCGCCAAGGAGCGGGTGGTGGTGGTCGAGGTCAACGGCGAACAGCTGCTGCTCGGCGTCTCGCCCGGCGGGGTACGCACCTTGCATCACCTGCCCGAGCCGCTGCCGCAGGCGCCCGCGCCGACCCTGCCCTCGATCAAGCAGTTCAAGCAGCTTCCCGATTTCGCCCAGCTTCTGGCGCAGAAGCTGCGCAAGGACAAATGACCATGCCGTTTTTCTGGAACCGCAACGCCCGCCGCCTGCGCCTGCTGCTGATCCTGTTGACGCTGAGCCTGCTGCCCGCGTTCGCCTGGGCGCAGGCCAAGCCGGCGCCGGCCACCACGCCGACCGCGCAGGCCCCGCAGAACGCCGCGCCCACCCTGCCCTCGCTGCCGGAGGTCAACGTCGGCAAGATCGGCGCGCAGCCGGTGAGCCTGCCGCTGCAGACCCTGCTGCTGATGACGGCCATCACCCTGCTGCCGTCGCTGCTGCTGGTGCTGACCGCCTTCACCCGCATCACCATCGTGCTCGGCCTGCTGCGTCAGGCGCTGGGCACCGGGCAGACGCCCTCCAACCAGGTGCTGATGGGCCTGGCGTTGTTCCTGACCGCGCTGGTGATGATGCCGGTGTGGGAAAAGGCCTGGGGCCAGGGCATGAGCCCGTATCTCAACGGCCAGATCGATTTCCAGACCGCGTGGACGCTGACCACGCAGCCGCTGCGCGCGTTCATGCTGGCGCAGGTGCGCGAGACCGACCTGATGACCTTCGCCGGCATGGCCGGCAACGGCACCTACAGCGGCCCGGACGCGGTGCCGTTCCAGGTGCTGGTGGCCTCGTTCGTCACCAGCGAGCTGAAGACGGCGTTCGAGATCGGCTTCCTGATCTTCATTCCGTTCGTGATCATCGATCTGGTGGTGGCCAGCGTGCTGATGTCGATGGGCATGATGATGATGTCGCCGATGCTGATCTCGGCGCCGTTCAAGATCCTGCTGTTCGTGCTGGTCGACGGCTGGGTGCTGACGGTCGGCACGCTGGCCGCCAGTTTCAACGGGGTCTGAGCCATGAGTCCGGAGCTGGCGTTGACGGAGTTGCGTGGCGGGTTGATCACGGTGTTGTGGGTGGCGGGGCCGTTGTTGCTGGCGATGTTGGCGGTGGGTGTGGTGATCGGTGTGTTCCAGGCGGCGACGCAGCTCAATGAGCCGACCATTGCGTTCATCGCGAAGGTGGTGGCGTTGACGGCGATGTTGTTCGCGACGGGGAGCATGTTGCTGGCGCATCTGGTGGAGTACACGACGATGCTGTTTCAGCGTATTCCGCATTTGATTGGGTAGCGGGGATGGCTGTTTTTGCCTCCCCGACCGCTTCTTCTTCCGCTGTGGCAGATACTTCTTCTGCCCCCTTTCCTGGGTGTGAAGAGCAACAGCAAAGGCTTTCGCCTGGCGGCGAGTTACTTTTCTTTGCTTGTGCAAAGAAAAGTAACCAAAAGAAAGCACACCCCGCCTTCGCGCCCGCTACGCGGGTTCGCTCCGCTGACGGGATTTTGGGACGGGGCTTGTCTGCTTCGCAGCCAAGTCCGGGGCAGTCGCCTCGCGGCGCCAGCCCGCCCGCCGGGGCGAAGCAGTGCTTCGCCTTTTCCCGGCGAGCCCTGCCCCGGCAGAAAACGGCGCACATCCCTGTGCGCCGCCCCCCTGCGGGGGGTTTTGCCCGCCAGCTCCGCCGCTGCGGAGGGGACCCGGTGGATCAAGAGCAAAACAACAGCAAAAACAACGGCAACAACAACAGCAACAACAATGGCAAAAGCGATAGCTGCGGCCATTGGGGCGTTGTGTTGGGAGCCGATCGTGCGCTGTCTGTAATTGTCCACAGGCTCGCCTGCATGTCTATCGCTGAAAGCCGCTCGCTTCGCGCGATTGGCTGACGGTTCCTTCGTGATGTCTGCCGGGGTCTCGGGTTGATGGATGCCGCCACGCAAATGGTCGTCGATGGGTCGCGGGCGTTCGCGATGATCGGGGCGGTGCTGTGGACGATGCTGCGGATCGGGGCGATGTTGACGGTGATGCCGATGGTCGGGAGCAAGGCGGTGCCAGGGCGGGTGCGGGTGATCCTGGCCGGGACGCTGGCCATCGCGCTGGCGCCGATCCTGCCGCCGGTGCCGGATTGGGATGGGTTCAATGCCGCGGTGGTGCTCAGCGTGGCGCGGGAGCTGGCGGTGGGGGCCAGCATGGGCTTCATGCTGCGGATGATCTTCGAGGCCGGGGCGATGGCCGGGGAACTGGTCTCGCAGAGCACCGGCCTGGGCTTCGCGCAGATGGCCGATCCGCTGCGCGGGGTCAATTCGCCGGTGATCGGCCAGTGGTTCTACCTGGCCTTCGGCATGATGTTCTTCACCGCCAACGGGCATCTGGCGGTGGTGTCGCTGCTGGTGGACAGCTACAAGGCGCTGCCGATCGGCACCGCCCTGCCCGATGCGCAGGCCATGGCCTCGGTCGCGCCGAACTTCTTCATGAGCATCATGCGCGGGGCGGTGACCCTGGCGCTGCCGGTGATGGTGGCGATGATGGCGGTGAACCTGGCCTTCGGCGCGCTGGCCAAGGCGGCGCCGTCGCTGAACCCGATCCAGCTCGGCCTGCCGGTGGCGGTGGTGCTGGGCCTGGCGCTGCTGGCGGTGCTGGTCGGCGAGATGGGGCCGCCGGTGCAGCGCCTGTTCGATGCCGCCTTCGACGCCGCGCGCGCGCTGACCGCATAGCCGGGACTCAAGCTGCACCACAACGCGGCCGATACCGGCAGAAGGCTATCGTTGGCGCGCCAGGATGGGCGGCGGCACCGCCGACCGTCCCGGATACCGCCGATCGCCGCGGTCCGTCCCTTCGTCCATCGCTCGCCGCACGCCATGCCCTATCGCTCGCCAGCGTCCGCTCGTGCCTGCCCTCGCCGTGTCCCACGGCGGCGCGGCGGCGGCTGAGCGTCGTATGCGCACAGTCATGGGGCGATCCCTGTGGTGGCCGCTCTGGCTGCTGCTGTCCGCCCTGACCTGGACGGGGTCCACGCAGGCCTAGGTGATCCCGTTGCGGCACTACGCACAGGACCAGGGGCTGCTCGGCCTGGCCGGGACCTGCCTGCTGCAGCGGCGCGACGGCAGCCTGCTGGTCTGCAGCGAAAGCGGGCTGTACACCTTCGACGGCGACCAGTTCCAGCAAGTGACGCTGCAGGGCCGCGGTGGCCATTACATCTCCGATGCCGCCGAGGATGCCGAGCGGCGGCTGTGGGTGGCTACCTTCGATGCGATCTACGTGGACGACGGCGCGCCGGCGCGGTGGATCCCACTGGAACACGACCGCCTGGCGTCGCATCGAAAGTTGAATCGCCCGCGACTGGCCGCCCCGGCCTGGGGCACGGTGGTGCTGGACGACCATCGCCTCCTGCGCGCGGTGCGCAAGGCCGATGCCAGCGGATGGGAGCTGCGGCCCCTGTTCGATGCGGCGACGCTGGCGCGGCAACCGGAGCTGGCCGACATCCACGACCAGTTCGTCGTCGACGACACGCTGTGGCTGGGCTGCGCCAAGGCCTTGTGCCGGATCGATGCCGACGGCCGCGCCACCCGCTACGACCAGGCCCACGGCCTGCCGCCCGACTTCTGGCGCAACGCGGTGCGGGACCGCGCCGGCAGCCTGTGGGTCGTCGGCAGCAACAAGGTGATGCGGCTGCCGGCCGGCGCGACGCGCTTCCAGGAGCAGACACCTCCCGGGCTGGAGGGGCCGACCCTGGTGACCTGGCGCACGCCGATCCTGCTGGACCCGCAAGGCCGCGTGCTGGTGCGCACCAACCATGGCCTGGCGCGCTGGGAAGATGGGCACTGGCGCACCTTCGACCGTCGCAACGGCCTGCCCGAGGGCAACCTCGTCGCCATGCGCTTCGACCAGGCCGGCGACCTGTGGCTGAGCATGGACGGCGAAGGCGTGCTGCGCTGGAACGGCTATGGCTGGATCGAGAACTGGGATGTGTCGCAGGGCATCAGCCGGGCACCGACCTGGAGCATCCAGCGTACCCAGCGCGGCGAGCTGCTGAGCGGCAACGAGGGCGGTGTCGACCGGCTGCGCGAGGACGGCCGCTTCCAGCGCTGGCCCAGCGACCACGGCACGCAGATGATCGGCCTGCGCCGCGCCGCGGACGGCACGCTGTGGAGCATCGGTTCGATCGGCGTGCTGCGCCACTACGACGCGCAGGGTCGGCTGCTGCGCGCATATCCGCAGTTGCGCAGCGGCGGCGGCGGCCGCCAGCGAATGGTGATCGCCAAGCAACTGTTCGTGGACGCTGCCGACCGCGTCTGGATCCTCACCGACGACGGCGTCTACCTGCTGGCGCAGGCGACTGCAGACGCGGTCCCGCGCCGACTGTCGACGCTGCCCGGCGGCGAGTACTCGGATGTCCAGCAACGCCACGACGGCAGCCTGCTGATGACCGGCGTCGCCGGGCTGTTCCGCCTGCGCGGCGACACCTGGACCCCGATTCGGCTGGTTGCCGACAGTGCGCCGGCGCAGCCGGTGCTCAGCAAGCTGCTGGTCCTGGACGACGGCCAGGCCTGGGCCAGCCTGTACGGACCGGGCGCCTGGCAAGGCCGGCTGGACGGCGACACGCTGCACCTGCACCCGGCCGACGTGCAGTTGAGCGGCCTGCAGATCTACAGCCTGCGCCACACCCGCAACGGCTGGATCTGGATCAGCCACAACCAGGGCGTGGACGTCTATAACGGCCGCGCCTGGTCGCGGCTGACCCAGGCGCAGGGCCTGCTCTGGAACGACATGTCCGAGTCGGCCTTCCTGGAGGATCACGACGGGTCGGTGTGGCTGGGCAGCAGCCGTGGCGTCACCCATCTGCTGGATCCGACGCGGCTGTTCCCGGCGCGGGCGCCGCGGCTGGTGCTCAAGGAATTCAGCCGCGGCGGCGTGCCCGTCGGCGCGGGCACGCGCCTGCGCTGGAGCGAGGATCCCCTGCATATCGCGGTCGGCTCGCCGGACCTGTACGACGAACGCAACCGCATCAGCTTCCGTTATCGCTTCGAGGGCGCGCATACCCGCTGGCTGCACACGCCCAACTTCGAATTCGAGCAGCCGCCGCTGGCACCGGGCGACTACGTGCTGGAGGTGCAGTTGCTGGACGCGTACCGTCGCAGTGCCTCGGCGCCGCTGCGGGTGGCCTTCTCGGTGGCGCCGGTGTGGTGGCGCAGCCAGCCGATGCTGGTGCTGTACCTGCTGTTGGGCGGCGGCCTGGTGGTGGCACTGCTGCTGTGGCGCGAACGCCGCCTGCACCAACGCCAGCGCGAACTGGCCGACCTGGTGGCGCGGCGCACCGAGGAACTGGAGCACGACAAGCGCGAACTGGAGATCGCCCGCGCCGCGCTGGCGGTGAAGGCCTCGCACGACGCCCTCACCGGCCTGCTCAACCGCGCCGGCATCCTAGAGGCGCTGGCCGCGCAGATGCGCCGCAGCGACGCCGAACAGACGCCGCTGGCCGTGGCGATGATCGACCTGGACCACTTCAAGCGGATCAACGACGAGCATGGCCATCTGGTCGGCGACGCGGTGCTGATCGAGGTGGCGCGGCGCCTGGGCGCCAATCTGCGCGACGCCGACTTGGTGGGCCGCTACGGCGGCGAGGAACTGCTGGCGGTGCTGCCGGGGTTGCCGACGAGTTGCGGCGACCGGCTGCAGGCCCTGCGCGCCATCATCGCCGGGCAGCCGCTGCGCATCGGCGAGCGGCAGTTGGCGATCACCGCCTCGATCGGCGTGGCTTGGTACCGGCCCGGCGAACCGCTGCAGCAGTTGCTGGCGCGCGCCGACGCCGCCCTCTACCAGGCCAAGCGCCTGGGCCGCGACCGGGTGGAGCTGCAGCCGGCCTAGCTGACGCCGAACGACGGGCCGCGGCGGCGCCCGGCCTCGCTTCCGGAACCGGCACGGTCCTTGCAGTGCGCAGGGTCGATCCTGGCCGAGCGCACCCCCGATGTCCGAGAGCGAAGAAGGCGCAGAGCGCACAGAACAGCCAACAGACAAACGCCTGCGCGAAGCCCGCGAACAGGGCAACATCCCGCATTCGCGCGAGTTGGCGACGGCCGCGGTGTTCAGCGCCGGCGTCTTCGCCCTGATGGGCCTGTCCACCTCCATGACCGCCGGGGCGGTGGCCTGGCTGAAACAGGCGCTGCGCCCGGACCTGTCGATGCGCGACCATCCGGAGGCGATGTTCGGCCATTTCGGCGACCTGCTGCTGAACCTGCTCTGGGTGGTGCTGCCGCTGGTAGGCATCTGCCTGGCAGCCAGCTTCGCCGCGCCGGTGCTGATGGGCACCCTGCGCTTCTCCGGCCAGGCGCTGATCCCCAAGTTCGACCGGCTCAACCCGATGAACGGGCTCAGCCGCATGTACGGCGCCGAGACCATCGTCGAGCTGCTCAAGTCGATCCTGCGCATGGGCTTCGTCGGCGGCGCCGCGATGCTGTGCCTGTGGGGCAGCACCGACTTCCTGCGCAGCCTGCTGCTGCAGCCGCTGGAACAGGCCATCGGCCACGGCCTGGGCTTCACCCTGCGGCTGCTGCTGTACACCGCCGGCGCGCTGGCGCTGCTGGCCGCGATCGATGCGCCCTATCAGAAATGGAATTACATCCGCAAATTGAAGATGACCCGGGAGGAAGTGCGCCGGGAAATGAAGGAAAGCGACGGCAGCCCCGAGGTCAAGGGCCGCATCCGCCAGATGCAGATGCAGATGTCGCAGCGGCGGATGATGGAAGCCGTGCCCAAGGCCGACGTGGTGGTGGTCAACCCCACCCACTACGCGGTGGCGCTGAAGTACGAGAGCGGGCGCATGCGCGCCCCCACCGTGGTCGCCAAGGGCGTGGACGAGATCGCCTTCCGCATCCGCGAGGTCGGCGAGCAGCACCGCGTGGCGGTGATCTCGGCGCCGCCTTTGGCACGCGCCTTGTATAGGGAAGGCCAACTCGGCAAGGAAATTCCCGTGAGACTGTATTCCGCGGTGGCGCAGGTCCTCTCGTACGTCTACCAGCTGCGCGCCTGGCGCAGCGGGCCGATGCCGCCGTTGCCGCCGTTGGAAGTGGATGAATTCGCCCCGGGGAGCCAGCCATGAGCCAGCCTGCCGCGCAGATGAACACGCGCAAGTTGATGGACATGATCAAGCACGGGCTCGGCGCCCCGGTGATCGTGTTGCTGATGCTGGCGATGGTGGTGGTGCCGCTGGCCGCCCCGGTGCTGGACGCCCTGTTCACCTTCAACATCGCCATCTCGCTGATGGTGCTGCTGGCGGTGGTGTACGTGAAGCGGCCACTGGAATTCAGCATCTTCCCGATCGTGCTGCTGATGACCACGATGCTGCGCCTGGCGCTGAACGTGGCCTCCACCCGCGTGATCCTGATCAACGGCCAGGGCGGCCACGGCGCGGCCGGCAAGGTGATCGAGGCCTTCGGCGAATTCGTGATCGGCGGCAACTATGCGGTCGGCATCGTGGTGTTCGCGATCCTCACCATCATCAACTTCGTGGTCATCACCAAGGGCGCCGGGCGCGTGTCGGAAGTGACCGCGCGCTTCATCCTCGACGCCATGCCCGGCAAGCAGATGGCGATCGACGCCGACCTCAACGCCGGCCTGCTGACCCGCGAGGAAGCCAAGGCCCGCCGCGAGGAAGTGCGCGAGGAAGCGGACTTCTACGGCTCGATGGACGGCGCCAGCAAGTTCATCCGCGGCGACGCCATCGCCGGCATCCTGATCCTGTTCATCAACCTGATCGGCGGCATGGCGGTCGGCGTGCTGCAGCACGGCATGCCGGTGGCCCAGGCCGCCTCCACCTATACCCTGCTGTCGATCGGCGATGGCCTGGTCGCGCAGCTGCCGGCACTGCTGGTGTCCTCGGCGGTGGCGATGCTGGTCACCCGTGCCTCGCGTTCGCAGGACATGGGTGCCTCGATGATGGGCCAGGTGTTCGGCCAGCATAAGGCGCTGGCGGTGGCCGCGGCGATCCTGGGCCTGGTCGGCCTGATCCCGGGCATGCCCAACGTCGCTTTCTTGACGCTGGCGCTGATCCTGGGCGTGCTGGCGTGGAAGATGTGGAAGCGCAGCCTGCAGCCGACCCCGGCCGCCGCCGAGGCGGCGCCGCAGGCCGCAGCGGCCGCCCAGGCCAACGCCGAACTGGGCTGGGACGAACTGCGCCCGATCGACCCGCTGGGCCTGGAAGTGGGCTACCGGCTGATCCCGCTGGTGGACAAGGCCCAGGGCGGCGAGCTGATGGCGCGGATCAAGGGCGTGCGCCGCAAGCTGACCCAGGACATCGGCTTCCTGGTGCCGCCGGTGCACATCCGCGACAACCTGGAACTGCCGGCCAACGCCTACCGCCTGCTGGTGCATGGCGTGCCGGTGGCCACCGCCGACATCCACCCGGACCGCGAACTGGCGCTGGACCCGGGCGGTGCGCTCGGCAAGATCGACGGCATTGCCGGCAAGGACCCGGCGTTCGGCCTGGATGCGATCTGGATCCAGCCGCACCTGCGCGCCCAGGCCGAGACCATGGGCTACACCGTGGTCGACCCAGCCACGGTGATCGCCACCCACCTCTCGCACCTGATCCGCGAGCACGCCCCGGAACTGCTCGGCCACGAGGAAGTGCAGCAGCTGCTGGCGACCCTGGCCAAGAGCGCGCCCAAGCTGGTCGAGGACCTCACCCCCAAGGCGTTGCCGCTGTCGGTGGTGGTGCGGGTGCTGCAGAACCTGCTCATCGAGAAGATCCCGGTGCGGCAGCTGCGCAAGATCGTCGAGGCCCTGGTCGAGCACGCCCCGCAGAGTCAGGAACCCGGCGCGCTCACCGCCGCCGTGCGCAACGCCCTGGGCCGGTTCATCGTCCAGGAGATCGCCGGCATGGCCCCGGAACTGCCGGTGTTCACCCTGGCCCCGCAATTGGAACGTGTCTTGCAGGACTCTACCCAGGGCAACGGCGCGGCGCTGGAACCCGGACTGGCCGAGCGCTTGCACCAAAGTCTGGCGGACTGCGTGAGCAAGCAGGAGGCGCGCAACGAACCGGCAGTGGTGCTGGTCCCGGCGCAGGTCCGCGCCGCCCTCGCCCGCCTGGTCCGCCACAGCGTCCCCGCGCTGTCGGTCCTGTCCTACAGCGAAGTGCCGGAGGACAAGCGGCTGAAGCTGGTGGGCACGATCAGTTGAGATGACGGGAATCGGGAACAGGGAATGGGGAATCGCACCCTTGCCCCGGCAGCGGAGAGAGCAATGAACACGATCACGAAAAACCAGACACGACACCGCGGCCCGCCACGTATCGGCACCGATCACGCATCCATTCCCCATTCCCCATTCACCATTCCCGGCTCCCACCCATGAAGATCAAACGCTTTGTCGCCCCCGACATGCGCACCGCCTTCCGGATGGTGCGCGACGAGCACGGGCCGGATGCGGTGATCCTGTCCAATCGGCGTACCGACGAGGGCATCGAGATCGTCGCCGCCAGCAACTACGACGAGGCCCTGGTGCAGCGGGCGCTGGATGCGGTGCGCCCGGACGAGGCGCCGCGCGCCGCCGCCGCGCAGGCACCGGCCGCTCCCGCTCCGCGCGCTGCACGGAGCGACAACGCCGCCGCCAGCCCGGCGATGGCGATGATGGCCGCGATCAGCGAGCGCCGCGGCAGTGCCGCGCCGGCCGCTGCCGCCGCACGGCCGCTGACCCAGCCGGCGGCGCTGGCCGCCTCGGCGATGCCCGCCGCGGCCGCCCCGGCTGCCGCCGCACGCCAGCCCGCCCCGGCCAAGGCCGCGGCACCGGTCACCGGCCGCGCCGACTTCAGCATCCCCGAGGACGTGTTCCGCAACGCCCCGATCAGCGTGCCCCTGCCCAGCCCGTTCGCCGCCGCCACCCCGGCCCCGGCCGCCGAGGCCATGCCGGCCTGGCGCGACGACGTCGCCGCGGTGGCGCTGACCCCGCTGGCGAGCCCGAGCACGGCTCCGGCCCCGGCCCCGGCCGCGCCGAGCGTGGCCAAGGCCGACGCGCCGGCCGCTGCCGGAATCCCGGCGGCCGCCACGCTGGCGGCGGTGCCGACCTTCCCCGCCCCGCAGAACGACGAACAATTGACGCAGCTGCGCGACGAACTGGCGCTGATGCGGCAGATGATCGAGCGTGAGATGAACCGCCTCACCGACGAGCGCCTGCGCGGTTCGCCGGTCCGCGCCCAGGCGCTGGAGCTGATGGACGACTACGGCTTCGACAGCGGCATCACCCGCGACGTGGTCATGCAGATCCCCGCCGACCTGGAGCTGCACCGTGGCCGCGGGCTGATGCTGGGCCTGCTGTCCAAGCGCCTGCCGATCGCCCCGCTGGACCCGCTCGAGGAAGGCGGCGTGATCGCCCTGATCGGGCCCACCGGCGCCGGCAAGACCACGACCATCGCCAAGCTGGCCTCGCGCTTCCTGGAGCGCCATGCCGCCCGCGACGTGGCCCTGGTCACCACCGACACCATCCGCGTGGGCGGCCGCGAACAGCTGCACAGCTACGGCCGCCAGCTCGGCATCGCCGTGCACGAGGCCGACAGCGACGCCGCGCTGCAGCAGCTGCTGGAGCGCCTGGCCGACTACAAGCTGGTGCTGATCGACACCGCCGGCATGGGCCAGCGCGACCGCGCCCTGGCTGCCCAGCTGCACTGGCTGCGCGCCTCGCGGGTGGTCCGATCCTTGCTGGTACTCCCCGCCAACGCCCATTTCTCCGACCTGGACGAGGTGGTGCGCCGGTTCGCCGGCGCCGACCCACAGGGGGTCATCATGACCAAGTTGGACGAAACCGGGCGGTTCGGCAGTGCCTTGTCGGTGGTCGTGGACCACCGCCTCCCCATCACCTGGGTGACCGATGGACAGCGTGTGCCGGACGACCTGCACCGCGCCAACGCCGCCAGCCTGGTATTGCGCCTTGAAGATTTGCGGCGCGCTGCCGATAAGCCCTGTACTCCGGAGCAGACCCATGCCGTCGCGTGACTACGTCAATCTGACCAATGCCTTCCCCCTGTCGGCGACGCGCAGCGAACCGCTGGGTCCGGTGCGCACCATCGCCGTGACCGGCGGCAAGGGCGGCGTGGGCAAGACCAACATCTCGGTGAACCTGTCCATGGCGCTGGCCGACATGGGCAAGCGCACCCTGCTGCTGGACGCCGACCTGGGCCTGGCCAACGTCGACGTGCTGCTGGGCCTGACCCCCAAGTTCACCGTGGCCGACCTGGTGGCCGGGCGCTGCACCCTGGAAGAGGTGCTGATCGACATGCCCAACGGGCTGATGGTGGTGCCCGCCGCCTCCGGCCGCCGCTACATGGCCGAGCTTCCGCCGGCCCAGCACGTGGGGCTGGTCAACGTGTTCTCCGAGTTGCAGCGCGAGCTGGACGTGATGATCGTCGACACCGCCGCCGGCATCACCGACAGCGTGCTGACCTTCTGCCAGGCCGCGCAGGACGCGGTGGTGGTGGTCTGCGACGAGCCGGCCTCGATCACCGACGCCTACGCCTTGATCAAGGTCCTCTCGCGCGAGCGCGGCGTGGACCGGGTGCAGATCGTCGCCAACATGGTCCGCGACCTCAACGAAGGCCGCCTGCTGTACGACAAGCTCAGCCGGGTCTGCGAGAAGTTCCTGGGCGACGTGTCGCTGAACTACCTGGGCTGCGTGCCGCAGGACGACTGGCTGCGCCTGTCGGTGCAGCGCCAGCAGCCGGTGGTCAAGGCCTACCCGTCCAGCCCGTCGGCGCAGGCGATCTCCGAGATCGCCCGGCGCACCGCGCGCTGGCAGGCGCCGACCGCCCCGCGCGGCAACGTCGAGTTCTTCGTCGAACGCATCATCCAGCGCGGGGTGGCCGCATGAACGCCGCCGCCCACTACCGCGCCGTCCAGCGCAACAGCGCCAACGACTACATCACCCAGCACTCGGACCTGGTCCGGCGCATCGCCCACCACCTGGCGGCGCGGCTGCCGGCCAGCGTCGAGATCGACGATCTGATCCAGGCCGGCATGATCGGCCTGATCGAGGCCTCGCGCAGCTACGACGCCGAACAGGGCGCCTCGTTCGAGACCTACGCCTCGATCCGCATCCGCGGTGCGATGATCGACGAGATCCGCCGTGGCGACTGGGTGCCGCGCTCGGTGCACCGCCGCGCCCGCGACGCCGCCTCGGCGATCCGCAAGATCGAACAGAGCACCGGCCGCGCCGCCGCCGCCAACGAAGTGGCCGCGGCAATGGACATGCCGCTTCCCGAATACCTGCGTTTGATGGAAGATGCCGCCCGCGGACAGGTGCTGAGCCTGGAGTCGCGCATCGAGGACCATGGCGAACTGGATACCATCGCCAAGGGCGGACCCAATCCGCAGCAGATGCTCGAGCGCAGCGAATTCGGCCGCGAGCTGGGCAAGGCCATCGCGCAGTTGCCCGAACGCGAGCAGTTGGTGCTGTCGCTGTACTACGAGCAGGAATTGAACCTCAAGGAAATCGGCGCGGTGCTCGGGGTCAGCGAGTCGCGCGTGTGTCAGATCCATGGCCAGGCCACGGTACGGTTGCGCGGACGCCTGAAGGCGTTCGAGGTCGCCGATGCCGGTCTGGAAGACGAAGAATAGGAACCCTTAGGAGTCAGTGGTGAACAAGAACATGCGGATTTTGATCGTGGACGATTTCTCGACGATGCGACGCATCGTCAAGAATCTGCTCGGCGATCTGGGCTTCACCAATACCGCCGAGGCCGAAGACGGCAACAGCGCCCTGGCCGCGCTGCGCTCGGCGCCGTTCGAGTTCGTGGTCACCGACTGGAACATGCCGGGCATGACCGGCATCGATCTGCTGCGCAACATCCGCGCCGACGACAAGCTCAAGCACCTGCCGGTGCTGATGGTCACCGCCGAGGCGAAGCGCGAGCAGATCATCGAGGCCGCACAGTGCGGCGTGAACGGCTACATCATCAAGCCGTTCACCGCGCAGACGCTGCAGGAGAAGCTGGGCAAGATCTTCGAACGCCTGGGAGCGACCGCCTAAATGGAAGCCACCGCCGAACGTACCGCCCTGATCGAACGCCTGCAAGGCGCGCTGGACGCGCTGGAAAACGGCGACGAGGCCGGCTGGCGCAGGGAGATCGACACCCTCGCCGCCTGGCGCACGCGGCCGATGATGCAGGGCCTGAGCCGGCTCGCGCGCGATCTGGGGCAGGCGCTCGGCGAACTGCCGGTGGTGCCCAGCGAGGCCGGCGAGCTGGACGACGCCTGCTCGCGCCTGGACCACGTGGTGGAGATGACCGAACAGGCCAGCCACCGCACCCTGGACCTGGCCGAGGAATGCCGTGCGCTGGCCGACCAGCTCGCCGCCGGCGGCCTCAGCGGCGACCAGAGCGAGATCCTCGACAAGATCCGCCACAACCTCACCGAAATGGCCCTGGCGCAGAGCTTCCAGGACCTGACCGGGCAGATCATCCGCCGCGTCGCCGGCATCGTGCGCCGCGTGCACGAGGGCTTCGGCGCGCTGGGTCTGCCGCCGAAGGAAGAAAACAAGAAGGCCGACGGCAGCCTGGCCGGCCCGGCCCTGCCCGGCCTGGACCGCCACGGCGTGTCGCAGCACGACGCCGACGACCTGCTCTCGGGCCTGGGACTGTAACGCTATGAGCGCCGTACCCGACGACATCGCTGCCGACTTCATCATCGAGGCCCAGGAAATCCTGGACCGGCTCGGCGAGCAGTTGGTGTCGCTGGAGCAGGCGCCCGAGGACAGCGGCCAGCTCAACGCCGTGTTCCGCGGCTTCCACACGCTCAAGGGCGGCGCCGGCTTCCTGGCGATCAACGCCATGGTCGAGCTGTGCCACGCCGCGGAGGAAACCCTGGGCATGGCCCGCGCCGGCCAGGCCACCCTGCAGGCGCGGCACTTCGACGCCGCGCAGCAGTCGCTGGACTACCTGCAGTCGATGCTCGACGCCTTCGGCAGCGGCCAGGAGCCGCCGCGCGCGCCGCCCGAGCTGATCGCGCAGTTCGACGCGCACGGCGACGCCGCGCCGGCGCCGGCACCGGCCAAGAGCGCCGCGCCGGCACCCGCCGCCAAGGCGCCCGCGGCCGCCGCGGGCGATGCGGACCTGATCAGCGACGACGAATTCGAGGCGCTGCTGGACCAGTTGCACGGCGATGCGCCGCCGGCAGCCACGCCGCAGGCGCTGCAGCCGGCGCCGCGTGCGCCCAGCGCCGCGCCCAAGGCCGCGGCCGCCCCGGCCAAGGCCGCCGAGCCCGAGCACACCGTGCGCGTGGACACCAAGCGCCTGGACGCGATCGTCAACCTGATCGGCGAACTGGTGCTCTCGCGCAACCGTCTCAAGACCCTGCGCGTGCGCCTGCGCGACGAGGAACTGGACCGCGCGGTCAGCAGCCTGGACATCGCCACCGCGCGCCTGCAGTCGGCGGTGATGCGCACGCGCATGCAGCCGGTCGGCAAGGTGTTCTCGCGCTTCCCCAAGGTGGCGCGCGACGTTGCCCGCTCGCTCAACAAGGAAGTGGAGCTGGAGCTCATCGGCGCCGACACCGAACTGGACCGCAACCTGGTCGAGGCGCTGGCCGATCCGCTGGTGCACCTGGTGCGCAACGCGATCGACCACGGCATCGAAGCCCCGGCGCTGCGCGAAGCCACCGGCAAGCCGCGCGGCGGCCATGTGCGCCTGTCGGCGCAGCAGGAAGGCGACTACGTCAGCATCGAGGTGCAGGACGACGGCGCCGGCATCGACCCGGAACGGCTGCGCGCCAAGGCCCGCGAGAAGGGCCTGATCGACCCCGAGGCCGCGGCCCGCCTGACCACCGAGGAATGTCTGCACCTGGTGTTCCTGCCCGGCTTCTCGACCAAGTCCGAGGTCACCGACATCTCCGGCCGCGGTGTCGGCATGGACGTGGTGCAGTCGCGCATCCGCGAGCTCAGCGGGCAGATCCAGATCCAGTCGGAACTGGGCCGCGGCAGCCGCTTCCTGATCCGCGTGCCGCTGACCCTGGCGATCCTGCCGACCCTGCTGGTGCAGGCCGGCGACACCGTCTATGCGCTGCCGCTGGCGCGCGTGGTGGAAGTGCTGCACGCCCCGCGCCGCTCGCTGGGCTGGTTCGACGGCCGCGCCGTGCTCGACCGGCAGTCGCACACCCTGCCGCTGGTGGACCTGCGCCAGTGGCTCAACATCGACGCCCCGCAACTGCCGCTGCTCACCGTGGTGGTGCTGCAGGCCGGCGAATCGCGCATGGGCCTGGTGGTGGACCAGGTCCGCGGCCGCGAGGAAGTGGTGATCAAGCCGCTGCCGCGCTCCCTGCGCGGCCTGCCCGGCTACGCCGGCGCCACCCTCATCGGCGACGGCCGCCTGGCGCTGATCCTGGATGTGGATGGCTTGAAGGCTTGAGGAGCCGGGAATGGGGAATGGGGATTGGGGAATCGTCAAAGCGGCTTCCCTGGCGCCTCGTTTTCCCTGATTCCGCCGTAGGAGCGGCTTCAGCCGCGACGCGGTGAGGCTGGGATTGGCGATAGCGCGCGCAGCGCAGTGCCAATTGCCGAGACGATCCGAACGATTGTGCTTAGGCAACGCGCCAAGGTCCGCGCGTCGCGGCTGAAGCCGCTCCTACGACACACCGACCAACCCTCCGCCCTCGCGCTCTTGCCAATCCCAAATCCCGATTCCCGAATCCCGCCCCCATCAAGTCCCCTGGCCCCTGGCCGATACCTCCTGCATGGACAAGCTCAGTCTCATCGGCCTGCTGTTGGCGATTCTGTCGCTCATCGGCGGCAGCATCCTCAAGGGCGCCGGCATTTCGGCGCTGTGGTCGCCGGCTGCGTTCGTGATCGTGATCGTCGGCACCGTCGCCGCGATCCTGGTGCATACCCCGCCGTCGGTGTTCCGCCGTGCCTTCCAGATCGCCAAGTGGATCCTGTGGCCGCCGCCGAGCGATCGCCAGGCGCTGCTCAAGCAGATCGTGGAATGGAGCAACATCGCGCGCCGCCAGGGCCTGCTCGGCCTGGAGAACCAGGTGCCGCAGCAGCAGGACCCGTTCGTGCGCAAGGGCCTGCAGATGCTGGTGGACGGCGTGGAGCCGGAAGCCATCCGGCACATGCTGGAGATCGACCTGGAAGGCCAGGAACATTGCGACCTGGCCGCGGCCAAGGTGTTCGAGGGCATGGGCATCTACGCCCCGACCCTGGGCATCATCGGCGCGGTGCTGGGGCTGATCGCGGTGATGAAGAATCTGGCCGACCCGAGCAAGCTCGGCCATGGCATCGCCGCCGCGTTCACCGCCACCATCTACGGCATCGCCTCGGCCAACCTGCTGTTCCTGCCGATGGCCGCCAAGCTCAAGAGCGTGATCAAGCACAGCTGCGGCGAGCGCGAAATGATCATCGAAGGGTTGATCGCCATCGCCCAGGGCGAGAACCCGCGCAACATCGAATCGAAACTGGCCGGTTTCTTGCATTGAGTTGCCAATGGCCCGCAAGCACTCCCACGACGAGCACGCCAACCACGAGGCATGGGCCATCCCCTATGCCGACCTGATGACGTTGCTGCTCGCCTTCTTCGTGGTGATGTACGCGCTGTCCACGATCAACGAAGCCAAGTACCGGGTCATGGCCGATGCGATGAGCGCGGCGTTCGGCGGCACCCCGACGACCCTGCGTCCGGTGCAGGTCGGCGACCACGCACTGCAGGGCCAGGGCGGCGAGCGGCCGACCCCGATCAAGTCCAGCCCGGCGCTGACCCTGCCCGACCCCAATCGCCTGCCCTCCGGCACCGCGCAGCGCGGCGACGACCTGCGCGATGCGCAGCAGCTGCGCCGCGCGCAACGCCAGCTCGACAGCATCGCCGACCGCCTCGGCGCCGCGCTGGCGCCGCTGATCCAGAAGAAGCTGATCACCGTGCGCCGCGCCGGGCTGTGGATCGAAGTGGAGATCAACAGCGACATCCTGTTCGGCTCCGGCTCGGCCGCGCTCGACCAGAGCGCACGCGCCACCCTGGCGGAACTGGCGCAGGTGCTGTCCGGCGTGCCCAACGGGGTGCGCGTGGAGGGCTATACCGACAACACCCCGATCGCCACCGCGCAGTTCCCGTCGAACTGGGAACTGTCGGCGGCGCGCGCGGCCAGC
The DNA here is from genome assembly GCF_040529065.1 of Xanthomonas sacchari. Lineage (NCBI taxonomy): Bacteria > Pseudomonadati > Pseudomonadota > Gammaproteobacteria > Lysobacterales > Lysobacteraceae > Xanthomonas > Xanthomonas sacchari. The sequence goes on along the minus strand of NZ_CP132343.1, from coordinate 2,498,441 downwards.
GTGGTCCACCTGTTCGCCGACCAGGGCCTGCAACCCTCGCGGCTGTCGATGATCGGCTACGGCCAGTTCCGCCCGCGCGCCAGCAACGACACCCCGGCCGGCCGCAACGCCAACCGCCGCGTGGTGCTGGTGATCCTGGCCGATTCCGGCGACAGCAGCGATCCGACGCCGTCGGCCCCCGACCGTCTCAGCGCCGGCGCCGCGCCGGCCACCCCGACACCCCCCGCCGCGGCGGCCCCCGGCAGCGCCGGCGGGCCCCGCGCAGTACCTGCCATTGAAGGAGTCAACTGATGCGCATCTGGGCGATCGCCAACCAGAAAGGTGGCGTGGGCAAGACCACCACCACGCTGGCCCTGGGCCGTGGGCTGGCCATGCTCGGGCACCGCGTGCTGATGCTCGATCTCGATCCGCACGCCTCGCTGACCCGGGCCTTCGACGTGCCGCAGGAACCGCAGCCGCCGGGCGTGCTGGATCTGTTCGGGACGCCGCCGGGCGAACTCGCCGCGCTGGCCCGCGACACCGCGGTCGAGCGCCTGAGCTTCGTCTGCGGGCAGACCGCGCTGGCCACCCTGGAACGGCGCAGCGCCAACCAGCCCGGGCTGGGCCTGGCGCTGCAGCAGGCCATGGCCCGCCACGCCGGTCAGCACGACTACATCCTGCTCGACTGCCCGCCGACCCTGGGCCTGCTGATGATCAACGCGCTGGCCGCGGCCGACCGCGTGATCATCCCGACCCAGGCCGAGCCGCTGGCCCTGCACGGCCTGGCCAGCATGGTCCGCACCGTGGACATGGTCGAGCGCTCGCGCCGCCGCCCCCTGCCCGCCTCGATCCTGCCGACCCTGTTCGACAAGCGCACCCGCGCCGGCAACGAGACCCTGCGGCAGATGCAGGACAGCTACGGCGAGCGGGTCTGGGAAGACGCCATCCCGGTCGACACCAAGATCTGCAACGTCAAGGCGCTGACGGTGGCCGGCGTGCCCGGCGACTACCCCGGCCGCGGCCTGGCCGCCTACCGCCGCGCGCTGGAATGGCTGGTGGCCAGCGATGCGGCGCCGATGGAGCAAGCCGCATGAGCACTCCCGGCATCATCGACGATTATCTGGAAGGCCTGCTCCACGACGTGATCGCCGAGGAGCAGAAGGCCGTGCCGCCGAGCCCCGCGCCGGTCGCGGTCGCCGACGTGCAGGCGCAAACCGAGACGCCCGCGCCGGCCCCGGCCGCGGCCGGTCCGACGCCCGAGCAGATCGCGGCGGCGGTCCTGGCCGAAGCCGATTCGGACCCGGCCCTGGCCGGCATCATGTCGCAGCAAGCGCTGGCACCCGCGCCGGCCGGCCCGACGCCCGAACAGATCGCTGCCGCGGTCCTGGCCGAAGCCGATTCCGATCCGGCCCTGGCCGGCATCATGTCGCAGCAGGCGCTGGCACCCGCCCCGGCCGGCCCGACGCCCGAACAGATCGCTGCCGCGGTCCTGGCCGAAGCCGATTCCGACCCGGCCCTGGCCGGCATCATGTCGCAGCAGGCGCTCGCACCCGCCCCGACCGGCCCGACGCCCGAAGAAATCGCCGCCGCGGTCCTGGCCGAAGCCGATTCCGATCCCGCCCTGGCCGGCATCATGTCGCAGCAAGCGCTCGCACCCGCCCCGACCGGCCCGACGCCCGAACAGATCGCCGCCGCCGTCCTGGCCGAAGCCGATTCCGATCCGGCGCTGGCCGGCATCATGTCGCAGGACGCGCCCGCGCCTGTCGCGTTGACCCCGGCCCAGCAGGCCGAACGCCAGGCCGACCTGGACGCGGTCGCGGCGATGGAGCGGCAGCGTGCCGCCGTGCCGCGCGACCTGGCCGCCGAAGACGATGCCGCCGCCGCGCGCGCAGTCAAGCGCCCGCCGATGGCGGTGCCGCCGGAACGCCGCGCCGAGGCCAACCGCGCCCAGGCCGCCGGCGCCAAGCTGCCGCCGAACCTGCAGTCCTTCATGGCCCCGAGCGTGCCGCACGGCTCGGCCATCGCCCCCGACCGTCTGTCCGAGCGCCGCACCCGCTGGCTGCGCCTGCGCTGCGGCGAGCAGGCCTACGCGCTGGAGCTGCTGAAGGTGCAGGAAGTGGTGCTGCCGGTGCCGCTGCTGGCGCTGCGCGGCACCCCGCCGGCCATGCTCGGCATCATGAACCTGCGTGGCCAGGTGGTGCCGGTGCTCGACCTCGGCGTGCATCTGGGCGCGGCCCCGATCGAGATGGACATGCAGACCCGGGTGGTGGTGCTGGAAGAGAACGGCGAGACCCTCGGCCTGCGCGTGTCGGCCGTGGAAGACGTGGCCAGCCTCAGCGACCAGCAGATCGAGCCGCCGGACAACGCGCGCATCTGCCGCATTTCCAACCATCTGTTCCGCGGCGTGGCGCGGCTGGCGCAGCAGCCGATGATCCTGCTCGACGCCGAGCAACTGCTGCACTGACCCGGGCCGGCGGGCGGCAACTGCGAACGGTGCCGCACTTTCCAACCGCCGCTAAAGCTTTTCAGGCCACGGCCGTTATCTGCCATAGAACCATTGGTGCGGAGTAGTGATGAGCACAGTCCCCCTTGGCGAAGATCTCGGTATCGAGACCAGCGCCGACCTGAAACAACGCCTGACCGCGTTCCTTGCGTCGGACGACGTGCTGCGGCTGGACGCCGGCGAGGTCCGCCGCATCCATACCGCGTCGGTCCAGGTGCTGTGCGCATTCGTCGATGCCCGCCGCAAGGACGGCAAGCGCACCGAATTCGAGGCCTGCAACGCGACCTTCCGCGACGCGGCCCGCCTGCTAGGGGTCAGCGAATCGCTGGGCCTTCCTGCAACCCCTGACAATCTGAAATCTGTGGAGAACGCGGCATGAGCGCACGTATCTTGGTTGTGGACGATTCGGCGTCGATGCGCCAGATGGTCTCCTTCGCCCTCACCTCGGCCGGCTTTGCCGTCGAAGAAGCCGAAGACGGCGCGGTCGCACTGGGCCGTGCCAAGGGCCAGCGCTTCAACGCGGTGGTCACCGACGTCAACATGCCGAACATGGACGGCATCACCCTGATCCGCGAACTGCGGCAGCTGCCGGACTACAAGTTCACCCCGATGCTGATGCTGACCACCGAGTCGGCGGCGGAAAAGAAATCCGAGGGCAAGGCAGCCGGCGCCACCGGCTGGCTGGTCAAGCCGTTCAATCCCGAACAGCTGATCGCCACCGTCCAGAAAGTCCTGGGCTGATCCCTTCCCTCCTTTTCCGGATTCCCGCCCCATGAGCATGGACCTGCAACGTTTCCACGCCACCTTCTTCGAGGAAAGCCGCGAAGGGCTGGATGCGATGGAAGCCGGATTGCTGTCGTTGGAAGAAGGCAATCGCGACCCCGAGACCATCAACTCGGTGTTCCGCGCCGCGCACTCGATCAAGGGCGGCGCCGCCACCTTCGGCTTCGAGGCGATGGCCGGCCTCACCCACGTGCTGGAGACGCTGCTCGACGAGCTGCGCGCCGGCAAGCGCGAAGTCGAAGCGCATGCGATCGACGCCATCCTCGGCTCGGTCGACGTGCTGCGCGCCCTGCTGCGCGAAGCCGAGCACGGCGTCCCGGCCGACCCGGCCGCGGTGAAGGCCGTGCACGACCGCCTGCAGCACGCGTTGAACGGCGGCCCGGCCGCACAGGCCGCGGCCACCCCGGCGGCGAACCAGCCGGCCGAGCCGGAAGCCTGGCAGATCGGCTTCACCCCGGCGCCGTCGCTGTTCATGAGCGGCAACGACCCGCTGCGCATCATCCGCGAACTCGAACACCTCGGCCCGCTGCAGGTCGCCTGCCGCACCACGCGCATGCCCGGCTTCGCCGAACTCGACCCGCTCGAGGCCTACCTGGCCTGGGACCTGGGCCTGGTCGGCAAGATTCCCCGCAGCGCCATCGAAGACACCTTCGCCTGGGTCATCGACGATTGCGAACTGGAGATCCGTCCGGTGCCGCCGCCGAGCCTGGCCACCGCGCCGGCACCGGTGCTGACCGCGCCGCCGACCGCCGCCACCGCGGCGCCGGCCGCGGCCGTGGCCGCCAACGCCCCGGCCGGCAACGCCGCCGCCGCGCACGAAGCGGAAAGCTCGATCCGCGTCAGCGTCGACAAGGTCGATGCGCTGATCAACCTGGTCGGCGAATTGGTCATCACCCAGGCCATGCTCAAGCAGGTCTCCACAGGCCTGGACCAGGCCGTGGCCGAGCGTCTGTTCGCCGGCCTGGACCTGCTCGAACGCAACACCCGCGACCTGCAGGAAGCGGTGATCGGCGTGCGCATGCTGCCGGTGGACGCGGTGTTCCGCCGCTTCCCGCGCCTGGTCCGCGACCTCTCCACCCGCCTCGGCAAGCAGGTGCGCCTGCGCACGATCGGCGAGGGCACCGAGCTGGACAAGGGCCTGATCGAGAAGATCGCCGATCCGCTGGTGCACCTGGTGCGCAACTCCATCGACCACGGCCTGGAACTGCCGGAGGCGCGCCGCGCCGCCGGCAAGGACGAGACCGGCACCATCACCCTGGCGGCCTCGCACCAGGGCGGACACATCGTCATCGAAGTCAGCGACGACGGCGCCGGCCTCAACCGCAACCGCATCCTGGCCAAGGCCGCCGAACGCGGCATCGCGGTGCCGGACAACCCGAGCGATGCGCAGGTCTGGGACCTGATCTTCGCCCCGGGCTTCTCCACCGCCGACGCGGTCACCGACCTGTCCGGTCGTGGCGTCGGCATGGACGTGGTCCGCCGCAACATCCAGGGCCTGGGCGGCGAAGTGCAGTTGGAAAGCGAATCCGGCCGCGGCACCCGCGTGCTGATCCGCCTGCCGCTGACCCTGGCGATCCTGGACGGCATGACCGTAGCGGTGTCGGGCGAAACCCTGATCCTGCCGCTGGCCTACGTCATCGAGGCGCTGCAGCCCAAGGCCGACGACATCCGCACCATGGCCGGCGAAGGCCGCGTGCTGCGGGTTCGTGGCGAGTACCTGCCGATCCTCTCGCTCAGCGACTCCTACGGCTTCGGCCGCATCGAGCAGAGCGAAGAACCGCTGGTGGTGGTGGTCGAGGCCGACGGACAGAAGCTGGCGCTGGAAGTGGACGAACTGATCGGCCAGCAGCAGGTGGTTGTCAAGAACATCGAGAACAACTACCGGCGCATCAGCGGCATCTCCGGTGCCACCATCCTCGGCGACGGCCGCGTCGCCCTGATCGTGGACATCGGCGGCCTGGTCCGCTCGCTGCGGGTGCAGCAGGCGGCTTGATCTCCCCGCCCTCGCGTCACGTCACACACGAGCCCCGGCAGCGATGCCGGGGCTTTTTTTGTTTGCGGTGCGTACTGCCGATCAACGGGGTCGCGCACTACTGCGTGGCAGGGGCGACATGCACGACATGCGCACCCATCGGCCCCCGCCCTGCGAGCAATGTCGGCAGACCGCAGCCGGCGCTAAAGAATGCGCGCATGCGGCCGATGGCTCCTTAGCGCACACGTCGTTTACACGTGCGCACTGGCGACACCTGGGGAGGTGGAGCCGACGCTTCAGGGGGAACGATCGGAAGGCATCCGGTCGCTGAAGCCATGCTGCAGAAAAGGGGACAACGCATCGTGTGTCGGGTTGGCGCCGTTCGAGTGCGTGTTCTGCACACGCTCCACTCGGTCTCAGCATTTCATCACAGATGAAACCTGCATCACGACGGGGGTTTCCCTTCGTACCGAACGCGCAGTGACTTGTCCATTCTCAGGGGGTTTCACCATGACGTCGTTACTGCAACGCTACAACGTGGGTCGCCGCCTCGGCGGCGGTTTCGGCCTGCTGATCGTACTGTCCTGCCTGCTGGTCACCGCCGGTCTGATCTCCATCGCGCAGGCGCGCAGCGAGCTGCATCACATCGTCGAGGTCAATGTCGAGAAGATCCGCATCAGCAACGGCATGCTCGACGCCAACACCCGCATCCTGCTCGCCTTGAGTGCGTTGAGCATGGTGTCGGACGAGTCGCTCAACCGGAAGGAGATGGCCGAAATCCAGCAGGCGCGTCAGCGCTACACCGACTTGCGCAAGGAACTCGATGCGTTCCCGCCATCCAGCGACAGCGTCAGGCAGTTGCGTGCAGACATCGATGCGCAGCGCGTCGCTGCAGGCAAGCTCAACGACCAGGTGATCGCGCTCGGCAACGCCAACCGCAATGCCGAGGCGCAAACGCTGTTGAACGAAAGGGCCAGGCCGGTGACGGCCGCCCTGCAGGCCAAGATCCGCGAGAACGTGGCCTTGCAGGAGCGGGAAACGGCCACCGCCTACGCCAACGCCAATCACGCGATGGCGCAGGGCCGCAACATGCTGATCGCCGGTGGCGTGGCCGTCCTGCTGGTCAGCGGCCTGCTGGCCTGGATCATCACCCGCAGCCTGACTGGCCCGCTGGCCCGCGCCACCCGCGCCGCCGAGGCAATCGCCGATGGCCGCCTGGACAACGACGTGCGCACCGACGCGCGCGACGAACCCGGCCGCCTGCTGAGCGCAATGGATCGCATGCAGACCCAGTTGCAGCGCTTCTCCAGCGAAACCGCGCTGATGATCGAACTGCACGCGGACAAGGACATGAGCCACCGCATGCCGCAGGACTTCCCGGGCGTGTACGGCGAACTGAGCAAGGGCATCAACACCATGATGTTCGAACACCTGGACGCCATCGTCGACGCCATCGGCGTGCTCAACGAATACGCCAATGGCGACCTGCGCCGCGATGCGCGCCGCCTGCCCGGCAGTCGTGCGGTGCTGCACGAGTCGATGGATGCGGCCAAGGCCAGCCTGCTGGCGATCAATACCGAGATCAAGCGCCTGGCCGCCGCCGCCGCGGCCGGCGACTTCAGCGCCCGCGGCGATGCCGCGCATTTCCAGCACGACTTCCGGCTGATGGTGCAGGACCTCAACGCGATGATGGAGGTCAGCGATCGCAACCTGGGCAAGCTGTCGTCCCTGCTGCAGTCCATCGCCGCCGGCGACCTGACCGCACGCATGCACGGCGAGTTCCAGGGCGTGTTCGCGACCATGCGCGACGACGCCAACGCCACGGCCGACCAGTTGACCGGTATCGTCGGTCGCATCCAGACCGCCGCGGCCAGCATCAACGCTGCCGCCAGCGAGATCGCCACCGGCAACGACGACCTGTCGCGTCGCACCGAGCAGCAGGCCGCCAGCCTGGAGGAAACCGCCGCGTCGATGGAGGAGCTGACCTCCACCGTCAAGCAGAACGCCGAACACGCGCGCCAGGCCAATCAGTTGGCGGTGGGCGCCGCCTCGGTCGCCTCGCAGGGCGGCGCGGTGGTCGGCCAGGTGGTCGAGACCATGAGCGGCATCGAGGCCTCCTCCAAGAAGATCGCCGACATCATCTCGGTCATCGACGGCATCGCGTTCCAGACCAACATCCTGGCCTTGAATGCCGCGGTGGAAGCGGCGCGCGCCGGCGAACAGGGCCGTGGTTTCGCCGTGGTCGCCAGCGAAGTGCGCACCTTGGCGCAGCGTTCGGCCAATGCGGCCAAGGAGATCAAGACCTTGATCGACGACTCCGTCGACCGCGTCGCCACCGGTTCGGCTCTGGTCGACCAGGCCGGCAAGACCATGCAGGAGATCGTGAGTTCGGTGCAGCGCGTCACCGACATCATGGGCGAGATCTCGGCTGCTTCGCAGGAGCAGTCGGCCGGCATCGAGCAGGTCAACCAGACCGTCACCCAGATGGACGAGGCCACTCAGCAGAACGCCGCCCTGGTGGAGGAAGCCACTGCCGCCGCGCGGTCGATGGAGGAACAGGCCACGCAGTTGCAGGACGCGGTGGCGGTGTTCAAGTTGGACGCGCTGCCCGCGATCGCGTCGATCGCCATCGCCCCGGCAATGCGCCCTGCCCCACGCAACGTGCGCTCCGCGTAGTAGCGCAACTCAGGACCGGCGCCGGCACGGCCGGTCGCGCTTGTCCAGGCCGGCAGCGCACCTGGCAGGCGATTTGCGCGCTCACGCCAGCCTCGCCACCGAGCGGCCGTGCATCATCGCGCGGTCGCTCCCGGTACGCGCCGCCGCGGCGGCGACGCACCTGCGTCATCGTTCCCGGAGACGGCAAGCGGCGCCGAATGCTTCAAACGTACCGCCTCGGCGTCATGCCACTGCCGTAGCAGGACCAACCGCTGTCGTGCACCACCTCGAACCCAGCCCTCCATGCGACGCTGCAACCGGTGTGCGCCACGCGCCGCGCTAAAGAATCCTGTGCTTCCGTCGATACAAGGTTGAGCGCACGCTTTTTGTCTACATCGGTGCGTGCCGGCAAGGCCTGGGGGGCCACCGGCGCTTCAGAGGGAACGATCGGCAGACACGCCGGTCGCTGAAGTCGAATACCAAACGGGGGAAGGACGCCAGCTCTGACGACTGATCTTTTCGTGCATGCATGCCATGCGCGCAGGCTCGACTTGCAGTTTTTCGCCACATGGTTCGTCAGGTCGCACACACCCCGGATCCCCGGCGCAGCGCAACACGCGTCGTTTCTTCACTCGTACACGGGGCCCAGCATGCATGCGATCTTGCGACACCAGGACGCATCCACCGAGACGACCGGTCATCGCCACAGGCGATTCCAGGTGCGGACCGGGCATGCCAACGCCATGGTCACCGTCGCGAATGCGGCGCTTTCGCACGCCCTGCCCGAGGCGTCGCCGGTCATCACGCCATGTGACTGCCGACGTCTCCAACGCACGCCGTGTCTCTGTGCCCGCGTCAACCGCCGACGTCGCATCCCTGCGCGCCGAGCCGCCTTTTTGCCCCTTGGAGATGTGAAATGACCCGCTTTCTGCAACGCTACAACGTCGGTGTCCGTCTGTCGGCGGCTTTCGGCCTGCTGATTGTTCTTTCGGTGATCCTGGTGATCATCGGGCTGTCCGGCATGGCCGACGCGCGCAAGCAGTTGGACATGATCGTGCTGGACCGCATGGCGAAGATCGAATTCAGCAACCAGATGCTCGACGCCAATGCTTCCGTGCTGGTGGCGCTGAGCACCTATACCACCTCCACCAACGCGACGATGCGGCAAGAGGCGCTCGACACGTTCAACCGCCAGCGCGAGCGCTACGCCGAGGCCCGCACCAAGATGGACAAGCTGTCCAGCACGCCGGCCGGCCGTGCCATCCGTGCCGACATGGACGCCAAGCGTGCCGCCGCCAAGAAGATCAACGACGCCATCGTCGCGCTGGGCCAAAAGGGCGAGAATGCCCAGGCCTTGGAGATGCTGAATCGCGAGGCGCTGCCGGCGACCCTGGCGTGGCAGGGCAAGATTCGCGAGTTCGCCGAACGACAGAAGTCGCAGGCCGCCAGCGGCTACCAGGCGGCGCTGGAGGCGATGCACCGTGGCCGCATGCTGCTGATCGGTGGCACCGTCCTGGCCCTGGTGCTCAGTGCATTGCTGGCGCTGACCATCACCCAGAGCCTGACCGCGCCGCTGCGCCTGGCCACCCGCACCGCCGAGGCCATCGCCGATGGTCACATGGACAATGCCGTGCGCACCGAAGCCCGCGACGAAACCGGCCGCCTGTTGAATGCCATGGGACGCATGCAGCAGCAGTTGCAGGCCGTGCTCGCCGCGCAGGCCGAGATGGCGCAGCGCCACGACGCCGGCCAGATCAGCTACCGCATGGACGAAAGTACCTTCCCCGGCGACTACGGGCGCATGGTCCGCGACAGCAACGCGCTGGCCGCCGCGCACATCGCGGTGACCGAGCGCCTGGCGCAGATCATGGGCCGCTACGCCATCGGCGACCTGTCCGAGGACATGGACCGCCTGCCCGGCGAGAAGGCCCGACTCACCGAGACGATGGACACGGTCAAGCACAACCTGACCGCGATGAACACCGAGATCAAGCACCTGGCCGGCGCCGCGGCGGCCGGCGACTTCAGCGTGCGCGGCGACGCCGAGCGCTTCCAGTACGACTTCCGGCTGATGGTCGACAGCCTCAACCAGCTGATGGCCACCGCCGACGGCAACCTGCAGGCACTGTCGTCGCTGCTGCAGTCGATCGCCGCCGGCGACCTGACCGCGCGCATGCACGGCGACTTCCAGGGCGTGTTCGCGACCATGCGCGACGACGCCAACGCCACCACCGAACAACTGGCCGCCATCGTCGCGCGCATCCAGACCGCCGCGGTCAGCATCAATGCCGCCGCCAGCGAGATCGCCACCGGCAACGACGACCTGTCGCGCCGCACCGAGCAGCAGGCCGCCAGCCTGGAAGAAACCGCCGCCTCGATGGAAGAACTGACCTCCACGGTCAAACAGAACGCCGAGCACGCGCGCCAGGCCAACCAACTCGCCACCGGCGCGGCCTCGGTCGCCTCGCAAGGCGGCGACGTGGTCGGCCAGGTGGTGCAGACCATGAGCGGCATCGAAGCCTCCTCGCGCAAGATCGCCGACATCATCTCGGTCATCGACGGCATCGCGTTCCAGACCAACATCCTCGCGCTCAACGCTGCAGTGGAAGCCGCGCGTGCCGGGGAACAGGGCCGTGGTTTCGCGGTGGTCGCCAGCGAAGTGCGCACTCTCGCCCAGCGCTCGTCAAACGCGGCCAAGGAGATCAAGGACCTGATCGACGACTCGGTCGGCCGCGTCGCCCAGGGCTCGGCCCTGGTCGACCAGGCCGGCAGGACCATGCACGAGATCGTCGCCTCGGTGCAGCGCGTGACCGACATCATGCGCGAGATCTCCGCGGCCTCGCAGGAACAGTCGGCCGGCATCGAACAGGTCAACCAGACCGTGATGCAGATGGACGAAGCCACCCAGCAGAACGCCGCCCTGGTCGAAGAAGCCACCGCGGCCGCACGCTCGATGGAGGATCAGGCCGGCCAGCTGAGCCAGGCGGTGGCCCTGTTCAAGATCGACCAGCAGGCGCCGACCGCGCCCCACCGCGCGCCGGCATCGGCATCGGCATCGGCATCGGCATCGGCACGCGCCAGCGTCGGCGCACCCCGGCCGATCCGCAAGCCTGCGCCACCGGCGACCACGCACCGCGCTGCCACTGTCGTCCCGGCTGCCGTCGCGGGCGGTGACTGGCAGGAGTTCTGACGCCCTTCACCCAAGGCATCCGGAGCACCTGAATCAAGCCCGGGAGCGCGCGCTCCCGGGCTTTTTTGCGCGTCCAACGCTGCCCAAAGGTCGCGCGCGGACATGCGGCGCTTGGCAGAGCGTGAGCCCCATCCCCGTTCGCGTGAATACAAAGTGAAAACAGGCTAAATGCGCACCACTGCCTCCTAAAGAAGACCGAGGACACGCCGATACGAGACTTGCGTACACAAATTGTCTACAAATTTGAACAGCATTGGCTGAGAACGGGCTAAAGCAAGACAAGTGCAACTGAAAAATCCGTTTCGATCTTCAAAACCTATTAATTCAACGAAAACTATCGATTGAATTTTTTTGATTCACGGACGAAATAGATAAGGCAGCGCCCGACGCCTCCGCGGACATCGACTCAGGCAAGGGGTACGCCATCCCCAACGCTTCACCCATCAGGACTACAACGATGACGCTCAAGAATCTCAGTCTCTCCGCCAGGCTCGCGCTCAGCTTCGCCGTCATCGTGCTGATCACGGTGATCATCGGCTCGATCAGCCTGAGCAGCCTGTCTTCGCTCAACACGGCTGCCGACATGAACGACCACACCTACAAGGTGATGGCCACCGGCGACATGATGGAAATCGATGCCCTCAACGTCGAGACCGGTGCGCGTGGCTATCTGCTGTCGGGTAACCAGGACCACCTGCAGCCGTTCACCAACGGCCTGGCCGCGTTCGACAAGAATTACGCCGAGGCCAAGCGCCTGACGGCGGACAATCCGCGCCAGCAGGCGCGGCTGGAAAAGCTGCATGCCGCGTTCGACAGCCTCGCCGGCGTGGAAAAGCAGATCACCGCATTGCGCGCGCAATCCAATGATCCCGCACAGATCGCCGCAGAGTTCAGCCAGGCCCGCGACCGCAAGGCCATGCAGGAGATCCGTGGCCTGCTCAGCGACTTCATCGGCGAAGAGCGCGGCCTGCTGGCCAAGCGCACCGACACCCTGACCGCCGTGCGCGCGCAGAACAAGTGGGCGGTGCTGCTGGGCAACCTGCTGGTGATCGTGGCCGCGATCGGCATGGCGATCCTGATCCGCCGCCAGTTGCTCAAGCGCCTCGGCACCGCCATCGGCGTGGCCGATGCCATCGCCCGCGGCAAGCTCGACAATGCGATCGACCTGCGCAGCAAGGACGAGGCCGGCGTGCTGCTGCTGAGCATGGACAAGATGCAGAGCCAGTTGCAGTCGGTGCTCGCCGCACAGGCCGAGATGGCCCAGCGCCACGACGCCGGCCAGATCAGCTTCCGCATGGACGAAACCGTGTTCCCCGGCGACTACGGCCGCATGGTCCGCGACAGCAACGCCCTGGCGGCCTCGCACATCGCGGTGAAGCTGCGCCTGGCGCAGATCATGGGCCGCTATGCCATCGGCGACCTGTCCGACGACATGGACCGCCTGCCCGGCGAAAAGGCCGTGCTGACCGAGACCATGGACAAGGTGAAGCAGAACCTCACCGCGATGAACCACGAGATCAAGCACCTGGCCGGCGCGGCGGCGGCCGGCGACTTCAGCGTGCGCGGCGATGCCGAGCGCTTCCAGTACGACTTCCGGCTGATGGTCGACAGCCTCAACCAGCTGATGGCCACCGCCGACGGCAACCTGCAGGCGCTGTCGTCGCTGCTGCAGTCGATCGCCGCCGGCGACCTGACCGCGCGCATGCACGGCCAGTTCCAGGGCGTGTTCGCGACCATGCGCGACGATGCCAATGCCACCGCCGAACAGCTCGCGGCGATCGTCGCGCGGATCCAGACCGCGGCGGTCAGCATCAACGGCGCCGCCAGCGAGATCGCCGCCGGCAACGACGATCTGTCGCGCCGCACCGAGCAGCAGGCCGCCAGCCTGGAAGAAACCGCTGCGTCGATGGAGGAACTGACATCCACCGTCAAGCAGAACGCCGAACACGCGCGTCAGGCCAACCAGCTCGCCACCGGTGCGGCCACGGTCGCCTCGCAGGGCGGCGCCGTGGTCGGCCAGGTCGTGGAGACCATGAGCGGGATCGAGGCCTCGTCGAAGAAGATCGCCGACATCATCAGCGTCATCGACGGCATTGCGTTCCAGACCAACATCCTGGCGCTCAACGCGGCGGTGGAAGCCGCGCGTGCCGGCGAACAGGGCCGCGGCTTCGCGGTGGTCGCCAGCGAGGTGCGTACCCTCGCCCAGCGCTCGGCCAACGCCGCCAAGGAGATCAAGGGTCTGATCGACGACTCCGTCGGCCGTGTCGCCCAGGGCTCGGCACTGGTCGACCAGGCAGGCAAGACCATGCAGGAGATCGTGAGCTCGGTGCAGCGCGTCACCGACATCATGGGCGAGATCGCCGCCGCCTCGCAGGAACAGTCGGCCGGCATCGAGCAGGTCAACCAGACCGTCACGCAGATGGACGAGACCACCCAGCAGAACGCCGCCCTGGTCGAAGAAGCCACCGCCGCCGCCCGCTCGATGGAAGAACAGGCCGGGCAACTGAGCCAGGCCGTGGCCGTGTTCAAGATCGAGGCGAACAGCGCCCCGCTCGGCCAGCCAACCATTGCCAGCGTTCCCAGCGCACCGGCTCGCCCGGTCGCCCGTTCGGCGGCCAAGCCGGCGGCCAAGTCCGCTCCTCGCCCGGTCCGGCCATCGGCCCGTCCGGTCGCGGTCGCGGCGGGCGACGACAGCTGGCAGGAGTTCTGAGCCCGCGTAGCGGCCGTCCATCCAGCGTCAAAGAGCCCCGGGAGCACGCGCTCCCGGGGCTTTTTCATTTCTCGCCTTACGCTTGGCAAGTGCCGAGCGCTCTGGTCCCGCGCCAAGGCCGTCTCTGTCGCGTGCGGGCGCAGCCGGCCCCAACGCCGAAACGCCTGGCGCACCGCCCCTAAACGCCCGCTAAATTTTTGGGATGCCGTGCCGATAACGGAAGGGTCGCGCATGTCTCCGCTTCGTTTGCGGTGCCCGCAGGCTAGAAGCTCCAGTTCACGACGCGCGCGCTCTCCATCCTCCCATCGAGACGACCGCGATGCCCACGACGTCCTCCACACGCCCGAGCAGTGTCGCCACCCGCCTGATGCTGGGCGTGGCCGCGATCGCCCTGCTGTGCTTCGGCATTACCGCCGCCATCATCTACGCCCGCAGCAGTTCCGCCCTGCTCGCCTCGGCCAAGGTCGGCATGACCGACGCCGCGCGCCTGGAATCGGAGCGCATCGGCAACACCATCGGCGCCTCCGCTGTCTCCAACCAGGCGCTGGCCAATGCGCTGCTCGCCCAGCGCGGCCAGGACAAGGCGCGCGAGCTGTTCAGCGACAGCCTGCGCCGCGAACTGCAGCAGCACCCGGACTGGACCGGCATCGGCACGCTGTGGGAGCCGCAGGCGCTGGACGGCAAGGACGCGGACTACGCCAACAGTGCAGGCCACGACGCCAGCGGCCGCTACATGGTGTACTGGTCCTGGCAGAACGGAAAACTCGTGCGCGATCCGCTGCGCGACTACGACGTGGCCGGCGCCGGCGACTGGTATCTGAATCCGCGCAAGCTTCTGCGCCCGACCGTCGCCGAACCCTACGATTACGAGATCGCCGGACAGAAGGTGCTGATGACCACGGTCAGCACGCCGATCCTGGAAGACGGCAAGTTCCTGGGCGTGGTCACCACCGATTTCGGCCTGGCCGCGCTGCAGCAGCGCGTGGCCAAGCTGCGCCCGCTCGGCGCCGGCCACGTGCGCCTGCTCTCGCCCGGCGGCGCCATCATCGCCGACCGCGATCCTGCGCTGGTCGGCAAGACCTTGCGCGATCCGGCGACGCGCGCCCTGCTGGCGGACATCGCCCAGGGCAGGACCGTCAGCCGCGACACCGTGGATCCGCAGACCGGCGCCACCGACGTGGAAGTGTACGTGCCGCTGCAGATCGGCCAGGCCCAGGAGCGCTTTGCGCTGGGCGTGGCGGTGCCGAAGGCGGTGCTGATGGCGCCCGCGCACCACCTGCTGTGGACCATCGCCGCCGTCGGCCTGTGCGCCGCGCTGCTGCTCAGTGGCGGCCTGTACCTGCTGCTGCGGCGGCTGGTGGTCAAGCCGTTGGCGAGTGCGGTGGAAGTGTCCAGCGCGGTCGCCGCCGGCCGCCTGGACAGCCGTATCCAGTACCCGCGCAACGACGAACTGGGACAGTTGCTGGGGTCGTTGCAGCGCATGCAGCAGCAGCTGCGCGCGGTGCTCGACGCGCAGAAGGAAATGGCCCAGCGCCACGATGCCGGCGAGATCAGCTACCGCATGGACGAGCGCGCCTTCCCCGGCGACTACGGACGCATGGTCCACGACAGCAATGCCCTGGCCGCCTCGCACATCGCAGTCAAGATGCGCCTGGCGCAGATCATGGGCCGCTATGCCATCGGCGACCTGTCCGAGGACATGGATCGGCTGCCCGGCGAAAAAGCGGTGCTGACCGAAACGATGGACACGGTCAAGCGCAACCTGACCGCGATGAACACCGAGATCAAGCACCTGGCCGGCGCCGCCGCGGCGGGCGATTTCAGCGTGCGTGGCGATGCCGAGCGCTTCCAGTACGACTTCCGCCTCATGGTCGAGAGTCTCAATCAGTTGATGGCCACCGCCGATGGCAACCTGCAGGCACTGTCGACGTTGCTGCAGGCGATCGCCGCCGGCGACCTGACCGCGCGCATGCACGGCGACTTCCAGGGCGTGTTCGCCACCATGCGCGACGACGCCAACACCACCGCCGAGCAGTTGGCGGCGATCGTCACGCGGATCCAGACCGCGGCGATGAGCATCAACGGGGCCGCGGCCGAGATCGCCGCCGGCAACGACGACCTGGCGCGCCGCACCGAGCAGCAGGCGGCCAGCCTGGAAGAGACCGCCGCATCGATGGAGGAACTGACCTCCACGGTCAAGCAGAACGCCGAGCACGCGCGACAGGCCAACCAGTTGGCCGCCGGCGCCGCCGCGGTGGCCTCGCAGGGCGGCACACTGGCCAGCCAGGTCTCGGACAAGATGAGCGGCATCGAGACCTCGTCCCGCAAGATCGCCGACATCATCTCGGTCATCGACGGCATCGCCTTCCAGACCAACATCCTGGCCTTGAATGCCGCGGTGGAAGCGGCCCGTGCCGGCGAACAGGGCCGCGGCTTCGCCGTGGTCGCCAGCGAAGTGCGCACCCTCGCCCAGCGTTCGTCGAATGCGGCCAAGGAGATCAAGACCTTGATCGACGATTCGGTCGAGCGTGTCGCCGAGGGCTCGGCCCTGGTCGAACAGGCCGGCACCACCATGCAGGAGATCGTGGCCTCGGTGCAGCGCGTCACCGACATCATGGGCGAGATCGCCGCCGCCTCGCAGGAGCAATCCGCCGGCATCGAGCAGGTCAACCAGACCATCACCCAGATGGACGAGGCCACCCAGCAGAACGCGGCACTGGTCGAGGAAGCCACCGCGGCGGCACGCTCGATGGAAGACCAGGCCGGCCACCTCAGCCAGGCCGTGGCGCTGTTCAAGCTGGAGACCGGCGCCAAGGCGGGGACCGTCGCAGCGGCACCCGCACGCCGTGCTGCCGCAGCCGTCCCGGTGGCGACCGCGGCGACGCCACGGCGGCCGGCGGCGGCCCCGTTACGCGCGGTCCCCCACGCGACCGCGCCGCCGGACGACGCGCAGTGGCAGGAATTCTGAGCCGCCCGGTCGTCCCTGATCCGCGCAAGGCGCCCGAGCGCCTCGCGCCCCCTCCAGCCCTCTGGTGCGTCGGCCGCCGCAGAGCGCTTAGCACGTCACGTTCGTAAAGAAACGGTCTTCAGGGTCGATATAGAAAGCGGAACTGCCACGCCATGGGCACCGCACGCGCCTCGGCGCCGGACGCACTGCGCCCGGATCCCCGGTTCCGACCGAACCGCCACGGGAGGCGCCATGAAGCCAGTCGTTCTAGCCACTTGTCTGACCCTGTTCGGCCTTGCGGGAGGGGCGCACGCCGAAGCCGAGCCGATCGCCACCGATCGCCCCGACTTCGTGGAATCCAGCCTCACCGTCGGCGACCGCCGCCTGCAGGTGGAAACCAGCGTGGCCTGGGAACGCGACGGCGATGTCGATGGCTACGCCACGCCGACCCTGTTCCGCTACGGCATCGGCCCGAGCTGGGAACTGCGCGTGGAAACCGACGGCTGGCAGACCATCGACGTCCCGGTCGGCGACGACGTCTCCGGCTTCTCCGACATCTCGCTCGGCCTCAAGCACCACCTGGCCAGCGAGCTCGGCGGCGCCTCGCTGGCCTGGCTGCTGCATGTGGACCTGCCCAGCGGCGCACGCGACGTGCGCGGCAGCGGTGCCCGCCCGTCGTTCCGTCTGGTAGCCGAATGGGAACTCAGCGACAGCGTCTCGTTGGGCATGATGCCGGGCGTGATCCGCGACGAAGGCGACAACGGCCATCGCTACACCGCCGGCATCTTCGGCGTGGTGCTGGGCAAGGCCTGGAACGACCGCACCCGCTCCTTCGTGGAACTGGCCCTGCCGCAGATCGCGCATGCCGACGACGGCGGCACCATCGCCCTGCTAGACGTGGGCTCGGCCTGGCTGCTCAGTCAGGACGTGCAACTGGACGTGGTGTACAGCCGCGGCCTCAACGACCGTTCGCCGGACCACGCGCTCGGCGCGGGCCTGTCCTTCCGTTTCTGATCGGGCCACACCGATGAAAATCATGCATATGCTCGGGATCCTGGTGCTGGTGGCGGTGCTCGCCCTGCTCGCACTGGGCGGGGTCGGTTACGGCGCCCAGCAAGGCCTGTTGCGCTCGGTCGCCGCGCAGGTCACCTCTTCGGACGCGCTGCGCAACCACATGCAGGCCGACATGATGCACGACGCCCTGCGCGGCGATGTCACCGCTGCGCTCCTGGCGTCGGCGCGGCAGGATGCGGACGGGGTCAAGGCGGCCCGTGCGGCGCTGGGCGAACACGCCGGCGAATTCCGCAAGGCGCTGGACGACAACCAGAAGCTGCCGCTGGACGGCACCCTGCGCGCGCAATTGGATGCCGCCGGGCCGGCGCTGCAGCGCTACATCGCCGCCGCCGACAAGGTGGTGACGCTGGCCGAGACCCACGGCGACAGCAACGCCGCCTATGCGGACTTCACCGCGCAGTTCACTCGGCTGGAAAGCGAGATGGACACGATCAGCGACAGCATCCTGGCGCTGAACGAGCAGAGCCGCAAAGCCGCCGAACAGCAGAGCCAGCGCGCCACCTGGCAGCAGGCCGGCGCGGTGCTGGTGGCCGTGCTGTGCCTGGCCGCGGCCGCGGCCTGGATCCTGCGCTCGGTCGCGCAGTTGCTCGGCGGCGAGCCGCGGGTGGCGATGGACGCCGCCCAGCACATCGCCGAAGGCCGCCTGGATCAGCCGATTCCGGTCGCCGCCAGGCATGGGCGCAGCCTAATGGCGGCGCTGGCGCGGATGCAGCGCGAACTGCGCGAGCGCATCGAACGCGAACGCAGCGTCGCCGCGGAGAACTTGCGCATCCGCACCGCCTTGGACAACGCCTCCACCGGCATGTACATCGCCGATCCCGACCTGACCATCATCTACGCCAACACCGCGCTGCAGACCCTGCTGCAGACCCACGCCGAGGACATCCGCGCCTGCGCGCCGGCGTTCGACCGTTCCGCGCCGCTGCTGGGCCAGTCGGTGGCGCTGCTGGAAGTCGGCAACTCGCAAGACGCGGAAATCTACCAGCGGCTGGACCGGCAAGGCGCGGCGCAGCGCGAGGTCCGCTATCGCGAGGTCTGCATCGCCCAGGAGATTTCCGCCATCCGCAATGCCGAGGGCGCGCACCTGGGCTTCGTCTGCGAATGGCGCGACCGCACCGCCGAGACCCGGGTGGAAGCGGAAGTGGCCGCGGTGGTGCGCAGCGCCGCCGCCGGCGACCTGTCGCAGCGCATCGATCGCACCGGCAAGCAAGGCTTCTTCCTGATGCTGGCGCAGCAACTCAACGGCCTGCTCGACGCTAACGCGATCAGCATCGCCGAGGTCTCGCGGCTGCTCAGCGCGCTGGCCGACGGCGATCTCGGCGCGCGCATGCACGGCGACTTCCACGGCATCTTCGCCACCATGCGCGACGACGCCAACGGCACCGCCGAGCGCCTGGCCGAC
The DNA here is from genome assembly GCF_040529065.1 of Xanthomonas sacchari. Classification (NCBI taxonomy): domain Bacteria; kingdom Pseudomonadati; phylum Pseudomonadota; class Gammaproteobacteria; order Lysobacterales; family Lysobacteraceae; genus Xanthomonas; species Xanthomonas sacchari. The sequence continues at coordinate 2,479,226 of NZ_CP132343.1, read as the reverse complement.
ATCGTCGGCCGTATCCAGCGTGCCGCCGGCGACATCCACAGCGCCGCCACCGAAATCGCCCAGGGCAACAGCGACCTGTCGCAGCGCACCGAGCAGCAGGCGGCCAGCCTGGAAGAGACCGCCGCCTCGATGGAAGAACTGACCGCCACGGTCAAGCAGAACGCCGAGCACGCACGCCAGGCCAACCAGCTCGCCGCCGGTGCCGCCGCAGTCGCCTCGCAAGGCGGTGCAGTGGTCGGCCAGGTGGTCGACACCATGAGCGGCATCGAGAGCGCATCGATGAAGATCGCCGACATCATCTCGGTGATCGACGGCATCGCGTTCCAGACCAACATCCTGGCGCTCAACGCCGCGGTGGAAGCCGCCCGTGCCGGCGAGCAGGGCCGCGGCTTCGCCGTGGTCGCCAGCGAAGTGCGTACGCTGGCGCAACGCTCGGCCAATGCCGCCAAGGAGATCAAGGGCCTGATCGACGACTCGGTCGGCCGCGTCGCCACCGGCGCCCAGCTGGTGCAGCGCGCCGGCCAGACCATGCAGGAGATCGTGGCCTCGGTGGGCCGCGTGACCGACATCATGGGCGAGATCTCCGCGGCCTCGCAGGAGCAGTCAGCCGGCATCGAGCAGGTCAACCGCATGGTGACGCAGATGGACGAGAGCACCCAGCAGAACGCTGCGCTGGTCGAGGAAGCCACCGCCGCGGCACGCTCGATGGAGGACCAGGCCGCGCAGTTGAGCGACGCGGTGGCTGTGTTTCGATTGGAACAGCACGCCACGCGTGCCACCCCTGCCCCAGCCTTCGTCGCCACGGTGGTGGCCGGCCATTCGGCCACCGCTGCGACGTCGCATGCCACGCAGGCATCTCAGCCGAACGCGCAGGCCATCGCCGACGCGATCGGCACCGAATGGCAGCCGCTGACCGCGTGAGGAGCCACGTAGGGAAATGAATCAGACAGCGTCGGGAACCGTCTTACGACCAACGACGTATCGAGGAATGTGCCGTCACGCCGATATCACATTCGGGTGACGGCGAAACATGTTGTACAGCAACGCAGTGGTTTTCCTTTCTTCGCTTTTCTGACCGCCACGCCCGCCCCTCCGGTCGCGCACCTGCCGCCGGAGCCAACAGGGACAAGGACCTGGACGTCCCAGGGACACCGTCAACGAAGAGGTCGACATGAATGCCTTTCTGCAACGCTACAACGTCGGACGCCGCCTCGCCGGCGCCTTTGGCCTCCTGATCCTGCTGTCCTGCTTATTGGTAGCCGCAGGCATGCTTTCCATGTCGCGCGCCCAGACCGAGCTGGACCAGATCGTCAAGAAGAACGTCGAGAAGACCCGCATCAGCAACGACATGCTCGACGCCAACAACAAGATCCTTGGCGCGCTGGGCACGCTGGCGATGGTGACCAGCGACGAACTCAACCAGCAGGCTGTGGCAGAGATCAAGAAGCAGCGTCAGCGCTACATCGAATTGCGTGCCGAGCTGGACAAGTTCCCGCCCTCCGCAAAAGGCAAGGTGGTGCGTGCCAAGATCGACGCGGCACGGGCGACCGCGCGCGCCCTGAACGACCAGGTCATCGCGCTGTCCCTCGCCAGTCGCAACGACGAAGCGCAAGCCCTGCTGATCAATCGCTCGCGGCCTGCGACCCTTGCCTGGAACGGCTACATCCGCGAGAACGTGGACCTGCAGAACGAGCAGTTGCAGACCGCCTACGCCAACGCGACGCAGGCCATCGCCAATGGCCGCAACCTGTTGCTCGCCGGCGGTGTCATGGTGCTGCTGGTCAGCGGTCTGCTGGGCTGGACCATCACCCGCAGCCTGACCCAGCCGCTGCACCGTGCCACGCGTGCAGCGGAAGCCATCGCGAGCGGGCGCCTGGACAACGACGTCGCCACCGACGCGCGCGACGAACCGGCGCGGCTGCTGAATGCGATGCACATCATGCAGACGCAATTGCGCAACCTGATGCGCGCGCAGGATGAAATGGCGCGCCGCCACGAACTCGGCGAGATCAGCTACCGCATGGACGAGAGCGCGTTCACGGGCGACTACGCGCGCATGGTCCACGACGCGAACAAGATGGTCGGCGATCACATCGCAGTGAAAATGCAGACCGTGCATCTCATCGAACGCTACGCGATCGGCGACCTTTCCCAGGACATGCCGCAGCTGCCCGGCGAGAAGGCCACGATCACCACGGCGATGGCTGCGGTGAAGGGCAATCTGATGCGCATGAGCGGCGAGATCAACCAGCTCGCCGCCGCCGCCCTGGCCGGCAATTTCGCCGCGCGCGGCGACGCCGTCTACTTCCAGTACGATTTCCGCGCCATCGTCGAGAGTCTCAACCAACTGATGGCCACCGCCGACGGCAATCTGCAGGCGCTGTCGCAGATGCTGCAGTCGATCGCCGCCGGCGACCTCACCGCGCGCATGCACGGCGACTTCAATGGCGTGTTCGCCAGGATGCGCGACGACGCCAATACCACAGCGGAGCAGTTGGCGGCGATCGTCGGCCGCATCCAGACCGCCGCAGTCAGCATCAATGCCGCGGCCACCGAGATCGCTGCCGGCAACGACGACCTGTCGCGCCGCACCGAGCAACAGGCCGCCAGCCTGGAAGAGACCGCGGCCTCGATGGAAGAACTGACCTCCACCGTGAAGCAGAATGCCGAACACGCCCGCCAGGCCAATCAGTTGGCGGTGGGTGCGGCGGCCGTCGCCTCGCAAGGCGGCAGCGTGGTCGCCCAGGTGGTCGAGACCATGAGCGGCATTGAGGCCTCGTCGAAGAAGATCGCCGACATCATCTCGGTCATCGACGGCATCGCCTTCCAGACCAACATCCTGGCGCTCAATGCGGCGGTGGAAGCGGCGCGTGCCGGCGACCAGGGTCGCGGTTTCGCCGTCGTTGCCAGCGAAGTACGCACCCTGGCGCAACGCTCGTCGAGCGCGGCCAAGGAGATCAAGGGCCTGATCGACGACTCGGTCACGCGCGTGACCGAAGGTTCGGTCCTGGTCGACCAGGCCGGCCGCACCATGAGCGAGATCGTGGCCTCGGTGCAGCGCGTGACCGACATCATGGGCGAGATCTCGGCCGCCTCGCAGGAGCAGGCGACCGGCATCGAACAGGTCAACCAGACGGTAGTACAGATGGACGAGACCACCCAGCAGAACGCGGCCTTGGTGGAAGAGGCCACTGCGGCAGCGCGTTCCATGGAAGAACAGGCCGGTCAGCTCACCAGCACCGTAGCGCTGTTCAAGATCGACAGCATCGGCGACGCGGCCGGCGGCATGCGCCCGGCCCCAGTACTCAGGCCATCCGTTGCGGCCAACGCACCGCGTGTCGCCAAGGCAGCCGCCCGTTCGCACAGGCAGCCCGCCAAGCGCGCAGCGGTCGCGGTCGGCGGCGACTGGCAGGAGTTCTGAGTCGCACGGTCGCCATGCCACCGGCATGGCGACCGGCTGCGGCGGCAACGCCACGCGTGCGCGGTGCACGCCAAGCCCGCCGACACAGGCGAACGAAAGACAGGGCGAAGGCAGGTCTATTGGGCGCCAATGCATGTCGGAGCCGCGTCGGATTTTGCCCTTGCCCACCAACACCGGTAGGACCGCAGACAGCTTCCTAACCGTCTGCCAACACTTCCGTGAGAAATGCTCAACTTCTCACCGACATGTCGATATTGAGGGTGCGACACGGCATTGCCAGGTCGTGTCGCAATCGCTGGTCGCCAGCAATTGCGCCCCGGTTCCCCTCTGTCCCCCGAAAGGTCGGCTATGAACGCACTTCTGCAACGCTACAACGTCGGTCGGCGCCTGGGCATGGCGTTCGGCATCCTCATCCTGCTGTCCGGCGTGCTGGTCGCCATGGGCTTGCTGACCATGGCCAGGGCGCATCGCGAACTGGACAGCATCGTCAACGGCAACATGGAAAAGGTCCGGCTCTCCAACGAGATGCTGGATGCCAACACCAACGTGCAGATCGGGCTGTTGTCCATCACCATCGTCGATGGCGATGCGGCCAACCAGAAGATGATCGACATCGTGCAGCGCAACCGGGCGCGCTACAAGGCCGCGCACGATGCACTGTCGGCGATGCCGGCGACACCGGCCGAACGCCAGGCCATGGCCGCCATCGAGAGTGCGCGGGCGCAGTCGGTGCAACTCAACAATCAGGTGATGGCGCTGGGCGAGAAGGATCTCAACACCCAGGCGCAGGCGTTGCTGCTGGGCGATGCCGCGGTGGCGATGGAGAGGCAGCAGGCGGCGATCCGCGCCAATGCCGATCTGCAGCGGCGCTTGAGCCGGGAAGCCTATGCGATCTCCTCGGCGGCGATGGCGCGCGGCCGCATCATCCTCATCTCCGGCGGCCTTGCGGTCCTGCTGGTCAGCGGCCTGCTGGGCTGGACGATCACCCGTAGCCTGACCGGGCCGCTGGGCCGCGCCACCCGCGCCGCCGAGGCCATCGCCGACGGCCGCCTGGACAACGACGTGAGCACCGACGCGCGCGACGAACCCGGCCGCCTGCTGGTCGCGATGGGCCGCATGCAGACCCAGTTGCAGCGCTTCTCCAGCGAAACCGCGTTGATGATCGAACTGCATGCCGACAAGGACATCAGCCACCGCATGCCGCAGGACTTCCCGGGCGTGTACGGCGAGCTGAGCAAGGGCATCAACACCATGATGTTCGAGCACCTGGACGCCATCGTCGACGCCATCGGCGTGCTCAACGAATACGCCAACGGCGACCTGCGCCGCGACGCGCGCCGCCTGCCCGGCAGTCGTGCGGTGCTGCACGAGTCGATGGATGCGGCCAAGGCCAGCCTGCTGGCGATCAATACCGAGATCAAGCGCCTGGCCGCGGCCGCCGCCGCGGGCGATTTCAGTGCCCGCGGCGATGCCGCGCACTTCCAGCACGACTTCCGGCTGATGGTGCAGGACCTCAACGCGATGATGGAGGTCAGCGACCGCAACCTGGGCAAGCTGTCGGCGCTGCTGCAGTCCATCGCCGCCGGCGACCTGACCGCGCGCATGGACGGCGAGTTCCATGGCGTGTTCGCCACCATGCGCGACGACGCCAATGCCACCGCCGACCAATTGACCGGCATCGTCGGCCGCATCCAGACCGCCGCGGTCAGCATCAATGCCGCCGCCACCGAGATCGCCGCCGGCAACGACGACCTGTCGCGCCGCACCGAGCAGCAGGCCGCCAGCCTGGAAGAAACCGCCGCTTCGATGGAAGAGCTGACCTCCACGGTGAAGCAGAACGCCGAGCACGCCCGCCAGGCCAATCAGTTGGCGGTGGGCGCCGCCTCGGTCGCCTCGCAGGGCGGCGCGGTGGTCGGCCAGGTGGTCGAGACCATGAGCGGGATCGAGGCGTCCTCCAAGAAGATCGCTGACATCATTTCGGTGATCGATGGCATCGCCTTCCAGACCAACATCCTGGCGCTCAACGCCGCGGTGGAAGCCGCCCGTGCCGGTGAACAGGGCCGGGGCTTCGCCGTGGTCGCCAGTGAAGTGCGCACCCTCGCGCAGCGTTCGGCCAATGCCGCCAAGGAGATCAAGACGCTGATCGACGACTCGGTCGGCCGTGTCGCCACCGGCTCGGCCCTGGTCGACCAGGCCGGCCGCACCATGAGCGAGATCGTCGCCTCGGTACAGCGCGTCACCGACATCATGGGCGAGATCTCCGCGGCCTCGCAGGAGCAGTCGGCCGGCATCGAGCAGGTCAACCAGACCGTCACCCAGATGGACGAGACCACCCAGCAGAACGCCGCCCTGGTCGAGGAAGCCACCGCCGCCGCGCGCTCCATGGAGGAGCAGGCCGGGCAGCTCAGCGATGCGGTCGCACTGTTCAAGATCGACAGTGTCGCCAGCATCGCGCGGCCAGCCGCGGTGCGCGCGGCGCCGGCCAAGCCGGCGGTGCGGGTCGCGAGCAAGGCCGGCACGGCACCGCAACCGGCGGTACGCAGGCCCGTGGTGGCCGCCGCCAGCAATGGCGACGCCTGGCAGGAGTTCTGAGGCCATGGTGGCGAGGGCGCACACGGCCTCGCCACCTCGCGTCTGTCAGCGGCACCCCCAGTCATCCCTGGCCTGATCGAACGCCGGCTGCGTGGACACGCGCAGCCGGCGTTCGGCTGTCCACGCGTCTACGCGCATCGCGCGTCTCCTTCGGCACGTCAGCGCCGACCTGCCTCGTGCGCCCCCGCGTCACAGCGGCGCAGCCCGCTCTGTCGGCCGCGTGCGAGACCAGCGGCGCGGGCACGCAACGCGCCCATCGGGCGAACGGATCGGGCGAGGACGTTCCTCCCACCCGCAGACCGCCGCCGTTCACGGCATCTCGGCAGGTCGACGCATTCCGGAACCGTGCCGTCATCCGCGGATCGCACAATACCCTGCATCGCAGCTGCATCCGTGCGGCGTGGCGCCACGTATGTCTGGTCCAGTGTGTCCTCATGCAGGCGCTACAACCCTGATGGACGTTTAACTTGCTCGGATCACAGATTCAATTTTTGTCTAACGCCGCCGCTAAAGATTTGCCCGATTCGGTCGAGCCCCGGCGATCACGCCGAAGGCACGCGTCCCAGCCGGGCGAAGCTCGACGACGGTCCGTTCCATCCTGCATTCCCATGGCCTGCGCTCCACCCGAGCGCAGGCCTTCTTTCGCTCTTCCTCCGAGACCCGCGCAATGACGTCGCACTCCGCGAACCACGCCGCTCCGCCCGCCTCCGAACGCCGCTCCCGCCTGCGGATCTGGCACGACCTCCCCATCGCGCGCAAACTCAGCCTGATCGGGGTCCTGGCCCTGATCGGCCTGGTCATTCCGCTGCTGCTGTACACCCGCACGCTCAACGACGGCGTGGAGGTCAGCCGCGCCGAGTTGCGCAGCTATGCGCCACTGCGGCAGATGCTGACGCTGCTGGCGGCCCTGCAGGAAGAACAGGTCGGCACCGGCACCGATGCGGCGCAGGCGCGCGAGACCGCGGACCGGGCGCTGGGCGAACTGCAACGGACCGTGCCGGCCCTGCCCGGCTTCGACCGCAGCACGGCGGCGCTGGCGCAGCTCCAGCAGACCTTGCAGACCAGGCGCAACGACTTCGCGGCGGTCGCCGACAAGGCCGACGACGCGCTGGACGCCCTGCGCGACGACAGCCAACTGGTCTACACCCCCTACGTGGAGAGCTACCACCTGGTGGTCAGCAGCCTGATCTACGCCCCAGTCACCAGCCAGACCCTGACCCGACTGGATGCGATGCACGATCCGTCCCAGGCGGGTACGGAGACCCCGATCCTGCGCGCCCAGATCGGTGAGTTGGCGCGCGACCAGGCGCGCCTGCGGCATGAACTGAAGAAGGCCCTTGGCCTGCTCGAGCAGCAGGATCCGGCGCTGACGCAGGCGGTGAGCAACGAAGCCGCCGTCGCCGACCGCGCCCTGCCGCAACTGGCGCAGGCCCTGGACAGCGGCGGCGCCGACGCCGACCAGCGCTGGAACGTGGCCCTGCACGGCTGGGACGAGGCCCTGCATGGCCTGAGCGCCACCGCCTTGCAGGCGCTGCAGCGCCAGTCGCAACGGCACCTGGACGCGTCGCTGCAGGCGATGTGGTCCGCGGCGGCCGGGCTCGGCGTGTTGACCCTGCTGATCGCGGCGATCTGTGCGCACACGCTGATCACGCTGACCCGCAATGTGCGTCGCGCTGCCGGTGTCGCCGCCGACATCGCCGAAGGCCGCCTCGACGCCCGCATCGTGGTGCCCAGCCGCGACGAAAGCGGACGGCTGCTGGCCGACATGCAGCGCATGCAGCAACAGCTGCGCGAAGTGCTGGCCGCACAGACCGAAATGGCGCGGCGCCACGACGTGGGCCAGACCAGCTACCGCATGGACGAAAGCAGCTTCCCCGGCGACTACGGGCGCATGGTCCGCGACAGCAATGCGCTGGCCGCCGCGCACATCGCGGTGACCGAGCGCCTGGCGCAGATCATGGGCCGCTACGCCATCGGCGACCTGTCTGAGGACATGGACCGCCTGCCCGGCGAAAAGGCCCGTCTCACCGAGACGATGGACACGGTCAAGCACAACCTGACCGCGATGAATACCGAGATCAAGCACCTGGCCGGCGCCGCGGCGGCCGGCGATTTCAGCGTGCGCGGCGACGCCGAGCGCTTCCAGTACGACTTCCGCCTGATGGTCGACAGCCTCAACCAGTTGATGGCCACCGCCGACGGCAACCTGCAGGCGCTGTCGTCGCTGCTGCAGTCGATCGCCGCCGGCGACCTGACCGCGCGCATGCACGGCGACTTCCAGGGCGTGTTCGCCACCATGCGCGACGACGCCAACGCCACCACCGAACAACTGGCCGCCATCGTCGCGCGCATCCAGACCGCCGCGGTCAGCATCAACGGCGCCGCCAGCGAGATCGCCACCGGCAACGACAATCTGTCGCGTCGCACCGAGCAACAGGCCGCCAATCTGGAGGAGACCGCTGCGTCGATGGAGGAACTGACCTCCACCGTCAAGCAGAACGCGGAGCGCGCGCGCGACGCCAACCGCCTCGCCGCCGGCGCGGCCTCGGTGGCATCGCAGGGCGGCGTGGTGGTGGGCCAGGTGGTGCAGACCATGAGCGGCATCGAGACCTCCTCGAAGAAGATCGCCGACATCATCTCGGTCATCGACGGCATCGCCTTCCAGACCAATATCCTGGCGCTCAACGCGGCGGTCGAAGCCGCCCGTGCCGGCGAACAGGGCCGCGGTTTCGCGGTGGTGGCCAGCGAAGTGCGCACCCTGGCCCAGCGCTCGGCCAATGCCGCCAAGGAGATCAAGGGCCTGATCGACGAGTCGGTCGGCCGCGTCGCCGAAGGCTCGGCGCTGGTCGAGCGCGCCGGCACCACCATGCAGGAGATCGTGACTTCGGTGCAGCACGTCACCGACATCATCGGCGAGATCGCCGCGGCCTCGCAGGAGCAATCGTCCGGCATCGAGCAGGTCAACCGCACCGTCACCCAGATGGACGAGAGCACCCAGCAGAACGCCGCACTGGTCGAGGAAGCCACTGCGGCCGCCCGCTCGATGGAGGAGCAGGCCGGGCAACTGCGCCAGGCGGTGGCGGTGTTCAAGGTGGAAGCGCAGACATCATCGCTGCGCCCGTCGGCGGTGTCGGCCGCACGCAGGCCGGCGCACGCCTTCGCCTGAGTCCACGCGCGCGGTAGCGCAACCAGACGGGCCATCTGTCGCGCCCAGACCTCGGCATCCGCAACATGCCGAGGCTTTACCCTACATACCACTCGGCCGCGGACCATTTCCGCGGCCGAGCGCGTTTCTGGCACCGCGCATCAAGTTTTTCGCGAAATGCGTACATCAGCGTCGTTACCACCACGTGAATTGTGATGACTGCCACCTTAAGGAACGATAGGTGCTGTCGATAACGTGAGCAGCCGGTGAGTACCGGCGTCGCGCTGGCTGTTTCCCATGCAGGCACTCTCCGCCACGACGCACCGCTCGCGACGTTTCGCCCGCGTGCCATGGGGGCTGTTGCTGCTGGTGCTCTGGACCATCTGGGCGGCCACCCGGTTGGTGGCACTCGCCACCCCGCCACCGGCCGACAGTGCCGACGCCATCCGCACACGCCTGCTGGCGTTCGCCCCCGCATCCCTGCCCTCCGGCCAGGCCGTCGCGTTTCGCCTGCGCGTGGCCGGCTGCGCCTGCGCTGCACCTGCGGCCCTCGCGCTGCCGGGCATCCACAGCGTGGACCTGCGCAACCGCCCTGCGCCGCTGGCGCTGCCGTATGCGCTGATCGTGTTCGATGCGCATGCGCGCCTGATCTATGCCGGTCCGGCGCAACTGGCCGGATGCGGCACGTCGATCGCCGCCGCCGCGCTGATCCCACGCTTGCTGGCAAGCGGCGATCCCTCGCCGCTGATCTCTCCTGCCCAGTGCAGCTGTCCCACCGACTCCAAGGAGCCCCTTGCATGAGCGCCTCGCCTACCCAAGGCCATTTTCTCGTCGGCAACGAGCGCTACGTCTACCTGCAGAAACTGGCGGCGCAGGCCGACCGGCTGTTCGTGGCGGTGTCCGTCGTGGCCACGCTCGCCAGCCTGGCCGCCGCCTGGCACGAGGCCGCGTGGACACCATGGCTGGCGGTCAGCCTGCCGACCCTGGCGGTCGTTGCCCTGCAGGTGAAGCTGCACCCCGGCAGTCTGTTGAGCCGCTGCACGGTGGCGCTGGGCCTGATGGTGCAGGCCGCCGTGCTGATCCAGCAGTCCGGCGGCATGGTCGAGGTGCATTTCGGCGTGATCCTGCTGATCGCGCTGCTGCTGTACTACCGCGACTGGCGGCCGATCGTGGTCGCCGCCGCGGCGATCGCCGTGCATCACGTGCTGTTCTTCTGGCTGCAGCACCGCGGCCTGCCGGTACTGGCGTTCACCGCCGACGCGGGCATCGGCATCCTGGTCATCCATGCGCTGTACGTGGTCGTGGAAACCGCGATCCTGGTGCCGATGGCGGTGCAGATGCGCCGGCAACTGCTGGACGTGGGCCACGATCCGCACGACCTGGCGCAGGCCGCGCGTGCGATGGCCCAACAGCAGCCGCTGTCGGCGGCGATCCGCGCGCTGGACCTGCCGGAAGGCTCCATCGCCCATACCCTGGTGGCGGCCAACGCGCAGTTGCTGCGCAGCCGTGAGCAGGACAGCGAGGCGCAGCGCGAGACCCTGCGCATCCGCACCGCGCTGGACGACGTCACCACCAACGTGATGATCGCCGACGCCGAGCGCCGCATCGTCTACGTCAACCGGCCGCTGCTGCAGATGCTGAGCGACGTGCAGGACGACCTGCGCCGCGACCTGCCGCAGTTCGATGCCAGCGACCTGCTGGGCAAGACCATCGACGTGTTCCATCGCCATCCCGAGCACCAGGCGCGCATGCTCGCCGAGCTGAAGGGCACCCACCGCGCGCAGATCCGCGTCGGCGGCCACACCATGCGCCTGATCGTCAATCCGGTCACCGACGCGACCGGCAACCGCCTGGGCTTCGTGGTGGAATGGGCCGACCGCACCGAGGAAGTGGCGGTGGAAGAGGAGATCGCCGGCATCGTGCGCGGCGCGGTCGCCGGCGACCTCGGCGGGCGCATCCGCCTGGACGACAAGCACGGCTTCCTGCTGCAGCTGGGCGAACAGATCAACTCCATGCTCGCCGCCGGCGCGGCCGGCCTGGGTCACATCCAGCAGATGCTGCGCGCGCTGGCCCAGGGCGACCTGTCGCGGCGCATCGATGCCGACCTGCAGGGCGTGTACGCGAACATGAAGGACGACGCCAACGCCACCGCCGCGCAACTGTCGGCGATCGTGCGGCAGATCCAGGGCGCCTCGGATGCGATCAACACCGCCGCCGGCGAGATCGCCGCCGGCAACGAGGACCTGTCGCGCCGCACCGAGCAGCAGGCGGCCAGCCTGGAAGAGACCGCGGCGTCGATGGAAGAGCTGACCTCCACCGTCAAGCAGAACGCCGAGCATGCGCACCAGGCCAACCAGTTGGCGGTGGGTGCGGCGGCCGTCGCCTCGCAAGGCGGCAGCGTGGTCGGTCAGGTGGTCGCCACCATGAGCGGCATCGAGACCTCCTCGAAGAAGATCGCCGACATCATCTCGGTCATCGACGGCATCGCGTTCCAGACCAATATCCTCGCGCTCAACGCCGCGGTGGAAGCCGCCCGTGCCGGCGAACAGGGCCGCGGCTTCGCCGTCGTGGCCAGCGAGGTGCGGGTGCTGGCGCAGCGCTCGGCCGGTGCCGCCAAGGAGATCAAGGACCTGATCGACGACTCGGTGACCCGCGTGGCCGAAGGCTCGGCGCTGGTCGACCAGGCCGGCAAGACCATGCAGGAGATCGTGAGCTCGGTGCAGCGCGTCACCGACATCATGCGCGAGATCGCCTCGGCCTCGCAGGAGCAGTCGGCCGGCATCGAGCAGGTCAACCAGACCGTCGCGCAGATGGACGAGGCCACCCAGCAGAATGCCGCACTGGTCGAGGAAGCCAGCGCCAGCGCCCGCTCGATGGAACAGGAAGCCGGCGCACTGGCGCGCGCCGTGGCATCCTTCACCCTGGAGCAGCGCCCGCCGCTGGGCGCCAGTGCCACAGTCGGCAACGTGCGTCCGGTCTACAAAAACGCCGTGCTCAGCCGATAGCATGCGTGGGGCGGGCCGACGCGCGCCGCCTCACCCACCACCAGTACGCATTGTCCACCATGGCCGAAGGCATCCCCAGCGACTCCCCTGTCCCGTCTTCGCCGGAAGAAGAAGTGGAGGACGATCGTTTCCTGCTGACCAAGCCCCGGCAGATCCGCCAGTTGCTGCAGTCGCTGATCCAGCAGCGTTCGCAGGTCAGCGCCCACGTGGGCGGCCGCGACCAGGCCTTCTCGACCGCGCTGCTGGACCTGGACGAGGACAGCCTGTTGCTGGACCTGAGCGTCAACGAAGCCTCCAACCGCGCCGCCGAGCAGGCCGAGTACCTGCTGTGCTTCGCCCAGTTGGACAAGGTGCGGGTGCGTTTCCGCATCGAATCCCCGCAGCGCACCGACGACGACGGCCAGCCGGGCTTCCGCGCCGCGCTGCCGGAATCGCTGTACTACCTGCAGCGGCGCGAGCATTTCCGCCTGGAGACCCCGATCACCGACTCGCCGCTGTGCGTGCTGCGTTTCGAGGACGATGAGGGCAAGGTGGAACTGAAGCTGCGCGTGGTGGACATCAGCGGCGGCGGTCTGGCCGTGGCCCTGGTGCAGGGCCAGCCCATGCCGCAACTGCAGCAGAGCTACCCCAACTGCGTGCTGCAGTTGCCCGATGCCGATGCCATCCGCCTGACCCTGCAGGTCTGCAACATGTATGTCTGCAAGCTGGCCAACGGCCAGGACACGCTGCGCGTGGGCATGCGTTTCCAGGACCTGCCGCGCGGCGCCGACGCGGCGATCCAGCGCTACGTGTTCCGCATCGAACGCCAGCGCAGCGCCCGCAAGAGCGGCGTACTTTCCTGAACGCCGGCAGTGGCACGCCGTTCCGGGCCTAAAGTTCGCCGCCACCGCGCCGATCTAGCATCAGAGTCGCGCTTTCCCCTTACGCCACCACCCGCAATCCCGTGCGCACCAGGAGCACACGATGAACGACAAGACCAGCTCCACCTCCGACGCCACTGGCGGCGAATTCCTCAGCTTCACCCTCGGCGAAGAACACTACGGCGTGGATATCCTCAAGGTGCAGGAAATCCGCGGCTACGATTCGGTCACCCGGGTCCCGGACGCCCCCGAGTACATCAAGGGCGTGATCAACCTGCGCGGTACCATCGTGCCGGTCATCGACCTGCGCCTGAAGCTGCGCCTGAAGGAAGCCCGTTACGACGCCTTCACCGTGATGATCGTGCTCAACGTGGAGAACCGCGTGGTCGGCATCGTGGTCGACAGCGTCTCCGACGTGATCCCGCTGAACCAGGAACAGATCCGTCCGACCCCCGAGTTCGGCGCCGCGGTCGACACCCGCTTCATCTCGGGCATCGGCACCCAGGACGACAAGATGTTGATTCTGCTGGATATCGAGACCCTGCTCGACAGCGCCGAGTTCGGCCAGCAGCACGCCCACGTCGACGAAGCCGCCTGACGCGGCCTGCGCCGCCGGGCTGTAGACGAAACCCGCCGCCCGGCGGGTTTTTTATTGAAATGCGAACTGTTTATCACTTGTGAGAATCAAGTTAACCGGTTTCAGGCCGATAGCTGAAGAGTGGCCGGTATCACACAGCCCTCACTTCATCCCCCCGCCCTCTAGGAGTCGTTCCATGAAACCGAGCTTTCCCATGCTGCTGGTCCTGCTGTTCGCCGCCAGCCCCAGCACCTTCGCCCAGTCCCAGCAGATGATCCCGCCGGAGATGGCCACCCGGTTCGTCGGCAAGGACGGCATGGTCTGCGGCAAGGTCGAGAAAGCCAAGTACGCGCAGAATTCCGAGGGCGAGCCGACCTTCCTGTACATGGGCGGCATGTTCCCGCGCCACACCTTCTCCGCCCGCATCGCCGGCGCCGACCGCAGCAAGTTCGGCTTCCCGCCGGAAACCCTGGAAGGCAAGGACGTGTGCGTGATCGGCAAGATCGAGCGGGACAGCTCGCGCGCCGAAATCCAGGTCAGCGCGCCGTCCAGCCTGAAGCTGGCCACCATCAAGTAAGCCCCGGCGCCGCCGTGCTGGACCCGTGCATGCGGTCCGGCGCGGCGGCGTTTGCCGTTCTTGCCCTTGTCGCCCCCTCCGAATTACGGGAAACGCGCTCATGCAGTGGATTAAAGATCTCAAGGTGATGCCCAAACTGATGCTGGCGTTCGGCGTCGTGCTGGCGTTGATGCTCATCCAGGGCGTGGCCGCCTATCGCGGTCTGCACTCGCTCAATGGCGTGGCCAGCAACGTGTCGGCGCAGGTCGTGCCGAGCGTGCGCACCGGCGGCGAAATGCGCGGCATCCTCGGCGAGTACCGCAACGCGGCCTACCAGAGCCTGATCCGCAGCAGCGATGCGCTGAAGAAGGAATCGGCCGCGCGCAAGGTCGCGCTGAAGAAGCAGATGGACCAGATCCTGGCCCAGTATCCGCCCAAGATCGGCAGCCCGCAGGAAAAGACCATCTACGAGCGTCTGGTCGCCGACTGGAAGAAGGCCAGCGCCTCCTACCAGTCCGTCGACGAGATGCTGCAGCTCGACCTGCACGACGACGCCATCGACACCTTCACCGGCGAGACCCGCACCCTGCACAACAAGGTGGTGGACGATGTCGTCGCCCTGATCGCCGAGAACGACCGCCAGGCCAAGGCCGCGGCCGATGCCGCCAGCGGCACCTACAGCAAGGCCTCCGCGACCCTGTTGATCTGCCTGCTGATCGGCCTCGGCGCGGCGGTGGGCCTGGCCGTCCTGTTCGGGCGGATGCTGGCCAACAGCGTGCGCGATGCGGTCAAGGTGGCCAGCGATGTGGCCGGCGGCAAGCTCGACGGCCATATCGACGCCAACGGCAAGGACGAATTCGGCGAACTGATGCAGGCGCTCAAGCGCATGCAGCAGGACCTGCGCGGGCGCATCGAGCGCGACGCCGCGGTGGCTGCCGAGAACCTGCGCATCCGCACCGCGCTGGACAATTCCTCGACCGGCATGTTCATCGTCGACCTGGACTACAACATCGTCTACGCCAATCCCTCGATGCAGGGCCTGACCGACAAGTACGCCGAGCAGATCCACTCGGTGGCGCCAGCCTTCGATTCGAGCCTGCCGCTGGTCGGCTCGCCGGTCACCGTGCTGGAGTACGGCAACCAGCACGATCCCAAGACCCTGTCGGAGCTGGAAAAGAAGGGCGTGATGGAGCGCGAGATGGCCTACGTCGACGCGCGCATCGCCCAGACCATCACCGCCATCCGCGACCAGCACGGCACCCACATCGGGTTCGTCTGCGAATCGCGCGACCGCACCCTGGAAGCGCAGGTCGAACAGGAAGTGGCCAAGATCGTGCGCGAGGCCGCCGCCGGCGACCTCAGCGGGCGCGTCGGCCTCGACGGCAAGCACGGCTTCTTCCTGCAACTGGCGCAGCAGCTCAACGGCCTGCTGCAGGCCAATGGCGACAGCATCGGCGAAGTGTCCAAGCTGCTGACCTCGCTGTCGCAGGGCGACCTCACCGCGCGCATGCACGGCGACTTCAAGGGCGTGTTCGCGACCATGCGCGACGACGCCAATGCCACCGCCGAGCAGCTGGCGGCCATCGTCGGTCGCATCCAGCAGGCGGCCAACGCGATCAATGCCGCGGCCGGCGAGATCGCTGCCGGCAACGACGACCTGTCGCGCCGCACCGAGCAGCAGGCCGCCAACCTCGAAGAGACCGCGGCCTCGATGGAGGAACTGACCTCCACCGTCAAGCAGAACGCCGAACACGCGCGCCAGGCCAACCAGCTGGCCGCGGGTGCGGCCTCGGTGGCCTCGCAGGGCGGCGACGTGGTCGGCCGGGTGGTCGAGACCATGAGCGGCATCGAGGCGTCCTCGAAGAAGATCGGCGACATCATCTCGGTCATCGACGGCATCGCGTTCCAGACCAACATCCTGGCGCTCAACGCCGCAGTGGAAGCCGCGCGCGCCGGCGAACAGGGCCGTGGCTTCGCCGTGGTCGCCAGCGAAGTGCGTACCCTCGCCCAACGCTCGGCCAACGCCGCCAAGGAGATCAAGGGCCTGATCGATGCGTCGGTCGGCCAGGTGGCCAATGGCTCGACCCTGGTGCGCCAGGCCGGCCAGACCATGACCGAGATCGTCGCCTCGGTGCAGCGCGTCACCGACATCATGGGCGAGATCGCCGCCGCCTCGCAGGAGCAGTCGGCCGGCATCGAACAGGTCAACCAGACTGTCACCCAGATGGACGAGACCACCCAGCAGAACGCCGCCCTGGTCGAAGAAGCCACCGCCGCCGCCCGCTCGATGGAAGAGCAGGCCGGCCAGCTGACCGAAGCCGTGTCGATCTTCCGTGTCGAGCAGTCGGCACAGGCCGTGGCGACGCATGCCCCGCACGCGGTGACCACGCCGAAGCCGGCACCGGTGGCGAAGAAGCCGGCGGCCGTCGCTCCCGCCAAACCCGCCGTGCGCGCCCGCAAGGCCGAACCGGCGCTGGCCGATTCGGACTGGCAGGAATTCTGAGGCCGGCCCAGCCTGTCGCAGCGTTTCCCATCCCCGGCCTTCGCGCCGGGGATTTTTTTTTGTGGCCGCGCCAAGGCGTGAATTGTCTACAAGGCGGCGCGCCGCGCGCTCAACTTCATCGCGATCGCGGCCGTTAAAGCCTAGTGAACACCTCCAAGGACCACGTCCATGTCGTCTCGCTCACTGCTCACCCGTCTCTCGGATCTGCCGCTGCGCCGCAAGTTCCTGTGGCAGACCGTGTTGCTGGGTGCCGGCATCGTCCTGCTGGCGGTGATCGCCGCGCGGATGCAGTACCTGGACATCCGCAATACCCGCGAGCAGGCGCTGAAGGGACAGATCGAACTTGCGCTGGGCGTGGTACGCGCCTATGCCGCGGAAGTGGACAAGGGCAGCATGCCGCTGGAGGAAGCGCAACGCACCGCCCTGCGCACGCTGGAGTCGATGCGGGCCCGCGACGGCGTGGATTACTTCTACGTGCACGACATGCACCCGACCATGCTGATGCACCCCACCCGCAAGGACCTGGTCGGCAAGGACATCGGCCAGGTGCTCAGCGCCGACGGCAAGCCGGTGTTCCGTGAGTTCGTGAAGGTGGCCGAGGCCGGCGGCGGCTACGTCGACTACCTGTGGCCCAAGCCCGGCAACGACAAGCCGGTGGAGAAGGTCTCCTATAACGCGCCGTTCGCGCCCTGGCACTGGGTGATCGGCACCGGCGTCTACATGGACGACGTGCAGGGGCAGGCCTTGATCTTCACCGGCGTCATGACCCTGGCCGGCGGCATCCTGGTGCTGCTCACCTTCGGCATCAACTGGCTGATCGGCAGCTCGGTGCTGCGCCCGGTGGCGCGCAGCCTGGACGCGATCCGCGCGGTGTCGCGTGGCGATCTCAGCGTGCGCATCGACAATCCCGGCCGCGACGAGACCGGCCAGATGCTGGGCGCCACCGGCGAGATGATCCGGATGCTGGAGCGCTTCTCCAACGAGACCGCACGGATGGCGGTGCTGCACGCCGACAAGGACATGTCCCACCGCATGCCGGAGGATTTTCCCGGCGTGTACGGCGACCTGGCCGCGAGCATCAACCGCATGATGTTCGAGCACCTCGACGCCATCGTCGACGCCATCGCCGTCCTCAACGAATACGCCAATGGCGACCTGCGCCGCGACGCCCGCCGCTTGCCCGGCAGCCGCGCGGTGCTGCACGAGTCGATGGATGCGGCCAAGGCCAGCCTGCTGGCGATCAATACCGAGATCAAGCGCCTGGCCGCCGCGGCCGCAGCCGGCGACTTCAGCGTGCGCGGCGACGCGGCGCGCTTCCAGCACGACTTCCGGCTGATGGTGCAGGACCTCAACGCGATGATGGAGGTCAGCGACCGCAACCTGGGCAAGCTGTCCACGCTGCTGCAGGCCATCGCCGCCGGCGACCTGAGCGCGCGCATGCACGGCGAATTCCACGGGGTGTTCGCGCGGATGCGCGAAGATGCCAACACCACCGCCGACCAGCTTGCCGACATCGTCGGCCGCATCCAGGCCGCGGCGCGCAGCATCCACGGCGCCACCACCGAACTGGCCACCGGCAACGAGGACCTGTCGCGCCGCACCGAACAGCAGGCCGCCAACCTCGAGGAGACCGCCGCGTCGATGGAGGAGCTGACCTCCACGGTCAAGCAGAACGCCGAGCACGCACGGCAGGCCAACCAACTGGCGGTGGGCGCCGCCTCGGTGGCCTCGCAGGGCGGCGACGTGGTCGGCCGGGTGGTCGAGACCATGAGCGGCATCGAGGCCTCGTCGAAGAAGATCGCCGACATCATCAGCGTCATCGACGGCATCGCCTTCCAGACCAACATCCTGGCGCTCAACGCCGCGGTGGAAGCGGCGCGTGCGGGCGAACAGGGCCGCGGCTTTGCCGTGGTCGCCACCGAAGTGCGGACGCTGGCGCAGCGTTCGGCCAACGCCGCCAAGGAAATCAAGACGCTGATCGACGACTCGGTCGGTCGCGTCAGCGAGGGCTCGGCCCTGGTCGACCAGGCCGGCCGCACCATGAGCGAGATCGTGACCTCGGTGCAGCGCGTGACCGACATCATCGGCGAGATCGCCGCGGCCTCGCGGGAGCAGTCGATGGGCATCGAGCAGGTCAGCAGCACCGTGGCGCAGATGGACCAGGCGATCCAGCAGAACGTCGCCGTGGTCGAGGAAGCCGGCGCCTCGGCACGGGCGCTGGAAGAGCAAGGCCGCCGGCTCGGCGAGGCGGCGGCGGTGTTCCGGCTGGACGCGGCGCCGGCCGGTACGGACGGCGGCGCAGGCACCGCGCCACCGGCAACGGCACGCACCGCCGCACGGCAGGCGCCGCTGCGGCTGGTCCGCACGGCCGGCCCGACCGTCGGGGCCGATTGAGCGCCAATACCGCTGCGATAGGAACAATCACGCGACGCGCGAGGATTCGCCCCCTGGCGCGGTTCAAGCAATCGCCGCACGAGTCGATAACAGGATCACGCTCCGTGATCCGCGCATGACATCGCCGGGTCACGACCGCGACCGTTCAGGGAGCACGTGATGCCTAGCCTTCGCCGTCCACCATCGTCCAGCCTCCCGTGGCGATGCCGCGCCGTCGCACGCACGCGCAGGCCCGGCACCGGCCGGCGTTTGCCCGCCAGTGCCACCCACCCGCTCTCCGCTGCGCGGTCCCACCGGAGATCCTGGAGCCGCCTGCGCACGGTCCGGGATGACCTCCGCCGCGTCGGCCCCCTGTCGCCGCCCTCGCCTCGCCACGTCCTCGCCGGCTGACCCGCCGGTCGCCCCGTCCTTTTCAATCCGCTGCTGCACATGGAATGCCCATGAACGTCCTCGCGCACCTGAAAATCCGCGACAAGCTGATCGTCGCCTTCGCCGTGACCACGCTGCTGACCTTGGTGCTGGGGGCCCTCACCTACTCGCGCACCAATCTCTCGATCGCCGAGTTCAGGCGCATCCAGCACGACTGGGTACCGGCGACCCAGGCCATGGCCGAGGTACGCGCGCAGCTCGGCGAATTCCGCACCTACGAACTGGCGCAGTTGGCGCGCGCGGACGATCCCAAGGCCCAGGCCGACTACTTCAAGCGCATGCAGAAGGTGCGCACCGAGGTGGCGAAGAACCAGCAGGTCATCGCGACGATGATGCGCGATGCCAAGCAGGTGCAGATGTACGCCGGCGTGCAGGAAACCCTGAAGGCCTACCTGCAGGCCAACAACGAGATGGGCGCCGCGCTGCGCGCCGGCGACGTGGCCGGCGCGCAAACGATCTCCGACACCCGGTCGCGGGCGCTGCGCCGCACCCTGTTCGATCGCATCGTGGCGCTCACCGAGTACAACGTCGCCGAACTGAATCGGGAAATGGACCGTGCCGACAGCCAGTTGTCCAACACCAAGACGCTGATCCTGGCGCTGCTGGGGCTGGCCGTGCTGTTCGCCGGCGTCACCGCCTGGCTGATCGCGCGCGGCATGGCGCGCCAACTGCACGCGGCCAAGCGTCTGTCGCAGGCGGTGGCGCGCGGTGAACTGGAGGGCGCCACCTATCCGCACGGCAAGGACGAGATCGGCGAGCTGATGGACGACATGCTGATCATGCGCTCGCGCATCCACACGGTGATCCGCGCGCAGGAAGAGATGGCACGCCAGCACGCGTACGGCACCATCAGCTACCGCATGGACGAGAACGCCTTCCCGGGCGAATACGGGCAGATGGTCAAGGGCACCAACGACCTGGTGGCCTCGCACATCGCGGTGAAGATGCGCCTGCTGGACATCATCAAGCGCTACGCGATCGGCGACCTGTCCGAGGACATGGACCGCCTGCCCGGCGAAAAGGCCGTGCTCACCGAAACCATGGACATGGCCAAGCAGAACCTGACCGCGATGAGCGAGCAGATCAAGCAGCTGGCGGAGGCGGCGGCGGCCGGTGCGTTCGGCACGCGCGGCGACCCCGAACGGTTCCAGTACGGCTTCCGCACGATGGTGCAGGACCTCAACGCGATGATGGACGTCAGCGACCGCAACCTGGGCGAGCTGTCGACGCTGCTGCAGGCCATCGCCGCCGGCGACCTCACCGCGCGGATGCACGGCGAGTACCACGGCGTGTTCGGGCGCATGCGCGACGACGCCAACGCCACCGCCGCGCAGTTGGCGGCCATCGTCGGCCGTATCCAGGCCGCCGCCGCCAACATCAATGTCGCCTCCACCGAGATCGCCAGCGGCAACGGCGACCTGTCGCGCCGCACCGAGCAGCAGGCCGCCAGCCTGGAGCGCACCGCCGCCTCGATGGAGGAACTGACCTCCACCGTGAAGCAGAACGCCGAGTACGCGCGCCAGGCCAACCAACTCGCCGCCGGCGCGGCCGCCGTCGCCTCGCAGGGCGGCGACGTGGTCGGCCAGGTGGTCACCACCATGAACGGCATCGAGGCCTCGTCGAAGAAGATCGCCGACATCATCGGCGTCATCGACGGCATCGCCTTCCAGACCAACATCCTGGCGCTCAACGCGGCGGTCGAAGCCGCCCGCGCCGGCGAACAGGGCCGCGGCTTCGCCGTGGTCGCCACCGAAGTGCGGACGCTGGCGCAGCGTTCGGCCAACGCCGCCAAGGAGATCAAGGGCCTGATCGACGAGTCGGTCGGCCGCGTCGCCGAAGGCTCGGCCCTGGTCGACCAGGCCGGCCGCACCATGCAGGAGATCGTGACCTCGGTGCAGCGCGTCACCGACATCATGAGCGAGATCGCCGCCGCCTCGCAGGAGCAGTCGGCCGGCATCGAGCAGGTCAACCAGACCGTGGTGCAGATGGACGAGAGCACCCAGCAGAACGCCGCGCTGGTGGAGGAAGCCACCGCCGCGGCGCGCTCGATGGAGGACCAGGCCGGCCAGTTGGGCGCGGCCATCGCCGCCTTCAAGCTGGACACCTACCACGGCGTCGCCGCCAACGCGCCGACCGCTCCCGCCCGCACCGGAACCCGGCCGGTGGCGCGGCCGCGGCCGGCCATCGCGGCGGTCGCGACCAGCGAGGCGCAGTGGCAGGAGTTCTGAGCAGGCAAGCCACCGCCGGCGGCCGTCCCTGACCGCCGGCTGTCAATTTCGGCCGCGCCCGGCCGATAACCCGATTGACCGACCATCGCTGCGCACCATGGCCATCCAGACTCCCGCTTCGCCCTCCTCCGGTTCCGACAATCGCGACTTCGACTTCAGCGACCGCGATTTCAAGCGGGTCTGCGACCTCATCTACCAGAAGGCCGGCATCGCCCTGGCCCCGGCCAAGCGCGACATGGTCTACGGCCGGCTGTCGCGGCGCCTGCGCGTGCTCGGCCTGCGCTCGTTCCGCGACTACCTGGACTGGCTGGAGCGCGACGGCGGCGACGAATGGGAGGCGTTCACCAACGCGCTGACCACCAACCTGACCTCGTTCTTCCGCGAGCCGCACCATTTCGAGCGGCTGCGCGAGGAGCTGCAGAAGCATTCCGGCGCCGCCCCGCTGAAGATCTGGTCCTGCGCCTCGTCCACCGGCGAGGAGCCCTACTCGCTGGCGATCACCGCCTGCGAGGCGTTCGGCACGCTGACCCCGCCGGTGCGGATCCTGGCCACCGACGTCGACACCCAGGTGCTGGCCACCGCCTCGCGTGGCGTGTACGCGCTGGAGCGCGTCGCCAGCCTCGATCCCGCCCTCAAGCGCAAGTACTTCCAGCGCGGCAGCGGCGCCAACGAAGGCCAGTGCCGGGTGCTGCCGGCGCTGCGCGACCTGCTCGAATTCCGCCAGCTCAACCTGCTGGAGCCGCGCTACGACGTGGCCGGCCCGTACCTGGCGCTGTTCTGCCGCAACGTGATGATCTACTTCGACAAGCCGACCCAGCGCGGCATCCTGTCGCGGCTGATTCCGCACCTGGACGAGGATGGCATGCTCTACACCGGCCATTCGGAAAACTATCTGCATGCGGCCGACCTGATCCAGCCCTGCGGCCGCACGCTGTACCGCCGGGCGCAAAAGGATCGCGCATGAGCCCCGCCGCCATGGCCGTAGACCAGGTGATGCGCTATCACGATACGCGCTTCCAGACGACGGCGGCCAAGCTGCTGCCGACCCAGTACCTGGTGGTGGACGACGACACCGCGCTGACCACGATCCTGGGGTCGTGCGTGGCCGCCTGCATCCGCGACCCGCTGCTGAAGATCGGCGGCATGAACCACTTCATGCTGCCCGACGGCCAGAGCGGCGATGGCGCACCGGCACGCTACGGCAGCTACGCGATGGAAGTGCTGATCAACGACCTGCTCAAGCGCGGCGCCGCCCGCAACCGCCTGGAAGCCAAGGTGTTCGGCGGCGGCAACGTGCTCAAGGGGTTCACCAACAACCCGGTCGGCACGCGCAATGCCGACTTCGTGCTGAACTACCTGAAGGCCGAGCAGATCCCGGTGGTGGCCGAGGACCTGCGCGGCATCCATCCGCGCAAGATCTGGTTCTTCCCCGGCACCGGCCGCGTGGTCGTGCAGCGCCTGCCGCACGCGCACGAGGAGGCCGAAATCGCCGCGGCCGAGTCGGCGGTGCGTGCCCGTCTCACCAAAGCCCCCGTCACCGGCGCCGTGGAGTTGTTCGAATGAGCCTGGAAGCCCCTTGCCGCGTGCTGATCGTCGACGACTCCGCGGTCGTGCGGCAGATCCTCACCGAGATCCTGTCCGGCGCCCCCGGCATCGAAGTGGTCGGCTCGGCCGCCGATCCGCTGCTGGCGCGCGAGAAGATCAAGCGCCTGAACCCGGACGTGATCACCCTGGACGTGGAAATGCCGCGCATGGACGGCCTGGCGTTCCTGGAAAACCTGATGCGGCTGCGGCCCACGCCGGTGGTGATGATCTCCTCACTCACCGAGCGCGGCGCCGACACCACGCTGCAGGCGCTGTCGCTGGGCGCGGTCGATTTCGTCTCCAAGCCCAAGCTCGACGTGGCCCGCGGGCTGGAGGGCTACGCCGAAGAGATCGTCACCAAGGTCAAGAACGCGGCCAAGGCCAAGGTCCGCGCGCTGGACCGGCCGGCCGCGCCGAAACCGGCCGGCGCCACCGCCACGCCCGCCGCGGTGTCCTCGCTGAAGTTCCGCACCACCGACCGGCTGATCGCCATCGGCGCGTCCGCCGGCGGCACCGAGGCGCTGCGCGTGGTCCTGGAAGGCATGCCGGCCGACGCCCCGGCGGTGGTGATGACCCAGCACCTGCCGGCCGGCTTCAGCACCGCCTTCGCCGACCGCCTCAACCGGCACTCGGCGATGGCCGTGCGCGAGGCCACCGAGGGCGAAGCGATCCTGCCCGGCCACGCCTACCTGCCGCCGGGCGGCAAGCACCTGCAGGTGATCCGCGACGGCGCGCGCTGGCGCTGCAAGATCGACGACGGCCCGCCGGTCAACCGGCACAAGCCGGCGGTGGACGTGCTGTTCCAGTCGGTGGCGCGCAATGCCGGCGCCAACGCCATCGGCGCGATCCTGACCGGCATGGGCGACGACGGCGCGCGCGGCCTGCTGGAAATGCTGCAGGCCGGCGCCAGCACCCTGGTCCAGGACGAGGCCACCAGCGTGGTCTGGGGCATGCCCGGCACCGCCTTCCGCATGGGCGCGGCGCAGGAAGTGTTGCCGCTGGACAAGATCGCCGAGCGGCTGATCGCGCTGTCCGTGCAGGCCCGCTGAGACCATGCCGGGCCGCCGCCTCGTCACGTCGAGCGCGCCCAACGACGCCAGCGTGGAAGCGGCGCGGGTCGCATCGGCCCGATCTGAGCTGGATCTGCTGCTGTGCCTGCAATACGCGCCCGAAGGCGTGCTGATCGTCGATCCGCAGGGGCGCGTGGTCGCCTTCAACCACACCGCCGAAGCGCTGTGGAACCGTCCACGCGCGCAGGTGCTGGGGCGTCCGCTGGGCGAGCTGGCCGATGCCGAGGTGCGCGACGACTTCCTCGCGCATTGCCTGCACGACAGCGGCAGCGGCAGCTACGAGCTGCTGACACACGACTATGAGGGCGCGGCGCGCTGGCTGGCGGTGAGCGCAGCGCGGGCCCCGCAGCACTACAGCCAGCTGCAGGTGCTGTTCGTCCGCGACATCAGCGCCCAGCGCGCCCGCGATGCCAGGATGCGGCTGCTGTCGCTGGCACTGGACTCCAGCGACGCGGCCATCGTCGTCTGCGATCCGGAGTTGAACATCCTCTACGTCAATGCCGGCTTCAGCCAGGTGTTCGGCTATGCCGAGAGCGAAGTGCTGGGGCATCTGCCGAGCAGTGTGCTGACCGGCCCCGGTACCGACATGCAGACCGTGCAGCACACCCGCGAGCGCGTGCGCGCCGGTTTCGGCCACCAGACCGACATCCTCGCCTACCGCAAGGACGGCACCCCGCTGTGGGCCACCCTGGTCGCCACGCCCATCGCCGGCGAGGACGGCAGCCAGCAGCACTACATCCTCTCGTTCACCGACATCACCCAGAGCAAGATGCACGAGGTGCTGCACAAGAACGTGCTGGATGCGCTGGTCCGCGAACAGCCGCTGGTCGAGGTCGCCACGCTGATCTGCAAGGAGGTCGAGCGCATCGCGCCACAGCTGATGGCCGCGATCGTCAGCGTCGACGGCAGCGGCCGCCTGCAGCCGCTGGCGGCGCCGAGCATGCCGGTGCGGTTCGGCGAGACCATGAGCAACATGCGCGCGGGACCGCGTGCCGGCGCGCTCGGCACCTCGATCTGGCGCGGCAAGCAGGTGCTGGTGCTCGACCCGCGCACCGACCCGCTGTTCGCCGACTACATGGGGCTGGTGGACCATGTGCAATTGGGCACCTGCGTGGCCACCCCGATCAAGTCCAGCAGCGGCCGCGTCCTCGGCGGCTTCGCGCTGTGCTACCGGCAGGTGCGCGAGCCGCTGGCCTGGCACCTGCGCCTGATCGAACTGTGCGTGCACCTGTGCGCGCTGGCGCTGGAACGCGAGCAGACCAGGGCGCGCGTTCACCAACTCGCCTTCTACGATTCGCTCACCGGCCTGCCCAACCGGGTGATGTTCAGCGCCCGTGCCGAGCAGGCGCTGGCCGCCGCCGAGCACCAGGGCATGCCGGTGGCGATCCTGTTCGTGGACATCGATCGCTTCAAGCGCGTCAACGAAACCCAGGGCCATGCCGCCGGCGACGGCCTGCTGCGCGACATCGCCCGGCGCATCTGCGACACCCTGGGCGTGACCGACTTGGTCGGCCGCCAGGCCGGCGACGAATTCGTGCTGATGCTGCCGCACTGCAGCGCCGAGCACGCCGCCGGCGTCGCCGAACGCCTGCTGCTGGCGCTGGCCGAACCGGTGGTGGTGGGCCAGATGACCCTGCACCCCAGCGCCAGCATCGGCGTGGCGATGTTCCCCGAGGACGGCACCGACATCGAGACCCTGCTGCGCCATGCCGACCTGGCCATGTTCCGGGCCAAGCACGAGGGCGGTCAGAGCGTGCGCTACTTCAGTTCCGACATGAACCGCATGGCGCAGGAACGCGTGGCGATGGAGACCGCGCTGCGCGAGGCCCTGCATCGCGACAGGCTGCAATTGCACTACCAGCCGCAACTGGACAGCCAGGCGCCGCATGCGCTGTACGGCGTGGAAGCGCTGCTGCGCTGGGAGCATCCCAACCTCGGTGCGATCTCGCCGGCGCGATTCGTGCCGATGGCCGAGGAATGCGGCCTGATCGACGAACTCGGCCACTGGGTGTTGCGCGAGGCCTGCCGGCAGATGGCCGACTGGCGCCTGCGCGGCATCCCGGTGCCACGCGTGGCGGTGAACCTGTCGGCCAACAATTTCGCCGATCCGCAGCTGCCGGTGCGGGTGGAGGGCCTGCTCGCCGCCTCCGGCCTGCAACCGGCCGACCTGGCCCTGGAGATGACCGAGAGCGTCATGCTCTCCAACCCCAACGCGGTGCTGGCCAACCTGCGCCAGCTGCAGGCCAGCGGCGTGCTGCTGTCGTTGGACGACTTCGGTACCGGCTACTCCAGCCTCAGCCATCTGCACCAGTTGCCGGTCAACGAACTGAAGCTGGACATGAGCTTCGTCAGCGACCTGGAGCACTGCCAGACCTCGCGGACCCTGACCACCTCGGTCCTGCGCATCGGCGAGACCCTGGGCCTGCATACCGTTGCCGAGGGCGTGGAAACCGAAGCGCAACGCGCGTTCCTGGCGCGGCTGGGCTGCCGCGTGCTGCAGGGCTTCCTGTTCGCGCCGGCGCTGCCGGCCGCGGCGCTGGAACACTGGCTGCAGGGGCGTGCGCCCGCGCTGCCGGCGTGAGCGTAGCCTCAGCGCGGCCAATCTGTCGCGCATCGCAACGCTGGCAACACCCACAAAAAAGCCCGGCACTGCCGGGCTTCTTCGTTGCGACGGTGCCGCATGCGCGGCACCTCGCGTCAGCGCATCGCCGGGGCGATCAGGCTGCGACCGTGGCGGCCACGTCCTGGTAGTCCTGGATCTGATCGAAGTTCATGTAGCGATAGATCTGCTCGCCGCTGGTCTTGATCACGCCCACGTCGGCCATGTACTCCTCCTTGGTCGGGATCCGGCCCAGGCGCGAGCAGATCGCCGCCAGTTCCGCCGAGCCCAGGTACACGTTGGTGTTGCGGCCCAGGCGGTTGGGGAAGTTGCGGGTGGAGGTCGAGAACACCGTGGCGCCCTCGCGCGCCTGCGCCTGGTTGCCCATGCACAGCGAGCAGCCCGGCATTTCCATGCGCGCGCCGGCGGCGCCGAAGGTGCCGTAGTGGCCTTCCTTGGTCAGCTCCGAGGCGTCCATCTTGGTCGGCGGCGCGACCCACAGGCGGGTCGGGATGTCGCGCTTGCCTTCCAGCAGCTTGGCCGCGGCGCGGAAGTGGCCGATGTTGGTCATGCACGAGCCGATGAACACTTCGTCGATCGCCGCGCCGGCGACGTCGGACAGGGTCTTCACGTCGTCCGGATCGTTCGGGCAGGCCACGATCGGCTCGTGGATGTCGGCCAGGTCGATCTCGATCACCGCCGCGTACTCGGCGTCGGCATCGGGCTCGAGCAGCTGCGGGTCGGCCAGCCACTCCTCCATCTTCTTGATCCGCCGCGCCAGCGAACGCGCGTCGGCGTAGCCTTCGGCGATCATCCACTTCAGCAGGGTGATGTTGCTGGTCAGGTACTCGACGATCGGCTCCTTGTTCAGGCGCACCGTGCAGCCGGCGGCCGACCGCTCGGCGGAGGCGTCGGACAGTTCGAACGCCTGCTCCACCTTCAGTTCCGGCAGGCCTTCGATCTCCAGGATGCGGCCGGAGAAGATGTTCTTCTTGCCCTGCTTGGCCACGGTCAGCAGGCCCTGCTTGATCGCATACAGCGGGATCGCGTTGACCAGATCGCGCAGGGTCACGCCCGGCTGCATCTGCCCCTTGAAGCGCACCAGCACGCTCTCGGGCATGTCCAGCGGCATGACGCCGGTGGCGGCGGCGAAGGCCACCAGGCCGGAACCGGCCGGGAACGAGATGCCGATCGGGAAGCGGGTGTGCGAGTCGCCGCCGGTGCCGACGGTGTCGGGCAGCAGCATGCGGTTGAGCCAGCTGTGGATCACGCCGTCGCCCGGGCGCAGCGACACGCCGCCACGGGTGGAGATGAACTCCGGCAGGGTGTGGTGGGTCTTGACGTCCACCGGCTTCGGGTACGCCGCGGTGTGGCAGAACGACTGCATCACCAGGTCGGCGGAGAAGCCCAGGCAGGCCAGGTCCTTCAGCTCGTCGCGGGTCATCGGGCCGGTGGTGTCCTGCGAACCCACCGAGGTCATCTTCGGCTCGCAGTAGGTGCCCGGGCGCATGCCCTGGCCTTCCGGCAGCCCGCAGGCGCGGCCGACCATCTTCTGCGCCAGCGAGAAGCCCTTGCCGGTATCCGGCGGGTCCATCGGCAGGCGAAACAGGGTCGAGGCCGGCAGGCCCAGGAACTCGCGCGCCTTGGCGGTGAGGCCGCGGCCGACGATCAGCGGGATGCGGCCGCCGGCGCGCACTTCGTCGAACAGCACGTCCGACTTCATCGCGAACTCGGCGATCACCTGCCCGTTCTTCAGCGCCTTGCCTTCGTACGGACGCAGCTCGACCACGTCGCCGTGCTCCATCTGCGACACGTCCAGCTCGATCGGCAGCGCACCGGCGTCTTCCATGGTGTTGTAGAAAATCGGCGCGATCTTCGAACCCAGGCACACGCCGCCGAAGCGCTTGTTGGGGATGTACGGGATGTCCTCGCCGGTCCACCACAGCACCGAGTTGGTCGCCGACTTGCGCGAGGAACCGGTACCGACCACGTCGCCGACGTAGGCGACCAGGTGGCCTTTGGCCTTGAGGTCGGCGATGGCCTGGATCGGGCCGCGCTTGCCGTCCTCTTCCGGCTCGAACGGCGCGCCGTCGCGCTTGTTCTTCAGCATCGCCAGCGCGTGCAGCGGGATGTCCGGGCGGGTGGTGGCGTCCGGCGCCGGCGACAGGTCGTCGGTGTTGGTCTCGCCCGGCACCTTGAACACGGTGATGGTCAGGCTCTGCGGCACTTCCGGCTTGCTGGTGAACCACTCGGCCTCGGCCCAGCTCTGCAGCACCGCCTTGGCGTGCGCGTTGCCGGCCTCGGCCTTCTCCTGCACGTCGTGGAAGGCGTCGAAGATCAGCAGGGTGTGCTTGAGGCCTTCGGCGGCTACCGCGCCCAGCTCGGCGTTGTCCAGCAGTTCGACCAGCGGATGGATGTTGTAGCCGCCGAGCATGGTGCCCAGCAGCTCGGTGGCGCGGGTGGGCGAGATCAGCGGGGTGGTCTCGCTGCCGAAGGCGACCGCGGCCAGGTACGAGGCCTTGACCTTGGCGGCGTCGTCGACGCCGGCCGGCACGCGGTGGCTCAGCAGTTCGACCAGGAACTGCTCTTCGCCGGCCGGCGGATTCTTCAGCAGCTCGATGACCTGCGCGGTCTGCTGCGCGCTCAGCGGCAGCGGCGGGATTCCGAGCGCGGCGCGCTCTGCAACGTGGTGGCGGTAGGCTTCCAACATGCGGGTTCTCCGGAAAAAAACGGTGGGGATGAGCGGTAGCGGTTGCGCGGCGTCAGCCGGCGGGCTTGGGCACGATGATCTTCAGGCCCTTGAAGTAATCGCGGAAAAAACCGTCGTCGCGGGTGATCAGGCCATCGCATTGCAGCAGCGCATGCGCCCCGATCAGGAAATCGGCCACCACCCGCTCGCGCTTGCCGCCGCGGGCGCGGAAGCGGCGCTGCATCTCGCCGGCGCGCAAGGCCGACTTGGCCTCCAGCGCGCTGAAGCGGATGCTCATGTCCTCCAGCACCGACAAGGCCTCGGCGCCGTCGCGCAGCGCGCTGCAGACCTCGGCCAGGACGATGTCGCAGACCACCACCGGGCCGGTGCTCAGGCACTGGCGCAGGCAGGCTTCGGCGGCGTCGGCCTGCGGGCCGTCGGCCAGCAGGTCCACCAGCACGGACGAGTCGATGGCGATCATGCGCCGGCGTCGGGTTCGGGCTCGAACGGATCGCCGGGGGCGCGGCCGCGGATCGCGCGCATCGCCTCGTCGGTGCTGGCGAAGCCGTCGAGCTTGAAGCGGCCGCGGGCGCGCGAGATGGCATCGTCCACGCTCTTGCGCAGGATGATCCGGCCGCCGTCCAGTTCCACTTTCAGGATGGTGCCCTTGCTCAGGCCGAGCGCATCGCGCACGGCCTTGGGAAGGGTGATCTGACCGCGTTCGGCGACAGTGGCTTCCATCGGTGTAGGCCCGGTTCGGTATGCACGGATTATACATACCCAAGCGGTCATACCGCCAGCGACGGACGTGGTGAGGCACGACCTCGCGCCGGCCGCCCTGCTCTCGTTCAGCTGCTCAGAACGCCACCTGCAGGCGGGTATTGAAGGTGGTGCCCTGGTCCCGGCCCTGCACCGTGCCGCTGCGGTTGTCGGTCTGCCAGCGGATCACGTCGAGCATCAGCCGGCTGACATCGTTGAGGTACCAGTTGGTCCCCAGCGTCCAGGCGTTGCCGCGGCCGCCACTCGGCAGTTCGGCGTAGTCCACGTCCTCGTAGCGCAGCTTCAGTTCCCAGGCGCCGGCGCCGCCGGCGGTGACCGGGTCGGCGACCTTGACCCGGCCCCAGGTCCCGGTCTTGGCGGCATACGCGGGCAGCGCGCCGGACAGGAACCAGCCGGCCGACACCGCCCAGGCCTGGTGATCGAGATCGTAGCCGCCGGCCGCGCCACGCCCGCGCAGGTTGCGCGTGCCCCATTCGGCGCTGGCCCAGGCCGGGCCGAAGACGCCGGCCAGTTCCGCACCGTAGGCGTCGCTGCGCTGCGCGCCCAGCAGCGTTCCCGGCGCGATCTTGACCTGGTCGTTGAAGTGCCCGGCGATCGCCGAACTGCGCAGCACGCCGCTGGCGCCGGCGGCGATCTCCTCGTGGAAGGCCCAGGCACCCACGTGCACGGTCGCGGCCTTGCCGACCAGCGGATTCCAGTGCGCGCGCGCCGCCCAGGTCAGGCTGTCGTTGTCGTCGCCGGCGTTGTTGAGGTCGTTGCCCGCCACCGACAGGCTGGCGTGCCAGTCGCGCCCGTAGACGCGCTCGGTCAGGCCGACGCCGAACAGGCCGCGCTGCGGCAGGATCAGCGTGCCCACCACGTTGCGGTCCTGGAACGGGGTGTTGGAGGTGCTGCTGGCGCCGTCGATGCCGCGATCGTTGAGGCGATTGCCCACGCTCAGCTCGGCCGGCAGGCCGAACAGGCGATGGTCGACGCTGGCGTACACCGATTTCCAGGCCACCGCGTTGTCGGCGAAGTCGCCCTCCACCACCCAGCCGAGCTGGCCGTAGCGGCCTTCGGCGCCGAGCCGCACCGAGCGGATCTCGGTGCCGGACAGGTTGCGCTGGCTGGCGGCGGAACCGTCGGTACTGGAGGCATCGACGAACAGGCGGCCGCGCGGACGGAACACCACGTTGCCATCGGCGCTGGCGAACTCCGGGGCGCCCTTCGACCACGACACCTTCGGCGCCTTGGCCTGCGCCGATTCGAGCGCGGCGACGCGGCCTTCCAGCGCCGGTGCGGTGGTGGCGGGCGCCGGACTCGGCGCGGCGGGGGCCTGCAGCGCGTCGAGCCGCGCCTGCAGCTGCTGGATCTGCTGCGCCTGCTGCCGCACCAGCACGGTCAGTTCGGCATGGCTCAACGTGGCCGGCGCGGCCGGCACGGTTTGCGCACCGGCTTCGTTGGCGCCGCCGAGCAGCAGGCCGAGCGCGAGCGTCAGCGCTGCGCGGGGCAGCACGGGATGGGGATGCATGGATGGGTCTCTCCGGCCAGCCGGGCGCCTGGCCTGGCGCTGGCCCGTTGCGATGGTGCGGGGGATGCGATACGCGCGACAGGCGCGCCACCGGCCGGGCCGGCGGCGCGCGGCCGCGGTCAGCTGGTGGCCTGGTTCTGCGCGTTGGGACGCCAGGTGATCAGGCGGTTCTCGATCACGTCCAGCAGCGCATCGATGAGCAGCACGAAGGCGGCCAGGATGATGATGCCGGCGAACACGCCCACGGCATTGAAGTTGCCCTCGGCCTGCGCGATCAGGTAGCCCAGGCCGGCGGAGGCGCCCAGGTATTCGCCGATGATCGCGCCGACCACGGCAAAGCCCACCGAGGTGCGCAACGACGACAGGATCCAGCTCGCCGCCGCCGGGAAGTACACGTGGCGCAGCAGGTCGCGGCGATTGGCGCCGAGGATGCGCGCATTGGCCAGCACCACCGGATTGACCTCGCGCACGCCCTGCATGGCGTTGAAGAAGGTGGTGAAGAACACCAGGGTCACCGCCAGCGCCACCTTCGACCACAGGCCCAGGCCCAGCCACAGCACGAAGATCGGCGCCAGCACCACGCGCGGGATCGCATTGAAGCCCTTGATGAAGGGATCCAGAATCCGCGCCGAGCGCCGGCTCAGGCCCAGCCACACGCCGCCGGCCACGCCCAGCGCGGTGCCGATGACGTAGCCGAGCGCGGTCTCGGTCAGGGTGATGTAGACGTGCTGGTAGAACCCGGTGTCGGACAGCCAGGCCCAGGCCTGCTGCACGATCGCCGTCGGCGCCGGGAAGAAGAACGGGTCGATCAGGCCCAGGGCGATGCCGCCCTCCCAGCCGCCGAACACGGCCACGACCAGCGCGAGCTGGATGAGTTTGTCAGTCTTGGCGTGCATAGCTCTTCTCCACTTCGCCGCGCAGGCAGGCCCAGATGTCGCGGTACAGGTCGGTGAAACGCGTGTCGAGCTTGATCTCGGCGACGTTGCGCGGGCGCGGCAGGTCCACGTCGAAACTGCGCACCACGCGGCTGGCGGGGCCGGAGGACAGCACCACCACGCGGTCGCCCAGCGCGATCGCCTCCTCCAGGTCGTGGGTGATCAGGATCACCGAGCGGCGCTGCTCCTGCCACAGCCGCAGCAGTTCGTTCTGCATCAGGTGGCGGGTGTGGATGTCCAGCGCCGAGAACGGCTCGTCCATCAGGATCACCTTCGGCTCCACGATCAGCGCCTGCGCCATCTGCACGCGCTTGCGCTGGCCGCCGGAGAGCTGGTGCGGATAGCGATGCTCGAACCCGGCCAGGCCGACCTTGGCCAGCCAGGCATTGGCGCGCTGCCTGCGCTCGGCGTCGGCCACGCCGCGAAAGCGCAGGCCCAGCTCCACGTTCTGGAAGGCGGTCTTCCAGGGCAGCAGCGCGTCCTGCTGGAACAGATAGCCGACCGCCTCCTGCACACCGGCGACCGGGCGGCCGTCGATGACGACCTGGCCGGCGGACGGCGACAGCAGGCCGGCCACCGAGTTGAGGATGGTGCTCTTGCCGCAGCCGGTGGGGCCGACGATGGCCAGGAATTCGCCATCGGCGACCTGGATGTCCACGTCGCGCACGGCGGTGAAATCGCCGAAGGACATGGTGACGTTGTTGATCGCGACCATCGTCTGCGCCGGATCGAGGTGCGGCGCGCCGTTGAGGCGCTGCACGGTAGCGTTGCGTGCCATGGTTCCTCCGCTCACGGTTGGGCCGCCTTCGCCGCACCGCTGGCGCGATCCACGAAGGCGTTGGTGTAGGTCTTGGTCAGATCGATGTCCGCGCGCGCCACGTCCTTGTTGAACTCGCGCAGCACGGTCAACGGCGTTTCCAGGTCGGCGGCGACGAAGCGCCCGTCGCGGGTGAAGATGGCACGGGCGTTCTCCACCGCACGCGCATAGGTGGCGCGGTCGCCGGACACGTAGGCATCGGGCAAGGCCGCGACGATCTCCTCGGCGGAGTGGTCGGCGATGAAGCGCAGCGCCATCTGCTCGGCACGCACGATCTTCTCCGCATCCTGCGGCCGCTTTTCCAGGAAGCTGCGGTTGGCGTACATCACCGAGGTCGGATACAGCCCGCCGTACACCTGGCGTGCGCCGGCATCGCTGCGCGCGTCGATCAGGATCCTGCCGATCTTGCGCTCGCTGATCAGGGTCGCCGCCGGATCGTAGTTGACCAGCAGGTCGATCTTGCCCTGCTCCAGGGCCGCCACCGCGGCCGCGCCGGAGCCCACGCCGATCAACGACACCGCGCTCTCGGCGATACCGTTGCGCGCGAGGTAATGGCGCACGAAGAAGTCGGACGAGGAGCCCGGCGCGGTGATGCCGACCTTCAGGCCCCTGATGGTCTGCGGCTTGGCCGGATCGAAGGCGGTGTCGTTGCGCCCGGCCAGCACCAGCCCGGAATTGCGCGACAGCAGCACGAAGGCGACCACGTCCTTGCGCTTGGACTGCATCTGGATGGTGTGGTCGTAGAAACCCACCGCCACGTCGGTGGAGTTGGCCACCAAGGCCTGCAGCACCTTGGAGCCGCCCTGGGCGAAGTTCTCGGTCTTGACCTTGACCCCGACCTGGTCGAAGTAGCCGTTGGCGTCGGCGATGAAGAACGGCAGGTTGTTGAGATTGTAGGACCCGACGCTGATGCGCACGGGCGTGGCGTCGGCGCTCGCCGCATCGCCGCCGCCCTTGCCGCAGGCGGTGAGAAGCAGCAGGCCGACCGCGGCGAGCGCCGCGGTGAAGAACGTTCTGGACAACATCGATCCCTCCCAGGATTGAAGCGTGTGCGTTGTCGGTCGCGGAGGCCTGCTTGCATGCAGGCGCCCGGCCGGTTCGGGTCATGTCATGCCGCGGAGATCCATTGGCGGGCCTCGGTGGACACGGGCGAGGTCGCGAAGACCCGCCCTTCGAACAGCCGGCGGGCGGTGCGCACCACGCTGGCGACGATCGGCGCATCGGCCGCGGTGCGGCTCAATCCCACCTCCAGGGCGCCGCTCGGATGTTCCAGGACGACGTGGCGCGGCAGCGCCGCATCGCCGACGAAGGCATTGGCCAGGGTACCCGGCGTGGCCGCCGCGGTGGCGATGCCGACCGCACCGGTGATGGCCAGCGCGGTGTGGCACTGCTGCGGCATGAAATAGCGCACCTGCAGGTCGCCGCCGTGCTGCGGCGCCGACAGCAGCACCGGCTTGGGAATCACCTTGCTGCCGACGTCGGCGATGCCCATGCGCGCACCCGCCTCGATCCGCAGCCCCTCCAGCCGCGCCAGCAGCGCGGCATCGGCATTCAGCTCGGCAGGCGAGGCATCGCCGCGCACGCCGAGATCGGCGGCACGCAGCAACATCATCGGCATGGCGCAATCCACCAGACTCGTCGTGACCCCGTCGATGGTGTCCTGCGCCTGCCCGCTCGGCAACAGCTTGCCGGTGCGCGCGCCGGCCGCGTCCAGAAACGACAGCCAGATCGGCGCGGCCGCGCCAGGCGCCCCGGCGATGCGCGTCTCGCCACGGTACACCACCCGGCCATGCGGCGTTTCCACCGTGGCCACGATCAGCTTGCCGGTGTTGACGTTGTGGATGCGCACCTGGGTGCGCGGATGCTGCGCCTGCACCAGGCCGCGCTCAATCGCGTACGGCGCCACCGCCGCCAGCATGTTGCCGCAATTGGGCGAGGTGTCCACCACCTGCTGCTCGACCCGCACCTGCGCGAACAGATAGTCCACGTCCGCGTCGGCGCGACTGGAGCGGTCGATGATGGCGACCTTGCTGGTCAGCGCGTTGCCGCCGCCGATGCCGTCGATCTGCAGCGGATGGCCGGCGCCCATCACCTCCAGCAGCAGGCGGTCGCGGCGGGCGGGATCGGCCGGCAGGTCCGGCGCGAAGAAGAACGGCCCCTTGGAGGTGCCGCCGCGCATGAGCACGCAGGGAATGCCGAGCAGATCGTTGGACATGGTGTAGATTGATGCGCTATGAAGATGAATGTCTTCGTCTGATTCGATACTTGCATGACCCCAATTGATCTGTGAATTGCTAATTTTCCAATGATTGATTACATATGAGCATCAATTGCGAAATCCTCGACCTGCGCGCGTTCCTGCTGGTGGCCGAGACGCGCAGCTTCCATCGCGCGGCCGAGGCGCTGCACATGTCGCAGCCGGCGCTGAGCCGGCGCATCCAGAAGCTGGAACAGGCGGTGGGGTCGCCATTGCTGGAGCGCACGACCCGCAGCGTGGCCACCACCGCCATCGGCGAGAACCTGCTGCCGCTGGTGCGGCGCATGATCGAGGAGTTCGACGGCTCGCTGTTCTCGGTGCGCGGCCACGACGATGCGCGCGGCGCCACCGTCACCATCGCCTGCCTGCCGACCGCCGCGTTCTACTTCCTGCCCAGCGTGATGGCGCGCTTCCGCGAGGCGCATCCGCATGTGCGCTTCCGCATTCTCGACATCCCGGCCACCGAGGGCCTGCAGGCGGTGGAACGCGGCGAGGTCGAGTTCGGCATCAACTTCATGGGCGCCAACGATCCCAACCTGGATTTCGACGTGCTCGCCGAAGACCCGTTCGTGCTGGCCTGTCGCCGCGATCATCCGCTCGCGAAGAAACGCCGGATCGAATGGGCCGACCTCGCCCAGCACCAACTGATCACCGTGCATCGCACCAGCGGCAACCGCACCCTGCTCGACGGCGCACTGGCGCGCGAGAATCTGAAGCTCAGCTGGCACTACGAAGTGACCCACCTGTCCACGTCGCTGGGCATGGTCGAGGCCGGCATTGGCGTGTCGGTGCTGCCGAAGATGGCCACGCCCGACGGCGAGCATCCGATCCTGGTGACGCGGCCGATCGGCAATCCGGTGGTCTCGCGCACCATCGGCATCGTGCGCCGGCGCAGCGCGCTGCTCTCGCCCAGCGCCGAACGTTTCCTGCAGATGCTGATGAGCCGCTGGCGCGGCAAGCCGTGACACGGGCGCTACATCTGAACGTGTAAGCTTCGGCCCGACGCCTTGGGCCGCCGCGCCTTCCGGCCGCGTCGCGACGCGACGCAATGCCGGCAACGCAACGGCCCGGCACTCGCAAGCAGGCTCGTCACAGCGGGCCACTGCAAGCCACCCGCAATCAGGAGTTCCCCCGCATGAACGACTCGTTCTCCACCCGCAGCCAGCTGCACGTCGGCGGCAAGACCTACGGTTACTTCAGCCTGCCCAAGCTCGGCGAGCGCTTCGACATCTCGCGCCTGCCCTACTCGCTGAAGATCCTGCTGGAGAATCTGCTGCGCCACGAGGACGGCGGCGCGACCGTCGGCAAGGAGCACATCGAAGCGGTGGCGCAATGGCAGCCGACCGCCGAGCCGGACACCGAGATCGCGTTCATGCCGGCGCGCGTGGTGCTGCAGGACTTCACCGGCGTGCCGTGCGTGGTCGACCTGGCGGCGATGCGCGATGCGGTGGTCAAGCTCGGCGGACGCCCGGAGCAGATCAACCCGCTGATCCCGTCGGAACTGGTGATCGACCACTCGGTGCAGGTGGACGTGTTCGGCAAGCCCGACGCGCTGGATCTCAACGGCAAGATCGAATTCCAGCGCAACAAGGAACGCTACGGTTTCCTTCGCTGGGGCCAGAAGGCCTTCGACAACTTCAAGGTGGTGCCGCCGAACACCGGCATCGTGCACCAGGTCAACCTGGAGCACCTGGCGCGGGTGGTGATGACTGGCGAACGCGATGGCGAGGCGCTGGCCTATCCGGACACCGTGTTCGGCACCGACAGCCACACCACCATGATCAACGGCATCGGCGTGCTCGGCTGGGGCGTGGGCGGCATCGAGGCGGAAGCGGCGATGCTCGGCCAGCCCTCGTCGATGCTGATCCCGCAGGTGGTGGGCTTCAAGCTCACCGGCAAGCTGCCCGAAGGCGCCACCGCCACCGACCTGGTGCTGACGGTGACGCAGATGCTGCGCAAGCACGGCGTGGTCGGCAAGTTCGTCGAATTCTTCGGCGACGGCCTGCAGCACCTGCCGCTGGCCGATCGCGCCACCATCGGCAACATGGCGCCGGAGTACGGCGCCACCTGCGGCATCTTCCCGATCGACGCCGAATCGCTGACCTACCTGCGCCTGTCCGGGCGCAGCGAGGAGCAGATCGCGCTGGTCGAGACCTACGCCAAGGCGCAGGGCCTGTGGCACGACGCCGACAGCGCGCACGCCAGCTACAGCGCGACGCTGGAACTGGACATGGGCGACGTCAAGCCGTCGCTGGCCGGCCCCAAGCGCCCGCAGGACCGCGTGCTGCTGGAAGACATGCAGCGCAACTTCCGCGACAGCCTGGTGCCGTTCGCCGACGCGCGCAGCAAGCGCCACAGCGATGCGAAACAGGAAGACCGGCTCAAGAACGAAGGCGGCGGCGGCACCGCGGTCGGAGTCCAGGCGGCGCAGGCGCAGGAGGCCGAGGCCAGCGGCGCCGGCTGGCGCCTGCGCGACGGCGCGGTGGTGATCGCGGCGATCACCTCCTGCACCAACACCTCCAACCCCGCAGTGATGCTCGGCGCCGGCCTGCTCGCACGAAACGCCGTGGCCAAGGGCCTGAAGGCGCAGCCGTGGGTCAAGACCTCGCTCGGGCCGGGCTCGCTGGTGGTCACCGACTACCTCAAGAAGGCCGGGGTGATGGACGACCTGGAACAGCTCGGCTTCTACGTGGTCGGCTATGGCTGCACCACCTGCATCGGCAACTCCGGCCCGCTGCCGGAGGACGTGTCCGCGGCGATCGCCCAGGACGACCTGGTGGTGGCCTCGGTGCTGTCGGGCAACCGCAACTTCGAAGGCCGCGTGCATCCGGAAGTGAAGATGAACTACCTGGCCTCGCCGCCGCTGGTGGTCGCCTACGCCATCGCCGGCACCACCGACATCGACCTGACCCGCGACCCGCTCGGCACCGGCAGCGACGGCCAGCCGGTGTACCTGCGCGACATCTGGCCGAGCAACAAGGAAATCGGCGACACCATCGCCGCCACGGTCGGCCCGGAAATGTTCAAGCAGAACTACGCCGACGTGTTCAAGGGCGACAGCCGCTGGAACACGATCGCCTCGCCCGACGGCGAGCTGTACGCCTGGGACGGCGCCTCCACCTACATCAAGAACCCGCCCTACTTCGACGGCATGACCATGCAGGTCGGCCGCATCGAGGACGTGCACGGCGCGCGCGTGCTGGGCCTGTTCGGCGATTCGATCACCACCGACCACATCTCACCGGCCGGCAACATCAAGAAGGACTCGCCGGCGGGCCGCTTCCTGCAGGAGCGCGGCGTGCAGCCGGCCGACTTCAACAGCTACGGCAGCCGCCGCGGCAACGACGACGTCATGGTCCGCGGCACCTTCGCCAACATCCGCATCAAGAACCTGATGTTCGGCGGCGAGGAAGGCGGCAACACCCTGTACCACCCGCCCGGCGGCGGCCAGCCGGAAAAGCTGGCGATCTACGACGCGGCGATGAAGTACAAGGCCGACGGCGTGCCGCTGGTGGTGATCGGCGGCAAGGAATACGGCACCGGCTCCTCGCGCGACTGGGCGGCCAAGGGCACCAACCTGCTCGGGGTCAAGGCGGTGATCGCCGAGAGCTTCGAGCGCATCCACCGTTCCAACCTGGTGGGCATGGGCGTGCTGCCGCTGCAGTTCCTCGACGGCCAGAACGCGCAGAGCCTGGGCCTGGACGGCTCGGAAGTCTTCGAGATCACCGGCCTGCAGGACGGCGCCAGCAAGCGCGCCAAGGTCGTCGCGACCAAGGCCGACGGCAGTGCGCAGTCCTTCGAGGTGGCGGTGATGCTGCTGACCCCGAAGGAGGTGGAGTACTTCCGCCATGGCGGCCTGCTGCAGTACGTGCTGCGGCAGTTGGCTGCGCGCTGACCGACCCAGCGCTTTCCGCCAGCGGAAACCCGGCCCCCGCGCCCGCGCGGGGGCGCTGCGCCGGCGCGCGAACCCGTGGTTCGCAAGCGCGCCGGCTCGCCCACCACGGTGGCCTGCTGCAGTACGTGCTGCGTCAGTTGGCCGCGCGCTGACCGACCCTGCGCTTTCCGGTAGCGGAAGCCCGGCCCCCGCGCCTGAGCGGGGGGCTCTGTCGGGGCGCTTGAACCTACGATTCGCGTGTTCTCGCGCCCGCGCCGTGGCCACAGTGAATTGCTGCAGTACCTGCGCCCCCAGTGGCTGCGCACTGATGCACCTTGCAGTTTGTGCGAACCACTGACCGCATACGCGCTAAAAGCAAAGGCTTTCGCCTTGCGGCGAGTTACTTTTCTTTGCTTGTGCAAAGAAAAGTAACCAAAAGAAAGCACACCCTGCCTCGCGCCCTCCGCGCTGCGCGCTCCGGGTCCGCGTCCAGCACGGGGATCCGCGGAAGGGGCATCCTGCCCCTGCCGCGGACGGCGTACATCCATGTACACCGCCCTTCGGGTGTTTCCCCGCGCTGGCCGCCGCTTCGGAAGGGAACCCGGTACGGCAACAGCAACGACCAACAGCAACAGCAGGTGCAACGGCAAAAGCAGCGTTGCTGGCGTCTGGGCGGTCATCGCTCTTCGGCATTCCCAGCAGAACCATCACCCAAAGACATCCGTCAACCAGGCATTCGGTGCTCTCCCCTGTTCGCCTTTTCCCTACGGAACGGTATGCTGCCGTTGCCGGTTCTGACGGATACTGTCCGTCGTGAGCCAATCAATACGTTTCCTGGAGGGGGAATATGAGTCTGGATCGTCCGTGGTTGCAGAGTTATCCGGCCGGCGTTGGCGCCGACATCGATGTCGAGGAATACCGCTCCGTCGCCGCCGTCTTCGAAAGCTCCGTGGCCAAGTTCGGCGACCGCCCCGCCTACAGCAACTTCGGCAAGACCCTGACCTACCGCGAGGCCGGCGAACTGGCCCGGCAATTCGCCGGCTACCTGCTGGGCGAACTGCAGCTCAAGAAGGGCGACCGCGTCGCCCTGATGATGCCCAACTGCCTGCAGTACCCCATCGCCACCTTCGGCGTGCTGCTGGCCGGCATGACCGTGGTCAACGTCAATCCGCTGTACACCCCGCGCGAACTGCGCCACCAACTCATCGACTCCGGTGCCAGCGCACTGGTGGTGATCGACAACTTCGGCACCACCGTGCAGGACGTGCTCGCCGACACCCCGGTCAAGCAGGTCATCACCACCGGCCTGGGCGACATGCTGGGCTTCCCCAAGGGTCCGCTGGTCAACTTCGTCCTGAAGTACGTCAAGAAGCTGGTCCCGGACTACGACATCCCCAACGCGATCCGTTTCCGCGACGCGCTGACCCTCGGCCGCCTGCACACGCTGCCGCCGATCGACATCGCGCCGGACGACATCGCCTTCCTGCAGTACACCGGCGGCACCACCGGCGTGGCCAAGGGCGCCATGCTGACCCACCGCAACCTGGTCGCCAACATGCTGCAGGCCGGTGCGTGGATCTCCGCGACCGGCAAGCTGGAGGAAGGCAAGGAAGTCATCATCACCGCGCTGCCGCTGTACCACATCTTCGCGCTGACCGCGAACGGGCTGGTCTTCATGAAGCTCGGCGGACTCAACCACCTGATCAGCAATCCGCGCGACATGCCCGGCTTCGTCAAGGAACTGCAGAAGACCCGCTTCACCGCCTTCACCGGCGTCAACACCCTGTTCAACGGCCTGCTCAACACCCCCGGCTTCGACAAGGTGGATTTCTCCTCGCTGAAGTTCACCCTCGGCGGCGGCATGGCGGTGCAACGCGCGGTGGCCGAGCGCTGGAAGCAGGTCACCGGCGTCACCCT
Source organism: Xanthomonas sacchari (assembly GCF_040529065.1). NCBI lineage: Bacteria > Pseudomonadati > Pseudomonadota > Gammaproteobacteria > Lysobacterales > Lysobacteraceae > Xanthomonas > Xanthomonas sacchari. The sequence goes on along the minus strand of NZ_CP132343.1, from coordinate 2,437,484 downwards.
GGTCGAGGCCTACGGCCTCACCGAGACCTCGCCGGCGGCCTGCATCAATCCGCTGACCCTGACCGAGTACAACGGCGCGATCGGCCTGCCGATCCCCTCCACCGACGCCTGCGTCAAGGACGACCAGGGGAACGTCCTCGCCCATGGCGAGGTCGGCGAACTGTGCATCCGCGGGCCGCAGGTGATGAAGGGCTACTGGCGCCGGCCGGAGGAAACCGCCAGCGCCATCGACGCCGACGGCTGGCTGCACACCGGCGACATGGCGCGGATGGATCCGCAGGGCTTCTTCTATATCGTCGACCGCAAGAAGGACATGATCCTGGTGTCCGGTTTCAACGTGTATCCGAACGAGGTCGAGGACGTCATCGCGATGATGCCGGGCGTGCTGGAAGTGGCCGCGGTCGGCGTGCCGGACGAGAAGTCCGGCGAGGCGGTCAAGGTGGTGATCGTGAAGAAGGACCCCAACCTGACCGCCGAAGAGGTGAAGGCCCACGCCCGCGCCAACCTCACCGGCTACAAGCATCCGCGCATCGTCGAGTTCCGCAAGGAGCTGCCCAAGACCAACGTCGGCAAGATCCTGCGGCGCGAACTGCGCGACGCGCCGCCGCAATAAGCAGGTCCGACGGGCGTCCACGCGGCGTCCGTGCAGGCGCTGGCAGGGCGGGTTCCGGCCGCTACACCCGGGTGTAGCATCCGCCGGGTGGAAACGCACTCGCCCGCTGCGCCACGCCATCTCCGCGGGCGTCTTTCCGAGAGCCCGCCATGAGCACGATCGACCCGCTGCCCCGTACCCGCGCCTACTCCAGCATCCGCATCGATGCCGACGGCGACGACGATAGCCACTGGCTGTACATGCATGCAGGCGGTGCCGCGAAGCAGCGGCCCTGCTTCCATCCCACCTTGATGCGCGAGATGCACGGCTACCTCGCCGCGATCAGCCAGCCCGGCACCCCGACCTCGGCGCGGCTGGGCAGCCTGGTGCTGGCGTCCGATGGCAGCGCGTTCAACCTGGGCGGGGACCTGGAACTGTTCGGCCATTACATCCGCCGCCGCGATCGTGCCGGCCTGATGGCCTACGCGACGAGCTGCATCGATGGCGTCCATCGCTTCCATACAGGGCTCGGCGGCAATTTCCGCACCATTGCCCTGCTGCAGGGCGACGCGCTCGGAGGCGGCCTGGAGATGGCGCTGTCGTGCCATCTGATCGTGGCCGAGGAAGACGTCGGCATGGGCCTTCCGGAAATCATGTTCGGCCTGTTTCCCGGCATGGGCGCGTATTCGTTCCTCAGCCGTCGCATCGCGCCGCATGCCGCGGAGAAGCTCATCCTGGGAGGCCATGTCTTCAGCAGCCAGGAGATGCACGCCATGGGCATCGTCGATGTGCTGGTCCCCAAGGGCCAGGGCAAGGAGGCGGTGCGCGACCTGATCCAGCAACAACGACGGGCGCCGCTGGCGCATCTGGCGATGAACGCGATGCGCAACGTGGTGCAGCCGGTCAGTCGCGAGGAATTGCTGACGGTGACCGAAATCTGGGTGGACGCCGCGCTGGCCCTGGGCGAGAAGTCGCTGCGGACGATGGATCGGCTGGTGCGGGCCCAGGTCCGGCGCGCGCAAGCCGGCGTCGTTGCCGCCTGAGCGGCGTGCCGGCGGCAGTGAGGGGATGACCCGGCCGCGCGCCGGGCGTTCCTCAGCGCAGTTCGCCGTCCTGCACGGCGCTCTGCCGGGCGCGCAACTCCAGGGCTTCGCGGCCTTCGGTCAGGCTGGCGTTGAGCGCCATCAAGCGCTGGCGCCACTCGCTGCGCACCTGCCATTCCGGCATCTGCATCAGCTCGCCGCCAAGGCTGGCGAGCCGTATCAGGCCGAGGTTGCTGGCGACGCCCTTGATCGCATGCGCGTGTTCGCGCAGGCGCTCCCAATGCTCGGCTTCGCCGGCGATCTGCATGCCGCCGAGGCAGCCCTCGGCATCGTTGAGGCATTGCGAGATGAACTCGCGCTCGAAGCCATCGCCCATGCCGAGCCCGGCGAGTTCGTCCAGGACCGACGAATCCAGCACCCCTTCGCTCGACACTGGCATCTGCCGCACGCTCGTGTCGTTGCCGACGCGCAGGCGCCCTTCCATCGCGATGTCCGAGAGCGTATCCAGCAGGCGGTTGGCCACCACCGGTTTGGCCAGAAAGGTCCTGGCGCCGGCCTGTTCGCAGCGCTGGATCGATTCGGGAGTCACATCGGCGCTGAGCACCACCACCGGCGTCCGCGGTCCGCCGGCCTGCATCACCCGCAACTGCCGCAGCATGTCCAGGCCGCTCATGCCGGGCATGTGCAGGTCGACGATCACCGCGTCGAATTCGGTCTCGGCCAGCGCGTCCAGCACCGCCTCAGCGCCGTCGACGCAGATGACACGATGGCCGGCCTTCTGCAGCATCCGCTGCAGCACCATGCGGTTGGCGGCGTGATCGTCGGCGACCAGGATGCGCATACCGCGCACCCGCGCGCGGTGGCGCAGGAACGGGTCGGAGAAGGCGATGACGTTGCCGCTGGTATCGAACTCCTCGGCCGCCGCCGGCACGCTGGCCGGCTGCGCACCCAGGTCCGCCGACGCCGGCACCGCCGCGGCCACGAACGGCAGTTCGAACCAGAAATGGCTGCCGCGCGGGGCATTCTCCTGGTAGCCGATGCTGCCCCCCATCGCCTCGACCAGGCCCTTGGCGATCGTGGTGCCGAGGCCACTGCCTTCGTAGCGGCGCGACAGGCCGACGTCAGCCTGCTCGAACGCCTCGAACAGGCGCGGCCGCATGTCCGGCGTCACGCCGATGCCGGTATCGACGATGTCGAAACTCAGGCGCGTCGGCTGCCCCTGCTCGTTCTTGTGCAGGCGTACGCGGATGTCGACCCGGCCGGTCTCGGTGAACTTGATGGCATTGCCGGCCAGGTTCAGCAGCACCTGGCGCAGATGGCCCGGGTCGCCGGAGAGGTAGTCCGGCACGTCCGGGGCGACATCCACCTGGTAGGTCAGCAGCTTGGCGCGTGCCTGCGGCTGCAGGATCAGGCTGATCCCTTCCAGGGTTTCGCGCAGCGAGAAATCGCGCTTGTCGAGCCGCAGCTTGCCGGCCTCGATCGCGGAAATGTCCAGCACTTCCTCGACCAGCGACAGCAGGCTGCGTGCGGACGCCTGGATGGTGTTGACGCACTCGCGCTGCTCGGCGTCCAGGCGTGTGGTCGCCAGCACCTCGGTCATGCCGGACAGGCCATTCAACGGGGTACGGAACTCGTGGCTCATGTTGGCCAGGAAACGGCTCTTGGCCTCGCTGGCGCGGCGCGCCTCGGCGGTGGTGCTGGTCAATTGCCGCAACAGTCCCGACAGGTACAGCGGGATGGCGGCCAGGCCGACCAGCAGGCCGATGCCCAGGCCGCGATTGGCGATCCAGTAGTCGCTGGTCATCAGCGTGATGCTGAAACTGGCCACCGCCATGGCCACGGCCAGATACAGATAGCGGTTGCCATAGCGCAGGCCGTTGCCGATGGTGACCCACATGATGACCACGTAGATGCAGGCCATCGGCTCGCCGATCGCGCTCATCGCCATCGACATCAGCCCGTAGTCGGCCACCATGCCGATGATCCGGCGCACGTCCGAGCGCTGCGGCCGGAGCACGATCCAGGTCATCAGGGCCAGGGCCACCGCCTGCGAGATCAGGGTCAGGCCGATGACGTAGGCGCGCTGCCGCGGGGCGATGTCCCAGCCCTGCGAGAACGACAGTTCGTAGGCCAGGATCAGCGCGACCATGCAGATGCGGACGAACGCCTGGCCGTGCTCGGTATCCTTGCGCTCCGCGAACCGTTGCCGCACCCACCTGATCGCCGAGATCATGTCAGATTCCTGGTCGCGCCGAGGCGGTGGAGAACTTCTCGCAGATCACCTGCAACTGCTCGCGGCCGCGGAACAGCGCGTCCACGCAACGCGGGTCGAACAGGCGGCCGCGCTGGGCGTAGAGGTAGGCCAGGGTCGCATCCATGGTCCAGGCTTCCTTGTAGGGCCGCGGCGAGATCAGCGCGTCGAACACGTCGGCGACCGCCACGATCCGCGCTTCCAGCGGAATCGCCTCGCCGACCAGGCCGTCCGGGTAGCCGCTGCCGTCGTAGCGCTCGTGGTGGCGCAGCGCGATCAGCGCGCCGACCTGGATGAAGCGGTTCTGGCTGCCGCTGAGCAGTTCGTAGCCGATGCGCGGGTGCATGCGCATCACCGCCATCTCGTCCTCGCTGAGCTTGCCCGGCTTGAGCAGCACCGCGTCGGGAATGGCGATCTTGCCCATGTCGTGCAGGCTCGCCGCCATCTCGATGACCCGCACCTCGTCCTCGGACAGGCCCAGTTGCTCGGCGATCAGCCCGGCCACGTGCGCCATCCGCTCCAGGTAGGCGCTGGTGCCGACATCGCGGTACTCGATGGCCCGGGCCAGCCGCGACAGGGTCTCGCGCTCGCGTTCCTCGACCTCGCGCATGCTGGCCAGCAGGCGCTGCTCGAGCGACATCGCGCGCTGCTTGATGTTCTCGCTCTGCAGCCGCAGCTGCAGCAGGTTGTGGCAGCGCGCGCGCAGTTCGCGCGGGCGGATCGGCTTGACCAGGAAGTCGATCACCCCCGCTTCCAGCGCCGCCTGGCGGATCGGCTCGTCGCCGACCACGGTGATCAGGATGATGGGAATGTCGCGGTGCTTGGGCAGCCGGCGCAGGCGCCGCGCGAACTCCAGCCCGTCCATGCCCGGCATGCGGTAGTCGAGCAACAGCAGATCGACCTTGCCCGCCTCGCACCAGGCCAGCGCGGCCTGCGAGTCGCCGAAGTCGCGTACGGTCAGTTCCGGGGCGATGTCCTCGATGACATGCCGCAGCATCGTGCGCGCGGAGGTCTGATCGTCGACGATGACGATGTTCAAACGATTGTCGCTTCCGTCCGCCCAGTGGAGACGGTCCCCGTTCGAGGACGCGCCGGAGAGGCTCATGCTGGCATCATGCATCTGCAATCCTCCGCCCGTCGCATCTGCGCGGGCTGCTGAGACGACAACGGGAACGCACCGGCGCGGGGTCACCCGGCGCGTCCACCTCACTTCCTTTTGCGTGCAACGCCTAGTGCAAGAACCGCACCACCTCGTCCGCGGCTAGGTTAAGCCTCCGGACGCATATACGGAAACAGCAGCACGTCACGGATTGAGCTGCTGCCGGTGAGCAACATTACCAGCCGGTCGATGCCGATGCCCAGGCCGCCGGTCGGCGGCAGCCCCACTTCCAGCGCCCGGATGTAGTCGGCGTCGAAATGCATGGCCTCGTCGTCGCCCCCCTCCTTCGCCGCCACCTGGGCCTGGAACCGCGCCGCCTGGTCTTCCGGGTCGTTGAGCTCGGAGAAGCCGTTGGCGATTTCCTTGCCGTTGATGAACAGCTCGAAGCGGTCGGTGTAGCCCGGCTCGGTGTCGCTGGAACGGGCCAGCGGTGACACCTCGACCGGGTGGTCGGTGATGAAGGTGGGCTGGATCAGGGTGTGCTCGACCGTGGCCTCGAAGATCTCCAGCAGCAGCTTGCCCCAGCCGTAGGACGGCTTGGTGCGGATCTTCAGCCGCTCGCAGTGGCGCAGCAGCGCCTCGCGGTCGGTACAGTCGGCGGCACTGATCTCCGGGTTGTGGTGGCGCACCGCCTCGTCCATGCGCCAACGACGGAACGCCGGCGCCAGGTCGATGTCGGCGCCGTCCCAGTGGACCTGGGTGGTGCCCAGCACCTCGCGGGCGACGTCGCGGATGACGTTCTCGGTCAGGTCCATCACCTCGTGGTACGTGGCGTAGGCCTCGTACAGCTCCATCATGGTGAATTCCGGATTGTGCCGGGTGCTGACGCCTTCGTTGCGGAAATTGCGGTTGATTTCGTAGACCCGTTCCAGGCCGCCGACCACCAGCCGCTTCAGGTACAGCTCCGGGGCCACCCGCAGGTACAGGTCCAGGTCCAGGGCGTTGTGGTGGGTGGTGAACGGCTTGGCCGTGGCGCCGCCGGGGATGTAGTGCATCATCGGCGTCTCCACTTCCAGGAAGCGGCGCGCGTCCAGCCAGGCGCGCATGGCGCGGATGATCTTGGAGCGCTTGACGAACACCTCGCGCGCCTCCGGCGACACGATCAGGTCGACGTAGCGCTGGCGGTAGCGCTGCTCCACGTCCGACAGGCCGTGCCACTTGTCCGGCAGCGGCCGCAGCGCCTTGGTCAGCAGGCGCAGGCCAGTGGCCTTGATCGACAGTTCGCCGGTCTTGGTGCGGGTCAGCCCGCCCTCCACGCCGATGATGTCGCCGATGTCCCAGCCCTTGAAGGCGTCGTAGGCCTCGCCCAGGGCGTTGGCCTGCAGGAACAGCTGGATGCGCCCGGACTCGTCCTGCAGTTGCACGAAGCTGGCCTTGCCCATCACCCGCTTGGCCAGCAGGCGCCCGGCCAGCCGCAGGCTGCGTCCTTGGGCCTCCAGCGCCTCGGCGGTCCAGCGCTCGGTGTCGGCGAACTCGGCCTGCAGATCGCCGGCGAAGTCGCTGCGGCGGAAATCGTTCGGATAGGCCACGCCCTGCGCGCGCAGCGCGGCGAGTTTGGCGCGCCGTTCGGCGATGAGGCTGTTCTCGTCGACGGGAAGGGACGGCGCGGGGGTCTGCTCGGTCATGGGATGGGGGATGCGTGAGGAAGGGAAAGAATGCACCAGCCGACGCGGCCGTGTGCCGCCGCACGGCCTCCGTCGCCAGGACGGAGGCCGCCGGTTCAGGCGTCGCTGCGTTTCGCGCCGGCTTCCAGACCGGACTTGAGGCTGGCCTCGACGAACTCGTCCAGGTCGCCGTCGAGCACCTTCTGGGTGTCCGAGCGCTCCACGCCGGTGCGCAGGTCCTTGATCCGGCTCTGGTCGAGCACGTAGTTGCGGATCTGGCTGCCCCAGCCGATGTCGGACTTGGTCGCCTCCACCGCATCGCGCTCGGCGTTGCGCTTCTGGATCTCCAGCTCGTACAGCTTGGCGGCCAGCATCTTCATCGCGTTGTCGCGGTTCTGGTGCTGGCTGCGCCCGGTCTGGCAGGCCACCACGATGCCGGTGGGCACGTGAGTGATGCGCACCGCCGACTCGGTCTTGTTGACGTGCTGGCCGCCGGCGCCGGAGGACCGGTACACGTCGGTCTTCAGGTCGGCCGGATTGATGTCGATGTCGATGTTGTCGTCCACTTCCGGCGACACGAACACCGAGGTGAAGCTGGTATGGCGGCGGTTGTCCGAGTCGAACGGCGACTTGCGCACCAGCCGGTGCACGCCGGTCTCGGTCTTCAGCCAGCCGTAGGCGAAGTCGCCCTCCACGCGCAGCGTGGCCGACTTGATCCCGGCCACTTCGCCGCCGGAGACTTCCATCAGCTCGGTCTTCCAGCCGCGCGACTCGCACCAGCGCAGGTACATGCGCAACAGGATCTCGGCCCAGTCCTGGGCCTCGGTACCGCCGGCGCCGGCCTGGATGTCGACGAAGGCGTTGCTGGCGTCCATCTGCCCGGAGAACATGCGCTGGAACTCCAGCTTCTCCACCTGCGCCTGGAAGCGGTCGACGTCGGCCAGCACCGCCTGCGCGGTGGCCTCGTCGTTCTCGCTTTCGGCCAGTTCCAGGAATTCCAGCGATTCGTTCAGGCCATCGAGCACGCTGGCGATGCCGCCGACGGTCTTCTCCAGGCTGGCGCGCTCGCGGCCCAGGCCCTGGGCGCGCTCAGGGTCGTTCCAGACGTCGGGGCTTTCCAGCTCCCGGGTGACTTCCTCTAGACGCTCCTTCTTGGCGTCGTAGTCAAAGAAACCCCCGTAGCGACAGCACCCGATCGGACAGATCGGCGATGCGGTGGCGAATCGGATTGAGTTCGATCATTGCGGCATTTCCGGCAGACAAGAGCGCGATTCTAGCAATTCCGGCCGCCGCGCCACAGCGCCGCCGGCCTACTCGACGGGGGCGGCCTCGCCCTCCCCGGCCGCCACCCGCAGCCCGGCGCGGTAGCGGCGGCTGCACGGCACCTGGCTGCCGTCGCGCAGGTGCACGCGCGCCTCGCCCGCCTCCAGCGGCTCGATCGAGACCACGCTGGCGAGGTTGACGATGTAGCTGCGGTGGATGCGCACGAACCGCGCAGGGTCCAGCCGCGCCTCGATCGCGGCCATGGTGCTGCGCAGCGGGTAGTCGTAGCCGCGCACGCGCAGGTTGACGTAGTTGCCGGCCGCCTGCAGCCATTCGATATCGGCCGCGGCAACCAGGAAATCGCGGCCCAGCTTGCGCACCAGGAAGCGCTCCGGTCGCTCCAGCGAGCCCACCGGCGGACCGGCGTCGGGCGCGCCGAGCAGCGCCGCCTCGCCCTGCCAGCGCCGCAACAGGAACCGATACATCTCCACGCACAGCGCGATCGAGGCCAGGCTGCGCACGTCTTTCAGATACTCGTAGGCCAGGCCCTGCGGCCACGGCCCGAAATCATAGTGCTGGCCCTGCATGTGGTAGACCAGGCTGCGCACGGCCACCATCCCCACCACATGCAATACCGACAGCGCCACGCTGCCCAGCAGGTAGCCCGGCAGCCGGCGCCGCCAGGTGTCCCAGTGCAGCGGATAGCGCCGGGTCAGCAGCACCACCAGCGGCACGATCAGCAGGAACATCAGTTGGCTGGACCACTCCCAGACCACCGGTTCCCAGGCGGCGAAGTGCAACCCAGTGGTGCGGATGTCGATCAGCACCGTGATGCTGTTGGCGGTGGCGTTGATCAGGGTCAGCGCGACCCAGAAGCCGATCTCGAAACTGCGGCGCCAGGGCTGGAAACGGGAGTAGGCGCTGGCGCCGGAGAGGTCTGACATCTGCAAAGTGTAGCGGCAGATCCTCGTTCGCCGATGCGCGAGGGACGATCAACGCATCGGATTTGCTAGGCTTCGCCCCGTACCCTCATCCGCCCCTGCGGGGCACCTTCTCCCGAAGGGAGAAGGAACAGCGAAGCCCCTCTCCCATCGGGAGAGGGGTTGGGGTGAGGGTCCGGCACCACCTGCAGCGTCGGACCGCCAACTGCTCAGCCATCCAACGGCAAACAGTGCTCCACCACCAATTGCACCGCATCGCCACCGCGGTAGTCGTCGGCAACCAGCCGATAGGCGATGTGCACGCGGCGGCCGGGTTCGCGGCCGTGCCAGCCGTTGAAGTGGATCGCGTTCAAGGGCGCGGCGCGGCCGGGGCAGCGCAAGCTCAGCTTGAGGTGGCGCTCCTTCAGCACGCGCCACTGCAGCACCTCGAATTCGCCATCGAACAGCGGCTCGGGAAAGCCCTGCCCCCATGGCCCGCCCTGGCGCAACGCCTCGGCATGGCGATGGTCGAGTTCGTGCGGTTCCAGCGCGCCGTCGCTGAGCAGTTCGGCCTGCAGCAGTTCCGCGTCCAGGCTGGCCAAGGCATGGTTGCGGAACACCTGTTCGAATTCGGGCAACGCGTCCTGCGGCAGGCTCAGGCCCGCTGCCATGGCGTGGCCGCCGAACTTCTCCATCAGGCCCGGCCGCTGCGCCTCCACCGCCGCCATCGCATCGCGGATGTGGAAGCCGGGAATCGAACGCGCCGAGCCGCGCAACTGGGTACTGCCCGGTTCGGCCGGGGCGAAGGCGATCACCGGCCGGTGCAGGCGGTCCTTCATCTTCGAGGCGACCAGGCCGATCACGCCGGGATGCCACTGCGCATCGAACAGGCACACCGCCACCGGCGGCTGCTCGGGTGCGGCCAGCAGCGCCTTGGCCACCACCGCCTCGGCCTCGTCGGTCATCTGCTGTTGCACCGCGCGGCGCTCGGCGTTGATCTCCTCCAGCGTCGCGGCGATCGCGCGCGCCTGCTGCGGGTCCTCACACAACAGCAGTTCGATGCCCAAGGCCATGTCCTCGAGCCGGCCGGCGGCGTTGAGCCGCGGGGCAAGGGCGAAGCCGATGTCGCTGGCGCTGAGCCGTGCCGGGTCGCGGCCGCTGGCCTCGATCAGGGCGCGCAGGCCGATGCAGCCCTCGCCACGCTGCAGCCGGCGCAAGCCGGCCGAGACCAGCGCGCGGTTGTTTGGATCCAGCGGCACCAGATCGGCGACGGTGCCGACCGCGACCAGGTCCAGCAGCACGCCCAGGTCCGGCGGCGCAGCGGCGAACGCACCGCGCGCGCGCAGGTGCCGGCGCAGCGCCAGCAGCACGTAGAAGATCACGCCGACGCCGGCCAGCATCTTGCTCGGGAACGCGTCGCCGGCCAGATTCGGATCGACGATGGCATCGGCCGGCGGCAACGCCGGACCCGGCAGGTGATGGTCGGTGACCAGCACCTGCCAGCCCAGCGCCTTGGCCGCGGCGACGCCGGCATGGCAGGCGATGCCGTGGTCCACCGTCACCAGCAGGTCCGGCTGCAACGGCGCCAGTTCCGCGACCAGCGCCGGCGACAGCCCGTAGCCATGGACCATGCGGTTGGGCACCGCGTGCAGCACCTGCGCGGCGCCGAGCAGGCGCAGCCCGCGCACCGCCACCGCGCAGGCGGTGGCACCGTCGCAATCGAAATCGCCGACCACCAGGATGCGCTTGCCCGCCGCGATCGCGTCGGCCAGCAACACCACCGCGGCGTCGATGCCGCTCAGTGCATCGGGCGGCAGCAGTTGCGCCAGCTTGGGCTGCGCCAGGCCGCTGTCGTGTGCGCCGCGCGCGGCATAGATGCGCCGCAGCAGCGGCAAGGTGGCCTCGTGCCACGGGCCGGCCGCGGCCGCCGCGGGCCGCCGCACGATGCGCGCGCTGGAACTCATGCGTCCAGGCGCGACAGCGGTCGCCGCCACAGGCGCCAGCGTTGCGCGGGGGCGATGCGGAAACAGGTGCCGTCCTCGAAATCCAGTTGCAGTTGCTGCAACTCGCCGTCGCGCAGCGCCTGCAGCAGCGGCTGTACCACCTCGCCGACGAACTGCTCGGGCGCACGCAACTGGCGCAGGTCGACCAGCGCATCGACCCGCGGCGCCTGTGCGTCGGCGACGCCGGCGGCCTGGGCGAGCGCGCGCAACAGCGGATCGCGGCTGCGCACCTGCGCATGCGCAGTGCCGACCGTGGCCGGCAGGCGGCCGCCGCCCCAGAACCACAGCGAATTGATCGCCGGCTGCCCGCGGGCGACGCGTTCGCGGTTCCACGGATGCTGATGCAGCACGATCTGCGCCTCGGTCAGCAACGCACGCCAGCGGCGCGCGTCCTCGCCCTGCGGCAGATGGTCGAACAGGTCCGCGCCGAGCACCTGCGCCGGCGCCGCGAACACCGGCAGCACGCTGTCGGCCGGCAGACGCAGGTACCAGCGGGTCGGATCGGGCGCGTCCAGGGTCAGCCCGCTCTCGGCGAACAGGGCCTGCACCGCCGGCAACAGCGCGTCCAGGTCCACCGCGTCGAGCGGCAGCATGTCGCCATGCGCCATCAGCCGCGCGCCCTGCATGTCCGGCACCACGTAGGCGGGATCGGCGCGCAGCCACAGGCCGTCGCCGGCATCGCCGGCGTCCAGTTGCCGGGTCAGTGCCGCAGCCGGCAGGGAGTCCTCCGCCAGCGCGAAATGGCGGCGCAACTGCGCCTCGCCGCCGGGCGCGGCCTGCGTGCGGTCGGCGCGACCGAACGCGCGCGCCACCTCGCCAGACAGCACGGCGCCGGCCAGGCGGACCCGCTCGGGCAACAGCAAGGTGGCAACCGCCATCGGATCAGCCGACGTAGGCGACGCTGACGATCTCGTACTCGCGGCGACCGGCCGGAGCGTCGATGCTGACGCTGTCGCCTTCCATCTTGCCGATCAGCGCGCGCGCCAGCGGCGAGGAGATCGCGATCAGGCCGAGCTTGATGTCCGCCTCCAGGTCGCCGACCAACTGGTAGCGCTTCTCCTCGTCGGTCTCGACGTCGGCCAGGGTCACGGTGGCGCCGAACACCACCTTGCTGCCGACCGCCAGCTTGCTGACGTCGATGACCTCGGCGTGCGACAGCTCGCTTTCCAGCTGCTTGATGCGGCCTTCGATGAAGCCCTGCTGCTCGCGCGCGGCGTGGTACTCGGCGTTCTCCTTCAGGTCGCCGTGCGCACGCGCCTCGGCGATCGCGGTGATGACCTCGGGACGCTTGACCGACTTCAGGTGATCCAGTTCCTCGCGCAACCGCTGCGCGCCTTGCATGGTGATCGGGGCTCTCACGCTTCCAGCTCCTTGTGCAGTTCCTGCAGCGCCCAGACCGGACCGGTGCCGCGGAATTCCAGTGAATGCACCAGCGCACGCGCGCCGGCGACCGTGGTCGAATAGGTGACGCGATGCTGCAGGGCTTCGCGACGGATCGAGAACGAGTCGGAGATCGCCGCCCGGCCCTCGGTGGTGTTGACGATATACACGATTTCGCCGTTCTTGATCAGGTCGACGATGTGCGGGCGGCCCTCGGCGACCTTGTTGACCTGCTCGCACTGCAGGCCGTGCTGCTGCAGCCAGGCGCAGGTGCCGCGGGTGGCGACCAGGGTGTAGCCGCGCTCGACCAGCGCCTGCGCCACCGGCAGCACGCGCTGCTTGTCCGGATCGCGCACCGACACGAACGCCTTGCCCAGCGGCGGCGCCTTGATGCCGCCGGCTTCCTGCGCACGCGCGAACGCCGCGCCGAAGCTGCGGCCCACGCCCATCACCTCGCCGGTGGAACGCATCTCCGGGCCGAGGATCGGATCGACGCCCTGGAACTTGGCGAACGGGAAGATCGCCTCCTTCACCGAATAGTAGTCGGGCACGATCTCCTTCAGCGCGCCCTGCTCGGCCAGGGTCTTGCCGGCCATGCAGCGCGCAGCGATCTTGGCCAACGGCACGCCGATCGCCTTGGACACGAACGGCACGGTGCGCGAGGCGCGTGGGTTCACTTCCAGCAGGTAGACGATGTCGTCGCCGGCATCGTTGACCTGCACCGCGAACTGGGTGTTCATCAGCCCGACCACGTTCAGCGCCTTGGCCAGTTCGACCACCTGGCGGCGTAGCTCGGTCTGGGTGGCCGGCGACAGCGAGTACGGCGGCAGCGAGCAGGACGAATCGCCCGAGTGCACGCCAGCTTCCTCGATGTGCTCCATGACGCCGCCGATCAGCACCTGGCCGCTGTGGTCGGCGATGATGTCCACGTCCACTTCCACCGCGTTGTCCAGGAAACGGTCCAGCAGCACCGGCGAATCGTTGGAGACCTTGACCGCATCGCGCACGTAGCGCGCCAGGTCGGATTCGCCGTAGACGATTTCCATGGCGCGGCCGCCGAGCACGTAGCTCGGGCGCACCACCAGCGGGTAGCCGATCTCGCGCGCCAGCACCAGCGCTTCCTCGGCGTTGCGGGCGATGCGGTTCGGCGGCTGCTTCAGGCCCAGCTTGTCGACCAGCTGCTGGAAGCGCTCGCGGTCCTCGGCCAGGTCGATGGAATCCGGCGAGGTGCCGATCACCGGCACGCCGTTGGCTTCCAGCGCGCGCGCCAGCTTCAGCGGGGTCTGCCCGCCGTACTGCACGATCACGCCCTTGGGCTGCTCCAGCTCGACGATCTCCAGTACGTCTTCCAGGGTCAGCGGCTCGAAGTACAGGCGATCGGAGGTGTCGTAGTCGGTGGACACGGTCTCCGGATTGCAGTTGACCATGATGGTCTCGTAGCCGTCCTCGCGCAGCGCCAGCGCCGCGTGCACGCAGCAGTAGTCGAACTCGATGCCCTGGCCGATGCGGTTGGGGCCGCCGCCGAGGATCATGATCTTGTCGCGGTCGCTCGGCGCGGCCTCGCACTCGTCCTCGTAGGTCGAGTACAGGTAGGCGGTGCTGGTGGCGAATTCGGCCGCGCAAGAGTCCACTCGCTTGTACACCGGGCGCACCTTGTGCGCGCGGCGCAGCGCGCGCACCGCGGCCTCGTTGGTGCCGCACAGCTCGGCCAGGCGCGCATCGGAGAAACCGGCGCGCTTGAGCGTGCGCAGGCGCTTGGCGTCCAGCGCACCGAGGCCGTCGGCAGCCAGCTGCACTTCCTGCGCGATCAGGTCTTCCATCTGGTCGAGGAACCAGGGATCGATGAACGACAGCGCGTGCACCTGCTCCACGCTCATGCCGGCGCGGAAGGCGTCGGCGACATAGAACAAGCGCTCCGGACCGGGCGCCTTCAGCTCGCGCTTGAGCGTGGCCAGGTCGTCTTCGCTGCTCAGGTCCAGGCCGGTCGGGTCCAGCCCGATCTTGCCGGTCTCCAGGCCGCGCAGGGCCTTCTGCAGCGATTCGGAGAAGGTGCGGCCCATCGCCATCACCTCGCCCACCGACTTCATCTGCGTGGTCAGGCGCGCGTCGGCCTGCGGGAACTTCTCGAAGGCGAAGCGCGGGATCTTGGTGACCACGTAGTCGATCGACGGCTCGAACGAGGCCGGGGTCAGCCCGCCGGTGATCTCGTTCTTCAGTTCGTCCAGGGTGTAGCCCACCGCCAGCTTGGCCGCGACCTTGGCGATCGGGAAGCCGGTGGCCTTGGAGGCCAGCGCCGAGGAGCGCGACACGCGCGGGTTCATCTCGATCACCACCACGCGGCCGGTCTGCGCGTTGATGCCGAACTGCACGTTGGAGCCGCCGGTGTCCACGCCGATCTTGCGCAGCACCGCGATCGAGGCGTCGCGCAGGCGCTGGTATTCCTTGTCGGTCAGGGTCTGCGCCGGGGCGACGGTGATCGAGTCGCCGGTGTGCACGCCCATCGGGTCCAGGTTCTCGATCGAGCAGACGATGATGCAGTTGTCCGCGGTGTCGCGGACCACTTCCATCTCGAACTCCTTCCAGCCCAGCACCGACTCTTCGACCAGCACTTCGCTGGTCGGCGACAGTTCCAGGCCGCGGCCGACGATCTCGATCAGCTCTTCGCGGTTGTAGGCGATGCCGCCGCCGCTACCGCCGAGGGTGAAGCTGGGGCGGATGATGGTCGGGTAGCCGACCGTGGCCTGGATCTCCAGCGCCTCTTCCAGGGTGTGCGCCACCGCCGCCTTCGGGCATTCCAGGCCGATCTCGCCCATCGCCACGCGGAACAGCTCGCGGTCCTCGGCCATGCGGATGGCCTCGCGCTTGGCGCCGATCAGCTCGACGCCGTACTTCTCCAGCACGCCGTGGTCGGCCAGGTCCAGCGCGCAGTTCAGCGCGGTCTGCCCGCCCATGGTCGGCAGCAGCGCGTCGGGCTTTTCCTTTGCGATGATCTTCTCGACCGTCTGCCAGTTGATCGGCTCGATGTAAACGGCATCGGCCATGTTCGGGTCGGTCATGATCGTGGCCGGGTTGCTGTTGACCAGCACCACGCGGTAGCCCTCGTCGCGCAGCGCCTTGCACGCCTGCGCTCCGGAGTAGTCGAACTCGCAGGCCTGGCCGATGACGATCGGGCCGGCGCCGATGATGAGGATGGTTTGGAGGTCGGTGCGCTTGGGCATGGGGGATTCTCAGTAGAGGCGGTCCTGCCACGCCGCAGGGGCGCGCCAGGTGATCTGATCGGGCGAACGCGCATCGATCGCGCCATGGTCGACCGCGGCGCGAACCTCGCGCTGCATCGCGGCCCAACTGCTGGCGGTGGCGCCGATGCGCGCGCCGATCCGGTTGTTGTGGGCGTCCATCGCCCGGCTGGCGTTGCCGTGGCCGTCGCGCTCCATGACCGCCGTGACCCAGTCCACGCAGCGTGGCGACAGGGTGTAGGCGACCACGGCGCTGGCCAGGCTGTGGCGGTACGCATCGGCAGGGCCGTCGCGCCCGCCCGGCAGGCCGGCGCTGAGCCATTGCGGATACACCGCGCCCAGCACGAAGGCCGGATACGCGGCCAGCACCAGCAACGCCGTGGCCGGCCCCCGCCAGCGGCGGGTCGGCGACGGCATGGCCGGCACGGCGGCCATCAGGCGGCGGCCGCCATCAGCGCGGTGAAGCGATCGAACAGCGGCGCCACGTCGCGCGGGCCCGGCGAAGCTTCCGGATGGCCCTGGAAGCTGAAGGCCGGCGCGTCGGTGAGCGCGATGCCCTGGTTGCTGCCGTCGAACAGCGAGCGATGGGTGACGCGCACATTGGCCGGCAGCGTCGCCTCGTCCACCGCGAAACCATGGTTCTGCGAGGTGATCATCACCCGGCCGCTGTCCAGGTCCTGCACCGGGTGGTTGGCGCCGTGGTGGCCATGGCCCATCTTCAGGGTCTGCGCGCCGGCGGCCAGCGCCAGCAGCTGGTGGCCCAGGCAGATGCCGAAGGTCGGGATCTTGCGCGCCAGCAGTTCCTTGATCGCGGCGATCGCGTAGTCGCAAGGGGCCGGGTCGCCGGGGCCGTTGGACAGGAACACGCCGTGCGGGTTCATCGCCAGCACATCGGCGACCGGCGTCTGCGCCGGCACCACGGTCACCTCGCAGCCGCGCTCGGCGAGCATGCGCAGGATGTTGAGCTTGACCCCGTAGTCGTAGGCGACGACCTTGAACCTGGGCTCGGCCGTCACGAACGCGTTGCTGTCCAGGTCGAGCTGGCCGTCGCGCCAGGGATAGGCGGTGTCGGTGGAGACCACCTTGGCCAGGTCCATGCCCTTGAGCCCCGGGAACTTGCGCGCCGCCTCCAGCGCGGTGTCCACGTTCACCTCGCCGGCCATCAGCGCGCCGTTCTGCGAGCCCTTCTCGCGCAGGATGCGGGTCAGCTTGCGGGTGTCGATGCCGGCGATGGCGACCACGCCGCGCTGGATCAGCCAGTCCGGCAGCGCCACCTGGTTGCGCCAGTTGCTGGGGCGGCGCGGCACGTCGCGCACGATCAGGCCGGCCGACCAGACCTGGGCGGCCTCGTCGTCCTGGTCGGTGCAGCCGGTGTTGCCGATATGCGGATAGGTCAGCGTGACCAGTTGGCGGGCGTAGGAGGGATCGGTGAGGATCTCCTGGTAGCCGGTCATGGCGGTGTTGAACACCACTTCGCCGACGGACAGGCCGGCAGCGCCTACGGATTCGCCCTCGAACACGGTGCCGTCTTCAAGGACAAGGATTGCGGGTTGAGTCACGGGGTTCGCCTTGGGGAGAGAGGAACCCTGCCCCACCAACTTGCAGGCTGCAAGAAACCGCGAACTCGGCGCTTCTCCGGGTCCGTGGCGATGGGTAACAGGCGAGCGAGAATTGTACCGGCGCGGGGCGGTCCGCGCCAGCCGTTTGGGTGAAGCGCCTGTTCAGCCGAGCAGATCGCGCAGCCGGTAGGCCCCGGGCGCACGCCCCGGCAGGCGCGCGGCGGCATGCAGCGCGCCGCGGGCGAAGATGTCGCGGTTGCTGGCGCGGTGCACCAGTTCGACCCGCTCGCCGAGCCCGGTGAACTGCACCAGATGCTCGCCGACGATGTCGCCGGCGCGCAGGCTGGCGTAGCGCGGGGTGGCGCCGCCGTGCGCGGCCGCGTCGCCGAGGGTGAGCGCGGTGCCGGAGGGCGCGTCCTGCTTGTGCACGTGGTGGGATTCGACGATGTCGCAATCCCAGCCCGGCAGCGCCGCGGCGGCGCGCTCGACCAGGTCGTGCAGCACCGCCACGCCCAGGCTGAAGTTCGACGCCCAGATCAAGGGAATGCGCTCGGCGGCGGCGGCAAGCGCTTGCCGCTGCGCGTCTTCCAGCCCGGTGGTGCCGGACACCAGCGCCGCGCCGCGCGCCGTGCATAGGGCCAGCACCGGATCGAAGCCCTGCGGCAGGCTGAAATCGATCGCCACGTCGAAGGCCGGCACGCCGCCCAGCTCGGCCGCGGCGAAGTACGGCACGCCGTCGATCACCCGCTGCGCCGGCGCGCGCCGCACCACCGCGGCCACCACCTGCAGTGCCGGGTCCTGCGCGGCCAGCCGCAACAACGCCTGGCCCATCCGGCCCGACGCACCATGGATCAACACACGCAGCGGAGAAGTCGTCATCGGCAAAGGCTAGCGGTTTGCGCGCGGGTGCGACAGAGGGTGTGCGCGCCGGAGACGCATGCGCGCCTGACGAAATGCCAGCGACGTTCGACGTCGCGCGTGCGCTGCTTCGGAGGTGAGCCGGCTTCACTCGTCGCGGCTGAAGCCGCTCCTACGACGGGCTGAACGCAATCGCAGCCGATGGGGCATCCCACTGTGGGAGGGGCTTCAGCCCCGACGCGGTGCGAGGAACGGGGCCTTGCTGCCCTACTCCGGAGCCTGCCCCAACAAGCGCTTGTCCCAGTCCTCCACCGCGCGCTGCGCCAGGCGCCGCTCGAACAGGGTGCGCCAGTTCGGCACCAGCGGCAGCGCCAGCACGTCCCGCAATTGCGCCGGGTCGATCTCGCGCCGGTACAGCAGGCCGACCAGCCGTACCAGCGGCCACTGCGGATACGGACGCTCCAGCAACTCCAGGCGATCGCCGGCGGCGACCTCGCCGGGCTGCAGCACGCGGTAGTACCAGCCGGTGCGGCCGCTGTCCTGCACGCGCCGCGCCAGCGCCGGCACGCCGAAGCGGTCGGACAGCTTCCAGCACGGCTGCCGCGACTGCGAGACCTCGACCAGCGCGGTACCCAAACGCAGACGATCGCCCAGGCACAGGTCGGCTTCGGTCACCCCGCAACTGCTGAGGTTCTCGCCGAACGCGCCCGGCGCGTCCAGCAAGGCATGCGCGCCCAGCTCCTCGCGCCAGGCCGGGTAATGGTCGCGCGGGTAATGGTGCAAGGCCTTGTCGGGGCCGCCATGCACGCGGCGGTCGCCTTGCTCGTCCAGTTCCAGCCCTTCCGGGCCGATGCGCAGGCGCCCGTTCTGGGGCCGCTTGTCGATCGCGCTGCGGCTGCCCGGGCGGGTGAACGCCTGCGCGCGGCCGATCAGGACCGCATCGATGGTCCACGAGGCGACCGCGGAACCGGACGACGTCATCGACAGACGCGAGGCCAGGCTCAGGCCGTCGCGCGTCGGTGCGCGGCGACCTCATCCTGCAACAGCGCGCCGAGGATGCGCACGCCGGTCTCGATGCGCTCGGCCGGCACGGTCACGAACGACAGCCGCAAGGTATTGCGCTGCGGCGCGACCGCGAAGAACGGCGCGCCCGGCACGAACGCCACGTTGCGCTCGATCGCCTTGCTCAGCAGCGCGCCGCCGTCCATGCCCTCAGGCAGCTCGACCCAGATGAACATGCCGCCGGCCGGGCGGTTCCAGCGCACCTGCGCCGGGAAATACTTGGTCAGCGCTGCGAGCATCTGCTCGCAGCGGCTGGCGTACAGCGTGCGGATGCCGGGGATATGCGCATCCAGGAAGCCGTCCTGCACCGCTTCGTACACGATGCGCTGACTGAACGAGGGCGTGTGCAGGTCGGCCGCCTGCTTGGCCTGCACCAGCTTGGCATGCACCGCCTCCGGCGCGACCACGTAGCCCAGGCGCAGGCCGGGGGCGAACACCTTGGAGAAGGAGCCCATGTAGATGGCGCCGTCCGGGTTCATCGACAGCAGGCTCGGCAGCGTGTCGCCGCTGTAGCACAGCTCGCCATAGGGATCGTCCTCGACGATCGGCACGCCGGCCGCGGCCGCACGGGCGACCAGCGCCTGGCGGCGATGCAGCGGCAGGCGCCGCCCGGTCGGATTCTGGAAGTTCGGCAGCACGTACATGAAGCGCGCGCCGGCCAGTTGCGCATCGTCTAGCGCGTCCACCACCACGCCGTCGTCGTCCGACTGCATCGCCGCGAACGCCGGCTGGAACAGCGAGAACGCCTGCAGCGCGCCGAGATAGCTGGGCGTTTCCACCAGCACCTTGCTGCCTTCGTCGATGAACACCTTGCCGAGCAGGTCCAGGCCCTGCTGCGACCCGGTGGTGATCAGCACCTGGCTGGGCCGGATGTCGGCGCCGTCGCGGCTCAGTCGCGCCGCCACCCATTCGCGCAGCGGCAGATGGCCTTCGGTCGGGCCGTACTGCAGCGCCGCCTGCGGGGCGTCACGCAGCACCTTGTCGCAGGCCTCGCGCATGCGCGCGACCGGGAAGGTATCCGGCGACGGCAGGCCGCCGGCGAAGGAGATCACTTCCGGGCGTTCGGTGACCTTGAGGATTTCGCGGATCGCCGAACTGGTCAGCGCCTGCGCACGGCGGGAGAACTGGAATGGGCTGGTCATCGGCATAGGATAGTCGCCGCCCTCGCCGCGCGCATGTGCGGCGCACAAGTGCGCCAGACGGCAATACGTGGCGCGGCTCAGTGCCGCCGCGGCGGCGCCGGCCCGCAGCTGTCGCACCCGCCACAGGCGCCTGCACCGGCGCTGGCCGGCGGTGCGATGCGCCGCCCCAGCGCCTGCAGCCAGGCCGCCCGGCCCGGCTTGAGCAGGCGTAGTGCGAGTGCGCCGCGCAGCTTGCGCGCGGTGCCGGGGAATTGCTTCTTCAACACCACCCAGGCGCTGACCAGCACCGCCAGCGCGATCACCAAGTACTGCAGCAGCAGCGAGGCGGTCATCTCAGCCGGCTCCCAGCGCCACCGCGACCTGGTAGGTGACCAGCGATGCCAGGTATGCCAGCGCGAACAGGTAGAACGCGGCGAAACTCATCTGCTTCCACGAGTTGGTCTCGCGCTTGATCGTGGCCAGGGTGGAAAGGCACATCGGCGCGTAGATGTACCAGACCAGCAGCGACAGCGCGGTGGCCAGCGACCAGCCGTCGTGGATCAGCGGCGACAACGCCTGCGCGGCGGCATCGTCGTCGGCCGCCGACAGCGCGTACACCGTCGCCAGCGACGACACCGCCACCTCGCGCGCGGCCAGGCCGGGGATCAGCGCGATGCAGATCTGCCAGTTGAAGCCCAGCGGCGAAAACACCGTGGTCATGGCGTGGCCGATGCGGCCGGCGAAGCTGTAGTCGATCGCCGGCAGGGTGGCGTCGGCCGGTGCCGCCGGGAACGACAGCAGGAACCACAGCAGAATGGTCAGCGCCAGGATAATGCCGCCGACGCGCTTGAGGAAGATCGCCGCGCGCTCCCACAGGCCCAGCGCCAGGTCACGCAGATGCGGCACGCGGTAGGACGGCAGTTCCAGCAGCAGCGGGTGCTCGCCCTTGTCGCGGCGCCACTTCTTCATCGTCCACGACACCATCAGCGCGCTGGCGATGGCGGCGAAATACAGGCCGAACAGCACCAGCCCCTGCTGGTTGAACACGCCCCACACCTGCCGTTGCGGGATGAACGCGCCGATCAGCAGCGCGTACACCGGCAGGCGTGCCGAACAGGTCATCAGCGGCGCCACCAAAATAGTGGCCAGGCGGTCGCGCGGGTCCTGGATGCTGCGCGTGGACATGATCCCCGGCACCGCACAGGCGAAGCTGGATAGCAGCGGGATGAACGAGCGCCCGGACAGGCCGGCCGCGGCCATCATGCGGTCGAGCAGGAAGGCCGCGCGCGGCAGATAGCCGGATTCCTCAAGCGCCAGGATGAAGGCGAACAGGATCAGGATCTGCGGCAGGAACACCACCACCCCGCCGAGACCGGCGATGATGCCGTCCACCAGCAGACTGTTCAGCGGCCCCTCCGGCAGCGTCCCGCCGATCCAGGCGCCCAGCGCCTTGGTGCCGCCGTCGATCAGGTCCATCAGTGGTGCCGCCCAGGCATACACCGCCTGGAAGATCAGGAACATCACCACAGCCAGGGTCAGCAGCCCGGCCACCGGGTGCAGCAGCCAGCGGTCCAGCGCGTCGTCCACTCGCGAGGTGCGCGTCGGCATCGACACCGCCGAGGCCAGGATCGCGCGCACCTGCTGGTGATAGTCGCCCTGCCCCTCGGCCGGCGCCACCGCCGGCGGCAGTGCCGGCGCCAGTGCGTCGAGCCGCTCGACCAGGGCGCGGGCGCCGTTGCGGCGCACCGCCACGGTCTCGATCACCGGCACGCCCAGCGCCTGCTCCAGCGCCTGGCGGTCGATCTGGATGCCGCGGCGCTGCGCCGCGTCGACCATGTTCAGGGCCACCAGCATCGGCTTGCCCAGCTCGCGCAGCTCCAGCGCGAAGCGCAGGTGCAGGCGCAGGTTGGTGGCGTCGACCACGCAGACCAGCACGTCCGGCGCCGGCTCGCCCGGGTAGAAGCCGCGGCACAGATCGCGGGTGATCGCCTCGTCCAGGCTGGCCGGCTGCAAGCTGTAGGCGCCCGGCAGGTCCAGCACCGCGAACTCGCGCCCGGACGGCGCGCGGAAACGGCCCTCCTTACGCTCGACGGTGACACCGGCGTAGTTGGCGACCTTCTGCTTGCTGCCGGTCAGCTGGTTGAACAGCGCGGTCTTGCCGCAGTTCGGATTGCCGACCAGGGCCAGGCGCAGCGGCGCGGCCACCGCGCTCACGGGCGCACCTCGTCCAGCGCGCTGACCTGCACCCGCGCCGCCTCGCTGCGGCGCAGCGCGAAGCGCGTGTAGCCCACCTGCACCAGCAGCGGTTCGCCGCCGATCGGCCCGCTGGTCAGCACCTGCACCTGCTCGCCGGCGACGAAGCCCAGCTCGCGCAGACGCCGCGCAATGGCGTCGTTGGGCTGGCGGTCGTGCACGGATTCCACGAGGGCGCTGCTGCGCAACGGCATGTCGGACAACGTCACAGCACGTTCCGTCGATAAGAATGGTTATCAATTGTAGCATCGCCGCGGCGCGTCATGGCGGCGCTGACGCGGCCGGCTATGATCGCCGTATGGCTGCCGTTTTCCCTTTGTACGAGCGTGTTCGATGAGCGATGCCCTGTTGTTGCAACGATCCGGCAAGGTCCTGACGCTGCAGTTGAACCGACCCGAGGTCCGCAACGCCTTCGACGCCGTGCTGATCGCCCAGCTCAGCGACGCGCTGCTGCAGATCGGTGCCGATCCGCAGGTGCAGGTCGTGGTCCTGGCCGGCGCCGGCGCGGCGTTCTCGGCCGGCGCCGACCTGCAGTGGATGCGCTCGATGGCCGGCGCCAGCGAGCAGGCGAACCTGGACGATGCGCTGGCCCTGGCGCGGCTGATGCGCCTGCTCGACGAACTGCCCAAGCCCACGGTGGCGCGGGTGCAGGGCGCCGCGTTCGGCGGCGCGGTGGGCTTGGTCGCCTGCTGCGACATCGCCGTGGCCGCCACCGATGCCCGCTTCGCGCTCAGCGAAAGCCGCCTGGGCCTGCTGCCGGCGGTGATCTCGCCCTACGTGATCGCCGCGATCGGCGCGCGCCAGGCGCGACGCTGGTTCGCCAGTGCGGAAACCTTCGACGCCGCCACTGCGGCGCAGATCGGCCTGGTCCACCAGGCGGTGGCGCCCGAGGCCCTGGACGCAGCGGTGCAGCGCCAGGTCGCCCTGCTCGGCCAGGCCGGGCCGCTGGCTGCCGCCGGCGCCAAGGCGCTGGTGCGGCGGGTCGCCGCTGGCGGCGAGCGCGATGCGCTGGACCAGGCCAACGCGGCGCTGATCGCGCAATTGCGGGTCTCGACCGAGGGCCAGGAAGGATTGACTGCGTTCCTGGAGAAACGCGAACCGGCCTGGAGGGCCAGCCCATGAACCCGCTCGATCATCTCGGACTGCGCTGCAGCGACCTCGACCGCAGCCTGGCCTTCTACCGCGCCGCCCTGGCCGCGCTGGACCTGGGCGTGGTGATGCAGGTGAGCGCCGAACAGAGCGGCGGCCAGCGCCATGTCGGCTTCGGCCGCGACGGCAAGCCCAGCTTCTGGATCGCCGACGGCGGCCGCGACGCCGGCGACAACGGCGTGCACGTGGCCTTCGTCGCCGCCAGCCGCGCGCAGGTGGACGCGTTCCATCGCGCCGGCCTGGCGACCGGCGGCCGCGACCACGGCGCACCGGGCCTGCGCCCGCACTATCACCCCGACTACTACGGCGCGTTCCTGCTGGATCCGGACGGCCACAACATCGAAGCGGTCTGCCACCACCCGGCAGCGGCCTGATCGGCGCCGCCGCGTCGTGCCCGCGCAAGGCGCTGGCCGTGCTGCCGGTGCTTCACCGCCTCCCTCTCTCAGGAATTCCCATGATCCTCGTTGCTTCCCGTCTCATGCGCAGTGCCCGGCAGACGCCGCGGCGCGCGCACTCCCTCCCGATGCGGGAGCGCGCGCAATGAGCGACCACGTCCGCATCGTCGAAGTCGGCCCGCGCGACGGCCTGCAGAACGAGAAGGCCTGGGTCGCCACCGCCGACAAGATCGAGCTGATCGCGCGGCTGGGCCGCACCGGCCTGCGCAGCATCGAGGCGACCAGCTTCGTCAGCCCCAAATGGGTGCCACAGCTGGCTGATGCAGCCGAGGTCTACGCCGGCATCGCGCAGATGCCGGGGGTGGACTATCCGGTGCTGGTGCCGAACCTGCAGGGCTACGAACGTGCCGCCGCGGTCGGCGTGCGCGAGGTGGCGGTGTTCACCGCCGCCTCGGAGACCTTCAATCGCACCAATACCAATGCGGGCATCGACGAATCGCTGGCGCGCTTCGCGCCGGTGCTGGAGCGCGCGGCCGCGGACGGGGTTAAGGTGCGCGGCTACGTGTCCACCGTGCTCGGCTGCCCGTACCAGGGCGAGGTCCCCCTGGACGACGTGGTGCGGGTGGCGCAGCGGCTGCACGCGATGGGCTGCTACGAGATCTCGCTGGGCGACACCATCGGCGTGGGCACGCAGGGCAAGGCGCGGGCGATGCTGCGCGCGGTCGCCGCCGCTGTGCCGATGGACGCATTGGCGGTGCATTTCCACGATACCTACGGCCAGGCCCTGGCCAACATCGCCGCCTGCCTGGAAGAAGGCGTGCGCGTGGTCGATGCCGCCGTGTCCGGCGCCGGCGGCTGTCCCTACGCCAAGGGCGCCAGCGGCAACGTGGCCAGCGAGGACGTGGTCTACCTGCTGCACGGCAATGGTGTGGACACCGGCATCGACCTGCCGGCACTGGCCGCGACCGGCCGCTGGCTGGCGCAGAAACTCGGCCGGCCCACCGGCAGCAAGGTCGGCCAGGCGCTGGCCGCCGAGGCCTGAGCCGCGACAGCGCCGCATCCGGCGACAGGCTTGCGCACCGCGGGCGGTCGTCGCGTCTCGCCGCAATCGGCGGCAGCCTCTAAACTGGGCGTTTTCCTGGGAGGGAAAATCCATGCAGCTTGCCGATCTCAAAGCGGTGGTCACCGGCGGCGTGTCCGGCCTCGGCCTGGCGGTGGCGCAGCGCATCGTCGCCGAAGGCGGCAAGGTGGCGCTGTTCGATCTGAACGACGACAAGGGCGCGGCCGCGGTCGCCGCGCTGGGCGCGGAGCGGGCCTGCTACCTGCGCACCGACGTCAGCGACGAGGCCCAGGTGGCGGCGCAGCTGGCGGCGGCACGCGATTTCCTCGGCGGACTCAATGCCGCGGTCAACTGCGCCGGCATCCTCGGCGCCGGTCGCGTGCTCGGCAAGGAAGCGCCGATGCCGCTGGCCGCCTTCCAGGGCACGGTGATGGTCAACCTGGTCGGCAGCTTCAACGTCGCCAAGGCTGCCGCCGACCTGATGCAGCACAACGCCCCGGGCGAGGACGGCGAGCGCGGCGTGATCGTCAACACCGCCAGCGTGGCCGCCTACGAGGGCCAGATCGGCCAGGCCGCCTACGCCGCGTCCAAGGGCGGCGTGGTGGCGATGACCCTGCCGATGGCGCGCGAACTGGCGCGCTTCGGCATCCGCGTCAACACCATCGCCCCGGGCATCTTCTGGACGCCGATGGTCGACGGCATGCCCGAGGCCGTGCAACAGTCGCTGGCCGCGTCGATCCCGTATCCTTCGCGTCTCGGCCGTCCGGACGAATTCGCCGACACGGTGATGTTCCTGCTGCGCAACCGCTACCTCAACGGCGAAACCATTCGCCTCGATGGCGCGGTGCGGTTGGCGCCGAAGTAGCCGGGAATGGAGAATCGGGAATGGGGAATCGCAAAAGCGCTTCCCTCCCGCCGATCCTTTCCGGCCGCTTGACGCTGTTCCGATTCCCTATTCCCCATTCCCGATTCCCAGCCCTCATGAAAGCCAACGAAATCAAGAAAGGCAACGTCGTCGAGTACAACAACGGCGTGTACCAGATCCGCGACATCGAGCGCAGCTCGCCGCAGGGCCGCGGCGGCAACGTGCGCTTCCGCTTCGTGATGTACAGCGTGCCGGGCGGCAACAAGCTCGATGCCAGCTTCGACGGCGACGACGACCTGCGCGAGGTCGAGCTGATGCGCCGCCAGGCCACCTTCTCCTACAAGGACGGCGAGGCCTTCGTGTTTCTCGACGACGAGGACTACACGCCCTACACACTGGACGCCGATGCGATCGGCACCGACGCCGGCTACATCACCGACGGCCTCAGCGGCATCTACGTGCAGGTCATCGACGACCAGCCGGTGGCGATCCAACTGCCGCAGAGCGTGACCCTGGAAGTGATCGAGACCCCGCCGGAACTCAAGGGCGGCACCGCCACCAAGCGCCCGAAGCCGGCCAAGCTCAATACCGGCATCGAGATCATGGTGCCGGAGTACATCGGCAACGGCGAGCGCGTGCTGGTCAATACCACCACCGGCGAATTCGCCGGCCGCGCCGACTGAGTCCATGCGCGGGCGCCGAGCGAATCACGTCGCCCGCGCCGGCCGCACCGAGCGCGCGCCACGGCGCGCGTCCCTCGGCCTGCTGCTGGCCGTGCCGGCGCTGGCGCTCGCCGCGCCAGTGACGCCGGCCACCGCAGCCGCGGCCAAGCCCGCGTGCACGATTCCGGACGCGGTCGATCCCGAGCATTACGACGGGTTCTGCGCGATGCCCGCGCCGATCCGCGTCTTCGTCGCGCGCCAGGACACCTGCACCCATTTCGCCGGCGAAGAGCCCTACGACGCGGCGCGGCGGCGCGAACTGGAACAGGCGATGGCCAAGTACTGCGGCGGCAACGAACAGACCTGGGCGACGCTGCGCGCGCAGTACCGCCAGGATCCGCCACGCGACGCCTGGCTGCGCCGCTACGGCGAGGATGTCGGTCTCGAGCTGCCGTGATGACGGCTTGCCGGCCGGCAAGGTGGCGCCCTTGCGGGCATCGGCGTCGGCCCTGAAGGCCGTCGACATCGGCCGGCTTCGCGCCTTCGTTCGTCGCGGCTGAAGCCGCTCCTACAAAACCGAGCGGAGGGGACGCCGCTTTTTTGTGGGAGGGACTTCAGTCCCGACGACTGGAACTATCGGCCTCCTTTCATAACGAAAAGGCTGCGCTGCAACCAGCCGATGCAACACACCCACCGCCGGCCGCGTCGTAGGAGTCAACTGTCATGCACCTGCGATGACAGGAGGAGCATATGGTGCGTGATCGCGCACGATGGCGTTGAGCCAGCGCAGGAACTTGTGCATACAGGCGACGATGGCGACCTTGGCCGGCTTGCCCGCTGCGCGCAGGCGCGCGTAGGTGTTGGCCAAGGGGGATTTGGCACGGATGCTGGCCCAGGTGGCCATGTACAGCACGCGCCGCACGTCGGCACGTCCGCCTTTGATGCGGCGTTGGCCTTTCCAGCAGCCGCTGTCGTGATTGAACGGGGCCAGCCCGACCAGGGCAGCGAGCTTGCGTGGCGGCAGCGTGCCTAGTTCTGGCAGCCGCGCGGCCAGAACCGCGCGCAGGATCGTGCCGAGCCCAGGCACCTTGGGTAGGCTCGAGCAGGTCTTGCCCTGCTGCTCGATCTCCTGCGTCAACGTCTGGATCTGCTGGTTCAGTAGGGCGATCACCTCTCGGCAGCGGTGTTGCACTTTGGCGCTGGTGATGTGCTCCAGGCGCCGCCGATGGACATCGCGCTGGCCCACCAGGGTGGCACGCAGGTCCAGCAGTTCGCGAAGAGATTGCTGGTGCTCAGGCACCACGGGCGTGAGGGTGGTCGGGATGTGCTGGGCGGCGATGGCCAGCAGGCGCGCGTCCAGGACATCGGTCTTGGCATGCAGGCCCAAGGCCTGGGCTAGTTTGCGCGGACGATCGGCGGCCATCCGCACTGCCGGCAGGTTCGCCTCTCGGAGCACCTGCAGCACGGCATGTTCGTAGCCGCCACTGGCTTCCAGCACGATCCGCTCGCAGCCCAACTCGGCCAGGCGTTGGGCCAGCGCACGCTGCCCCTGTGGCGTATTGGGTTGGGTCCAGGTCTGCTCGTCCGGCAGTACATGAATGACCAGTTCGGCCTTGGATACATCGATCCCGATATAGCGTCGCATAGACGTTCTCCGCAGTAGACTCAGGCACGAGAGCACTCCTGCCGACGCCCATGCTTGTGGAGTTCGAGCTCGCGACTCGGGCAACTGTTCGGGCTGATGAGGCAGGAGACACGGGGTGCGGCGGCGCTGACTCCTACTCGTGCTTGCTGGCACCACGGCTAAACGGCCTGCCGCACTCCGCTCTCACCTGCAACGATAGACCCTCATTTGACACAAGCGGCTTCAACCGCGACCGCGCCGCCGTCAACCGCACGCGCGATACATCTCCCTTCGATCGCCGCGCGTCGCAAGCCCGTATGCCGCACTACGGCTGCCCACCACGCTGCCGCAACAGCGACGGCGAATCCAACTGCAGCCCGCCACCTTCGCGATTGAGCGTGCGCAGGCGTTCGCCCAGCGTCGCCAGGTTGGCGTCGATCTGCACCAGGTCCGCCTGCAGCGGCGCCGGCAGCAACCCGCGCAGGCGCGCCTGCAGCGCGGCACCGTCCTCGCGCAGCGCCGCGATTCGCGCTTGTCCCTGAACCTGCAGCCAGGCGCGTTCCTGCGCCTGCGGCAGGCCATAGCCCGGCTGCCCCTGCAGCAGGCTCGCCGGCTGGTTCAGCAGCCCTTGCTCGGCCAGGACGGCGCGCACCGCGCTGGCGGCGTCGCGGGTGTCGGCAGCCGCCTTGCCCTCGCCCGCAGCGGCCACCGCGGACGGCAGCTGCTTGTCCAGATAGCGCCGCTTCAATGCATCGCGGCCGCGCTGTTCGGCGCGGCGGCGCGCGGCGTTCTCCAGCACCAGCAAGGCCGCACTGGTGCGCAGGTCGCCGCGCTGCAGCCACGGCGCGCGCTGCGCCGCCGGCAGGTCCAGCCACGCGTCGGCAGTGCGCGCCGGCAGCGCCAACGAGCTCCGCGCCACCGCGAACATCTCCGCGAAGTGCGCGCTCGCCGCAGGGAAGTAATAGCCCTCCCGCACCGCCCCATCGGCATCGTCGAGCACCGACGCATCGGCGATGCCGGCCCCTACCAGGCGCCGCCGCAATCCCGTCGGGCTGATGCCGGACAGGTGCGCGGCCGCCAGCCGCGGCACGCCGTCGTGCAGCAAGGCGTAGGTCTCCACCGCGCAGTTGTTGCTGAGGAAGTAATAGCGGCCGTCGTAGCTCCAGTGCAGTTGCGCGGCGCGCTCCAGCAGCGCGGCGATCTCCTCGTGCGAGAGCCGCAGCGGCAGCGACTGCAGGCCGCGCAGTTGCACCTGGGTGTAGTCGTCCACCACCTGGCGCAGCGGCAGCACGAACAGCCGCGACGGGTAGGAGCCGGTCAGCCCGCGCAGGCTGGAGATCTGCACGTCGTCGACGAAGGCGCGGAACGACAAGACCCGATGCTCGGCCAGGTCCAGCCGGCATGCCGGCCCCAGCGGCCGCCCCGGCGCGCAGATCACCAGGCGCAGCATGCTGTGGCCCCAGTGGCTCATCGGCTGCGCGTTGCCTTCGGCCAACAGGTAGTCCACCGCGTAGACCCGCGCCGGGTCGATCTGCAGCAGCGCCGCCTGCTCGGCCAGCGGATCCTGCACGAACGCCAGGCCCGGCGCGCAGTCGCGGGCCGGTGGCGTCCACGCCAGGCGCTCGGCGAAATACGCGGCCAGCGCCGGGCGGCGGCAGGCATAGTCCGGATCGAGCAGGAAATGTTCGAGATTCACCGCCACGAACTCGGCCGGCGACTGCAATTCGTAGCGGTCCGGGCTGCGCTCGGTGAACCGGTTGTGGCCGCGGCGCAGGCCCAGGCGCATCGGGCTGACCTGCCAACCGGCCAGATCCAGCAGCCGCGGATCGGACGACAGCCGCCCTGCCGTGGAACGATCATAGAAATGCGCCAGTTCGTGCAGCACCGCGGCCAGGGCCAGCCGCCGCGCCGGGTCGGCGGCCGGATCGGTGTCGGCCCCTGCCGCCACCCAGTCGCGCAGCAAGCGCTTGTTCAACAGCAGGCGCCTGGCCTGCGCGCGCCCGTGCACCTGTGCGGGGAGGTCGTCGCGCCATTGCAGCGGCAGCCCTGTCGGCAGCGCCGCGGCCCAGGCCGGAGGCAGCCGCGCCTGCGCCGCGGCCAGCACGGCCTCGCTGGCCGTACGTTCGGCGGGACTCAGGCCGGTTTCGTCGACAGACAGCGGCGCGGCCGCCGCATGCACCGCACCTGCCAGCGCCAGCAACGCCAGCCACCACGCGCCCAAGCGCCGTGGCCGGCGCGGGATCACAGCGCCAGGATCGCCTGCGCCAGTTCCAGGTCGCTGGCCTGCTGCGCCTGCGGGTTGCGCTCGCGCAGCACGCGCAGCGCCGCTTCCAGTTGCACGCCGCGGATGCGCCCGGCGCTGGCGACGAAGCCGGCCGCATCGTCGCGCGCCTGCAGCACCACCTTGTCGTTGTTGGAACTGCTGTCCGAGGACGCCGAACTACCGGCCGAACCGGCCGAGGCCGAACCGGCGGAGCTGCCGGCGAAGCTGGACGCCTGCGCGAACGCGGGCAGGATCAGGGCGAACAGCAGGGCGCAGCGCGCGGTCACTCGGGTCATCGCAATCGTTCCAAACGGGATCGTGAAAAGGGGGACGGCCAGCGCCGCGCCGCATAGCCTAGCGGCCCGCCGCGCGCAGCGCCTGAACGGGCCGTGCGGCAGTGCTGCGGCCGGGCTCAGGGATCGAACAGCTTGCCGGGATTGAGCAGGCCCGACGGATCGAACACGCGCTTGACCGCACGCATCAGCGCGATCTCCTCGGCGCTGCGGGTGCTGTCCAGGTACGGTTTCTTGACCAGGCCGATGCCGTGCTCGGCGGAGATGCTGCCGCCGTGCTCGGCCAGTACCTGCGCCAGCAGCTTGGTGACCTGCTCGCAGGCGGCGATGAACTCGGCCGGCGCGGTGGCGTCGGGCTTGAGCACGTTGATGTGCAGGTTGCCGTCGCCGATGTGGCCGAACCACACCACCTCGAACTGCGGGTAGGCCTCGCCGAGCAGCGCCTGGGTCCGTGCCAGGAACGCCGGCATCGCCGAGATCCGCACCGACACGTCGTTCTTGTACGGGGTGTAGCGCGCCACCGCCTCGGTGATGCCTTCGCGCAGGCGCCACAGCTGTGCTGCCTGCGCCTCGCTCTGGCTGATCACCCCGTCCAGCACCCAGCCCTGCTCCATGCAGGCCTCGAACGCGGCCAGCGCCGCCGCCTCCTGCGTCTCGTTGCCGCTGGCGTATTCGGTGACCACGTAATACGGATAGACCGTGTCGAACGGCGCCTGCGCGCCATGCGCGAGCACGTGCTGCAACGCGCGGTCGGTGAAGAACTCGAACGCCTCCAACTGCAGCCGGCTGCGGAACGCGGCGAACACCTGCATCAGCACCTCGAACGAGGGCAGCGCCAGCAGCATCACGTTGCTCGGCGGCGGCGGATCGGTGAGCCGCAGGGTGGCCTCGACCACGATGCCCAGGGTGCCTTCGGAGCCGATCAGCAACTGGCGGAAATCGTAGCCGCTGGAATTCTTGATCAACCCGCGGTTGAGCTCGAGCAGCTCGCCGCTGCCGGTGACCACCTTCAGCCCGGCGATCCACTCGCGGGTGTTGCCGTAGCGGATCACGCGGATGCCGCCGGCGTTGGTGGCGATGTTGCCGCCGATCGAGCACGAGCCGCGCGCGGCGAAGTCCACCGGGTACAGCAGCCCGTGCTCGCGCGCGGCGTTGTGCACCGCTTCCAGCGGCATGCCGGCCTGCACGGTGAGGGTGCGATCGACCGGATCGAACGCCAGCGCCTTGTTCATCCGCTCCAGGCTCAGCACCAGTTCGCCATGCGCGGCCACCGCGCCGCCTGACAGGCCGGTGCGGCCGCCGGAGGGCACCACCGCCACCGCGTGCTCGTTGGCCCAGCGCAGCACCGCCTGCACCTCTTCCACCGTCGCAGGCAGCGCGATCGCCAGCGGCGCCGGGGTCCAGCGCCGGGTCCAGTCGCGGCCGTAGTGCTCCAGGTCGGCGGGATCGGTCTTCAGGCGCAGGCCGGGAACGGCGAGGGCCAGGGCATCCAGGCGCGGGTCGGTCATGGCGGAGAGGTCGAGGCGTAGACAATCGTTCAAGCGTGCCAGCGTTGCGCAACAACGTCCAGTTGCGGCGTCGACGCCGCCGTTCTTGCGAATCCCCAATCCCCACTCCCGAATCCCACGCCGGCCCAGCTCAATCGATGCACCTGAAACCGTTCCCCGGCGTTGCATCCACGGCCTCCCGGCATCCTATTGCGGCGCACCAAAGCACGGAGCCATCTGGCATAGTGACCGGCCCGTTGGCCATCGCTCCCTCGCCGCAATGTCGCCCAAGAAGACCTCGTTTCCGAAGCAGGATATCCGCGTGCTGCTGCTCGAAGGCATCAGCCAGACCGCCGTCGACGTGTTCCGCGCGGCCGGCTACTCGCAGATCGAACTGCACGCCAAGTCGCTGCCGGAAGAGGAGCTCAAGCAGCGCATCGCCGAGGCGCACATCGTCGGCATCCGCTCGCGCACCCAGCTCAGCGCCGAGGTGCTGGCCCACGCCAAGCGCCTGATCGCGGTCGGCTGCTTCTGCATCGGCACCAACCAGGTCGACCTGGACGCGGCCGAACTGGCCGGCATCCCGGTGTTCAATGCGCCCTACTCCAACACCCGCAGCGTCGCCGAACTGGTGATCGCCGAGGCCATCCTGCTGTTGCGCGGCATTCCGCAGAAGAACGCCGAATGCCACCGCGGCGGCTGGTCGAAGTCGGCCGCCGGCAGCCACGAGACCCGCGGCAAGGTGCTGGGCATCGTCGGCTACGGCCACATCGGCACCCAGGTCGGCGTGCTCGCCGAGGCGCTGGGCATGCAGGTGATCTTCCACGACATCGAGACCAAGCTGTCGCTGGGCAACGCCCGCACCGCCACCGACCTGGACGACCTGCTGGCGCGCTCGGATGTGGTCACCCTGCATGTGCCGGAAACCGCGGCCACCCGCGACATGATCGGCGCGGCGCAACTGGCGCAGATGAAGCCGGGCGCGCACCTGATCAACGCCTCGCGCGGCACCGTCATCGACATCGACGCACTGGACGCGGCGCTGCGCAGCGGCCACATCGGCGGCGCCGCGGTGGACGTGTTCCCGATCGAACCCAAGGGCAACGGCGACCTGTTCGAATCGCCGCTGGTCGGGCACGACAACGTGATCCTGACCCCGCACGTGGGCGGCAGCACGCTGGAGGCGCAGGACAACATCGGCGTGGAAGTGGCGGCCAAGCTGGTGCGCTACAGCGACAACGGCAGCACCCTGTCGGCGGTGAACTTCCCCGAGGTGACCCTGCCCGAGCACGCCGAGAGCCTGCGCCTGCTGCACATCCACCGCAACGTGCCGGGCGTGCTGTCGCAGATCAACGAACTGTTCTCGCGCCACAACGTCAACATCGATGGCCAGTTCCTGCGCACCGACCCCAAGGTCGGCTACGTGGTGATCGACGTCGGCGCAAGCGAGGAGCAGGCGGCGGTGCTGAAGGAGGAACTGGCGCAGGTGGCGGGGACGTTGCGGACGCGCATTCTTTACTAGCGGGATTGGGGATTGGGGATTGGGGATTGGGGATTGGGGATTTGCGGGTGCGCTGCGCGCCCGGACCCTCACCCCAGCCCCTCTCCCGGGGGGAGAGGGGCTTTGGCTTTCCCTTCTCCCGTCGGGAGAAGGTGCCCCGAAGGGGCGGATGAGGGTACGGGCGAAGTATCGTGTTGCCAGATTGGTGCAGCGCTTCGCGCCCGTACCCTCACCCCAACCCCTCTCCCGGGGGGAGAGGGGCTAAGCAGTTCGCTGCAGCCACTTTTGCGCCATGCGCCGCAGCGACGGATCCAGATCCGCTTCATCCACCAGTTCCGCAATCGGACGCCAAGCCAACGCCAGCGATTCTTCGCTGACCGCAAAGGCCTCGTCCGCGCCGGCGCGGACCACATACCGCGCATCGTAGTGCCAGTGTCCCGGCACCTCGCCCCGCTCAGGAATCCAGTGCCGGTCTAGGTCGAAGATCGCGCCATCGTCCAATCCCAGGCCAGCCAGCCCCGACTCCTCCTCGGCCTCCTTCAACGCCACCCGCGCCAGATCGCGGTCGCCGTCGGCGTGGCCGCCCAGTTGCAGCCAGCGCTGCAGCTTGCGGTGATGGGTCAGCAGGGTGCGCGTGCCGTCGGCGCTGACCAGCCAGGCCGAGCCGGTGAAATGGCCGTCCAGGCGCGCGCGCACGAACGGATCGGCGGCATCGTCCAGCAAGGCCAGGAACTGCGCGGCGACCTCGGCCTGGTCCGGACACCGCCGGGCATGGGCCTGCAACTGCTGGCGTAGGGGCGACTCCGGCATCGGCGTTCTCGCGTTCGGGGGCCGCCATTATCGCCGCCGACGGTGCAGCGCGGCTTGTGGCGGCCGGCCGGCTTTGGCATGGTACGACGCTTGCGTCGCCCGCTTCGGGCCCGGCGCTTCGCCATTGCCGGGGCCGCTTGCCCCGTACCGCCACCTGGGGATGCACCGAATGCTCAAGTCTCTGCTGAGGGTCAAGCCGATCGAACCGGCCGGTCACGTCGATGCCGGCGAACCGTTCGAAGGCAGTCTGGAGGGGGAAGCCACCCTCAAACGCACCCTCACCGCCAGACACCTGATCCTGCTCGGCATCGGCGCGGTGATCGGCGCCGGCATCTTCGTGCTCACCGGCCAGGCCGCGGCCAATCACGCCGGCCCGGCGGTGATGCTCTCGTTCGTGTTCGCCGGCCTTGCCTGCGCCTTCGCCGGCCTGTGCTACGCCGAGTTCGCGGCGATGCTGCCGGTCTCCGGCAGCGCCTACTCGTACTCCTACGCCACGCTCGGCGAAGGCGTGGCCTGGTTCATCGGCTGGTGCCTGGTGCTGGAATACCTGTTCGCCGGCTCCAGCGTCGCGGTCGGCTGGTCGGCCTACCTGATCAGCTTCGTCACCGGCACCCTCGGCCTGCCCTTCCCGGCGGAACTGGCCAGCGCGCCGCTGACCTGGACCGGCCACGCGTTCGTGGCCTCGGGCAACCTCGTCAACCTGCCGGCGGTGCTGATCGTGGCCGCGGTCAGCACGCTGTGCTACATCGGCGTCACCCAGTCGGCCTTCGTCAACGCCATCGTGGTGGCGATCAAGGTGCTGGTGATCTGCCTGTTCGTCGGCGTCGGCCTCTTCTACATCAACCCGGACAACTGGCACCCGTTCATCCCCGAGAACACCGGCCCGGGCGAGTTCGGCTGGAGCGGCATCTTCCGTGCGGCCTCCATCGTGTTCTTCTCCTACATCGGCTTCGATGCGGTCTCCACCTCGGCCGGCGAGACCAAGGACCCGCAGAAGAACATGCCGATCGGCATTCTGGTGTCGCTGGCCATCTGCACCATCATCTACATCATCGTCTGCGCGGTGCTGACCGGCCTGCTGCCCTACACCCAGCTCGGCACCGCCAAGCCGGTGGCCACCGCGCTGGAGCACTACCCGCAGCTGGCCTGGCTGAAGACCTTCGTCGAGATCGGCGCCATCGCCGGCCTGTCCTCGGTGGTGCTGGTGATGCTGATGGCGCAGCCGCGCATCTTCTACACCATGGCCCGCGACGGCCTGCTGCCGAAGCTGTTCGGTAAGGTCCATCGCCGCTTCCACACGCCCTACGTCGGCACGGTGGTGGTCGGCGTGCTCGCTGCGCTGCTGGCCGGGCTGATTCCGCTGGACGTGCTGGGCGAACTGGTGTCGATGGGCACTCTGCTGGCCTTCGCCACTGTTTGCGTCGGCGTGATGGTGCTGCGCTTCACCCGTCCCGACCTGCCGCGTCCGTTCCGGGTACCGCTGTTCTGGGCGGTGTGCCCGCTGGGCGCGCTGTTCTGCGTGGGCCTGTTCTTCCAGGCGTTCCAGGAGCATTGGAAAGTGTTCGTCGGCTGGACCCTGATCGGCCTGTGCATCTACTTCTTCTACGGCATCCGCAACAGCCGCCTGGCCGCGAAGGCCTGATCCCTTTCCCCGAAGACCGGCGTCCGCGCCGGTCTTCGCGTTCGTCCCCTCTTCCTCGCGCGCCGCGCCCGGCTGGAACCGCTCCATGCTCAAACAACTCTTGGCCACCAAACACCCCCATGCCAGCCACGAGGACGCCGGCGGGCTGGGCCTGCAACGCGCGCTCGGCCCCTGGGGCCTGACCGCGCTGGGCATTGGCGCGGTGATCGGCGGCGGCATCTTCGTCATCACCGGGCAGGCCGCGGCCAACCATGCCGGGCCGGCGATCATGCTCTCGTTCGTGCTGGCCGCGGTGTGCTGCGCGTTCTGCGCGCTGGCCTACGCCGAGTTCGCGGCGATGGTGCCGGTCTCCGGCAGCGCCTACACCTATACCTACGCCACCTTCGGCGAACTGGCGGCCTGGTTCATCGGCTGGATGCTGGTGCTCGAGTACGGCGTGTCGGCCTCGGCGGTGGCGGTGAGCTGGACCGGCTATTTCCTCAGCCTGCTCGACCACTTCAACATCCATCTGCCGGCCGCGCTGGTCAACGCGCCGCTGGACGGCAAGCTGCAGCCCACCGGCGCGATCGCCAACCTGCCCGCCGCCGGCATCGTGCTGCTGCTGACCTGGCTGTGCTACGTCGGCATCCGCAAGTCCTCGGCGATGAACATGGCGATGGTGGTGCTGAAGAGCGGCCTGATCGTGCTGGTCATCGCCGCCGGCTGGAAATACGTGGATCCGGCCAACTGGCACCCGTTCATCCCCGCCAACGAAGGCCCCGGCAAGTACGGCATGGACGGCGTGCTGCGCGGCGCGGCGATGGTGTTCTTCGCCTACATCGGCTTCGAGGCGGTGTCGGTGGCGGCGCAGGAATCGCATCGGCCGCAGCGCGATTTGCCGATCGGCATGATCCTGTCGTTGGTGATCTGCACCGTGCTGTACATCGCCATGGCCGCGGTGATGACCGGGCTGGTGCCGTTCGCGCAACTGGGCACCGACGAGCCGGTGGTGACCGCGGTCGCCGCGCATCCGCAGCTGGGCTGGCTGCGCGTGGTGGTGGAGGTCGGCGCGCTGATCGGCCTGTCCTCTGTGGTGCTGGTGATGATCATCGGCCAGCCGCGCATCTTCATGATCATCGCCCGCGACGGCCTGCTGCCGCCGGTGTTCACCAAGATCCACCCGACCTACCGCACCCCGCACGTCAACACGGTGATCACCGGCATCGGCATCGCCCTGCTGGCGGCGCTGTTCCCGCTGGACGTGCTGGGCGAACTGACCTCGATGGGCACCCTGATCGCCTTCGCCGCGGTCTGCGCCGGCGTGCTGATCCTGCGCCGCACCCAGCCGGACCTGCCGCGGCCGTTCCGCATCCCGTTTGCGTGGCCGATCTGCATCGCCGGCGTGCTCAGTTGCCTGGCGCTGCTGTCGGCGATGACCGCGCACAACTGGATGCTGATGGCCGGCTGGACGGTGATCGGCCTGGCAATCTACTTCGGCTACGGCTACCGCCACAGCCGCCTGCGCGGCAGCCAGGGCTGAGCGCCATAAGCCCCTCTCCCTCCGGGAGAGGGGTTGGGGTGAGGGTCCGGCGCGCGAAGTGCTGCACCCAGCTGGCGACACGTGGCTTCGCCCGTACCCTCATCCGCCCCTGCGGGGCACCTTCTCCCAAGGGGAGAAGGAAAAGCCGTAGCCCCTCTCCCTCCGGGAGAGGGGTTGGGGTGAGGGTCCGGCGCGCGAAGCGCTGCACCCAGCTGGCGACACGTGGCTTCGCCCGTACCCTCATCCGCCCCTGCGGGGCACCTTCTCCCAAGGGGAGAAGGAAAAGCCGTAGCCCCTCTCCCTCCGGGAGAGGGGTTGGGGTGAGGATACGGAGCGCGAAGCGCTGCACCCATCTGGCATACGTGGCTTCGCCCAGACCCTCATCCGCCCCTGCGGGGCACCTTCTCCCAAGGGGAGAAGGAAAAGCCGTAGCCCCTCTCCCTCCGGGAGAGGGGTTGGGGTGAGGATACGGAGCGCGAAGCGCTGCACCCATCTGGCATACGTGGCTTCGCCCAGACCCTCATCCGCCCCTGCGGGGCACCTTCTCCCAAGGGGAGAAGGAAAAGCCGTAGCCCCTCTCCCTCCGGGAGAGGGGTTGGCGTGAGGGTACGGCATGAGCAGATGCGCTTGGATCCAGCCACCTGTCATCCCAATCCAACCCCCAAGCCCTACACTACGCGCATGAACGCACTGCCCTACGATTCCGAGCGCCTGCGCACGCTGGCGCACCTGCTGATCGACAACATCCGCGAACTCTCGCAGGCCGGCTGGACTCCCGCCACCAGCAGCAACTTCTCGCACCGCCTGGACGAGCGCCACGCGGCGATCACCGTCTCCGGCCGCGACAAGGGCCGGCTGGTGGAGGACGACATCATGGTGGTGGACTTCGACGGCCAGGCCGTCGGCCGTCCGCTGCGCCCATCCGCCGAGACCCTGCTGCACACCCAGTTGTACCGGCGCTTCCCCGAAGTCGGCTGCATCCTGCATACGCATTCGCCGGTGCAGACCATCGCCTCGCGCCTGTACGCACCGCAGGGCCATATCCGCCTGGAAGGCTACGAGCTGCTGAAGGCGCTGCACGGCAACCAGACCCACGAGACCGCGGTGGACCTGCCGGTGTTCGCCAACACCCAGGACATGACCGTGCTGGCGACGCAGGTCGACGCCCTGCTCGACCGCACGCCGCTGTGGGGCTACCTGATCGACGGCCACGGCCTGTACGCCTGGGGCCACGACATGGCCGAGGCGCGACGCCACCTGGAGGCCTTCGAGTTCCTGCTGCACTGCGAGCTGGAGCTGCGCAAGCTGCGCGCCGCCGGCTGAGCCGCCGCGGCGCGACAGCGTTCCAGCGCCGCAACGGCCGCCAGCCGCGCACCTGCTACCCTTTTCGTTCCCCCTGCCGCTTTCGCCCGCCGCCATGAGCCGACTCCGCATCTTCGCCGACACCACTCCCGACACGCCGCTGTTCGACAGCCGCGATGGCGACGCGATCGCCGCCGAACTGCGCAAGATCGGCGTCACCTTCGAGCGCTGGCAGGCCAACCAGCCGATCGAGGCCGGCGCCTCGCCGGAAGCGGTGATGGCTGCCTACAAGGCCGACATCGACCGCCTGGTCGCCGCCAACGGCTTCAAGACCGTGGACGTGGTCAGCATCGCCCCCGACAACCCGCAGCGCGAGGAGATGCGCAAGAAGTTCCTCGACGAGCACTTCCACAAGGAAGACGAGGTGCGTTTCTTCGTCGCCGGCTCCGGTCTGTTCACCCTGCACGTGGACGGCAAGGTCTACGAGATCGAGTGCGTGCAGAACGACCTGATCGCCGTGCCCGACGGCACCCACCACTGGTTCGACATGGGGCCGGAACCGCGCTTCGTCGCGATCCGCTTCTTCACCGAGCCGGACGGCTGGGTCGGCCACTTCACCGGCACCGACATCGCCCAGCGCTTCCCGCGCTACGAGGCGAAGCTGCGCGGCGAGGCGCACTGAGCGATGACCGATCCGCGCGTCGTTCTCACCGACATCGAAGGCACCACCAGCAGCATCTCCTTCGTCAAGGACGTGCTGTTCCCGTACGCGCGCCGCGCCCTGCCCGGCTTCGTGCGCGAGCATGGCCAGCAGCCGCAGGTGCGGCACTGGCTGGATGCCGTCGCCAGCGAATGCGGCGGCATCTGCACCGATGCGGTGATCGTGGAGACCCTGCAGGGCTGGATCGACCAGGACCGCAAGCACACCGCGCTCAAGGCGCTGCAGGGCATGATCTGGGAAGCCGGCTACCGCGATGCCGACTTCACTGCGCACATCTATCCCGATGCCGCACCGGCGCTGCGCCGCTGGCACGCCGACGGCCGCGCGCTGTACGTGTACTCGTCCGGCTCGGTGCCGGCGCAGAAGCTGTTCTTCGGCCATAGCGACGCGGGCGACCTGCGCGCGCTGTTCTCCGGCTGGTTCGATACCGAGATCGGCGGCAAGCGCGAGCAGCCCAGCTACGCGCGCATCGCCGAGGCAATCGGGGTGGCGCCGGCGCAGATCGTGTTCCTGTCCGACGTGGTCGCCGAACTGGATGCGGCCCGCGCTGCCGGCCTGGACACGGTGCTGATCGACCGCCGCGACGATTACCCGCAACCGCGCCAGGGCGAGGCCTGCAACGGCCACCGCCGCGCGGAGAGCTTCGCCGACCTGGGCTTCTGAGAACCCGCATGCGCCGGCCTGTCGCCGCCTTGGTGGCCGTCCTGGCGGCGTGGCAGCGCCCGCTCGCCTTGCTGCGACGCCGCTTGCTGCCGGTAGCGCTGCTGGCGCTGGCCCTACCCGCCTGCCATTCCGACGCCGGCGCCATGCCGGCCGGCGCGGCCGACGCCGCACAGGACGAGGCGGCACCGGATCCGGTCGACCAGGCGCAACTGCGCCAGGCGCTGGGGTCGCTGCAGGCGCAGCGCCCAGGCATTCCCGACCTGTACGTGGTCGGATTCGCCGGCGACGCCAGCGAGGACGTGTTCCGCAACGAAGTGCTGTACCTGCGGCAGATGTTCACGCAGCGCTTCGGCGCCGCTGGCCGCATCGCCACCCTGATCAACCAAGGCGACAACCTGGGCGCGCACGCCTACGCGCCGCAGGCGTCCTACGACAACCTGGCCGATACGCTGGACCGCGTCGGCAAGCTGATGGATCCGCGCGAGGATGCGCTGCTGCTGTTCCTGACCAGCCACGGCACCGACAAGCACGAGCTGTACCTGCAGTTCGGCCCCGGCGAGGATGCCGAGTACGACACCATCACCCCGCAGGAACTGCGCCGCCTGCTCGACGACGCGGGCATCCGCAACCGCATCATCGTGATCTCGGCCTGCTACTCCGGCGGCTTCGTGCCGGCGCTGAAGACCGCCGACACTCTGGTGATCACCGCCGCACGCCGCGACCGGCCCTCGTTCGGCTGCGGCAACACCGCCAGCGCCACCTACTTCGGCCGTGCCTGGCTGATCGACGCACTGGCGCGCACCACCGACATGGTCGAAAGCTACAGCCTGGCCAGCGCCGAGATCAGCGCACGCGAACAGGCCGAAGGCGAAGCGCCGTCGTATCCGCAGCTGTACGTGGGTGCGCGCATCGGCAGCTGGCTGCAGCACTGGCGCGCGCAGTTGCCGAACGCCGCCGCACCGCCCTATCCGTATCCGGAACCCGATGCGGACGACGCAGCGACTGCGGCCGATGCAGATGCAGATACCGAACCGGACCACGCGCCCGGGACCACGCAAGCCACTGCCCCCCCGACGCCTGCAAAACAGGCGCGACCATCGACTGCCGCTCCCGCGCAGTGAGTCGTCCTGCTCCGTCGAGCAGCGCACGTATTGCCCCGACGGTGACGGCTCCAGCGCTCGGTGCCCGCATGGAGCCTGGAGCAGGAGTCCGCAGCGATCTCATAGATGAGAGTGATTCGCGTTCGACCGATGATCGCGCGCGGCCGCTACACTGCGCCCCGCAGCAAGCCCGCCAGCCTTTCGCCAGCCAGCTGCGCACCGATCCGCCCGCCCGCCAGCCTTCGCTCGCCAGCCAGGATCCTCGCGTTTCATCGGCCTCCTTCATGGAGGTTTTTTTGTTTCATGCCGATGCCACACCAGCAGTGCACCGGGCCGCGCCGCAGCGGCGGTCCACTCCAGACTCGGCAGGCGGTGAAGCCGACTTCCTCGATCAAGGCTACACAGGCGAACGCCCGGCCGACGCGGCGCAGATGGAAGCAACCTCTATGTCATCGAGCAAGCAACTTGCCGCGCTCCTCCTTTGCCTATTTGGCTGGAGGAGTGCGCTCGCCGCGCCTTCCGTCTGCCCCATTCGACAGAACCAGCCACTTCGCTCCATCGATGCATTCGATGGAGAACCACAGGATCTCGCA
The DNA here is from genome assembly GCF_040529065.1 of Xanthomonas sacchari. NCBI lineage: Bacteria > Pseudomonadati > Pseudomonadota > Gammaproteobacteria > Lysobacterales > Lysobacteraceae > Xanthomonas > Xanthomonas sacchari. The sequence goes on along the minus strand of NZ_CP132343.1, from coordinate 2,395,531 downwards.
ACGCTTGAACCCGACGTGGCAAAGGAACGAGACGGCCATTGGGCTCTCGGCTACATCTACGACGAGGGCCGCTTCGTCACCATGCGCTGCAAGTACGCGGACAAGCAAACGCAGGATGTAAAGCTGGCGAACCGTGTGGAGCAATGCAGCTATTCAATCAATGCAAGGAATGTTCTTCGCGTAACCTGCAAATGAAAGTTGGCACAGCGATCGGGCCCAGCACACGCGGGCGCTGGACGAAGTAGAACCGGCTGCTGTCGTTGGCGATGAAGCCGATGCGCCGATCGGCGCTTGCATTGGCGAATCGGCTGGCGTTTGACCGGTCCGGCGCGCCGTCCCAGCCCAGGACAGCGGTTGAAAGAACCTAGATCGCGACTGAACTGGCGTCGCCGGGACACCAGCGTCGCACCCGCGGCGCGTTCAGGGCGACGCGTCCTGCAACCGATAGCTGGTGCTGGCGCGCTGCTCGCCGCGCCAGCGATCGAAGGCGCGAACCTCGATCCGGTGTGCGCCGACGCTCAGGTCGGTGGGCAGGACGCCGCGCCACAGGTGTTCCGACGGCGTGGCTTCCGGCGAACGGTCGTAACCACGCAACGCGTCGGCGGCATCGTCGCGCGCGTTCTCCGCGAGCAGGTCCGGATCCGGCTGCCGGACGTGCCGCATCGGCTTCCAGGGGCCGCCATCGAGACGGTACTCCACACGTGTGTCGTCTTCGCCCATAAACACGTTCGCGTACACCCCCCAGGCCGGGTAGGCACCGCGGCGCAGCACCTTGGGCGCATGCAACTGCAACTGCGGATCGCCGGCGGCGCGCGCGGCGTGATAGGCGAGCGCATAGTCGCCGCCGCGCTTCACGGTCAGCACGGCATAGCCATTGGGCGTGCCGTCGGACATCGTCGTCACCGGCACGCCATCGGCGCCCTTGACGCCGGACCAATAGGCGCCGCAAGCGGCGCCGACGTTGTACTCGTGCAGCGGGCTCGCGCCCTGCCAGCCGTCGGCGGCGGTGTAGTACATGTGCCGCTGGGTGTGGCTGTGCGCGGTGAGCACCAGCACGTGCGGGAAGTCCTTCAGCAGCGCGAACAGCCGCGCACGGTCGGCATGGCGGAAGGACTCCTTGCCGGGGACCGCGTCGAACAGGTGGATATGCATCCCCAGCACCAGCAGCCGATCCTTGGGAACGCTCGCCAGGTAGGTCTGCAGGAACGCGAACTGATCCTCGCGCAAGCCGCCGATGTAATCGGGCTGGCGCTGCGGCTGATAGATCACGTCGTCGAGGAACACGAAGCTGGCGCCCCCGTCCTCCACCGCGTAGGTGTCCGGGCCGTAGATCGCGCGCCAGCTAGCCAACGACCCCAGGTCGTCGGCCGCGTCGAAATTCAGGTCGTGGTTGCCGGGCACGTGGAACCACGGCACGCCCAGCTTGACGGTTTCGGCGTTCAGCGCGGGAAACAGCGACAAGTCGTCGCTGACCAGGTCGCCCAGCGTGGTGCCCAGGCGCGCCTGGGTCTTGCCGACCAGCGGGGCGACGATCGCGCGGGCGTAGTAGCCGACGTCGGTCATCGAGGCGGTCTGACTGTCGGCGAAGACCAGCACCTCGGTGCTGTCGGCCTTGGGCTGCGCGCGCAGGGCGAAATCCCAGTGCTCGGTGGCGCCGGTCGTCGGCGCGATCCCCGGGTACTTGAGCTTGGGCGAGCCGGCCGGCGCGTAGTGGCGCCAATAGGCAGGCAGACCGTTGCCTGCGCTGGCGAAGGTGTAGCCATCGGGCTTGATCACGAAGACCGTGCGTCCCGGCTCCACTTGCAGGGAGTAGCGCCCCTGCGCGTCGGTGCGCACGATGTGCACGCCATCGGAGACCTGCACGCCGGCGATGCCGGGCTCGCCATCGCCACGTCCCGCATGGCCATCGCGCTCCTGGTAGACGCTGCCGCTGATCGTCGCCGGCTGCGCCAGCACGGGAAGCGCGGCGGTCAACAGGCAGGTGAGCACGACGGCACGCAGCAACATGGTCAATCCCGGGAGCAAGCGAAACCGCCATTGTAGCCATTGATCACGGAACGACGGTGACCGCGACCGGACGGTCCAGCGCACAGCCAGCGGGCCGGCGACGTCCTGCACAGCCACGCCCAACGGTTGGGCGGACGCAGGCGATCAACGCAGCCGCAGCCCGGCGCTCGAGGCGGCTGGGCGCCCGAGGTCCGCTCAGGCGTCCACCCGAAGACAGGCTCCCCTGCCCTGACCCGCCACGCGGGCGATCATGTTCCCGGCGCCCCTGTCAGGCAGCTCGCCACGCGTCAGGCCATGGCCTGTCCGCTGCCAGCGCGAAGCCGGCGTTGCGTTCCTGCGCATGGTGGCGCAGACGTGTGCGCAGCGCAGCGGGGATCGCAACGTCCGCCTTGCCGGCGTGCAATCGGGAGGCAGCGGGGTTCAGCTTCCGGCGGAGATGATCGGGCAGATCGCGCAGTTGCTTCGTTGCCATGCGACGCACCGCCTCGCGTGCCTGCCGGGCATCGAAGCTCACCGGCGCTTCCTGGTCGATGCCCAGCCAGCCGCAAAGATCGCGAAACCCCGCCTGCGGCGACGCGTACATGTCCTCGTAGGTCAGCACCCGCAACCGCTCCCTGGGAAAGAAGCTGCGCCAACGCGACAGTGGCCCGGTGACGTCCAGCAAGTTGAGGTAGTGCAGCCCGAACGGAAAATACGTGTTCGCGAAACGTGCCTCGCTCGTGCGGAACACGGCCGCCTCGGGATTCGAGTCGGCTTCGTTGCCCGTCCGCAGATACAGCGCATACAGGCTGAGCAGCATGTCGGCCGGGCTTCGCAGCAGCAGCACGATCCGCGCGTCCGGATGTGCCCTGGCGATCCGTGCCGGCGCCTCCTGGCTGTAGAAGTACCAGACCGACGCTTCGGCGCGATAGCGCTGGTCGCCCGCAGCAGCGAACAGGCGCTGGTAGTCCGCGGGATCGGAGACGGTGTGCGGCTGTGCGGGCAGGTCCGCGGCGTAGAAGTGCGGCTCCTTCAGCACGGTCGCGTAGACGTCCGGATGCTGCTTGAGCGCGGCGAACAACGAGGTGGTCCCGCATCTCGGCGCGCCGATGACGAACAGGTTCGGCGCCTTCACCACGGGAAAACCGCCTTGTCCTTGTAGAACTTGCCGGTCTCGCCGCCGCCATCGGCCAGCCACAGGATGGTCTCGGCCCCCTGCTCCGGCGAGCGCGGCGCGGCGATGCCGCCGAGCTTGGTCCTGACCCAGCCCGGGGTCATGCAATTGACGCGGATGCCGCGGTCGGCGAGCTCCATGGCCAGCGCCTGGGTCAGCACATTCAATGCCGACTTCGAGCTGCGGTACGCCAGGTTGTTGCCTTCGATCTTGGTCGAACTGCCGTGCCCGCTGGAGACATTGATGATCTGCGCCTGCGGCCGCAACTGCATCAGGGGCAGGACCAACTGGATCAGCCGCCACGGGCCGAAGAAGTTGACGTCGAACGTCGCCCGCGCCTGCGCCTCGGCTTCCGTACTGGGCGTATCGCGCACGCCCACGGAGACGCCGGCATTGTTCACGAGCACGTCGACATGCCCGTGGGCTTGTGCGATGACGTTGACCGCCGCGGCCATCGACGCTTCGGAGCAGACGTCCAGCTGGATCGGCGTCACCCCGCTCAGCTGGCGGCGCGCGACCACGGCCATGCCATCGGCCAGATTCCGGCACCCCATGTACACCTGCATGCCACGCTCGGCGAGGCCTTCGCACGTCGCCAGCCCGATCCCGCGATTGCCGCCACTGATGAGGGCGACGCGATCGCCGCTGCGCGTCTGCGTCATTGCACACCTGCCCGGTATTCCGGAAAGCGATTGAACAGGAAGGCCTCCTTGCGCGCGACGAAATCGCGCAAGCGATCGTCGAAGTAATCGCGTGCGTGCGGGCGCGCCCGCGCTTCGTGGGCCTGATCCGGCAGGACCCGGTCGTGCTGTCGGACGCACCTGGACAGCGCCGCATCCGCACCCAGCCGTTCGAGGTAATCGGCGAGGTCGTCGTTGAGCGTCTCGGTGCGCAGGAACTCCACCAGATACTCATGCGCCTGCAGATGGCCCCGGTCCAGGTCCTGGTCGACGATGCCGGCGAATACGCGCTTCGGGTCCCGGCAGAAGAAGCGGATGAACTGCTCGGTATGCCATCCGATCGCACGTTCGGCCGGCAGCTTCGGCGTGTCGTAGCCGCTGGGCATGCCGCGATGCACATTGACGAAGAAACGATTGGCGATCGCGACGAACTCCCCGAAACCGACCTGGGGATACGCCGGGAACTCCTGCTGGATCCGCGCAGGATCGCAGTATTCCTGCGGATGCGTCTTCCACCAGCCATAGTGGTACTGCGAGACATAGCGCTCGAACGGCGAGCGCATGACCGAGAGGATCGGCTTGCCCCGGTCCGCGTCCGGGATCTCGTCGCAGGTACCGTGCTTGCGCCCGGTTTCGACCGCCCGCGGGCCATACGCACGTCGCAGCATCTCGGTGATGAATGTTCCGCCCGTCTTGGGCATATGGATGAAAACGAAATCCGGCGTGATCAGCATCGTGGTCAGGCTCTCAGCGGCCCGGCCTTTCCGGTGAGCTTGCGGCGCAGTCCGGCGCCCAGATAACGGCCGCAGTAGTCGCCGTAGAGGATGCCTTCGTCGGTCAGGCGCAGGCGCTCGTCCTCGAGCGTGACCAGGCCCTGCTGCTGCAGGTGCGCAAGGTCGTCGGCGAGCGTCGTGTCCAGCTGCACGCCGTGCCTGTCGCGGTAGGCGCCGAGATCGATCGCGGTCGTCTTCAGCCCCATCACCAGGTCGCGCAGCATTTGGTCGGCGCTGCTGATCTCCAGCACCCGCTGCGTCGGGATCGCACCGCGCTCGACGCGGTCCAGATAGGCATCGATCTCGGTGACGTTCTGCCGGCTGCGTCCGCCCACGGTGCCGAACGCCGATGCGCCGAAGCCATACAAGTCTTCGCCGCGCCAGCGGCTGATGATGTGCCGTTGCGGATACTTCCCTTCGCGGGTGAAGGTGAAATAGGTGGACGGCAGATAGCCCGCCTCGCGCAGCCGCGAAAGTCCCCAGCGCGCAAACGCTATTTCCTGGTCCGGGCCTGGCAGCGTGAGCGTGCCCTGGCGGACGTCGTGCATGTAGTGCGCGTTGGAGTACAACTCCATCTTGTAGACGGTGACCGCATGCACGCCGAGGGAGATGGCACGGTTGATCGAATGCTGCCAGCTGCCCATCACCTCGCCTTCGAGCCCGGACAGCAGATCCACATTGACCACGGCACCGGTCTTCAGCGCTCGCTCGATCGCCCGCGAGTTCTTCTCGTCGGTATCGTGGCGACCGGTCAGGGCGACCACGCGGTCGTCGAAGGACTGGATGCCGAAGCTGATCCGGTTGACGCCCAGGTCCGCCAACCCATCGATCATGCGGTTGTTCAACGTGATCGGCTCGATCTCGAAGACGAACTCGGGCGCATCGAGCACGAAGCACTCCTCGATCTTGCGCTTGATGCGGCGCAGCTGCTCGGGCTGGATCACGCTCGGCGTGCCGCCGCCGAAGTAGATCGACTTCACCGTGCGTCCGCGCAACCGGTGCGCATCGGCGACCAGTTCGATCTCGCGGCACAGCGCGTCGACATAGCGCTCGCGGACCGCATGCGAGGAGTCGGACAGGATCTCGATCTTGAAGAAGCAGTAGCGACAGCGCTGCAGGCAGAACGGGATATGGAAGTACAGATGCAGCGGCTGTTCGGCCAGGAGATCGGCGTCGCCGGCCGACTTCCAGTAACGCTGAGGCGGCCACGCCACCACGAAGCCGTCGCGGTTGGGCAGTTCGTTGCGATAGTCCGGCGGCGGCAGGGGCGGACCACGCGCATCGTCGACCAGCGCGATCGTGAGCTCGGTCATTGCGCCGCCTCGGCCGTGCGCGCCGGCAGGCGCATGAGCACGAGCGAGGCCACGCTGTCCAGCGACCTGAACGTATCCGACTCTAGGTCTTCGTCCAGGATGCGGATCGGGAAGCGGCGCTCCAGATGGTTGATGAACTCCGCCATGCTGATCGAATCCAGCGCAAGCCCGTCTTCCAGGAACGACGCCCCATCCGGGATCTGCTCGTAGCGCACATTGAGATCCAGGTCCTCGGCGATCAGCCGCTTCAAGGTGTCGACGATCTGGGGCTTATCCATGGCAGTAGTCCTTGATGATGGTCTTCCGGTCGGGCTTTCCGCTGCCCAGACAAGGCAGATCCGAAACGAGCGTGTAGTGATCCGGCCTGGCGAAGGCCGGCAGCGTGATCGACGCATGCTGCTTGAGCACGTCGACGGTCAGCGTGGGGTTGGCAGGCTTGACCACGGCCGCGATCGCCTTGCCCGCCGTGGTGTCTTCGTCGAGCACGATCGCCACGGCCTGCGCGACGTCGGGCCACGCCATCATGGTGCTCTCCAGATCGGCCAGGATCAGCAGCTTGCCCGCGCGGTTCAGGCTGAGATCGGCGCGGCCGCGGATGCAGAAGCCACCACTGTCATCGAAGGCCGCGATGTCGCGCGTGTCCCAGACGGCGGGAAACGCCGTCAGTTCGTCCTGCTGGGCCAGATGCGTGGCGGCGTGCGGATGGGTCACCAGCAGATTACCCTGTCCGGCGCTGGTGTCTGCGATGCATGCGGACACGCCCTCGAGCGGACGCAACGCCCCGGGCGCATTGGGCGCGGAAATCGCGACCACACCCAGTTCGGAACTTCCGTAGAGGTCGAAAACGCGATTGAAGACCTGCTGCGCCTGCGCGTGCAGTACCGGCGGCGTCGCGTCGCCGGCAAGCACCAGGCCGCGACAGCCGACGACCGGGGCGTTCTTGCGCTGCAGCAGCATTCGCAACAGATGCGGGGTGGAATAGACCCAGGTCGGCCTTGCGGCGCGCAGCGCATCGTTGAAGCCCAACAGATTGGCCTTGGGCAGCAGATGGATCTGCGCACCGGCCAGCAATGCCGGCAGCAGCGCCGCGCCGAGACCATACATGTGATGCAGGGGAACGGTGATCAACACCCGATCGTCGGCGCCGAGTTGCAACCGGCGCAGCACCATGGCGCTGGTCGCCAGCAGATCGTCGTATGCATGCCAGATCACCTTGGGCGCCCCCACCGTGCCCGAGGACAGCACCGCCAAGCCCGCGGGCCACTGCGCATGCCCTGCCGGTGGCGGGAGGATCTGCAGCGGCGACGGCGCAGCGCCACCTTCGACCGCCGCACCGACATGCACATCGCACAGCGGCGGTGGCGCCGCGTTGCCTGCACACAGCAGCAGCGAATGCCCATCGACAATGGCGGCCAGCAAGTGCGACAGCATCTGCAGATCGTCGACGCCCAGCATCGCCGCCCGCGTGCACCCGCGCTTGGCCTTCCAGCGCTCGCGCCCGCTGTGCAGCAGGTCCTGCAGCGTCGCCCGCGCTCCATTCAGGTGCACCACGCTGCCGCTGGCGGCCAGCGCGCCGCGCCAGTCGCACGCGGGCGCGTCGGCGCACTCGACCGGCGTCATCATGCGCGCTCCAGCGATTCGTTGTTGAGGATTTCGCTGACCTCGACGCAGTCGAGGCCGTTGAGTTTCATCGCGTAGCGCCGCGAGAGCGCCCAGGTCGAGTCGGTGCGGAGACTGCGAGGTGCAGGCACGGCAAGCGTCTCCAGGTCGGTCTTTTCGAGGAGACCACGATCGTGCGGATCGAACAGCTTGCCGATTCCTACGCTGCCGTCGAGCAGCTTCCGCCGCTGCTGCGCATCGACGCAGGACAGGCGGATCGACGATTCGGCGACCAGGAGGATGTTGCGTGGATCGCGCACGTAAAGGCGGGAACGGCGGCACAGGACCTCGCCTTCATTCGCCCGCGCTTCGATATGCTGATCGAGGACATGGACCTCGACGGGCGATCCGGCGAGCGCCTCCAGAAAGAAGGTGGTGGAGCCGCGCAAGGCCAGATAATCGTTGAGCCGTCGCGAGGGGACGGCGTCGGCACACCATCCATCGGCATACGCGTCCGCAGGGCGCGGGTCCGGAAAGGCGGTCCAGGAGGCCAGCAAGTGCGAGGTCATATCCGTCCTTGAAACATGCTGCCGGCCGCAGACATACGGCTGTCAGATGCACAACCAATAATTGTGCATTTCCTTATGCTGTAGGGGCTGTGGCCCGAGTATATTCAGAAGAATTTGCGAAATTCAACGCACCTTTCATCCGCGACTCGAAAATGTAGACAAGTGACGGCGTCGATGCGGGCGCGGCAGCGCACTCGATCTCATCGCGTTCGCGGTGCGAGCACCGTCTCGACGGATGCGGAAAATACCCATGCGGTGTCTCGGCACGGCTGCGCGTTGGGATCGTAGCCGCCCACGTACAGCATTCCTGGTTCGAATGGCGAGGCCGCGAAGCTGCGTGCGGCAAAAAGCGGCGTGGACGGCGCCAGATCCGCAGATTCGATCCGAGCGAGCGTATGCCGCTGCCCGTCCGGATCGCGGATCAGATACCAGGCGTCGCGGGCCCAGCCGTCGGGCGGATGCATGTCGTCGCGGGCACTGTCGCTGGCGCCAACGCCTGCGAGCAGCAACGTCTGTGCGCTGGCGGGATCGCGCACCGGCGTGAAGTCGTCGTAGGCGACCACGCCAAAGGCCGGGCGCTTTCCCCAATGCGCGCCCAGAAACTCGAGGACATCCAGTTCGAGGGTCTCCCTGAAGTCGTCCTGCGGATCGATCCGGACGATGCGGCAACGGTCGCCTTCCAACGCCGCCAGCAACACCTGCCCCGATCCCGAGGGATGCGGCACGCCCATGAGCCCGCGATATCCGCAACTCGGAAAGATCAGCGGTTCGGCGATCGTATGCACGCTCTCCCATCGCGGCACAGGGCCGTCGATGCGCCGATAGATGTCCGGCCTGATGCTGCAGTACAGGACCCCATCGCATTCGGTGAAGGCCATGGGACGGCGCCGGTAGCCGCTTAGCTCGGCCTGTCGGTCCCAGCGGATCTTGCCTGGCGCGTCCGGATCGTAGCTGCCGCTGAAGATGCCGAGCGGCAACGTGCCGACGAAGACGCGCTCCTGCCCGGTCACCGTGTCGCGGTGGACGAAGAAGCTGCGCGCGGCGGTCAGGCCCGCCCCGCTCCCCAGGTGCGTGCGCGCCCACGTCCCGATGTCGTCGTCGAGGCAATCGACATACACGGCGCCCTTGTTGTTGGACGGCCCGGCGAGCAGCAGCGAGACGGGCACATCGAGCGGTCGCCCGCGTTCGTCCTGGGTAAACGCCACCGACCTGAGCGTTGCCCGCCAGTAGTCACGGTCGTAGGCGTGCACCTGGCGCCATTCGCCGTCGGCCCGATCCAGCATGGCGACCTGGGCGCCGACCGGAGGGTCGCCTGGCAGGTAACGGTTGTGGGAATAGGACAACAGCGAAAACAGCTTTCCTCGATGCGGCACCAGATGCAGCACTTCGGTGCCACCGAGCAGGTGGCCGTCGCCGTCGCGCATCCCGGCTTGGAAGACGCGCCGGAACGGTGCCGACATCGTGGCGATGGATGCGTGCATGCAGGTCTCCCTCAGCCGAAGAAGGCGTCCAAGGTCTCGATGGAGGCGGCCTGGCGGGCGTGCGCATAGAGGACGCCCTTGAACGCTGCCTGCTGATCGCGCTCCACGCGCAGCTGCTCCGATGTCCATCGACGAATGCGCGCGCCCATGCCCTGGATGTCGCGATCGGCATGGCTTTCCAGATACTCGAGCACGTTCGACGTCGGCGAATAGCCGCGACTGAGGAACTGGGCAATGCGGAAGGTCATCCGGTAGCTCGCCGCCAGCACGTGCGGATGGGCGATGATCCGCAGGGATTTTTCGCGCAGATCCTGAATGCCGCACCGCAGAGGATCGCGCAGCACCTGGTTTGCGCAATCGTAATAGAACGCATTGACCGAAAAATCGCGCATCAGCGCGTCTTCGACCAGATCCGAACGCGCGACGAACGTCGTCGTCCACATGTCACTGCCCTGGACATCGCGCCAACTGCGCAGGATGTTGAGATCGACCGCGCCTGACGCGGGGTCGCCCCAGCGCACCACGCCGAAGCGGTCGTTGCGCATGCGCACCGCAGCCTCCGCATCGGGATAGGCGTCGCGCAGCAGGCGCAGCGCCTCGTCCACGCCGCACTCCAGCGCCAGATCGATGTCCTTGCCAGGCAGGCCCGCCAGCCAGTCGCGTGGCGCACCTCCGACAACGAAAACGCGCTTGCCGTCACGGCCCAACACGGCGACAAGGTCGCGCACGCGCACGTCGTATCGGGTGTCCCGATACACCGGTTGATCGAGTGCTGCTTCCACCAGACCTGGCGCAAGCGCGGCATCGCCGATGTCCATGTCGCGAGCTCCCTGGTCCTGACGACCGATCGTCACCGCTGCGTCCCGCGCATGCTTCACCGCCATGCTCAGGATCTGACGCCGACACCTCTGCCGAGCAACGTCAGCGCGAAAGCGCCCAAGCCTATAATGAACATCAGCATGACCACAAGCGAGGTGCCGACGCTCGCTGCGGTGTCCGCGCCCAGCACGCCATAGCGGAACGCGCTGATCATGTGCATCAATGGATTGATGCGCGCAATGCTCTGCCAGGGCTCGCCCAGCAGGCCGATCGGGTAGAACACACCACCGAGATAGGACAGCGGGGTCAGCACATAGGTGGACACATGCGCCGTGTCGTAGAAATTCTTCGCGTAGATCGCGACGATGACACCGACCAGCGAAAAGATCGTGGCCGCCAGAAGCGCCGAAAGAAAGACGATGAACGGATGCGCGACCTGCAGTGCGGTCATCGGCAATGCGATCAACAACACCAGCCCCCCGACGAGCAGGCCGCGCACCACCGCCGCGGCCACATAGCCCAGCAGGATGGTCCATTCGTGCATGGGCGACACCAGCAGTTCCTCGATCGCGCGATTGAAGCGGATGAAATAGAACGCGTTCGACGCATTGGCGTAGCTGTTGGTGATGACGCACATCATCACCAGGCCCGGCGCGATGAAGTGCAGGTAGCTGACGCCGTCGACGGTTCCGATCCGGGTTCCGATCAGCTTGCCGAAGATCAGGACGTACAGCACCATCATCGTCAGCGGCGGAACCAGCGTCTGCACCCACATCCGGAACATGTGCGCGATTTCGCGTCGAAACAGGGCCTGCAGCGCGATCAGGCTGTGCGAGGCCTTCATGCCGCACCGGATCGCATCTGCAGATGACGCCGGGATTCCTCCAGGAGGGATGCCGGCATGTCAGCTCCCCTGGCGCCACGCATTGGCGCGTGCGGTAATCCGCACCACGAGGACTTTCTTGAACACGCTGTAGTCCAGCCAGGTCTGGCCGGGCACCGCCGCCAACGCCTGCTTGAGCTCCAGATAGCGCTGCCGCTCTTGCGGAAACGCACGCAGGAAATCGCGGAAATTGCGGATGTCGGTGAATCGGGGATTGTCGGCGGCGCAGGTATGGACCACGAACGCGCGATCGCCGGCCTGCCCGATGCGCCAATGCCAGGAGAATCCTGCATCGATCGGGCTTTCGCCATATGCCTGATAGCCGAGTTCCGACAATATGCCGGACTGCCGTTCGGCCGACAGCGATGCGCCGCGTGCCATCGCGATGTCCAGGATGTTCTTGCTCGGCAGGTCCGGGATCGCCGTGCTACCGATATGCTCGACACCCAGCACATCCTCTCCGGCGAACGCGTCCAGCAGCCGATCCTTTTCCTCTTCGAATGCGCGCGGCCAGTTTGGGTCGTAGTGGCTCTGCATGTCCAGCGTCAACGCCGGCGGGCGCACGCGCGCGTAGCGGCGCACAAGGTGTTCGACCGTCTCGGCGCCCAACTCGCTGGGCTGCACCTGCGCCTTGAGTCGCCTGATGACGCGCGCCAGCTGCAGGGCGCCCCCGAGATCCTGGGCGTCGGGGCTCATAGGCCGACACCGGCGGACCGCACAGGGAGCGCACTACCCGCAGCGAGGCGTGATGCATCCAGCCGACTTCCCATTGCATCTCCATTGCACGCCAGTTGATCGCCGCGAACGCAGTTCGCGGCCTGAACATCCGCGTTGGTGCTGCCATCTTGGCAGCGCATTCGCACGTGTCCGCATGCTTATCAATGGCATGCGGGCTGTCAAGCGACATCAGACCGGCAGGGCGGCTGCGATGTAGACAAGATGGGCGACGCCTGACGCGGCGTCACCTGGACTACCAGTGCCGCGCTTCCAGCACCGCCACCGCATCGGCCAAGCCCAGGCCGCGCGCGCGCAGCAGCACGGTCAGGTGGTAGAGCAGATCGGCGGATTCGCCGAGCAGTTCGTCGTCGCCCTGGGCGACGCCGGCCAGCGCGGTCTCCACGCCCTCCTCGCCCACCTTCTGCGCGATGCGCCGCGTGCCTTTCTCGAACAACTGCGTGGTGTAGCTGCCGGCCGGCCGCTCGCGCTCGCGCTGCGCGACCAGGCGGTCGAGCGCGCCCAGGAACTGGCCCGGTGCCTGCGGGAAGCAGCTGTCGCGGCCGAGGTGACAGGTCGGCCCGCGCGGATGCGCCAGCACCAGCAAGGTGTCGCGATCGCAATCGGTGTCGATCGCCACGACGTCCAGCACGTTGCCGGAGCTTTCGCCCTTGGTCCACAGCCGCTGCTTGCTGCGGCTGTAGAAGGTGACCTGGCCGCTGCGGCGCGTGGCCGTCAGCGCCTCCTGGTTCATGTAGCCCAGCATCAGCACGCGCAGCGTGGCGGCATCCTGCACCACCACCGGCAGCAGGCCATCGCCCTTGCCCCATTCCAGCGCCGCGTCGGCGGCGTCCGCATCGTGGGAATGTTCATGCGCCATCGCGCACCTCGATCTGTCGTTGGCGCAGGAAGCGCTTGAGTTCGGGAATGGGAATCGCGCCGCTGTGGAAGACGCTGGCGGCCAGCGCGCCGTCGACGTCGGCACGCTCGAACACGTCGGCGAAGTGCTGCATCTCGCCCGCGCCGCCGGAGGCCACCAGCGGCACCTTGCACAGGGCGCGCACCTCGTGCAGCTGGGCGATGTCGTAGCCGCGGCGCACGCCGTCGTTGTCCATGCAGTTGAGCACGATCTCGCCGGCGCCCAGGCGCTGCGCCTCCACCACCCAGTCCAGGGTGCGCACGCGCAGCGCCTGGGTCTTGCTGGGATCGCCGGTGAAGCGGCGCACGCGCCACTGGCCGTCGTCCTCGCGGATCGAATCGATGCCGACCACCACGCATTGCACGCCGAAGGCCTCGGCCAACTCGGCGATCAGCGCCGGCCGCTCCAGCGCCGGCGAATTGATCGAGATCTTGTCGGCGCCGGCGTGCAACACTGCGCGCGCGGTGGCGACGTCGCGGATGCCGCCGGCCACACAGAACGGGATGTCCAGCAACCGTGCCACCTTCTCGACCCAGGCGTAGTCCACCGAGCGCCCTTCCGGGCTGGCGCCGATGTCGTAGAACACCAGTTCGTCGGCACCCTGGTCGCGGTAGCGCAACGCCAGTTCGGCGATGTCGCCCATGTCCACGTGGTCGCGGAACTTGACGCCCTTGACCACGCGCCCTTCGCGCACGTCCAGGCACGGGATGATGCGCCGGCTCAGCATGCCAGCGCCTCGTCCAGGCGCAGCCGCCCTTCCAGCAAGGCCTTGCCGAGCACCGCGCCGGCGCAGCCGGCCTCGCGCGCGCCGCGCACGTCGGCGGCGTCGCGGATGCCGCCGGAGGCCTGCACCGCCAGCGTCGGCGCGAGCTGCCGCAGGTGCGCGTACAAGGCCAGATTCGGCCCGGACAGCATGCCGTCACGGGCGATGTCGGTGCACAGCAGATGCACCAGCCCGGCCGCGGCGTACTCGCCCGCCAGCGTATCCAGGCTCAGCGACGAGGTTTCGGTCCAGCCGTGCACCGGCAGGCGCCAGACGCCGTGCGCGTCCTGGCGGCTGTCCAGCGCCACCGTGATGCGCTCGGGACCGAACTCGGCCAGCCATTCCAGCACCGATTCGCGATCGCGCACCGCCAGCGAGCCGATCACCACGCGGCTGGCGCCGGCCTCAAGCAGGCGCTGCACGTCGGCACGCGAGCGCACGCCGCCGCCGGTCTGCACCTGCAGCCCGGTCTCGCTGCGGATCCGCTGCAGCAGCGGCGCCAGGGTGTAGCCGCCGGCGCGAGCCGCATCCAGGTCGACCAGGTGCATCCACTGCGCGCCGGCCTCGGCAAAGGCCTGCGCGCGGCGCAGCGGATCGTCGCCGTAGTGGGTCTCGCGGGCGTAGTCGCCCTGCGCCAGCCGCACCACGCGGCCGTCGCGGATGTCCAGGGCGGGATAGACGACGAAGCTCATGGGAAATCGGTCTCGAGGAAGTTGCGCAGGATGCGCGCGCCGGTGTCGGCCGAGCGCTCGGGATGGAATTGCGCGCCGCAGCGGCGACCATGCTGCACCACCGCGGTGAACAGGCCGCCATGATCGCAGGCGGCGACGGTGTCGCCTGTGACCGGTGCGGCATAGCCGTGCACGAAGTAGGCGCTGGCACCGTCCGGCACACCCGCCAGCAGCGACGACGGCCGCAGCGGCAACAGCCGGTTCCAGCCCATGTGCGGCACGCGGATGCCCAGCGCCGGCGGCATGCGCCGGACCACGCCGGTCAGCAGACCCAAGCAGTCGACATCGCCCTCCTCCGAGCGTTCGAACAGCAACTGCATGCCCAGGCAGATGCCGATCAGCGGCACCTGTAGCGCGCGCAATGGCTCGATCAGACCTTGCTCTTGCAGCCGCGCCATCGCGTGCGGCGCGGCGCCGACACCCGGCAATATCACCCGGTCCGCGCCTTGCAGTCCGGCGGCGTCGCGCACCAGCCGGGCTTCCACGCCGAGGCGTTCGAGCGCGTAGCGTACCGAACCGAGGTTGGCGCCACCGGCATCGATCAGGGCGACATCGCTCATCGCACGCTCCCTGCGAAACCCGCGCGCATCACAGCACGCCCTTGGTCGAGGGCAGCGCTGCGCCCTCGCGCTTCAGCGCCTGGCGCAAGGCGCGCGCCAGCGCCTTGAAGCAGGCCTCGACCTTGTGGTGGTCGTTGTCGCCGCGCACGCTCAGGTGCAGGTTCAGCCCAGCGGCGTCGCACAGCGAACGGAAGAAGTGCGGCACCAGTTCGGTCGGCATGTCGCCGACCCGCTCGCGCTTGAACTCGCCTTCGAACACGAAGTACGGACGCCCGCTGAAATCCAGCGCGGCGCTGGCCAGGGTCTCGTCCATCGGCAGGGTGAAGCCGTAGCGACCGATGCCGCGCTTGTCGCCCAAGGCCTGGCGCAGCGCCTGGCCCAGCGCCAGGCCGGTGTCCTCGATGGTGTGGTGTTCGTCGATGTGCAGGTCGCCTTCGGCATGCACGTCCAGGGCGAAGCCGCCGTGCTTGCCGATCTGCTCGAGCATGTGGTCGAAGAACGGCAGGCCGGTGGCGCAGTGCGGGTCGCGCGCCTGGTCCAGGTCCAGTTCCACCGCGATGCGGGTTTCCTTGGTGTCGCGCTGCACCCGCCCACGCCGCGGCGCATCGGCCAGTTCGTGGGCGATGCCGGCCCAGTCCCACTCGCCGCCGAACTGCGCGGTGCGCAACTGGAAGCCGCGGATGCGCAGGTTCTCGGCGAACTGGATGTCGGTGACGCGGTCGCCGACCATCGCCGAGCGTGCCCAGTCGATGCTGCGGTCCTGCAGGTACGGCAGCATCAGACCGATGCCGGGCTTGCGCGTGGGCGCATTGTCGGCCGGCCAGCTGCGGTCGACCAGCACCTCGCGGAACACGATGCCCTGGCTGGCGAAGATCTGCAGCATCAGGTCGTTGGGGCCGTCGAAGGCGGCCTGCGGATAGGCCTCGCTGCCCAGGCCGTCCTGGTTGGTGACGATGACGAACTGGTAGCCGGCGTCGCGCAGCTTGAGCATCGCCGGGATCACGCCCTGCACGAAGCGCAGCTTCTCGTAGGCGTCGATCTGGAAATCGGCCGGCTCCTCGATCAGGGTGCCGTCGCGGTCCACGAACAGGATCGGGGTCATGCCGCGGCCCTCCACGCCTGCAGCGCGCCGAGCACGCGCTGGTTCTGCGCCGGCGTTCCCAGGGTGATGCGCAGTGCGTCGCCCAGGCCGGGCGCGGCGCGCTGGTCGCGCACCACCACCCCTGCCGCCAGCAGCGCCTGGAACGCGCCCTCGGCGTCGTCGAAGCGCAGCAGCAGGAAATTGCCCTGCGACGGATACACCTGGCGCACGCCGGGCAGCGCCGCCAGCGCCGCCTGCATGCGCGTGCGCTCGGCACGCACCTCCTGCACCCGCGCCGCGGTCTGCCGCAGCGGTTCGGGCTGCAGCGCGGCCAGCGCCAGCTGCGTGCACGGCGCCGGAATCGGATACGGCGCCTGGCAGCGCCGCAGCACCGCGATCAGCGCCGGATCGGCGATCACGCAACCGATCCGCGCCGCCGCCAGCGCGTGCGCCTTGGACAACGTGCGCAGCACGGCCAGGTTGGCATGGCGCGCAAGCAAGGTCGTTGCCGAGGCCTCGTCGGAGAACTCGCCATAGGCTTCGTCCACCACCAGCACCGCACGGCCCTGCAGACGCTCGGCGGCGCGGGCGATGTCGGCCAGCGCGATTGCCGCGCCGCCGGGGTTGCCCGGCGAGCACAGGAACACCAGCTTGGCCATCTGGCTCAGCGCGGCGTCCACCACCGCGTCCACCTCGGTGAGCAGGCCTTCGGCGGTATCGCGCAGCGGTACCTCGACCACGCGCGCGTTCTGCAGCCGCGCGCAGACCGCGTACATGCCGAACACCGGCGGGGTGATGACGATGGCATCGCGGCCCGGCTCGCACAGGGCGCGCAGCAGCAGGTCGATGGCCTCGTCGCTGCCGCGGCCGAGCAGCACCTGTTCCGGGGCGCAGGCGTACAGCTGCGCCAGCGCGGCGCGCAGCGCCGGCGGCTGCGGGTCGGGATAGCGGCGATTGCCGGCGTCGCCATCGGCGGCGTTGGCCCAGGCCGACTCGTTGGCATTGAGCCAGATGTCGCCCTGCAGCGCGCTGCTGCGTGCGGACGAGTAGCCGGCGAAGTCGCGCAGATCCGGGCGGACCAGCGCCAGCACGGCGCGCGCATCGGAGGCCGCGCTCATGCCGCCTTCTCCATGCGCAGTGCCACCGCATTGGCGTGCGCGTCCAGGCCCTCGGCACGCGCCATCAGCACCGCGCAGCCGCCGATCGTGGCGATGCCGGCAGCGCTGGCGCTCTGCACGCTGACGAAATTTTGGAAGCTGGCCACGCTCACGCCGCTGTACGCGCGCGCTGCGCCGCTGGTCGGCAGCACGTGGTTGGTGCCGCTGCAGTAATCGCCCAGCGCCTCGGGGGTGTAGTCGCCGAGGAATACCGAGCCGGCGGCCTCGACGCGGTCCAGCCAGTCGCGCGGCGCGCGCAGCGCCAGGATCAGGTGTTCCGGGGCGTAGCGGTTGCTGATGGCGAAGGCGTCCTCCAGCGTATCGACGCGGATCAGCCGCGACGCGGCCAGCGCCTGCCGGGCGATCGCCGCGCGCGGCAGCGTCGCCAGCTGCCGCTCCAGTTCGTTCTCCACCGCCTCGATCAGCGCGGCGCTGTCGGACAGCAGCAGCACCTGCGAATCGGCACCGTGCTCGGCCTGCGACAGCAGGTCGGCGGCGACGAAGGCGGCATCGGCGCCGGCGTCGGCGATCACCAGCACCTCGGACGGGCCGGCCGGCATGTCGATCGCCGCCGCGCCGGCCTGGGCGATTTGCTGCTTGGCCTCGGTGACGTAGCTGTTGCCCGGGCCGAACAGCTTGTCGCAGGACGGCACGGTCTCGGTGCCGAAACCCATCGCCGCGATGGCCTGGGCGCCGCCGAGCTTGAACACCCGGTCCACGCCGCACAGGGTCGCCGCGACCAGCACCGCCGGGTCGGCCGAGCCGTCGGCGCGCGGCGGCGTGCACAGCACCACCTCGCGGCAGCCGGCCAGTGCCGCCGGCACGCACAGCATCAGCGCGGTCGACGGCAGCGGCGCGCTGCCGGCCGGCACGTACAGGCCGACCCGCCCGATTGGCCGGACCACGCGCTCGCAGACCACGCCCGGCGCGGTCTCGATCGCATACGGCTGCGCCATGCCCGCACGGTGGAAGGTGTCGATCCGCGCCGCCGCCTCGGCCATCGCCCCGCGCAGCGGCGCCGGCACCGCCGCTTCGGCGGCGGCGAACTCCTCGGCGCTCACTTCGAGCGTCTCCAGCACCACCCCGTCGAAGCGCGCGGTAAGCTCGCGCAACGCGACGTCGCCGCGGCTGCGCACCGCGTCCAGCACCTGCGCCACGGCGCTGCGAGTCTGGTCGGCGACGCGCTGCACCGGCCGGGTCAGCGCCTGGGTGCGCTCCTGCGCGTCGAGCGCGCTCCACTCCAATCGATTCATGCCAGCGACCGCTCCACCGTCAAGACCATCAACCCCTGCGCGCCTGCGCGCTCCAGTTCCTCCATGCGTTGCCAGGTGATCGCGCCGTGGCACATGGTCTGCAATTGCAGCGGGCCGTCGGCGTCGCCGGGCAGTTGCACCAGCGGTTCGGCATCGGGCAGCAGCCGCGCCAGGTCGGCGACGCGTTCGCGCGCGGCGCGGAACATCAGCAGCTTGCTGTCGCGCAGCTTGAGCACGCCGTCGAGCCGGCGCAGCAGCATCGCCGCCAGGCCCGCGCGGGCGTCGGCCGGTTCGCGGACCGGGCCGGCCAGCACCGCCTCGCTCTCCAGCAGCGTCTCCACCGGCTTGAGCTGGTTGGCCGCCAGGGTGGCGCCGCTGGACACCAGATCGCAGATCAGGTCGGCGGTGCCCAGGCGCGGCGCGATCTCCACCGAGCCGGACAGTTCCACCACCTGCGCGGCGATGCCGCGCGCGTCCAGCCAGTCGGCCAGCACCGCCGGGTAACTGGTGGCGATGCGCAGCCCCTGCACCTGCTGCGGGCCGCTCCACTCCCAGCTCTCCGGCACCGCCAGCATTAGCCGGCACTGGCCGAAGTTCAGCCCGCGCAGGGCGCGATAGGCCTCCGGCAAGCCGTTGCGGCGGCGCTCGCCGGCCTGCTCGTCGAGTTCGTTGCGGCCGACGATGCCGAAGTCGCACACGCCGTCGGCGATCAGGCCGGGAATGTCGTCGTCGCGCACCAGCAGCAGGTCCACCGGCAACGATTCGCCGTAGCAGAACAGCTTGTCGCGGCTTTCGCGCCAGCTCAGCCCGCAGGCGGCCAGCACCGCGCGGGCCGGCTCGGCCAGGCGGCCGCTCTTCTGGATCGCGATACGCAGCCGGTCGCGGGCCGGTGCTGCCAGGGAAGCACTCATCAGGACATCTCAGTGGGAATCGGAGGGGCGCGCCGTCTGCCGGCGCAGCGCCGCGGCATAGCCGCCGGCGCCGTATTCCAGGGTCCGTGCGACACGGCCGATGGTGGTGACGCTGACCTGGGTCAGGTCGTGGATCTCGCGGTACGGCACGCCCTTGAGCAGCAGCGGCACCACCCGCCAGCGGTCCGCCATCGCTTCCAGCTCGGCCGGCGTGCACAGGTCCTGCAGGAACGCCGCCACTTCCTGCGGCTTGCCGAGCTGGGCCAGGGTACGCGCCAACGCCTTGAACGAGGCGTCGCCATCGCGGTCTGCTGCAGGGACGGGACGTTGTTTCATTGCGCTAATGTAATAGCACACTGTTACAAGGTCAAGCCTGCGTGGGTCGCAACGACCTGGCATTCAGCCTCCGGGCTATCCTGTTGCGGGTTCTGGCGCCCTACGCGTTGCCGCGATCCGGCCTCACGCCGCGTGCAGACGCCACCGGCAGCGCATGGAAGGAGTACCCGGCAGCCGCTAGGATCGGCACTAACCGCTGCCCCTTCTGGAGTGCCGCATGCGCCATGCGTGTTTTGCTGCTCTTGCCCTTTGCTTGGTGACACAGGCAGTGGCGCAGCCGCCGCCAGCGCCTCCCGTCCAAGGAGCCGCAAGCGGCGACACCGCGGCCACTGCGCCAGGACTGCCGATCCGCTCCACCGCCCAGCTCCAGGCCTACCTGCGCGCCCACGCCGGCCAGGCCACGCCCCTGGACGCCCTCACGCCCGGCGCCCGCGAGCGCTTTCTCGACGGCCTGGTGTTCGGGCGCAACGGCCTGGGCGGATTCGATACACAGGATCTGCCGCAGCTCACCCGCGAACAGGGCCGCGCACTGCTGGCCCTGTTCGGCGCCGAGCGCTACGCCGAGAGCTTGCCGCACTGGGCGACGCAGCCGCGTGCCCACGATCCCGCCGCCCCCATCGGCGACCTGGAGCGCCGCTACAACATCTACAACCGGAATCTGGACGGCCTGCGCCGCACTGGACGCGATCCCTGGCCCGCCGTGCGCAGCGCCCTGCCCGAAGCATTCGACCCGGCGGCCCTCGCGCAATCGGACGATACCGCGCTGGACCTTCTGTATCGGGCCGTCGTCGCGACCTACGCGCTGCGCCCCACCCCGGCGGGACTGGACACGCAACTGCAGGTGTTGGCGCAGTTGCGGCACCGCGGCCAGGCCAGCGCGGCGCAGGTGGACGACGCCGGCAACGCGCTGCTGCTCGCGCATCGTGTGGACGACGCACGGCGCCTGCTGGCCGATGGCGGCAGCGCCGACTGGCCGCATTGGCTGCGCTTCGAGGACCGCCTGGGCGCAGCGACGCAAGGGCCGACGCTCTGGTCGCTGGACGCCGATGGCCGCACCCTGCACCGGCAGCGCATCGATCTGGGGCCGACCCAACTCCTGGTCACCGCCGGCTGCCATTTCGCCGCCGACGCCGCACGCGCCATTGCCGCCGATCCCGAACTGGGCCCGGCGTTCCGCCGCCATGCGCTGTGGCTGACCCTGCCACCCGGCAGCGAGGACCTGGAGGCACTGCGCGCCTGGAACCAGGCGCAGCCGCAGACGCCGCTGCACCCGCTCTACGACGTGGAGGAATGGCCGCTGTTGCCGCGCGAATGGCGCATGCCGACGTTCTTTCTGGTGCGCGACGGCAAGATGGTCGCGCAATTGCATGGGTGGCCGGCGGACGACGCCGCGCAGCGGCGTGCGCTGAAGGCGATGCTGCAGGGCGCGGGCCTGCTGTAGCCCGCGCTTGGGGATCAGCCACGGCCGGGTTTACCGGCCATGCTGGTCGCGGCTGACGCCGCTCCTACGAGAATCCTGCACAGCGCGGCGGCCGTCGCCGGCCGCCGACAGACTCAGGCCATGACCTTGGCCTGCTCCAGTTCCACCTGCAGCGTGCTGGCCAGCTCGTCGCGGGCGACCTCGAACTGCTGCTCGCGCAGCAGGTCCTTGACCGCGACCACGCCGCGCGCCAGTTCGTCGTCGCCGGCCAGCACCACGAAGCGGATGCCGGCGCGGGCCGCGTACTGGAACTGCTTGCCGATCTTCTTCGGCTCCATCTGCACTTCGGTGTTGATGCCGCCGGCGCGCAGGCGCCGCGCGATGTCCAGCGCGTCGTCGAGCTTGGCCTCGTCCATCAGCGCCACCATCGCCTGCACGCTGCTGGAGGCGATGCCGTCGATCAGCCCGGCCTCGCGCAACTGCCAGAACAGCCGGGTCAGGCCGATGGAGATGCCCACGCCGGGCAGCTTGGACTTGCTGTAGTGGCTGGCCAGGTCCTCGTAGCGGCCGCCCGAGCAGATCGAGCCGATCTGCGGGTAGTCGGTCAGCAGGGTCTCGTAGACGGTGCCGGTGTAGTAGTCCAGGCCGCGGGCGATGGAGAAGTTCAGGCAGTAAGCGCTCTCCGGCACGCCCAGCGCCTTGACCAGCGCCAGCACCTCGCGCAGTTCGGCCACGCCCTCGCGCAGGATCGCACTGGAAGCGGCGTCGGCCTCCAGCGCCTGCAGCCGCGCCAGCGCATCGGCATGCCCGCTGGAGCGCACCGCAACGAAGTCGAGGATGCGCTGCACCTGCGCGGCGGGAATGCCGAAGCCCTCGCCGGTGAGCGTCTCGCGCACGTAGTCGGCGCCGCGCTTGTCCAGCTTGTCGACCTCGCGCAGCACCGCGAGCTGGCGCTCGCCCTCGGCCACGCCCAGGCTCTCGAAGAAGCCGCGCATCAGCTTGCGGTTGTTCAACTGCACGGCGAAATCGCCGATGCCCAGCTCGGCGAACACCGCGTGGATCACCGCCAGCACCTCGGCGTCGTAGCGGATGCTCAGCGCGTCCTTGCCGATCACGTCGATGTCGCACTGGTAGAACTCACGGAAACGACCGCGCTGGGCGCGCTCGCCGCGGTACACGCGCTGCATCTGGTAGCGGCGGAACGGGAAGCTCAGCTCGTGCTCGTGCTCGGCCACATAGCGGGCCAGCGGGACGGTCAGGTCGAAGCGCAGCGCCAGTTCCGGCAGCCCGCCCTCGGCGCCCTCGGCCGCGGCATTGGCCAGCGCGCCGGTGGACTGCACGAAGTACACCTGGCGCTCGGTCTCGCCGCCGGACTTGGTCAGCAGCACATCGGACAGCTCGAACACCGGCGTCTCCACCGGCAGGAACCCGAACCGCTCGTAATTGCGGCGGATGACGTCCAGCATGCGCTGGAACGCGATCTGCTCGAGCGGCAGCAATTCCATGATGCCGGGCGGCGTACGGGGCTTGATCACGTGCGGAACTCCTGCGATTCGGGGGCGAGCGGGATGCCAATTCTAGCCGCACCGGCCACGCCCGACCGCATCGGCGTATCATTCGCGGGTGCCGAAGCCGCTGCCACGCCCATGAACAGGCCTCCTTCCGGATTCGCCCTGCCCTACGCCGAACCGGCCGCCCCGCGCGCGCCGCACGGCAACGAATGCCTGCATTGCGCGGTCCGCCACCTGGCGATCTGCTCGGCGCTGGCCTGCGACGAGGTGCAGGCGCTGGAACGGGTCACCACCTCGCTGACCTACTCCGCCGGCGCCACCCTGGCGCGCACCGGCGAGGCGCGGCAGGCGGTCTATACCGTCACCGCCGGCGCGCTGCGCCTGGTCCGTACCCTCGCCGACGGCCGTCGCCAGGTGGCAGGCTTCGTGCTGCCCGGCGACTACGTGGGCCTGAGCGAATCGGCCCGGCACCGCCACGACATCGAAGCCATCGCCGACAGCCGGGTGTGCCGGGTGCCGGTGGCGCAGATGCAGCAGTTGCGCAGCCAGTTTCCGCACCTGGAGCGCAAGCTGCTCCAGCGCGCCTGCCTGGAACTGGACGCGGCGCAGGACGCGGCGCTGGCGCTGGCGCGTCTGCAACCGGCCGAGAAACTGGCCGATTTCCTGCTCAAGCTCGCCGCCCGCGCCGCACGCCAGGGCGATGCCGGCAACAAGGTGGTGCTGCCGATGGGCCGCGGCGACATCGCCGACCATCTCGGCCTGACCATGGAAACGGTCAGCCGCACCTTCACCAAGCTGCGCCAACAGGGCCTGATCGCCTTGCCGCAACTGCACGTGGTCGAGATCCGCGACTTCGCCGCGCTGCACCGGCTGGCGTCGGACGAAGACTGAGCGGACCGAGGTGGCGATTTTTTCGCCACGCCGCTGCAGGCACTGACGCCGTGCGGCGCCTGGCCAGTTATCCACAGGATTCCAGGGCAACGCTCCACATCGCGTGTGGACAACCGTGTAACCTCCGCTGGCGGCCGACGGGTCGCCTGCCTGCCAGCGCGTGCAACGCTGCCGCCGCGCCCGCTCTGAACGCTTCAGCCGGCCCTCGCGGCAGCGGCGTCCTGCCGGCTTAGACTGCGTGCGCAATACACCTGCGGCGCCGCCGCGGTGCCGGTGGGGGGGACCACTCGGAGGGCCAACATGGCCGTCGCCATCGAGATGCAACACGCCTCGCGCGCCTGCGTGATGCTGGATCGCGAGCGCGAACTGGAGTTCTGGAAGGCGCAGTTCGTACACAGCCCCTTCCATCAGCCTGGTTACACGTTCCACGACTACGAGCCGGCGCTGAAGCTGGCCTACGACGCCTACCTCAAGTACCACGGCCAACGCGTGGAGGACGTGGTCGCGCAACTGCGCGACGTGTTCCTGCGCGACCACCCGCGCTCGCGCCTGGACTGGCTGCAGGTGCGCGGCATCGTCCTGGCCGCCTGGCAGCGGCTGCAGCCGTCCGACTGAGCCACACGTGCGCAGGCGACATCGCCCACGTGCCGCTCAGCCGGCCAGCAATCGCGCGCGCAAGGCCGCGTAGTCCGGCGCGATCGGCTCGGCCTGCGCCGGCCGCTGCAGCAACGCCGCCAATGCCGGCGGCACCGGCACCGGCTGCCCGATCAGCGGCTCCACCACCCCTTCGAACTTGGCCGGATGCGCAGTGGCCGCCACCGCCCAGTCGCCGGCGTCGGCCTCGGCGCCCTCGGCGCGCAGTTGCTGCAGCACGTGCAGCGCGGTGGCGGTGTGCGGGCAATGCACCTCGCCGTAGCGGCGGAAGCGCTCGCCGATGGTCTGGCGGATCTGCGCATCGTCCACCGAGTAGGCCTGGAACTGGGTACGCAGCGTGGCGTCGTCCCCCTGGTACAGCCAGCGCAGACGCTCGACGTTGCTCGGCGCGCCGACGTCCATCGCATTGGCCAGGGTCGCCACACTGGGCTGCGGCGCATAGTCGGCGCCGGCGAAGAAGTCCGGCAGCACGCGGTTGGCGTTGGTGGCCAGCACGATCCGGCCCAGTGGCACGCCCAGCGTCCGCGCCAG
The DNA here is from genome assembly GCF_040529065.1 of Xanthomonas sacchari. Lineage (NCBI taxonomy): Bacteria > Pseudomonadati > Pseudomonadota > Gammaproteobacteria > Lysobacterales > Lysobacteraceae > Xanthomonas > Xanthomonas sacchari. The sequence goes on along the minus strand of NZ_CP132343.1, from coordinate 2,370,822 downwards.
GATCGCGGCCAGCGCATTGCCCAGGTTGCCGGTGGGCACCACCAGGTTCAGCGGCTGCGCATGCGCGGCGTGGTGCTGCAGCGCTGCATGCGAGTAATAGCTCATCTGCGGCAACAAGCGCCCCAGGCTGATGCTGTTGGCCGAACTCAACGGCGCCTGCGCCTGCAGCTCGGCATCGTTCAGGGCTTGCTTGACCAGCGCCTGGCAGTCGTCGAAGGAGCCAGCCACGCGCAGGGCGTGGATGTTGTCGCCGAAGCAGCCGAGTTGATGCGCTTGCCGCGGCGACACGCGCCCGTCCGGATACAGCACCACCACGCGCAGCCCGGGCTGGCGATGGAACGCGGCCGCGACCGCGGCGCCGGTATCGCCGGAGGTGGCGACCAGGATGGTCAGCGGCGTCGCCGCACCGCGCCGCAGGCGGGTCAGGCAGGCCGCCAGGAAACGGGCGCCGAAGTCCTTGAACGCGGCAGTCGGCCCATGGAACAACTCCAGCGCGTGGTCGCCGGGGGTGGCCAGCGGCTGCAGGGGCGCAGGGAAGTCGAAGGCTTCGGCGCAGATCGCCGGCAGTTCCGCGGCCAGGGCGTCGCCCTCGAAGAACGGCGCCAGCAGCTCCGCGGCGGTCTCGGCAAGGCTGGCACCGGCGCGCAGGTCGCGGGCGGCGGGCATGCGCTCGGGCACGTACAGGCCACCATCGGGGGCGAGGCCGGCGGCGATGGCCTGGCTGAGCGAGACGGCGGGTGCGGCGTTACGGGTGGAAATGAAGTTCATGGGGGTTCCATCGGCAGGGGAATTTCGATCGCACTGGCATTCTTGGCTTTGGCTTTGGCTTTGGCTTTGGCTTTGGCTGTTGCTCTAGCTGTTGCTGTTGCTTTGGCTGTTGCGCTTCTGCTTCACCCGGGGCCCCCTCGGCGCGGCAGCCGCGGCGGGCGAATACCCGGAGGGCGACGCGCAGGATGCGCGTCGTTTTTCGCCGGCACATGGATGTGCCGTCGAAAAATGCCCGTCGTGGCTGCGGACCCGGAGCGCGTCAGCGCGGAGGGCGCGCTGCGGGGTGTGCTTTCTTTTGGTTACTTTTCTTTGCACAAGCAAAGAAAAGTGACCCGCGTTAGCGGAAGCTGTTGCTTTGATGCTCTGCGTAACAGCGGCTTCAGGCGCGACATAGACCGACAGGCGGAGCATCTGTCGCGGCTGAAGCCGCTCCTACAAGTTCCGCTCGTCCGACACGCAAAAATCAAGCAACAGCAACAGCTTTCGCCTTGCGGCGAGTTACTTTTCTTTGCTCGCGCAAAGAAAAGTAACCAAAAGAAAGCGCGCCCTGCCTCGCGCCCTCCGCGCTGCGCGCTCCGGGTCCGCGTCCATCGCGGGGATCCGCGGAAGGGGCATCCTGCCCCTGCCGCGGACGGCGTACATCCATGTACGCCGCCCTTCGGGTTTTTCCCCGCGATGGCCGCCGCTTCGGAAGGGAACCCGGTACGGCAACAGCAACAGCAAAGCAACGACCAAAGCAACAGCGACAGCAACAGCAACAGCAAATTCGAAATCAGCAACAGCAACAGCAAATTCGAAATCAGCAACAGCAACAGCAACGACACTAACAACAGCGGCGCCGACAACGCACCGCTCCAATAAGTGGCTACAGCAACATCGCGCCCGCACACTGCAGCGGCGAAACCCAATGCTGGCTGCCGAAGCCCGCATCCGCGAAAGCCGACTGCACCGCCGGTGCAGCCGCCTCCGCCTCGGCGCGGCTGGCGAACCAGGCGAAGACGCTGGGACCAGCGCCGGAAATGCCCGCGCCCATCGCCCCCGCCGACAGCGCCGCTGCCTTGGCCGCGTCGAAGCCGACGATCAAAGGCGCACGGCGTGGCTCGATCAGCACGTCGCGCAGGCCGGCGCGTACCAGCGCCTCGTCGCCGGCATGGCAACCGGCCAACACCAACGCCAGGTTCGCGCTCTGCGCCACGAACTCGCCGAGCCGGTATTCCCCGGCCAACGCAGCGCGCGCATGGCGCGTCTCCAACGTCGCATCCGGGTGCACCAGCAGGCTGTGCCAGCCGCTTGGCACCGGTACCGGCACCAGCCGCTCCAGGGTCGACAGCACCAGCCCGCCCAGCAGCATCGGGCCGAGGTTGTCGCCGTGGCGGCTGCCGCTGGCCACCGCCTCGCCGTCCAGCGCGTAGCGATACAGTGCATCGCGCGATAGCGGCTCGGGCAACAAGGCATTGGCCGCCACCAGCGCGGCCACGCACGAGGCGGCCGAGCCGCCCATGCCGGAACTGAGCGGGATACCCTTGTCGATCTCCAGTTCGAAGCCGAACGGCAGCGCCAAGGCCTCGCGCAACGACATCAGCGCGGCACCGGCGGTATTGCGCGCCGCCTCCAACGGCAAGGCCACGGTCGTGCCGCGGATCGCAGCGATGCGCACCTCGGGCGCATCGATGCGGCGCACCGTCACCGTGTCGCCGACACCCTCCACCGCGTAGCCCAGCAGGTCGAACCCCACTGCCACGTTGGCCACCGAGGCCGGCGCGAACGCGCGGGCCTGCGTCGGCGCGACCGTGCCAACGGTGTGAGCCGGCAGCGTCTGCATCCGGCTCACAGGCGCGCGCCCTCGCCCGCCGCCACCCGCAGCAGGTCGGCGAACACGCCGGCGGCGGTCACTTCGGGACCGGCGCCCGGCCCCTGTACCACCAGCGGATTATTGCAGTAGCGGCGCGTGGTGAACTGCACGACGTTGTCGGTCAGGCGCAGGTTGGCGAAGGCATGGTCGGCCGGCAGTTCCACCAGGCCCACGCTGGGCGCATGGCCCGGCGCCAGCCGCGCCACGTAGCGCAGCACGCAGCCGCGCGCCTTGGCCGCCTGCAGGCGCTGCGCGAAGACGGCATCGACTTCGTGCAGGCGCGCCATGAAATCGTCCACGCTGGCCTGCCGCAGCGCTTCCGGCACCAGGCTTTCCACTGCCACGTCCTCCAGGCTCAGTTCGTGCCCGGCCTCGCGCGCCAGGATCACCAGCTTGCGCGCCACGTCGGTGCCGGACAGGTCGTCGCGCGGGTCCGGTTCGGTGTAGCCCATGCCGCGCGCCTCGGCCACCAGCTGCGCGAACGGCACGCTGCCGTCGTACTTGTTGAACAGCCAGGCCAGGGTGCCGGAGAAGATGCCTTCGATCGCGGTGACGGCGTCGCCGGTATCGACCAGGTCGCGCAAGGTGGTGATCACCGGCAGGCCGGCGCCGACCGTGGCCTCGTAGCGGAAACGCGCGCCGCTGGCCGCGGCCGCGGCGCGGATCGCGTGGAAGCGCGGCAGCGGCCCGGCGCCGGCCTGTTTGTTCGGGGTCACCACGTGGATGCCGGCGGCCAGCCAGCCGGCATAGCGGTCGGCGACGTCGGCGCTGCCGCTGCAGTCGATGATCACCGCATGCGGCAGATGCGCCGACAACAGGTGCGCGGTGAACGCGTCCAGATCGGTCGGCTGCTGCCCGGCCGCCAGCGCCTGCCGCCAGTCGCCGGCGAAGGCGCGCGGCTCCAGGCGCATCGTGCTGCGCGAGGCGACCGCGCGCAGGCGCAGGTCAAGGTTGGCCTTGGCCAGCAATTGCGGCTGCGCCGCGCGCAACTGGTCCAGCAGCGCGGCACCGACGTTGCCCGGCCCGATCACGCCGACCGAGAAGGTCTGCGGCGACAGCCAGAAGCCGGCATGCGCGGCGCGCAGCGCCTTGGTCGCGTGCGCGCTGTCGATGGCCACGGAGATGTTGCGCTCGGACGAGCCCTGCGCGATCGCCAGGATGTTGACCTGGGCGCGGCCGAGCGATTCGAACAGGCGCGCGGCCACGCCGGGCTGGCCGGCCATGCCGTCGCCGACCGCGGCCAGCACGCTGATGCCGGTGGTCAGTTGCACGCGCTGCACCTGGCCCACCACCAGTTCGTGGGCGAAGGCCGAGAGCACCGCATCGCGCGCACGCTCGGCCTCGTTCTGCCGCACCACGCAGCAGATGGAATGTTCGGAAGAACCCTGCGAGATCATCACCACCGATACCCGCGCGTTGCGCAGCGCGGCGAACACGCGTTCGGCGGTGCCGGGCACGCCGATCAGGCCGGTGCCTTCCAGATTCAGCACGGCCAGGTCCGGGCTCAGGGTCAGGCCCTTGATCGGGCCGCTGGTGGCGCTGCTGGCGGTGATGCGGGTGCCCGGGTGCTCGGGCTGGAAGGTGTTGCGGATGATGATCGGCAGGCCGCGCTCGATCGCCGGCGACATGGTCTGCGGATGCACCACCTTGGCGCCGAAGTACGCCAGTTCGCAGGCTTCGTCGTAGCTGAGCGTCTCCAGTTGCACCGCCTCGGGCACCACCCGCGGGTCGGCCGAGAGCACGCCGTCGACGTCGGTCCAGATATGCAGTTCCGCCGCCTCGAACAGCGCGGCGAAGATCGCGCCGGAGTAGTCGCTGCCGTTGCGGCCGAGCGTGGTGATGCGGCCGGCGCGGTCGCGGGCGACGAAGCCGGTGACCACGATGCGCTGCTGCGGGTGCTGCGCGCGCCACTGCGCCAGGCGCTGCGCGCTGGCTTCCCAGTCCACGTCGACGCCCAGCTCGCCGCGGTCGACCACCAGCACCTCGCGCGCGTCCAGCACCGCGCAGTCCTCGCCCAGCGCCTGCAGGTGGTCGCCCAGCAGTTGCGCCGAATACACCTCGCCCAGGCCCTGCACGCGATCCAGCACTTCCCGCGGCAGCTCGCCGATCACCGCCAGCGCGGCGAGGATCTCGGCCAGGTGCTCGAAGCGCGCGTCCAGCCATTCCACCGTGGCGCCGGCGTGCTCGCCGAGCAGCGCCACGGCGGCGGCGCGATGGCGGGCGCGGGTTTCGTGCCAGCGCTCGCGCCAGTCGCCGTGGCCGCGCGCGGCCAGCTCGGCCAGGCCGATCAAGGCATCGGTGACGCCCTTCATCGCCGAGACGACGGTGACCTGGAACCGCTCCGGGCGCGCCAGCAGCAGTTGCGCGACATGGCGGTAGCGTTCGGCATCGGCCACCGAGGTGCCGCCGAACTTGTGCACGACGGTGGCGGCGGCGAGCGCGGGATCGACGGCGGAATCGGGCGAAACGGCAACAGCGGGAGCGACGGCGGGGGACGACATGGGAGACCTCGGAGTGGAGGCCCCGCTCGCATCAGGCCGAGGGTGTCCCCCGCATCCTGATCCGGGTGCGGGGCCGTGGTGTTCGACGATCAGACGAAGACGACGGGCCGCACCGGGCGAATGGTGAGGGTGGTAATACCGGTGGTAATGCCCGCAGCAACCGCAGCCGCGTGCCGAAGCGAGCGCGGAAGCGAGGTGGCGATGAGGGCGTGGACCAGAGGCATGGACGCAAGAGGACATCATGCGCCGGGGCGCTGTCAAGCGCCACGTGTGCAACCGCAGCATCGACCAGGCGGCCGAACAAGACGGTTGCAAAAGTGACTATCGCGAAAGCTCGAAAAACCCGGTGTTGCGCCGGGTTGCATCGCAAGCGAGCACGCGGAAAATGCCGATGCGCCCCGTACCGGACGATGCGCACCGACCAAGCGCGCGACGCCCGTGGCGCCGCGCGCTTGCGCAAGCCTTACTGCTGCTTCTGATCCGCCGGCGGCGTCTGCGGCGGCTGCTGCGGATCAGGGTTGGCCGGGTCCTTCGGGGTGGTCGGCGACGTGCCGTCCTGCCCCTGCATCGTGCCCTGGCCGGCATCGGTGCCGGTGGTGCCAGTCGCGGTGCCGCTGGCGTCGCCACTGGTGCTGCCCGCCGGCGCGGTACTGCCTGCTGGAGCGGTGCTGCCGCCTGCCGGGCTGCCATCGGCCGCGGCCGGCGGATTGGCCGCATTCGGATCGGTGGCCGGTTGGTCGCCATCGCGCTTGCACGCTGCCAGGGCAGCCAGCATCGAACCGACCAGGACCATCTTCATTGCTGTTTTCATCTGTGACTCCTGCTTCGCATAGGGGTGGGAATCGCTGCGGTCATGCCGGACAACCGGCGATCACGCCAGCCCGCAGCGACCAGGACCGCCGATGCGCGGCGGCGATCGTCCCGCCGCAGGAACTGCGGTCGGGACGCTTGTAGCGGACGTGGCGGACGCGACTGCGTCCGTCATGTGTCGCCCCTGCAACAACGCGGGATCGCAGCGCGAATCGCCGCCAGACGCAGTGGCCGACGTCCGCAGCCTACGCAGGGCGATGCTCAGCCCGCGTCGGCACAAGGTGTAGAGGACGTTATTGCAGGCCGGGGCGACAACGCGCGATTCAGCGTCGTAGAATCCCCCGCAGGCCAATGGCCCCGTAGCTCAGCTGGATAGAGCGGTCCCCTCCTAAGGGACAGGTCGTGCGTTCGAATCGCGCCGGGGTCACCATTTCGTTCATGTCGGCGGCAGCGGCACCCGTGCCGGCAGCGCCCCCTCCCTCTGTCCTCCCTCTTTGCCTGCCGAGGCACGTGGCGCAGCCGCCACGCCGGCACGCCGGTGGGCTTTTGCGCTCACAAGGCACCCAGCCCGGCGAGCGGCAGCGGCCGGCTGCGTGCGGTCTGCTAAAATTGCCGGCCGCGCGTCCCGCGTCCCCCGCCTGCGGTCGCCTTCCCTGTCGCAACGAACCCAGGAGATTCCATGTCCGCTGACCTGCTCAAGGCGCTCGGCCTCGCCGCCACCAACTCCGGCACCTATCTCGGCAACGGCGAGTGGTCCAGCGCCACCGGCGCCGGCGTACTGCAGCCGCTGAACCCGTCGAGCAACGCCATCATCGCCGAGGTGCAGGCCACCACCGAGCAGGACTACGAGACGGTGATCGCCCGCGCCCAGGCCGCGTTCAAGATCTGGCGCACCACCCCGGCCCCGCGCCGCGGCGAGGCGGTGCGGCTGTGCGGCGAGGCGCTGCGCAAGCACAAGGACGCGCTGGGCTCGCTGGTCGCGCTGGAAATGGGCAAGAGCAAGCCGGAAGGCGACGGCGAAGTGCAGGAGATGATCGACATCGCCGATTTCGCGGTCGGCCAGAGCCGCATGCTCTATGGCTACACCCTGCACTCGGAGCGCCCCGGCCACCGCATGTACGAGCAGTACCAGCCGCTGGGCCTGGTCGGCATCATCAGCGCGTTCAATTTTCCGGTCGCGGTGTGGAGCTGGAACGCGTTCCTGGCGGCGATCTGCGGCGACATCTGCATCTGGAAGCCGTCCAACAAGACCCCGCTGACCGCCATCGCGTCGATGAAGATCTGCAACGACGCGCTGCGCGATGCCGGCTTCCCGGACATCTTCTTCCTGATCAACGATGCCGGCGTCGCCCTGTCCGAGCGCCTGGTCGAGGACACCCGCATCCCGCTGATCAGCTTCACCGGCTCCACCCAGGTCGGCCGCGTCGTGGCCGAGAAGTGCGCGCGCCGCCTGGGCCGCTGCCTGCTGGAGCTGGGCGGCAACAACGCGATCATCCTCGACGAGAGCGCCGACCTGAAGCTGGCGGTGCCCGGCATCGTGTTCGGCGCGGTCGGCACCGCCGGCCAGCGCTGCACCACCACGCGTCGCCTGATCGTGCACGAATCGATCTACGACACCGTGCTGGCGACCCTGGTCAAGGCCTACAAGCAGGTCGAAGGCAAGATCGGCGACCCCACCGACCCGGCCAACCTGATGGGCCCGCTGAACAGCCGCGGCGCGGTCGAGCAGTTCCTGGACTCGATCGCCAGGGCCAAGGCCGCCGGCGGCACCGTCGAGACCGGCGGCACCGCGCTGGATCGTCCTGGCAACTTCGTGCTGCCAGCCATCGTCACCGGCCTGAAGAACAGCGATGAAGTGGTGCAGCACGAGACCTTCGCGCCGATCCTGTACGTGATGAAGTACAGCACCCTGGACGAGGCCATCGACATGCAGAACGGCGTGCCGCAGGGCCTGTCCTCGTCGATCTTCACCCAGAACCTGAAGGCGGCGGAGAAGTTCCTGTCCGCGGCCGGCAGCGACTGCGGCATCGCCAACGTCAACATCGGCACCTCCGGCGCCGAGATCGGCGGCGCCTTCGGCGGCGAGAAGGACACCGGCGGCGGCCGCGAATCCGGCTCGGACGCGTGGAAGGTGTACATGCGCCGGCAGACCAACACGATCAACTACTCCGATTCGCTGCCGCTGGCGCAGGGCATCAAGTTCGATCTGTAAGATGCGTCTGGCCGCGCTCTCCGATATCCACGGCAACCTGCCCGCGCTGGAGGCCGTGCTTGCGGATATCGGACGGCGCGGCGTGGACCGGATCGTCAATCTGGGCGACATCGTCTCCGGCCCGCTGTGGCCGCAGGAAACAGCCGCGCGGCTGATGCCGCTGGCGCTGCCCACGGTGCGCGGCAACCACGAGCGCCAGTTGAGCGAACTGGAACCGACGGCCATGGGCGCCAGCGACGCCTATGCCCATGCGCAGCTGACGCCGGCACAGCGGCGCTGGCTGGCCGCATCGCCGCCGACCCTGTCGTTGCCGCATGCGCTGCTGTGCCATGGCACGCCGCACGACGACCTGTGTTGGCTGCTCGACGAACTGGAACCGCCGCGGCTGCGCGCCGCCGATGCGCAGCGCGTGCGCGAGCGGCTCGGCGACGCCCCGCACGCGGCGCTGGTGCTGTGCGGACACAGCCACCTGCCACGCACGCTGCGCCTGGACGACGGGCGCCTGCTGTGCAATCCCGGCAGTGTCGGCCTGCCCGCCTACGCCGAGACCCAGCCGCAACCGCACCGGGTCGAAACCGGCACGCCGCAGGCGCGCTACGCGGTGCTGGAATACCGCGACGGCCAGTGGCACGCGCAGTTGCACGCGATCGACTACGACCACGCCAGCGCCGCCGCGCAGGCCGAGCGCAACGGCCAGCCGCACTGGGCGCATGCCTTGCGGCACGGGCGCATGCCCGTATGAGCGGCGCACGCCAGGCGCGCTTCTGGGATAATTCGCCCATCCTGCGCAAGCGCGCGTCCACCTGGCGCATGCCGCCTTGCTCGCACGAGGAGTCCAGATGAGCACCGTTCGCGAAACCAATTCCCTGGCGGTGGTCAGCCTGATCGCCGGCATCCTCGGCTGGACCCTGATGCCGGTGCTGGGCAGCCTCGGCGCGATCGTCACCGGGCACCTGGCGCGCGCGCAGATCCGCCGCGAGCCGCAGCGTTTCCAGGGCGACGGCCTGGCCGTGGGCGGGCTGATCCTGGGCTGGGCCGCGGTGGTCCTGGCCATGCTGGCGCTGCTGGCCTTCGTGCTGTTCTTCGGCGGGCTGGCGTGGTTCGCCAGCACCCAGTCGTGAGCCGGGACGCCGCCGCGCCGCGCGAGCGCTTCAGCGACCGCGTCGCCGATTACGTGCGCTACCGCCCCAGCTATCCGCCGGCCCTGCTCGACTGGGTGCACGGCGAGCTGGGCGTGGCCCGCGACGCGCTGGTCGCCGACATCGGCGCCGGCACCGGGATCTCCACCCGCCTGTTCCTGCAGGCCGGGCACCCGACCCTGGCAGTGGAGCCGAACGCGGCGATGCGCGCGGCCGCCGAGGAATTGCTGCGGGACCAGCCGGGGTTCCGCGCCATCGACGGCAGCGCCGAAGCCACCACCCTGGCCGACGCCAGCGTCGACCTGATCAGCGCCGCACAGGCCTTCCACTGGTTCGACCTGGAGGCGGTGCGCCGCGAATGGGCGCGGGTGCTGCGCCCCGGCGGCCTGGCGCTGGTCTACTGGAACTCGCGCCTGCTCGACGCCACGCCGTTCCTGGAAGGCTACGAGCAATTGCTGCTGGAGTACGGCACCGACTACAGCGCGGTGGCCGAGCGCTACCACGACGATGCCACCATGCAGCGCTGGTTCGGCGACGGCCTGCGCGGCACCGCGCAGTTCCCCAACGAACAGCGCATGGACTTCGAGGCGCTGCGCGGTCGCCTGCTGTCGTCCTCCTACGCGCCGCTGCCCGGCCACCCGCGCCACGCGCCGATGCTGGAGGCGTTGCGTGCATTGTTCGACCGGCACCAGCGCGACGGCGTCGTCGCGTTCCATTACCGCACCCGCGCCTTCGCCGGGACGCTGACCTGAGCCACGCCATGTATTCCCTCGCCCGACCGTTCCTGTTCGCCTTCGACGCCGAGCGCGCCCACGCACTGGGCCTGCGCGCGATCGAACTGGCCTACCGCACCGGCACCAATCCGTTGCTGGCGCGCACGATCGCACCGATGCCCACGCGCGCCTTCGGCCTGGAGTTTCCCAATCCGGTCGGACTGGCCGCGGGCCTGGACAAGAACGGCGAGCACATCGACGCGTTGCTGGCGCTGGGCTTCGGCTTCGTCGAGATCGGCACGGTCACCCCGCGCGCGCAGGCCGGCAATCCGCAGCCGCGCATGTTCCGCCTGCCACGGCAGCAGGCAGTGATCAACCGCATGGGCTTCAACAACCTGGGCGTGGACGCGCTGGTGCGCAACGTCGAACGCGCGCGGCGCCGGCGCGGCCTGCTCGGCATCAACATCGGCAAGAACAAGGACACCCCGAACGAGGACGCCGCGTCCGACTACCTGCACTGCCTGGAGAAGGTCTACGCGCTGGCCGACTACGTCACCGTCAACATCTCCTCGCCCAACACCGCCGGCCTGCGCGAACTGCAGGAAGAACAGGCGCTGCGGCAGCTGATCGCGCGGCTGCGCGAGGCGCAGGAAGCGCTGGCCGCGCGCCATGGCAAGCGCGTGCCGATGCTGGTCAAGGTGGCGCCGGACCTGAGCGACAGCGACATCGACGCGGCGGCGCGGGTGCTGTCGGACCTGCAGGTGGACGGGGTGATCGCCACCAATACCACCGTCGCCCGGCCCGGCCTGGAGCAAGAGCCGCTGGGCGCCGAAAGCGGCGGCCTGTCCGGCGCGCCCCTGCTGGGCCAGTCCACCCTGGTGCTGCGCCGGCTGCGCGCGCGCCTGCCCGAGAGCATCCCCCTGATCGGTGTCGGCGGCATCCTCTCCGGCGCCGACGCGGTGGCGAAGATGGCCGCCGGTGCGGCCCTGGTGCAGTGCTACAGCGGGCTGGTGTTCCGCGGTCCGGAGCTGATCGGCGAGTGCGTCGAGGCGATGCGCCGGCGCCGCGAAGCGCCCAGCCGCGGGGACGTGGTCGCGCCATGAGCACGACGGCCTGGTCGCTCACCGCGCAGGCGCCGCTGCAGGCGCTCAACACCTTCCACGTCGCCGCGCAGGCACCGTGGCTGCTGCAGATCTTCGCGCCCGAGGCGCTGCCCGAGGCGCTGCTGGCGCCGGAACTGGCCGGCGCCGCGCTGCTGCCGCTGGGCAGCGGCAGCAACATGCTGTTCGCCGGCGACGCGCCCGGGGTGGTGCTGTGCTTCGCCAACCGCAGCATCGACACCCTGGAGCACCGCGCCGATTACGCCATCGTCCGCGCCGGCGCCGGCGTGGGCTGGCACGAGCTGGTGATGTGGTCGCTGGCGCAAGGCCTGTCCGGCCTGGAGAACCTGGCGCTGATCCCGGGCACGGTCGGCGCCGCGCCGATCCAGAACATCGGCGCCTACGGCGCGCAGATGGGCGAGTTCGTGCACGTGGTCGAGGCCTACGACCGCGCCGATGCGCGCTTCGTGCGGCTGGACGCGGCCGCCTGCGAGTTCGGCTACCGCGACAGCCTGTTCAAGCGCCAGCCCGACCGCTACCTGATCGCCGCGGTGGAGTTCAACCTGCCGCGGCTGCACGCGCTGCGCCTGGACTACGCCGGCATCGGCGAGGAACTGCAGGCGATGGGCATCGCCACCCCCGGTGCGCCCGACGTGGCCCAGGCGGTGATCAACATCCGCCGGCGCAAGCTGCCCGACCCGGACGTGCTCGGCAACGCCGGCAGCTTCTTCAAGAACCCGCTGCTGCCGCTGGAACAGGCGCTGGCGCTGCAGCACGAGTACCCGGCGCTGCCGGTGTTTCCCGGCGACGACGACAGCCAGCGCAAGCTGTCGGCGGCGTGGCTGATCGAGGCCTGCGGCTGGAAGGGCTACCGCGACGGCGATGCCGGCGTGTCCGCCGCGCACGCGCTGGTGCTGGTCAACCACGGCCAGGCCAGCGGTGCCGAACTGCTGGCGCTGGCACGGCGCATCACCGCCTCGGTGGGCGAGCGCTTCGGCGTCATCCTGGAGCCGGAACCGCGTATCGTCGGCACGCAGTGGTAAGCGCGCCCACGCCGCTGCGCGCGGCGCTGCTGATGCTGGCCAGTACGATGGCCTTCGGGCTGATGGTCGTCGCGATCCGGCTGGCCTCGGCGCAGCTGTCCACGCTGCAGATCGCGTTCTTCCGCAACCTGTTCGGCCTGCTGTTCCTGTTGCCGATGCTGCTGCGCCCGGGCCGGCCATGGCCGCGGACCGCGCAACTGCCGCGTTACCTGCTGCGCACCGCGATCGGCCTGGTGTCGATGCTGGCCGGGTTCTGGGCGATCGGCCATCTGCCGCTGTCGCAGGCGATCGCCCTGTCCTACTCCACCCCACTGTTCGCGACCCTGGCCGCCGCGCTGTGGCTGGGCGAGACGGTGCGCCTGCGGCGCTGGCTGGCGGTGCTGTGCGGCTTCGTCGGGGTGCTGCTGATCGTGCGCCCCGGCGCCGCCGCGTTCAGCCCCGGCACCCTGGTGGCGGTACTGGCGGCGGTGATGAGCGCCCTGGTCGCGATCCAGATCAAGCAACTGGCGCGGGTGGACGCCGCCAACACGGTGGTGTTCTACACCTACGCGTTCTGGGTACCGATGTCGCTGCTGCCGGCGCTGTTCGTGTGGCGCTGGCCGCAGGGCATCGACTGGCTGTGGCTGCTGGCCACCGGCCTGTTCGGCACCCTCGGCCAGTTGCTGTGGACGCACGCGCTGCGCCTCGGCGAGGTCTCCGCACTGACCCCGATCAGCTTCACCCAACTGCCGTTGGTGGCGCTGTTCGGCTGGTGGCTGTTCGACGAAACACCGGACGGCGGCACCGTACTCGGCGCAGTGGTGATCCTCGGCGCCAACGCCTACATCGCCCATCGCGAGGCGGTGCTGGCGCGGCGCGCGGCACGCGCCGGCGCCGGCACGCCCCCGACGCTGGACGCCTGAGTGCCACGCGCGGTCGCTGCGTGTGGCCGATGCCGCTACCATCCTCGCGCACTCAAGACGGCAGCAAGCGACCCAGGATGAAGACCATCGGCATGATCGGCGGCATGAGCTGGGAATCCACCCTGCCCTACTACCGGCACATCAACGAGAAGGTGCGCGCACAGCTGGGCGGGCTGCATTCGGCCAAGCTGCTGCTGCACAGCGTGGACTTCCACGAGATCGCGCAGTACCAGCGCGACGGCGACTGGAATGCGGCCGGCGCCGCACTGGCGGCGTCGGCGCGCGCACTGCAGGCCGGCGGCGCCGATTTCCTGGTGTTGTGCACCAACACCATGCACTGCGTCGCCGACGCGATCGCCGCCGCAGTGCCGCTGCCGCTGCTGCACATCGCCGATGCCACCGCCGATGCGCTGCAGGCCGCCGGCATCGTCCGCGTCGGTCTGCTCGGCACCCGCTTCACCATGGAGCAGGCGTTCTACCGCGAACGATTGCAGCGGCGCGGCTTCGAGGTGCTGATCCCGGATGCGCCGGCGCGCGAGGACGTGCACCGCATCATCTACGAGGAACTGTGCCAGGGCGTGGTGCAGACGTCGTCGCGGCTGCGCTACCGCGAGGTGATCGCGGGGCTGCAGGCGCAGGGCGCCGAGGCGGTGATCCTGGGGTGCACCGAGATCGGCTTGCTGGTCGGCCCCGCCGATGCGGCGGTGCCGCTGTTCGACACGACCGTGCTGCACGCGCGGGCCGCGGCCCTGCACAGCCTGGCCTAGCGATGCGCAAGCAGCGTCCACACGTCACCACCCCGCGCCGCAGCCCCGACACACTGCGCACCTGGGCGCCGTTCCGGCTCGGTACGCTGCTGCTCCTGGCCCTGCTGCTGTGGCCGGCGCTCGGCCGCGGCGCCGTCGCCATTCCACCCTACACGCCGAACGTGGTCGATCCCGCCGGCACGCTCAGCGCGGAGGACACGCAGCGGATCAACGCGGCGCTGCAGCGCCTGCGCGAGCGCCAGCACATCTGGGGCGCGGTCTACATCGTGCCATCGCTGCAGGACGAACCGATCGAGCGCCTGGCCGAGCGCGCCTTCCGCACCTGGCGGCTCGGTCAGAAGGGCACGGACAACGGCCTGCTGCTGGTGCTGGCGATGCAGGACCGGCGTTTGCGCTTCGAGGTCGGCTACGGCCTGGAAGGCGTGCTGCCCGACTTGGTCGCGCGGCACGCGCTGGACGATTACCTGGCCCCGCGCCTGCGCCAGGGCGACACCGCCGACGCCATCGTGGCCGCCTTCGACTTCATGGGCCGCGCCGCGGCGCAGGATCCCGAAGCCGTCGCCGAACTGGCGCAACCGGCCGACGACGGCATGCACTGGCGGCGCGGCGCCATCGCCTGGGTGGGCCTGCTGGTGCTGGTGTGGCTGCTGCTGCCGCTGCGCAGTGCCTGGACTGGCATCCTGCGCAGGCGCCTGCTGCGGCTGCACCCACGCCTGGCGGGCAAGCCCGAGGAACTGGTGCAGGACACCGCACGTGGCGGCTTCTGGGCGTGGTTCATCCGCCTGTTCCTGAGCGCCAACCCCGGCATCTTCGTGTTCCTGCTGTCGGCCAGGTCGATGACCATGTACGTGATCTTCCTGGCGCTGGAACTGCTGATCCTGGTGCTGACCCTGGCCGTCGCCACGCAGCGCTACCGCTCGCCGCAGCGCTACAGCCGCTTCCTGCAGGCGCTCGCACGGCGGCGCAACGCGCTGATCCGCAAGGGCCACATCGCCGAGACCGCGCCCGGCGTGTTTGCCTACACCGCCAGCTACTACGCCGCCCAGGCCGCCAAGGAACGCGCCGCGGCCGAGTCCGCAGGATCGTCCTCCTCGTCTTCGTCTTCGTCCTCCAGCAGCGACTCGTCCTCCGGCGGCGGCAGCTCCGGCGGCGGCGGCGCCAGTTCGAGCTGGTAACCGATCAGGCCACCGCCCTCTTTCTGGCTCTCCACTGCGAGATCAGATCGCCAAGCCAGGCGATCGCGGTACCGCCGAGCGCGACCTGCGGGTAGAGGACCAACATCCCGACTCCCAAGAAAGCAGCCTTGAGCACGAAGAATCCAGCCCACACCCAGCCCCAACCCCATTCCAGCTGAAGCCGGTATCCAGCACGGCGCATCCAGCGTACAACCGCGATCAGCAACAGTGGCAAGGCGATGGCTGCGGCAGCCCAGGACTTGTCCGCTGCAATGCATGCAATGGCGACCATGCCGATCATCGGGATGAAGAAGCGCTGCAACAGCGGGCGTCTGACGCAGGCATCGGTTTCGTGTCGGGACTGCCAACGCAGCAGCGAAGCGAAGCAATCCCAGGCAAGCCAACCACCAACGATGACAGCGGCGCCGATGCCGCCGGCCTTCAGCATCGGCGAGATCCCGGGTGCCGGATTGCGATCGAGCATCGCCAACAAGAGGCACAGAAGCAGGAAGGCTGCTGCCGCGATCAGGCTACGCGCCACTCCGACCATGAAGGCAATCGGATTGAACATGTGCCGTTCGCCGGCCAGATACCAGGTGTTGGCACGCTCTCGCTGCAACGGCGGTGGTGGCTTGCGACCGTCCGGCACGTAGCCGATCAGTTCAAGCAGTCGCCGCATGCGGGTGGGCCGGCCTGGCCACAGCATCGCCGCGAACACCGCACTGTCGGACGCCGTCGGGCCCAGCAACGCCAACAACTTGCGCACATAGGGAACCGATGCGTCTGGGTCGCCGCGCCGCCGCAGCGCCTCGCTCAGCTCTCCATGGCCGGACGGTTGCAGCCGCCAACGCTGGTGCATCCGTGCGCAGGCATGCTGCACGAAATAGGGATCGGGCGCGTCCAGCGCCTGCTCCCAGTCGAAGAAATCGGCAAGTACCTCGTAGTGGTAGAGGCTGAGCGTTTCCTCGTGTTCGAGCAGATGGCGCTGCAGCTCGGCACCGATCTGCGGCTTGTGGTCCAGCGACCACAGCTCCGGTTGCGCGAGCAGCCAGGTGTGCAGCGCTGCCGGTTCCAGTTGCTGCGCTTGATGCAGGATGCGCAACTGCATCTGCGCCATGTCCACGGACGGGGGCTCCGTCTCGGCAAACGCGATCCTTGATGCGACAGCAGGAAGACGGATGGCTGGCGTTTCGGCCGCCTCAGGCTCTGCGAAGCGTTCGGGCGCTTCCGAGACGTCGGCAGGCTGAAGCACGTCGGCATCGCGCTGCGTGGGCGCCGGCACGGCTTCCTGCGCCAAGGAAGCCCGTGCAAACCCGACATCCGCCTGCGCCTGCAGTACATCATCCTGGTGTTCCAGGCCCTCGACGGCCGGCTCTGCCGGGCGATGCTCAGCGGCGAAGTGCCGCGCCCAGCCAAGCGCCGCCTGGTAGGTCTCGTGGAGTTGCTGAAAGCCGGCCGGATCTTCGTCCGGACGGGTCACCTTCAGGCGCGCGGCGTACGCCCGCTTGATGGCACGCTCGTCGGCGTCCTCATCCAGCCCCAATGCCGCCAAAGCCCAGCTCATGCGCGCGCTTCCAGCTCGTCCAGTGCCTGGGCCAGTTCCTGGCGATGGCGTTCGATACGGACCGTCTCCTGGCTTTCGAGCACCGCGCGGAACTGGTCGAGCCAATGCTGCAGCGTCTGGCGTTCGTCGATGTACTCCTCGTAGACGCGCTCGATGCGTGCCAGCATCGCCAGGTTCTGCTGCTGGTCGCGCGGGTGCACCTTCAGTTCGGCCAGGGCCAGCAAGCGCCGGGCGATTTCGTCGCGGTCGAGCAACCCGGGATTCTGTTCGAGGATCAATTCGTGCCGCTTGCCGGTGGCCTCCTCGACGACCTCGACCTGCAGCAATCCGTCCACGTCATAGGTGAATCGGGTCAGCACGCTCTGCTCGTTGCGCGGGCGCTTGGGATCCAGCGCCACCCGCACTTCGCCCAGCTTGATGTTGCGCTCGACCATCGGGTTCTCGCCCTGGTAGACATCGATGACCACTTCGGTCTGGCGCTCGTGGATGGGATAGAAGGTGTCTTCGCGACTGACCGGCACCACGCTGTTGCGCGGAATGATCGGATGGAAATACCCGTTGCGCAGTTGTCCATCGCCGCCGCGGCGCGACACCTGCGTTCCCAGCGTATAAGGACAGACATCGGTCAACACCACCTCGCGCAGGCTCTCGTCGCGGCTCTTCAGGCCGGCCGCCACCACCGCTCCCAGGGCGATCGCATGGTCGGGATTGACATGACGCAGCGGCAGGCGGCCGAGCATGCGCGTGGCCAGACGGCTGATCATCGGCATGCGCACCGCGCCGCCGACCAGCACGATGTCGTCCAGCTCCGACGGCCGCAGCTTGGCATCGCGCAGCGCACGTTCGATCGGGGCGCGCATGCGCTGCAGCAAGGGCTCGGCCAGCTGCGCGAAGCGCGACTCGTCGATGTCCCAGCTGTACGTCTGCCCGGCGATGCTCAGGCTCACTGCGGCCTGCGCCTGGGTGCTCAGTTCGCGCTTGAGTTGCTCGATCCGTCGCCGCAACTGCGCGCTGTCGCTGGGCGCGAGCTTGGCCGGATCGAGCCGATGCTCGCTACAGAAACCGTCCACCAGCACCTGCAGGAAGTCTTCGCCACCGAGGAAGTTGTCGCCTGCGCTCGCATGCACTTCCACCACGCCGTCGAACATTTCCAACAGCGACACGTCGAACGTGCCGCCACCAAGATCGAGCACCAGCACGCGGCCTTCTCCCCCGCGCTCCTGCAGCCCATAGGCCAGCGCGGCGGCGGTCGGCTCGTTGATCAAGCGTTCGACGCGGATGCCGGCCAGTTCGCCGGCCACCCGGGTGGCCTTGCGTTGCGCGTCGGAGAAATAGGCAGGCACGCTGATGACCGCTTCCTCCACCTTCTCACCCAGCGCGGCCTCGGCGTCGGCGATCAGGGAGCGCAGGATCAGCGCGGACAACTCTTCCGGACGGAAACTGCGCTGCCCCAACCTGGTCTCGCGCGGGCTGCCCATCCAGCGCTTGAACGCGGCCACGCTGTGGCCCGGATGGGTCACCAGGCGATCGCGGGCGGGCTGGCCGACCAGTAGGTTGCCATCGTCGTCGACGCTGACCACCGACGGGGTCAACAGGCCGCCGTGTGGATTGGCGAACAGGCGCCCACCGTCGGCGTCGTGGATGCCGATCAGCGAGTGGGTGGTGCCGAGGTCGATACCTACGATCATGTGCGGATCCTTGTGTCCCTATCCATTATGAAAATTCTAGACGTGCGTGTGCAGGGCGCGATGCTGGATGTCCTGGATCAGCGAGAGGGCCTGGAACAACAGCGCGACCACGTGCCGGGCCAGGCACCGGCCTGGATCATGACGACCAGAGGTACGCACAGCACACCCACCACGCCAAGCCCAGGAGGGATCGCCTTTCGGGATTCGGTCTGCATGCAACCTGCCATGCGGGATGTCGCGACGTAGGCGAGCGCGGAACCGACGCCCCCCCCCATCCGCCGCTACGCATTCCGACAGGATGACGATACTGGCCGAAGCAACCACCCAGCAATGCGCGAGGCATCAGTTCGGCCTTCAACACCGGGGCGTGCACGAGATCGGCCAGGGACCCACGACCAGCGGAGGCACTGCCGCCGGTGGCACCAGCGACACGTCTACCTGCAGGTCATCGATCGTGGCGCGCGCGTGCTGCGGCCACGTCGGCGCTTCCGCCCAGGCCAGTGCCGCCCGATAGGTCGCGTACAACTGCTGGAACGCGACCGGGTCGTCGTCGGGCCGGGTTTTCTTCAAGCGCAGCGCGTAGGCGCGCTTGATCGCGCGCGGCCGCATCGGGCGGCAGTTCCAGCGCCTCATCGACCAAGCTTCGCCGCCGCAACGCTGCGCCGTTCGACGTCCATCCCCCTGCTTGCCCCCTATCCCTGCAAGATCGCGTTATCGGCGACTGCCGCCTGAACTTGAGCGCGCTGCGCTACGGTGCGTCGCCACGCATCGAACGGCGCCGCTAGGACACGGCGCGCCGCACACGCCAGCGCGGCCGGCGCGCGCCGCGGAACAGCAGCAGGTACAGTCCCACCACCCACACCAGCGCCGCGCTCCAGCCGCCGAGGATATCGGAGGGGTAATGCACGCCCAGGTACACCCGCGAGATGCCGACCAGCAGGGTGAAGCTGCCGGCCAGCCACAACACCGGCCAGCGCCAGCGGGTACGCCAGCTGAGCGCGATCAGCACCGCGGCCAGGGTCATCGAACCCATCGCGTGGCCGCTGGGGAAACTGAAGGTGTGGTGCTCGGGCGCGATCGATTCCCACAGGCTCGGCCGGTCGCGCTGGAAGAACTGCTTGGCGCCCATGTTCAGCAGCGCCGAGCCGATGAAGGACAGCGCGGCGAACAGCGCTTCGCGCCAGCGGCGCAGGCCCAGCAGCACCAGCACGATCAGCGTGTCCAGCGGGATCACCCCGTACTGGTAGCCGGCCTCGGTGACCACGGTGAAGAAGCGGTCCCAGCCCGGGCTGGTCAGGCCGCGCATGCTCCACAGCAACGGCTCGTCGAAATACAGGTCTTCGAGTGCGTGCACGTCCTCGGCAAGGGCCACGAACACGCCCAGCGGCAGCAGCACCCCGGCGAACAGCAGGACGATGCGCCAGGCATTCAGCCGCAACCAGCGGCGCAGCCCGGCCGCCTCCGCGGCGGACTCACCCGGTGCGGCGGACATAGGTCCGTTCGACGTACTCGTCGATCAGCGCCACGAACTCCTGGGCGATGTTCTCGCCGCGCAGGGTCACCTTCTTCTCGCCGTCGATGAATACCGGCGCGGCCGGCGCCTCGCCGGTGCCGGGCAAGGAGATGCCGATGTTGGCGTGGCGCGACTCGCCCGGTCCGTTGACCACGCAGCCCATCACCGCCAGGGTCATGCTCTCGGCGCCGGGATGGCTCACCTTCCACTCCGGCATCTTCGCGCGGACGTGGTTCTGCACCACCTTGGCCAGCTCCTGGAAGAACTCGGAGGTGGTGCGGCCGCAGCCCGGGCAGGCGGTAACCAGCGGAGTGAAGGCGCGCTGGCCGGTGGTCTGCAGCAACTCCTGGGCGACGATCACTTCCTGCGTGCGCGACTGCCCCGGCTCGGGGGTCAGCGAGATGCGGATGGTGTCGCCGATGCCTTCCTGGAGCAGCACCGCCAGCGCGGCCGCCGAGGCGACGATGCCCTTGCTGCCGATGCCGGCCTCGGTCAGGCCCAGGTGCAGGGCGAAGTCCGAGCGCTGCGCCAGGTCGCGGTACACCGCGATCAGTTCCTGCACGCCGCTGACCTTGCAACTGAGCACGATACGGTCGCGGCCCAGGCCCAGTTCCACCGCGCGCTCGGCCGAGTCCAGCGCCGAGCGGATCAACGCCTCGCGCAGCACCCGGCCGGCATCCCACGGCACCTCGCGCCGCGAGTTCTCGTCCATCAGCTGCGCCGCCAGCGCCTGGTCCAGCGAGCCCCAGTTGGCGCCGATACGCACCGGCTTGTCGTATTTCAGCGCGAACTCGATCAGCTGCGCGAACTGGGTGTCCTTCTTCTTGCCGAAGCCGACATTGCCGGGATTGATCCGGTACTTGGCCAGCGCCTCGGCGCAGGCCGGCTCGGCGGCCAGCAACTGGTGGCCGTTGTAGTGGAAGTCGCCGATCAGCGGCACCTCGATGCCCATCATCCGCAGCTTGTCGACGATGCGCGGGATCGCTGCGGCCGACTCGGGGGTGTTGACGGTCAGGCGCACCAGTTCCGAGCCGGCGCGCCACAGTTCGGCCACCTGCTTGACCGAGGAGGCGACGTCGGCGGTGTCGGTGTTGGTCATCGACTGCACCACCACTGGCTTGCCGCCGCCCATGGTGACGCCGCCGATGCGGACCGGCTGGGTGAGACGGCGCGCCCAGGGCGCGGCATCGGCGGGGGGCGTGGGGCGGCTGACGGCATCGTACATGCGCCCATTTTAGCCTGCGCAGCGCCTCCTTCCGCATGCGCCGGCACCTCCGATTCAGCGAGGCGGCGCCGCTGCGACGGTTTGTCGCAGGCAGGCCCCCGGCCCAGCGCATACGATGCGCAGCATGGATTCCACCGACGCCTCCTTCCTGCGCACCCTGTGCAGCCTGCGCTGGCTGGCCACCGCCGGCCAGGCCGCGACGATCCTGGTGGCGACCTGGCCGCTGCAGTTGCCGCTGCCGCAGGCGCCGCTGTGGGCCGGCGTGGCGGTGCTGGCGCTGTTCAACCTGTACGCGCAGCTGCGCCTGCGCCATGCCGACTCGGCCGCCCCGGCCACCGCCTTCGGCCACATCCTGGTCGACGTGACGGTGCTGACCTGGATGGTCGGCTGGAGCGGCGGCATCGGCAACGCCTTCGGCTCGCTGTTCCTGGTGCTCATCGCGCTGGCGGTGCTGGCGCTGCCGCTGCGCTGGGCGCTGGCGGTGGCGCTGGCCTGCGTGGCCGGCTATACGGTCAGCGCCGTCTTCGGCCTGCCGCTGCCGCACGGCCCCTACCGGGCGCTGGACCTGCAGCGCTGGGGCATGGCCGCCAACTTCCTGCTGTCCACGGTGGTGGTGCTGGTGTTCTCCACCCGCCTGGCGATGGCCATGCGCGAACGCGAGCGCGAACTGGCGCTGCTGCGCGAGCGCTTCACCCGCAACGAAGGCATCGTCGCCCTGGCCACCCATGCCGCCTCGGTGGCGCACGAGCTGAACACGCCGCTGGCGACGATGACCCTGCTCACCGACGACATCGCCGAACAGAGCACCCAGCCGGAACTGCGCGAAGACCTGGACACCCTGCGCGAACTGCTGGTGCAGTGCCGCGAGCGGGTACTGGCGCTGGCCGCGCCGGCGCAGCGCGCCGGCGGGCAGACGGTGTCGCTGGCGCAGGTGCTGCACCAGTGGCAACTGGTGCGGCCCACCGTGCGCCTGCGCCGCAACGACGACGCGCCGCTGCAGCTGCGCATGGAAAGCGCCATCGGCCACCTGCTGCAGGTCCTGCTGAACAACGCCGCCGACGCCGGCGAACGCGCCGGCCATCCGCAGGTGGACCTGAACGTGCGGGTCACCGGCAGCGAACTGGTCGGCGAGGTACGCGACTACGGCGGCGGCTTCGACGCCAACCAGGTCGGCCTGCCGGCCACCCTGTTCCGCAGCGGCAAGCCCGAGAGCATGGGCGTGGGCCTGGCGCTGTCGCATGCGACCATCGAACGCCTGGGCGGCGAACTGTGGACCGAGCCGGCGCCGGACCATGGCGCCCGGGTCGGCTTCCGCCTGCCGCTGCTCGCCCTGGAGACCTCCGCATGAACACCGAGACCCCGCTGGGCCTGCTGGTCGACGACGATCCGCTGTACCTGCGCACCCTGCAGCGCACCCTCGCCCGCCGCGGCCTGGAGACGCGCACCGCCGACAGCGCCGCCGCCGCGCTGGCGCTTGCCGCCGAGTCGCCGCCGGACTACGCGCTGATCGATCTCAAGCTCGGCGACGAATCCGGCCTGGCGCTGATCCAGCCGCTGCGCGCGATCCGCGCCGACATGCAGATCCTGCTGGTCACCGGCTACGCCAGCATCGCCACCGCGGTGGAGGCGATCAAGCTCGGCGCCGACGACTACCTGCCCAAGCCGGCCACCGTGCCGATGATCCTGCGCGCGATCGGCCTGGAGGCCGAGGAGGACGAAGACGAGGACGGCAGCGACGTGCCGGACGCGATGACCCCGCTCAGCCGCCTGCAGTGGGAGCACATCCAGCAGGCCATGCACGAGACCGGCGGCAACGTGTCCGCGGCCGCGCGCCTGCTCGGCATGCACCGCCGCTCGCTGCAGCGCAAGCTGGCCAAGCGGCCCAGCCCGCAGCGCGATCCGCCGCGCTGAGCGTGCGGCGCGGCGCCGCGGCAGCCTGAACCGCCCGTCCGGCCAGCGCTCAAGTCCCCTGCTACCGGGCCGATAACCCGGCATGCTGAAGTCTCCCCCACCCGCCTTGCTGGACGAGCCGCAACGGCTCAGTGCCCTGCGCCAGCTGTGCCTGCTGGACACGCCGGCCGACCAGGTCTTCGATCTGGTCACGCAACTGGCGTCCCGCTACCTGCGGGTGCCGATCGCGCTGGTCTCGCTGATCGACGAACATCGCCAGTGGTTCAAGTCCCGGGTCGGTCTGGAGGTGCCGCAGACGCCGCGCAGCCAGGCGTTCTGCGCCTACGCGATCCACAGCCCGGAACTGATGGTGGTGCCCGACGCGCGCCAGGATCCGCGATTTTGCGACAACCCGCTGGTCACCGGACCGCCGTTCATCCGCTTCTACGCCGGCGCGCCGCTGCTGATGGCCGACGGCGCCAGCCTCGGCACGCTGTGCGTGATCGACAGCGAGCCGCGCCACGAGTTCGATGATGTCGCGCGCCGCACCCTGCAGGACCTGCGCGACCTGCTGATGGTGCGCATCGACACCCTGCGCAACACTGGCTTCGTCGACGCGCTGACCGGCCTGCCCAACCGCAGCCGCTTCAACGACGACCTGACCATGTGGCTGTCGCTGCAGACCGCCGACCAGCACGACACCGCGGTGGCGATCGACGTATGCGGCATCGACTATTTCCGCGACATGGTCAAGGCGCTGGGCTGGGAGTACGCAGAAGGTTACCTGCTGGCCGCGCGCGACCGCCTGCGCAAGGCGCTGGGCACCCTGCCGCTGTACCGCATCGACACCACCAGCTTCGTGTTCATCATGGAAGGCAGCGACACCGCACATCTGGAGTACTGGTGCGAGCACGTCTGCGACGCCTTCGCCGCGGCGATCGACCACCAGGGCATTCCGCACGCGGCCAGCCCCTCGCTGGGCGCGGTGCGCCTGGATGGTGCGCTCAGCGCCAACCACACGGTGCGCTCGCTGACCACCGCGGTGGACATGGCGCGCCAACGCGGCCAGCGCTGGAGCCTGTACGAGCGCAACCACGACGCCAACCAGCGCAACGCCTTCCGCATCCTCGCCGCCTTGCCCGAGGCGCTGGACGCCAGAGACCAGCTGAGCCTGCACTACCAGCCGCGGGTGAGCCTGCGCAGCGGCGAATGCGTCGGCGTGGAAGCGCTGCTGCGCTGGCGGCATCCCTTGCTCGGGACGGTGGCGCCGAACGACTTCATCCCGCTGGCGGAAAAGACCGCACTGATGAGCCGCATCACCGCCTGGGTGCTGCGCACCGGCATCGCCCAGGCGGCGCTGTGGCAGCAGCGCGGCTATCGCTTCAGCGTCTCGCTGAACGTGTCGGCGGTGGACCTGGAGCAGGTCGACTTCATCGTTCGCCTGCAGGCGCTGCTGCAGCAGCACGCGCTGGCCCCTGGCGCGCTGGAGATCGAATTCACCGAGAGCGCGATGATCCGCGATCCGCAGCGGGTCGCCGAACAGCTGCAGCAGATCAGCGCGCTCGGGGTGAAGATCGCCATCGACGACTTCGGCACCGGCTACAGCAACCTCGGTTACCTGAAGAACATCCCGGCCAGCGCGCTGAAGATCGACCAGTCGTTCATCCGCGCCCTGCCCGGCAGCCGCAGCGACGGCATGCTGGTGCCGTCGATGATCCATCTCGGCCACGACTTCGGCCAGCAGGTGGTGGCCGAAGGCATCGAGAGCGAAACCGTGTATCGGATGCTGCGCGAGTGGGGCTGCGACGAAGGCCAGGGCTACTGGATCGCGCGGCCGATGCCGGCCGAGGCGCTCGACGCCTGGCTGGCCGAGCCGTGGCAGGGCGGCGACGCCTGAGCGCACCGCGCCACGGCCGGCCCGTGGCTCACCAGAACACCGCGTACAGCGCCACCAGGATCGCGATCACCACGGCGGCGCCGAGCTTGAAGCCCAGTGTGGTGCCGTAGCGCACATCGTCGGTGCGGATCAGGTCGCGCGCCGGCGCCAGCGGGGTGAGCAGCGACACCACCACCGCCGCCACCAGCGACAGCACGAACACCAGGCCGATGCGGTCCATGAACGGCAGTTCCGGCCACAGCTTCTTCAGCGCGAACGACAGCAGCACCGAACCGATCGCCGCGGTCAGCGCGCCGGCCTCGTTGGCGCGCTTCCAGAACAGGCCGAGCATGAAGATCACCACCACGCCCGGGGTGAAGAAGCCGGTGAATTCCTGGATGAACTGGAAGCCCTGGTCGAAATTGCCCAGCAGCGGCCGCGCGGTGAGGATGCCGATCAGTACTGAGGTCACCGCGGCCACGCGGCCGACCCGCACCAGCTGCGGCTGGTCGGCCTGCGGGCGGAACTTGGCGTAGAAGTCCAGGGTGAAGATGGTCGCCACCGAATTGATCTTGGACGCCAGCGAGGCCACGATCGCCGCCACCAGCGCGGCGAACACCAGGCCGAGGATGCCGCTGGGCAGCAACTGCATCATGGTCGGATAGGCCTGGTCGGGCTTGGCCAGGTCCGGCGCCAGCACCACCGCGGCGATGCCCGGCACCACCACCACTACCGGCATCAGCAGCTTCAGGAACGCGGCGAACACCATGCCCTTCTGCGCCTCGCCGATGTTCTTGGCCGCCAGCGCGCGCTGGATGATGTACTGGTTGAAGCCCCAGTAGCTGATGTTCATCACCCACAGGCCGCCAAGCAGCACGCTCAGGCCCGGCAGGTCCTTGTAGAACGGGTTGTCCTTGGACAGGATCATGTGGAAGTGCTCGGGGTGCGCGTTCCACAGATGCCGGAAGCCAGCGAGCACACCGGCGCCGTCGCCGATCTTCGACAGGGTCAGGCCGGCGACCAGCAGGCCGCCCAGCACAAGCAGGGTGACCTGCACGATGTCGGTCAGCGCCACCGCCTTCAGCCCGCCGTAGAGCTGGTAGACCAGCGCGAACACGCCGATCAGCGCCAGCGCCAAAGTCTGGTCCATGCCGGTGACCTGGCTCACCGCGATCGACCCCAGCCACAGGATCGAGGTCAGGTTGACGAACACGTACAGCAGCAGCCAGAACACCGCCATCAGCGTGCGGATCCACTTGCCGTAGCGCTGCTCCAGGAACTGCGGCATGGTGTAGATGCCGTTGCGCAGGAAGATCGGCAGGAAGAACTTGCCGACGATCAGCAGGGTCAGCGCCGCCATCCACTCGTAGGAGGCGATCGCCAGGCCGATCGCATAGCCGGAACCGGCCATGCCGATGATCTGCTCGGCGGAAATGTTCGCCGCAATCAGCGAGGCGCCGATCGCCCACCACGGCAGGGTCTTGCTGGCCAGGAAGTAATCTTCCGCGCTCTTGCGGTGCCCGGCCTTCTCCCGCGACACCCACTGCGCGAGCAGGAAGATGCCCGCCAGGTAGACCACCACGATCGCCACATCCAACGTCGCCAACCCCACTGCCTTCTCCTACGGGCCGCAGCCCTGTCGCACCGTTGTCCATGACGCCGCCCGCGTGGGCGGCGCCGCTCGTTCGATAACCCGTTCGCCGCCTGCGCCGCCGCTCAGTGCAGCGGGCAGTCGACCACGCTCTGCGCCTCGTTGCTGCTGCCCAGCGCGATCCGCGACAGCGCCAGGTCCAGTGCGCCGTCGCTCTCGATCTCCGGCAGACGCTCCAGCCGGGTCAGGTCGGCGCCGGCCGCCGCGAAGCACTTCAACGGCACGCCCAGCGTGCGCCACTCGCCCTTGGGCAGCGCGGCCAAGGCCTTGCCCAGGTCCACGCGCGCGCCGCAGTCGTGGCCGCAGGCCACGCCGATGCGCGCGGCTGCGCTGGGCGCCGCGTCCACCTTCAACGTCAGGATCAGTTGCACGTCGCCATTGCTCTCGCGCGAGACGTCCAGCGGCTTGGGCAACACCAGCGCCAAGCCGGACTTGCCGCTGCCGGACCAGACGAAGCGGCGCGCATCCTCCTGCGCCTTGTCGTCGATCGCGGTGACCTTCAGCGATCCGTCGGCCAGTGCCGCCGGGAAGGTCGCCGCCGGCAGATTGGCCTGCGTGCCGCCGAACAGGATCAGGTTGATGCCCACTGCCGGCTTGCCGCGATCCAGATACACCCCGCCCACCGCCTGCGCACCGGACACGCCCGAGACCTCGGACAGCCGGCTCAGATCGCCCTTGTCTTCGTAGGTGAGGCCATAGCCGAAGGCGAACTGCGGGCTGTAGTTCTTCTGCCCGACGTTGTTGGCGAACTGCACAGCGGTGCGCGGCCAGGAGAAGCTCAACTTGCCGTGGAAGTCGTACTGCACGCTGCCGTCCGGCTTGCGCAGCAGCACGTCGGCGATGCCGGCGCCTTCGGAGCCCGGCAACCAGGCCGCGACGAAGGCGTCGGCGGCGTTGATCTCGCGGTTCACCCACAGCGGCCGCCCGCTCAGGAACACCGCCACCACCGGGATGCCCTGGGCCTTGAGCGACTTGATGAGTTCCAGGTCGCTGTCGTCGCCGGGCTTGTACAGCAGCGTGGCGATGTCGCCCTGGAATTCGGCGTAGGGATGCTCGCCAAACACCACCACCGCCACGTCCGGCTTGGTGGTGAACTTGCCGTCCACCGCCAGTTCGGCACTGCCGCCGGCGGCGCCGACCTGCTGCTGCAGGCCCTCCCAGATGGTGGTGCCATTGGGGTAGTCGGCGCGCTTGGTGCCGGTGCCCTGCCAGTTGAGGGTCCAGCCGCCGGCCTGCTTGCCCATGTCGTTGGCGCCGTCGCCGGCGACCAGCAGCTTGAGCTGCGGCTTCAGCGGCAACAGCTGCCCCTGGTTCTTCAGCAGCACCAGCGATTCGCGCACCGCCTGTCGCGCCACCGCGCGGTGTTCGGGCGCGCCGAGCAATGCGAACTTGCCACCGAGCGGACGCTGCGACGGCTTGCCGGCCTCGAACAGCCCCAGGCGCAGCTTGACCCGCAGGATGCGCCGCACTGCATCGTCCAGCCGCGCCATCGGGATCTGACCGGACTTCACCGCCTTCAGCGCGTTCTCGTACACGCCCTTCCAACTGTCCGGCGCCATCAGCATGTCGACGCCGGCGTTGAACGCCGCCGGGCAATCGTCCTTGCGGCAGCCCGGGACCTGGGCATGGCCGTTCCAGTCGCCGACCACGAAGCCGCCGAAATGCATCTGCCCCTTCAGCACGTCGGTCAGCATGACCTGATTGCCGTGCATCTTGACCCCGTTGACGCTGTTGAACGAGGCCATCACCGTCTGCGCCCCCGCCGCGATCGCCGGCGGATAGCCGGCGCCGTGGATGTCGCGCAGTTGCTGCTCGCTGATGCGGGTATCGCCCTGGTCCTTGCCGTCGGTGGTGCCGCCGTCGCCGAGGAAGTGCTTGACCGAGGAAATCACGTGCGACCCGTCCAGGAAACCCGGCGTGCCGGGCACACCCTGCAGCCCCTCGACCACCTTGCCGGCGAAGCTGGCCACCACCTCGGGCGACTCCGAATAGCCTTCGTAGGTGCGGCCCCAGCGGTCGTCCTGCGGCACCGCCACGGTCGGGGCGAAGGTCCACTCCATGCCGGTGGTGCGGGTCTCGGCGGCGGTGATCTCGCCGATCTTGCGCATCAGTTCCGGGTCGCGGGTCGCGCCCAGGCCGATGTTGTGCGGGAACAGCGTGGCGCCGACGATGTTGCTCTGCCCGTGTACCGCATCGATGCCGAAGATGATCGGGATCGCCGGGCCGGCGCCGTCGGTCTGCATCGACGCCGTGTAGTAGGCATCGGCCAGGGCCAGCCACTGCGCCGGGCTGGCGTCGTACTTGCCGCCGGGATCGGAATTGCCGCCGGCCAGCACCGAGCCGATGTGGTACTTGCGCACGTCCTCCGGGGTCATGCTGCCGATGTCGCCCTGCACGGTCTGCCCGACCTTCTGCTCCACCGACATCTGCGCCATCAGCTTGGTGATGCGCGCCTCCAGCGCCGGATCCTCCTTCAATGGCCAGGCCGGCGACGGCCACCGGTCCGGATGGATCGGCGGCGGCGGTGCGGCCGCCGGTGCGACCGGCACGGAGCGACCGGGAACCGCGGCGGCCAGTGCCAGCAGGCCCAAAGCGGCGGCCGCGGCCAGCGCCGTGCGAAGCGGCGCGCGCGCGCCAGCGGTCTGTGTGTGCAAGAGACTCCCTCCCAGGAACGGCGAACGCATGCCATGTCGCGGCCGGACCGCACACGCCGAGGTGCGGCCGGCGCCTACGCTTCCCGAATCGCCCCAAGCCTGTCAACCGCGGCGCAAGGTATGCCTCGATGCCGCACGGATATCGACTGACGCTATAGCGATGGAATACCGGCTGCGCTTGTGGCGGCTGGCGTCTGCTCAGCTTTCACTACGACACTCGGCAGCGTTGCGACAGGAGATTTGCTGCACCGCAATAGACTCGATATCGCGCCCTGCGCAAATGGAGAGTCGTGCCGTAGAGACTGCCGGGTGCCAAGCGCGTCGCCCAGGAGGCGGGCAAGTCCATCGGCCTCACGACGCAGATCTTGCTAGTCGATGCGAAGCCCGGTCAGGATCGGGTTGACGGTGCCGCCCTGGGACTTCTGCACCGCGTCCAGCCCATCGTACAGATGGTTGATCGTCCACCCGCCTTCGGTCTTGCTCACTCTTCGGCCAAGTGAGTCATAGCCGAAGCTGGCGATGCTCGCCGTCCCTGTTTGATCTCGACCATTGGTCGCGTGCGTTCCAGACGTAGGTGCGCACGCCGTCGGAGACCAGGTTCCCGTTGGCGTCGTAGCTGAGCGCCTGTCCATCGGCCTGGGTTTGCCGATTGTTGTCGTCGAAGCTGCCGCTGCGGGCCGCCGGCAGCGCCTGCGGGGCGAAGCTGCCATGCCCAAAAGTCAATCGTTATATCAAGCCATCGACATCACTTGCGCCCTGCTATGTATTCATCATTAACTATTTCGAACGCATCAAAATCACCGAGGACCGCTGCCTCGAGCATCCAGCGCCTACCATTGACAGAATCACCTCGCTCGCCGTTCCCTGCTTGAGGTCGCAATCGTTCTAGACGCAGGTACCTAAGCCATTGGACCAAGTTGCCATTGGTGTCGTAACAGAGCGCCAGCCGCCCCGGCGTGGATCTTGAACTGTTGTCATCAGAGATAACACGGAGACGCCGCAAGATGCGTCTACAAGATGAAACTATCGGTTCTTATGATGCAGCTCTTAGGCGACAGTTGGCAACCACATTCTTCCATAGCTCGGAAGACAGCAATGAGGCATCAAGATTGATTACACACTTATTTTCACCAAATGAAAATGCATAAATTTGCTCAAAAATATTCTCGGAAAACAAACTCTCATAACCGTTAAAAGCACCATCATACATCAATAAAGAAAATTTACATGGACCAGCATTAAACATCCTTGTAAACCCATCACTGATTGCCAGCATTACTTCCTCCTTAGAATCTACTACATTATCTATGAGCAATACTCCATTAGGCCAATCATCATCAATCATGCAGTACTCACTAGATTTCCCGACAAAGCTATTTTGATCCTTTAACTTGACATAGGCCGCATTCAGGTCATCCCCATCAAAAACCCCATAGCAAATTACTGACATACCATCACTACCATACACGGAAATAAATTCAAAAAAATCCACACTACCTCTCCAAAATTATCTTAAGTTGATTTGCATCTGGAATAAATGACGAGATAACCTTACCTTCAAGTGGACCATCTTTTGCCACCACAATTACAACATCATGGCCACCCACGTTACCAAGAAATGCTCTACCTTGGGTAGCGCCGATCTTCCAATCAGCAGTATGTGTTGGATTTTCCAAAATAGGCCTAGCGATATTTTTAAATGCATCAACTCTAGACTGAAGTGAACCTACATTCGGTATTACCACTCCCTCAAGATGACGAATTGCGTGTCCACCCCCACCTCTCATACCTGACATAGCAGTATCTGCCAGTCCAGAAGCAAAACCTATTGCCTTCTTTGAGACTTTTCTACCAATCGCACCATAGCCACCTCCAGGCAAAGCCATCCCCACCAGCAGGAGACCCACAGAGGCGGCTTTTTCGCCACGACCAACACATGGATCTAGCAATGTCTTACCGGTGTCATAAATATCATAAATGCTCAACCCAATTTCAATGAGCCCCCAAACAACGGGAATCAAGCACATTGGACAGTTACCGGAAGGGTCCCGATAGCTCAAGGGATCACCATTCACATAAGCATATGGATTCACTCCTCCAGCCAGTCCAATCGAATCCTCACTCAAGAAGCGTCCAACGCTGGAGGAGTAGTAACGTGCACGGTAGTAATAAAGCCCACTCGCATCCCTCTCCCGCCCCGTGTACTGATACGGGTTGGTGGTCCCTGCGCTGGCTTGACTGGTCTGTCCGTAAGGGGTGTAGTCGTAGCGCTGGATCAAGGAACCGCTGGCATTGGTAAGTGCACGCGTGCTGCCAAGCGCATCGCTCAGGAAATACGCACGTCCGCTGGCTTCGTTCCGCGCATAGCGCTCGTCGATGCCCAGCCCGGTCAGGATCGGGTTGACGGCGCCACCCTGGGTTTCTTGCACCGCGTCCAGCCCATCGTACAGATAGCTGATCGTCTGTCCGCCTTCGGTCTTGCTTACTCTTCGGCCCAGCGGGTCGTAGCCGAAGCTGGCGATGCTTGCCGTTCCCTGTTTGATCTCGACCAATTGGTCGCGTGCGTTCCAGACGTAGGTGCGCACGCCGTCGGAGACCAGGTTCCCGTTGGCGTCGTAGCTGAGCGCCTGTCCATCGGCCTGGGTTTGCCGGTTGTTGTCGTCGAAGCTGCCGCTGCGGGCCGCCGGCAGCGCCTGCGGGGCAAAGCTGCCGGTCTGCGCCACCAGGCGGCCGACCTGGTCGTAGCCGTAGCCGATCTCGCCCAGGGCCGTGCCGTCCGGCTTGAGCCAGGCGATGCCAGTGTTCTGGTTGGCGGTGTTGTAGGCATACCCGGTCTTGACGCCGTTGGGCAGCGTGGTCTCGGTGAGGCGATCGGCGGCGTCGTAATCGAACGCCACGGTCTCGCTCCCCTGCAGCAGGCCGCGCAAGCGGTCGACGTCGTCGTAGCGGTATTCCAGTGCCGCCTGGTTGGCCGCGATCATCTTGGTACGGCGGCCCGCGGCGTCGTATTCGTAGACGATGTTGCCTTGCGGTGTGATGGCCTTGATGACCTGGTCGAACAGGTCGTATTCCCAGCTCAGGGTTCCCGCTGCCGAATCGACCAGCGCGACACGGCGGTTGCCGGCGTCGTAAGTGAAGGTCTGGGTACGCCCGTCGGCCTCGGTGACCACCGACAGGCGCCCGAGCACGTCGTAGGTGAAGGTCTTTTTCTGGCTCTTGCGATCGGTGTAGCTGGCGACACGGTCCATGGTGTCGTAGGTCCAGGTCTCGGACTGGCCCAGCGCGTCGGTACGGGTCAGCGGACGGTTGCGCTCGTCGTAGGTATAGGTGATGCCGTTGCCGTGCGGCAACAGGACCGCCACGACGTTGCCGTTCTTGTCGTAGCCGAATTCGGTCACATTGCCGGCGGCGTCGTAGGCCTTGCTGACACGGCCAAGCGCGTCGTATTCCTGGCGCGTGGCGTTGCCCAGGTCGTCGCGGCTGCCGGTTACCCTGCCGAGGCTGTCGTACTGGAAGCGGGTGCTGCGCCCCAACGGATCGACCATGCCGGCCAGATCGTAGCCAGCGTACTGGAAGGCGATCGTCTGGCCGATCGCATTGGTCGCGCTCAACGGCAGGCCCGCGCCATCGCAGGCGAAGCGCGCCGTGCGGCCGCCAGGATCGGTGACCGCGGTCAGGCAGCGGTTGGCGCCGTAGTCCAGGCGCGTGACCCGCCCGAGCGGATCCGTCGCCGATTGCAGGTCGCCGTCACTGGTGTAGCTGAGGCTGGACACGCGCGCCTGTGTGGTGCCCGCCAGCAGCGTGACCTGCAGCGGTCGCCCGCCCGCGTCGTAGCGATACTCGGTGCGACGGCCGAGCGGGTCGATACTGGCGGTGACCTGCCCGTAGACGTTGCGCTCAAAACTGTACGTCTGTTGCTTGTCGGTGCCGTAGGCCAGGATGTCGGTCTTCGGGTAGGCACTGTTGCCGTCGAACACGACGCGGCGCTTGCTGCCGTCGGGACTGGTGACGAGCACGCCGGTACTGCCGACGTCGACATGCGCATAGTCGATGACGAAGACGCCGCCGTCGGCCTGGGTCTGCTTGATTACCCTGCCCGTGGAAACACCGTTGACAACCTCGAACTCGTTGAGCAGAACGCGCTTGCCGCGGGCGTCGGTGATGGACTGCATCCGGTGCTGCGCCAGCGCGTTGTTCTGGGTCCTGGTCTGATACGCGTATGTCTTGCTGCCGCCATCCGGATATCCCACCGTGGCGAGCAAGCCATTGCTGTCGTAGGCATAGGTCCAGCGGTTGCCGGCGTTGTCGGTCGCCGCTGCAACGCGATTGCGGGTGTCGTACTCCAGACCAATGTAGCGCCCGCTGGGCGAGACGATGCGCGCGACCAAGCCGGCATCGTAGAGCAGCGTGGTGCGGTTGCCATAGCGGTCTTCCAGCCAGCGCAGGCGGGTGTCCATGTAGCTGGAGAACTGCATGCGGCTGCCGTCGCGCAGGGTGATGCGGAAGCCGCGGCCCCACGGCTGCAACGGGTCCGAATCGTAGACCGACTGCAGCACGGCGCCCGCATACTGTGTGGTCGAACCGGCTTGGCGCCACTCGCCACGCGGGCCGGAACCGGAGGCCCGATCGAAGCGGATATAGGCGCCGGTCGGCAGCACCAGATCGAGCGAATCGTAGGTGCCGCCCGGATTGTGGAGATAGTAGCCCCAGTTGGACGCGGTGCCGATGCCGAACTCACGCTGCTTCATGTCGTGGGGACGGTAGCTGCGCGAGAGGCTCAGCGCCGTCACGTCCGCGATCTGCAGGTCGGTTTCCGAATGAACAAATTCGCCGGTCTTCAGGTCGATGGGATCGGCCGCATTGGCGACGCCGCCGCTGCCGGGGGTGCCGCAACAATGCCCATCCGGCGGCAACCCGGCCTCGCTGGGCGGGTCGTTGCTGGGCACGCTGTACATGCCGCCCATGGTCTGGTGCAAGGCCACGCCAGGCTCGGGAACGAAATGCTTGCCGTCGGCCGAAACGGTGCCCTTGCCGTAGACGCGCCAGCCATCGCGCGGGTCGTACATCCAGAAATTGGCCTGGGTACCCGCGGCGTAGCCGTCGTAGTTGGGGTAGTAGACCTGGATGCCGTTGTTGGCGCCGGGGTCGAGTCCGCGGATCTGCGCGCCGCCCGGCTCGACCGTGAACGCCATCGGATGGTTTTCGGTGACCGGGAACGGCGCCCGATTGACCGGCGTCGGCACGATCGCCAGTTCGGTCACCAGGCGGCCCTTGCGGTCCAGCACGACGGTGCCCTTGGGAATGCGCAATTGCAGGCCGGGAATATCCGGGTGGCCAACGACCATGTCCTGGACGGTCGGCGACGGGATCCGGATCTTGTCGCGCGCTGCGATGCGTGGCAGATGCAGCAGATAGCCGAGTTCGTTCAATCGGCCGGCGGCGACTTCGGTGCCGACGACGAATTGACCGTATTCGGCGCCGGCCGTGTTGGCCGTGCTGCCGTCGACGTAGAGTTCCTGGTGCCCCGCCGGCACATCGAACAGGGTGAACCAGCCGTTCTTGTCGGTAAGCGCGCGCTCCTTGCCGATGCTGACCTCGACCCCGGCCACGGGTTGTTGGTCCACCCGCACCACACGCCCGCGCACCATCGTCACGTGGAAGGTCGCGGCGATCCGCGCAATGCGGGCGTTGTGTTCCGGCTGTTGCGAGGCGCCATAGATGCGCCAGCGGCTGTCGGTATTGTCCTGTCCCGGGTACCAGACGCCGTCCACCAACAGGCCGTGCGCGCGGCACGGCACACCGTCATTGGCACAGGAGGCCGACGTGCCTGCACCAGTCATCTGCACGCTGGGTGCAGCGCCTGCTTGTGTCGGCGTGGTCATTGCATGCGCCACCGGATTTCCGTTGCTGTCGTAGGCGGTGGTGCGGAAATCCAGGGCGATCAGCGGAACGGCATCGCCCGATGCGGCACGCGCGCCCTCGACCATCAAGGTATAATGGGAATCCGGGAACAAGGCCTGACGCGGCTGCACGAACAGCAGACGGCCCTGCTCCACCGGCGCGATGCGCACCGCGACGCGTCCCTCCGGACCGACCAGGGTGACGGTGCGCGCGGACAACGTGGGCATGTGCAGCGGACGCGAGAAGCGCAACGCGAGCCGCGCGGTCGGCGCAACGCCCGCTGCCCCCTGCACCGGCACGCTGCCGGCGAGCCGCGGCGCGCCTGGCTGCTCCGCGATGCTGGCCGGATACGGAAGAAACGCCCCCGCGAGCGGATCGAACACCGCATCGCTGGTGATGCGCTGGGCGCTTCGAGACGCCGGCAACGCCACACGGCCATCAGCAAGCAGGCGCGAGCTTGCGTTGCCGCCACCCGGCAGATCCGCAGGCAGGGTGATCGCCCGATCGCTGGCTTCGTCCCACACCTGCGCGCCGGCGCCATCGCCGGTGCCGCCGGCCAGCAGGAGGCGACCATCGGTCAGTACCGTGGCGGTGTGTCCATAGCGCGCGCGCAGGCTCAGTCCCGTCGCGGGCTGCACGGAAAGGCTCGTGGGATCGAACCACGCGCCGCCGTCCTGCAGTCGGCCCCTGGCATCGCGCCCTCCCCAGACCAGCACGCGCCCGCTCGGCAGCAAGGTGACGCTGGCGTCGATGCGCGCCGATGGCAGCGCGATCTCGCGCGCACGCCGACCGGGCACGCGATGGCGCAGGAAACGCCCGTCGGGCGCCAGCGCCAACTCGCTGCCATCGGCCAATGCGGTCGTATGCCACTGCCCGATCACTGCAGGGACAGCGCCAACGCCGACAGCCGGCATGGCCGCCGTCGACCAGACCAGCTGTTGGGAGGCGGCCGTCGACGCCAGCGCGCCCAGTACCCCACCCAGGATCACGCTTTTCCATGCGCTGTTGAACCACGTCATATGCTCGCTCCGCTCCATGCCTGCCGCCGATCTGCGTCCGTTCGTTGAAATCGCGTCGGTGTTCTAGGGCGTACTGTCCAAAGTGATGTCCATCGCCGCAGTGACGCCGTCCTCGGGCACGATCCGCAATCGATAGGTGCCGCTCGTCGGGAGCGCCGGGAAGCTCAGGTCGCTGCTGCCGGCGCTGGCGCTGAGCGATCTGTACGACTGTCCGTCAGGCCGATACAGCGCATAGGTCACCGACCGTCCGACCGGCGTGGTCGTCTGATTGACCACCCGCAGCAGCACGCCCTGCCCTGCCGTGCCGCTGAAGGACAGCGTGGCAGTCTTGCCGTGCCTGTCCAGGGCGATCGATTGCGGGACATCCCACGCCAAGGTGCCAACGACGGTGCTGGATACCGAGGCGGTCAGAGCGAAACTCTGGTCTTCCGACGAAGGAACGACCACGACGCCGTAGCGTCCGGCTTGCGCGGCATCGATGGAGAATCCGCAGCCGTAGGTACGGAAGCAATTCGTGTTGGAGAAGACCTTGCTGCCATCCGGACGATAGAACGTCGCATAGACCCAAGCGTAGCCGTTGCCTGATAGTGCGATCTGATCGAGTCCGAAATCGAGCTTCTGCCCGGCCTGCGCATCGAACCAGAAGAAAATGCCCGCGCCAGGCGGACCCGCAGCGAACGTGCGACTGCTGTCCACGGCCACTGACGTGCCGGTGGACAAGGCGACCGTGGTGTCGATCGTCTGCCCATACTGCGGATCGACCACCACGCTGTACTGGCCGGTCGTCGGCAGGCTGCCCAGGCCGATCGCAGTACCGGTACGCGTCGATCCGGACGTGAGCAGGGTGCCATTCGGCTGGTAGACGCTGTAATAGCTGGTGCCATCCGCGGGCGTGGTCGCCTGGTTCTGCACCAGCACGGCGAGTTTGTCGCCCGCCTGCCCCTGGAAGCTCAACCGGGCGTTCTGCCCGCGTCTGGCGACGGAGACGGCCAGCGGCGTGTCGCGCTGCAGGTTCAAGGCGAGATCGCTGGAAAGCGTCACGTCGTACGTTGCTGCCTGCTCCTCTTCTTGAGTGATCAGTACTGCGTACTTGCCTGCAGCGAGGTTGACGAGATCGAAATCGCAGCCGCCGCGCTCCACGTCGCAGTATCCGCTCGCCAGCGTGCTGCCATCCGCCTTGTAGACGGACGCAACGACGCGCTGCCACCCTGAGCCCACGATCTGGATGCCGCTGATGCCCAGTCCCAGGTTCTGGCCCTGACTGGCGATGAAGGAGAAGTGCTTGTATTGCGCCGGCAAGCGTGTCACCACATGCGACGGAGGGCCATCGATCGGCAGCGAGATTCCGGAGGAAAGGGTGATGTCCGATTCCAGGGGACTTCCGGTCCTGCTCTCGACCTGGATTGCATACTCGCCAGACGTCGGGATACTGATCAGATTGATGGCATCGCCCACCTTGATAGTCGCCGCCTTCCAGACAGCACCATCCGGCCGTAGCACGCGATATACCACATCACGACCGGAGGGTAGTGTCGTCTGCGCCGCGACCAGCAGCATCAACGACTCGCCCGCCTGCGCCTGGAAGCGGAGCCGCGCATTCTGCCCATACCGGGCCAGCGCCAGATGCAAGGGCTGATCGCGGGTCAGCTGATCCAGCAATTCGGACGACAGCACGGCGCGGAACTGGATCGTCTGGCTCGCCGAGGCCGGTGTCGCCACCACGCTGTAGCGTCCCGCCAAGGTGTTCCTCAGCGGCAACGAACAGCCATCCTGGACGTAGCAGCTGCCGCTGTACAAGGTCGTACCGTTCGGGCTGTAGACGGCGATATTGAAGTAATTGCCCGAACTCACCGCAATGTCGGTGATCCCCAGCCCCAGATTCTGGCCGGCCTGGGTGTCGATGGAGAAATGTACGCCCTGGCCTGCAGGCGTCTGATAGCTGCCACCTGCGCCGTCCAGTTCGACATTGCCGTCCTGGCCCGTGGAGAGTTTCAAGCGTGCCGACCACAACGCGCCGCCCGCCGGATCGACGAACACCCGATAGCTTCCCGTCTCAGGGAGATTGGGCATGGCCAGAATGACATTGCCGCTGGCCGTCACGTTCTTCCACAACGCGCCGTTCGGCCGATACACCGCATAGACCACGTCGCGGCCTGCCGGCCTGGTCGCGACGTCGGCGGCGAGCAAGGCCAGGCTCTCGCCGGCGGTCCCGGTGAACGTCAGGCGCGCATTCTGGGCATAGCGCGAGATGTCCACGGAACTCGACGCATCTTTCTGCAGGAAGCCAGTGACCTCTGTGGACAGAGTCGCCTTGAACGCGATGCTCTGGGAGCCCGATTGCGGACTCACGGTCACACCATAGTTGCCCGCGGTGAGGTTGAGCAGATTGAAGGCGCAGCCACTGGCGGCGTAGCAGGTCGCGGTCGTGAGCGTGGAGCCGTTGGGATTGGCGATCTTGACGTTGACATAGGTCCCGCTGCTCAGGTTCAGATCGCCGATGCCCAATCCCAGATTCTGCGAGGCCGCTGCGCTGAAACTGAAGAACACGCTTTGACCGGCGGCGCCGCTGTACACGCCGCTGCTGCCATCCAGTTGCAGCCCGCCCGCGCTCCCGGTGGTCACCAGCACCTTGGCGGACATGGTGGCGCCATTGCGCGGATCGACGAACAGTCGGTAAGCCCCGGCGACAGGTGTGTTCATCGTCAGGGTGCCCGAACCGGAGACCGCCATCGACGACAAGGCCGTGCCATCAGGCTGGTACACCCGGTAGTAGACCGTGCCGTTCGCCGGAGTCGTGGTCTGCTCCGACACCTGCACTGCCAGTGCGTCGCCGGCACCCGCCTGGAACGACAGCACTGCGTTCTGCCCGCGCCGGCCGATGCTGACCTGGCTGACCGCATCCCGCGTCAAGGAAAGCGCCAGGTCGGTGGACAGGGTCGCCTTGAAGCGCATCGTCTGCGTCGTCGTGGCAGGAGCGACCAGGACTCCGTAACGACCCGCCGCCAGTTGCGGCAGATTCACATCACATCCGTCATTGGCCACCTCGCAGGCGGCACCGGCCATCGGCGCGCCTGCAGGGCCATAGATAGTGAGGTTGAGCGGGCCGCTTTCGTTGGACTGCAGCTCGCTGATGCCGAGTCCCAGGCTCTGCCCGGCGGTCGCGGAGAAAGTGAAGTACACGCTGTCGCCCGGCAATTGCGTGGCGAATGCGCTGGTGGCGTCATCGAGCCCACCACCGCCACTACCCACGTTTCCAGTGCTGAGCCGCATCTGCAACCGCACGGTTTCTCCGAACCCGGGATCCACCAGTACCTGATAGGTGCCGCTTGTCTTCGCCGTCACATAGGTGGTGCCTGCTGCGCGCACCGCCATCGAGGCAACACTGGTGCCATCAGGCGCGTAAACGCGGTAGTACACATCACGGCCAGCGGGCACGGTTGTCTGGGCGGCTACCTGCAACGCAAAGGCATCGCCGGCCACGGCACCGAACGACAGACGCAGGTTCTGTCCTCGACGCGACGTTTCGGCCAGCACGTCCTGGTCCTTCGGCAATGCCTGCAATAGATCCGAGGACAGCCACAGATTCAGACGCAGGGTGCGTGCACCGCTGGTGCCGGGCGTCAGCAACACCTGATACACGCCGGTCCTGGGCGCGGCGATGTTGAGTGCGCAGCCGTTGTTGGCCTGGTTGCAGTACTGATAGCCCAGATTGACGCCGTCGGCGTCGAACACCTGCACCAAGGCGGTTCCCCAGCCGCTGCCGGCCGGCGTCTGCTCGGCCACCGCCAGGCCCAGCCTGCTTCCGGCCTGGGCAAGAAAGGTGTAGCGCTTCGATTGCGCGGCGAGCGACGTGGCAACGCTGGTTTCGGCGCCGTCCAACGCAAGCACTCCGGCATGCTCCACTGCCATCTTCCAACTGGCGGAAGAGGTGCTCGGTGTAAGCAGCAACAGATAGGTGCCGCCCACCTTCAATCGCGGCAGATGCAGGGTGGGCTGGTTCGCATTCACCAGTCCACTGGCAATCTCCACGTTATCGGTGCCGAACACCAGGTAGTTCAACGTCGTGGACCCCAGCGACTGGAACTGAGCGCTGAGGTAATCACCGGCCATGCCGGTGAACAGGACCGCGGCAGACCCACCCGCGTTGGCGACCGCCACGTCGACGGCGGCGGCATCCAGGGTTAGGCGCGTGACGCTGGCGATGCCGACGGACGACACACTGCTCGGCACCACCAGCACATCCTGGCTGCTCGTGGCGCTGCCGTAAGGCGTGGTGACGGTCACCGGACCGCTGCCGCTCCTGCCCGGCACCGGAAAGACCAGGCGCGTGCCGGTGGCGCTCGAGAGCACCGCGGTCTTGCGATCCAGCTTCGCCGTGGTCTGCCCGGCGACCGGCGCCAGGTTCTGCCCATCGACGGTGATCGCCGTACCTGCGCTGGCGATCAACGGCGATACGCCCGTAATGGTCGGCTGACGCAGGTTGGCATCGACCAGGAACTGCTGCGCACTGCTTGCGCTCTGCCCGGCCACGGCCACGGAGATCGGACCGGTACTGGCAGTGGCAGGCACCAGGACCGTCAACTCGCGTGCGCTGGCGGCCAGCACCGTCGCTGCCTGTCCATTGAAGGTCACGCTGTTGGCAGACGCAGCGGTGGAA
The DNA here is from genome assembly GCF_040529065.1 of Xanthomonas sacchari. Classification (NCBI taxonomy): domain Bacteria; kingdom Pseudomonadati; phylum Pseudomonadota; class Gammaproteobacteria; order Lysobacterales; family Lysobacteraceae; genus Xanthomonas; species Xanthomonas sacchari. Next base: position 2,330,202 of record NZ_CP132343.1, on the reverse strand, counting down.
AATCCCTGCCCCTGGATCCGCACGCGATCGCCCGCCGCACCGCGCGCCGGACTGAAGCCCAGCACTGCCAAGGTTCCGCTGGAGACGCGTTCGACAGCGACGATATTGCCCATCGTGTCGTAGCGATAGCGGGCACTGGCACCGGCATCGTTGCTCACGGCGACCAGACGCCCCTGCGCGTCGTAAACGTAGGACGTGGCGCCAGACGTGCAGGCCAGAAGGGTCAGCAACAAGGCCGCCACCGTTCTGCCCACGATGCGCCGCCAACCCTGCGCGGGCGCATGCGCCGCCCGCTTCAGCAAACCCACGACCGAGCCCATCCCTGCGCCGCGACGTTCCATGCTCTCATCCCTGAAGGCTGGCCACGATAGCCGGCTGTCCGTATGCTGACCTTGCGTCGTGCATTCAGCCTGGATATAGATATCCGACAGTGGGGACAGGAGTCAACAGCGTCATGCCAAGGAACTGGCGTCATTACATTGTCATCTGCATGCGTCTGTGGTCGGCCACCCTCGTTCTGGTGCTGACCGGGTGTGGCGGTGGCCAGCACGACACAGCGGCGGCGCGCATCACGCTTGGCCAGGCCCTGTTCCATGACACGCGGCTCAGCGCGGACGGCAAGACCAGTTGCGCAAGCTGCCATCGCGCCGAGTTGGCCTATACCGATGGTGCCGCAGTGTCCACCGGGACAGGCGGCCAGCACGGCACACGCAACGCGCCCAGCCTGCTCGACAGCCGCTTCATGACGCACTTTTTCTGGGATGGGCGCGCAGCGACGCTGGAAGACGCGGTCCTGCAACCATTGACCAACCCACGCGAGATGGGCCTGCCCGATCGGCAAGCCGTGCTGGCCCACCTCGCCCGCGACCCGCGCTACGCGCCGCTGTTGCGTGCAGCCGCCGGCGAAGACGGCAGCGACATCCAGGTCGTGGCCGCCGCGCTCGCCGCCTACATCCGCGCGTTGCCCGCACCGCCGACGCGCTACGAAACTTACCGGACGACGCGTGGCGCGCAAGCTTCGCTGAGCGAGGACGAACGCGAGGGATTGGTACTGTTTTCCGGCAAGGCCGGCTGCATCGATTGCCACAAGCTGGATGGCACGCCCGCGACCACAAGCGATCAGCGCTTCCATCACGCCGGCATCGGTTTCAATCAGGTCGCCGGCAACGTCGCCGCGCTGCTCGACGTGCTCGAGCGGCAAAACCGCGAAGGCAGGAGCCTAGGCGACTCCATCCTCTCGGACGTGCGCGTGGCGGAACTGGGCCGTTTTGCGGTGACGCGCGCGCCCCAGGATCTGGGCGCCTTCCGCACCCCGTCGCTACGGACGGTGGCCGATACCGCGCCGTACATGCACGACGGCAGCATCGCCGATCTGCCGGCGGCGGTGGAACACGAGGTCTACTATCGCAACCTCGCCCGCAATCGGCCGATCAGCCTGACCGCAGAGGAGAAGCACAAGCTGGTGCTGTTCCTGCAGGCGCTGTCCAGCACGGACGCCGCGCCGCGCTAGGAGCCCGTGCGCGGCGCACCTTTCGCCGGCTCCATCACGTCGACGTCCTGCTGCGAGGCGAGCTTGCCATCAAGCGTTACCTCAAGCATGTAACGCCCCGGCTGCCAGCCGGCCGCGTTGTCGAAACGCAGCGACTGGACCTGATCGGAGCGGGTCATGGCACGCTCCACCAACCCGACCTGACGACCATCGCGCAGGTCAAGCAAGCGCGCTTTCAGCACGTGTCCCTGGGCAGTGCCGCGCAGGGCGACGGTGGCCAGGATCGGCGCATCGCTGGTCTGCGGCACGGGCCTTCCGTCGCGCATTGCACCGATCCGGACCTCGACGACGTGCAGCGGTTCCGCTACCTCGCCCGAATTGCGCTCCGGCGCTTGCCGCTGGCACGCCCCCAAGCACACCAGCGCCGGCAGCAACATCCAACACACCATCCTTTTCGCGTTCATCATCCCTGTTTCCTCCCTGATCGGCGATCGCCATTGCGATACACGCGCGCAGACCGCATCGTTCCTCGCGGACGCACGGGAGCGAATGCCCCGTGCGCTTCGCTTCGCTCAGCCCTGCAACCGCGCCAGCACCGCGCGCGTCACCGGGTCGGCGATCTCGGTGGACTGGCCCTGCAGCGCCGGCAGCAACTGGCTCGCCAGCTGCTTGCCCAGTTCCACGCCGAACTGGTCGAAGGCGTTGATGCCCCAGACCACCGACTGCACGTACACGCTGTGCTCGTACATCGCGATCAGCGCGCCCAGCGCCTGCGGGGTCAGCGCGTCGAGCAGGATCAGCGTGCTCGGGCGGCCGCCCGGGTAGTCGCGGGCCGGATCGTCGCTGCCCTGCCCGTTCGCCAGCGCTTCGGTCTGCGCCAGCAGGTTGGCCAGCAGCGCCTGGTGGTTGACGGTGTACGGGTCGTCGTTGCGGATGCAGCCGATGAAGTCGGCCGGCACGATGCTGGTGCCCTGGTGCAGCGCCTGGAAGAAGCTGTGCTGCACGTCGGTGCCGGCGCCGCCCCACCACACCGGCACGGTGTCGGCCTCGACCGGGCTGCCGTCCAGGCGCACGCGCTTGCCCAGGCTCTCCATCACCAGCTGCTGCAGGTAGGCCGGCAGCAGCGCCAGGCGCTGGTCGTAGGTCATCACCGCCTGCGTCGCGTAGCCGAGCAGGTTGCGGTTCCACAGCGTGGTCAGGCCATGCAGCACGGCCACGTTGCGCTCCAGCGGCGCGGTCAAGGCGTGTTCGTCGAACTGCGCGCCGCCTTCAAGCAACTGCTCGAAGGCGTCGGCGCCGATCGCCAGCGCGATTGGGAAGCCCACCGCCGACCACAGCGAATAGCGGCCGCCGACCCAGTCCCACATCGGCAGCACGCGGCCGGCGGCGATGTCGAAGGCCTTGGCGGCGCGCTCGGGGTTGGCGCTGACCGCGTACAGGCGCTCGCTGCCGCCCAGCCAGTCGCGCAGGATCTGGCCGTTGAGCAGGGTTTCCTGGGTGCCGAAGGTCTTGGAGATCAGCACGCCGGCGGTACGCGCCGGATCCAGCGTGGCCAGGGTGCGCTGCATCGCCGCGCCGTCCACGTTGGAGACGAAGTGCACGCGGAAGCGCGCGCCGGTGACCGGACGCAGCGCGTCGGCGACCAGGCGCGGGCCGAGATCGGAGCCGCCGATGCCGACGCTGACGATGTCGGTGACATCGGTCTGCGCCAGGGCGTCGATCAGCGCGCGCATGCGCTGCTGCACCTCGCGCGCGCTGGCGTGGGCCTGGCTGGCCACCGGCGCGTCGGTGAGGTCGCCGCGCAGCGCGGTATGCAGCGCGGCGCGGCCTTCGGTGACGTTGACCGTCTCGCCGCGGAACAGGCGCTGGAAGGCGCCGGCCAGGTCGTGGTCGGCGGCCAGCGCCAGCAGCGCGTCGAGCGCGGCGCGGTCGTACTTCTGCCGCGCGAAATTGAAGTACAGCGGTCCGACCTGCAGCGCCAACGTCTCGGCACGGCCGGGTTCGGCCGCCAGCAGGTCGGGAAGGCGCGCCCCGCGCAAGCGCTGGGCGTGGGAATGCAGTGCGTCGAAACCGGTGGACTGTGTCATGCGGCCTGCTTTGGGATGGTGGTGTTGGTGTGGGTGATCTGGTTGTTGCCGTCCACGTAGACCAGGGTCGGCTGGAAGCGCGCGGCTTCCTCTTCGCTCATGCCGGCGAAGGCGGCGATGATGATCAGGTCGCCGACCTGCACGTGGCGCGCGGCGCCGCCGTTGAGCGAGATGATGCCGCTGCCCTCTTCGGCGCAGATCGCGTAGGTGCTGAAACGCGCGCCGTTGGTCACGTCCCAGATATGCACCTGCTCGAACTCGCGGATGCCGGTCGCCTCCAGCAGCAGCCCGTCGATGGCGATCGAGCCTTCGTAGTTCAGCTCGGAATGGGTGACGGTGGCGCGGTGGATCTTGGTCTTCAACAGGCTCAGTTGCATGGGGCGGGACTGCGGTCAGGAAAGAAGCGCAGTTTAGCAGCCGAGGGTTAGGTGGCGGTGGTGAGGGGCGGCCTCAGACCGTCGTAGGAGCGGCTTCAGCCGCGACAGGCGTTCACGGGGAAGCCCGGTCGCGGCTGAAGCCGCTCCTACGACGACGGCGACCTACCGCGCTCAGAATTCCAGGTTGTCGATCAGCCGGGTGCGGCCCAGGCGCGCGGCGATCAGCGCCACGCGCGGGCCGGTGGCGTCCTGCGGCTCGCTCAGGTCGGGCGTCCGCAGCACGCTGTAGTCGACCTCGAAGCCGGCCGCCTGCAGCTGCGCGGTCGCCTCCGCCTCCACCTGCGCGCGTGGGCGCCCAGCCAGGTGACCGTCGCGCATCGCCCGCAGGGTGCGATGGATCTGCGCCGCGCGCGGCCGCTCCTCCGCCGACAGGTACTGGTTGCGCGAGCTCATCGCCAGGCCGTCGGCCTCGCGCACGATGCTGCCGCCGAGGATCTCGATCGGGAACGCCAGGTCGGCGACCATCTGCCGGATCACCGCCAGTTGCTGGTAGTCCTTCTTGCCGAACGCCGCCAGGTCCGGCTGCACCTGGTTGAACAGGCGCGCGACCACGGTGCAGACGCCGTCGAAATGGCCGGGCCGGCAGGCGCCTTCCAGCACCTCGCTGACGCCCGGGGTGTGCATGCGCAGCGCCAGCTCCACGCCCAGCGGATACATGCTCTCCACCGTTGGCAGCCACAGCACGTCGCAGCCGGCGCCTTCCAGGCCACTGGTGTCTGCCTCGGGCGTGCGCGGATAGCGGGTGAAATCCTCGTTCGGACCGAACTGGGTCGGATTGACGAAGACGCTGGAAACCACGCGGTCGGCGTACTGCCGCGCCAGCATCACCAGCGAGAAATGCCCGGCGTGCAGGTTGCCCATGGTCGGCACGAAGGCCACGCGCAGGCCCTGCCGCTTCCAGCCGGAGACGGTGGCGCGCAGTCGTGCCAGGTCGGTGATGGTCTCGATCATTTGGCGTAGGCGTGTTCGGCGTCGGGGAAGGTGCCGGCGCGGACCGCGTCGGCGTAGGCGCGGGCGGCCCCGGCGATGGAACCGCCCTCGGCCAGGAAATCCTTGACGAAGCGCGGGCGGCGGTGGCCGCTGTCCAGGCCGAGGAAGTCGTGCATCACCAGCACCTGGCCGTCGCAGTCGGGGCCGGCGCCGATGCCGATGGTGGGGATGTCGATCTCGGCGGTGATCCGCGCGGCCAGCGGCGACGGCACGCATTCCAGCACCAGCAGCGCGGCGCCGGCTGCGGCGACCGCCTTGGCGTCGGCGAGCAGTTTGGCCGCGGCGGCCTCTTCGCGGCCCTGGATCTTGTAGCCGCCGAAGGTCAGCACCGACTGCGGGGTCAGGCCCAGGTGCGAGCACACCGGGATGTCGCGTTCGCTGAGGAAGCGGATCACCTCCAGCTTGTGCCCAGCGCCCTCCAGCTTGACCATCTCCGCACCGGCCTGCAGCAGCCGGGTCGACGCGTCCAGCGCACGCTCAGGGGTGGCATCGGACTGGAACGGCAGGTCGGCCACCAGCAGCGCCCGCTGCAGCACCCGCGCCACCGCGGCGGTGTGATAGACGATGTCGTCCACGCTCACCGGCAGGGTCGAGTCGTGGCCCTGCACCACCATGCCCAGCGAATCGCCGATCAGGATCAGGTCCACCCCGTTGGCGTCGAAGGTCCGCGCGAAGCCGGCGTCGTAGGCGGTCAGCATCACCAGCTTCTGCTGGCGGCGCTTGGCCTCGGCCAGGGCGGGAACGGTCCAGGGCTTGCTGTCGGCGTGGCTGCTCATAAGCTCATGTGCGGCGGTAATGAGCCGAGCATTATCTACCGATTGGCGCGATCCCGCCGGTTTCGATGCGGTCGCGTACGTCACGCACCGTTCCATGCCCCGGAATCACCACGTCGGCGGCGATCTCGGCCAACGGCAGCAGCACGAAGGCGCGCTGGTGCAGATACGGATGCGGCACCTGCAGCCCGGGCAGGTCGATCGTCGCCTGCGCGTACAGCAGCAGGTCCAGGTCCAGGGTGCGCGGGCCCCAGCGTTCGCCAGGCAGGCGCTGGCGGCCGTGGCGGTGTTCCAGGTCCAGCAGCGCCTGCAACAGATCCGGCGCCGGCAGCGCGGTGCTCACCAGCGCCGCGGCGTTGATGAAGTCCGGCTGGTCCTCGCGGCCCCAGGCCGGGCTGCGGTACAGCTGCGAGGCGCGCAGCAGGCGGGTCTGCGGCAGCGTGTCGAGCGCGGCCATGGCCGCGCGCAGGGTCGCCGCGGCGTCGCCGAGGTTGCCGCCCAGGCCGATGCAGGCCTGGACCGGCGCCGGTGTCGCGGCGCTCACTCGACGGGCGTGGCGGCGTCCGGACGGCGGCGCCGGCGCCGGCGGCGCTTGGGGGTCTCTTCGCTGTCGGCCGGCGGCGCGAACGCCAGTTCGTCGCCGGCGTAGTCCACCTCCGGGTCGAAGCCGCGGGGCGGCGGCGCGTAGCCGGGCTGCTGCTGCAGTTCGCGCCAGTAGGCGATGTCGGCCGCATGCTCGTCCGACGCGGACTGGCGCACGATCAGGAAATCGAACGCAGCGCGGAAGCGCGGATGCGACAGCGTGCGCACTACCCGCTTGCGCTGGCGCGAGGTGAAGCGCGACTGCAGCAGCCAGATCTCCTGCATCGGCAGCGAGAAACGCCGCGGCAGCGCCACGGTGCTGAGTTGGTGCAAGGTCACCCGGTCGGCGGCGCGGCGTTGCGCCTCCTCCATCTGCATGCCCTGTTTCTGCAGGGTCATCAACGCGCGGCAGTAGGCCGGCCACAGCAGCAGCGCGAACAGGAACGCCGGCGACACCGGCTCGTCGTTGGCGACGCGGTTGTCGGTGTTGCGCAGGCCTTCGATCAGCATCCGCCGCAGCGCGCCGCTGCGGTTGGAGCGCAGCGCCGCCGCGCTCTCCGGGAACAGCGCGGCGAGCAGACCGTGCCGCTCCAGGCCCTCGAAGCTGGCCACGCCATGGCCGGACAGGAACAGCTTGAGCACTTCCTCGAACAGCCGCGCCGGCGCGGCCTCGGCCAGCAGCCCGGCCAGGCGCGGGATCGGCTCGGCGGTACCGGCCTCGATCTCGAAATCGAGCTTGGCCGCCAGGCGCACCGCGCGCAGCATGCGCACCGGGTCCTCGCGATAGCGCTGCTCCGGGTCGCCGATCAGCTTCATCAGCCGCGCCTGCACGTCCTCGAAGCCGCCGACGTAGTCGCGCACCGAGAAGTCCTCGATGGCGTAGTACAGGGCGTTGCAGGTGAAGTCGCGGCGCACCGCATCGTCCTCGATGCTGCCGTAGACGTTGTCGCGGACCAGGCGGCCGTTGTCCACTTCGCGGTCGCCGCTGCCGTCGTCGACGTTGGCGCGGAAGGTGGCCACCTCGATGATCTCGCGGCCGTAGACCACGTGCGCCAGGCGGAAGCGGCGGCCGATCAGGCGGCAGTTGCGGAACAACTGCTTGACCTGCTCGGGCGTGGCGTCGGTGGCGACGTCGAAATCCTTGGGCTGGACCTGGACCAGCAGGTCGCGGACCGCGCCGCCGACCAGGTAGGCGCCGAAGCCGGCCTCGCGCAGGCGGTACAGCACGCGCAGGGCGTTGGGGCTGATGTCCTTGCGCGAGATGGGGTGCTGATCGCGCGGGATCGCGCGCAGGGTGAATGGCGATGGAACTGGCGGATTGATGATGGCGCTTCCGTATCGGGTTGCGGGATTGCCGAAGGGCGGCGAGACCCATATACTAGCGCGCTGCAATCGACGCGACCAAACGCTCCCTTCGTCTAGTGGTTAGGACGTGGCCCTCTCAAGGCTAAAACAGGGGTTCGAGTCCCCTAGGGAGCGCCATCCTCGCCTCGCCTGCAGCGCGACACAGCAAAAACCCCGCCTTGGCGGGGTTTTTTGCGTTCTGGGGCCGGCCGGCCCGACGTGCCTCACTCCTGATTGGGCGGGCGTCGATCGCCCTCGGCCAGACGGCTGCAGACGCCGGCACGCCCATCCAAGCCTACCCGGAACGCCGAGGCTGCCCGGGCGACGTGCGCGATCCGGTCGGCATCGGTGCGCACTTGCCGACCACCCGCAGCTCGCGGTCAGGCCTGCGCCAAGTCAGGGGCGGCCTCCCCGGCCATGACGGCCACCGGCGCCGATGCAGTCTCCGCCACCGCGTCGTGCGCATGCAGGCTTTCCAGATGCCGCACCTGCACCTGCACGTCGGCGTAGCGTGTGCCCAGCGCCTGTTGCAGGCGCCGCGCGGCGTCCTCCACGTACATCAGGTTCTCGCCGTTGCGGCGCGCGAACGCCTGTTCGTCGGCGCGGCGCACCGCCGCCTGCACCGGCGTGGCCAGGGCCTGCTCGGCCAGCACGATCACTCCCTCGGCGTCGAAACGCACCGCGCGGGCCGACACGCCGACCCGCACCGAGGCCACGCTGCGCTGGCTATGCGGGGTGGCATGGCTGCCGTGCCGGAGCAGCCAGTCCGCGACCGCCTCGCGCGGGACCGAGGCCTGGTCCACGTGCTGCTGCACGAAAGCCTCGCTGAGCAGTTGCCGCGCCAGCGCCGCCGAGCATGGACAGGTCGAGGAATATAACAACTCCACGCCCAGCCCCAGGCGGACCACGCCGCCGCGCAACTCGGCGTCGATCCGCAGCGGATACGCCCGCCAGCCGGCCAGCCCCACACTGCGCAGCGCCGGGCTGCGACGCAGCAGCTCCAGGCGCAGCGACACCCGCGCCGCGGTCGAGGCGCAATCGGCATGGCTGTGCACCATCGCCCGCAGCAACTGCGACAGGCGCGACGGCGACAACGGCTGCTGCGCGCTCTCGTCGAGGAGGCGGTACAGCCGCGACATATGAATGCCCTTGACCTGCGCCGACGGCAGGTCGACGGCGAGCGCGGCCTGCGCCGGCACGGGTGCCGCAGGCGCGCCCTCGCCCATTTCCAGACTGATCGGCAGCGCGATGCCGTCCATGCCCACCCAGTTCAGGGGAGCGGCGATCTGCGACGGTTCGTCGGCGGCGACATCGGGCAATGGCGAGGGGATCTGCAGGTTCATCGGATCGGCGGGAGCGGCAAGGGAGCGAGGGAGGGCAAGCAAGGCAAAGTGACAATTGTTATAAAATAACACAACAAGCGCGTGCCGATGGGACCGCCCTTCGCAGACATAAGGAATCAATGAATGCCTATGGGCTGCGCGGACCTGCTCGCAAGGATTCGCCTGGACCCTCGTCCGCCCCTGCGGGGCACCTTCCCCAAGAAGGGGGCCATGGCCCCGGTGGGAGAAGGGAGAGGCCAAAGCCCCTCTCCCACCGGGAGAGGGGTTGGGGTGAGGGTACGGCACGCGCAGCGCCGCCACCGATCCGGCAATGCCTTCAGCCGCTCACTACAGACACCTCGATCCGGACACGGCACGCGCGTGCGCATCGGCCTCAGCCCTGCATCTGCTCCAGTTCCTTGCCCTTGGTCTCGTACACGTAGCGCAGCACGAAGAACACCGACAGGAACGCAGCGACGGTGTAGATGCCGTAGGCACCGGCCAGGCCGATGCTGCCGAGCAGGATCGGGAAGGTCACGGTGATGGCGAAGTTGGACATCCACTGCGCCGCGCCGGCCACGGCCAGGCCGGAGCCGCGGATCTGGTTGGGGAACATCTCGCCCAGCATCACCCACATCACCGGGCCCCAGGACATGTTGAAGAAGACCACGTAGACATTGGCCGCGATCAGCGCTAGCCGGCCCATGCCCGGCGACAGCGCCAGCTTGCCGGCCGCATCCAGCGAGGCGCTGGCGAAGGCGATGGTGACCAGCGCCAGCGACACCGCCATGCCGGCCGAGCCGATCCACAGCAGCGGCTTGCGCCCGATCCGGTCGATCAGCACCACCGTGACCAGGCAGGCGCCGATGCTCAACGCGCCGGACAGCACGTTGATCAACAGCGCATCGCTCTCGGAGAAGCCCACCGCCTGCCACAGCACCGCGCCGTAGTAGAACACCACGTTGATGCCGACCAGTTGCTGGAAGGTGGCCAGGCCGATGCCGATCCACACGATCGGGCGGACCTTGCCGGTGACCTTGCTGACCAGGTCGGACAGCCGCGGCTTGTGCTGGTCGGCAGAGAGCGAGGCGGAGATTTCGGTCAGCTTGGTCTGCGCGGTGCCGGCGCCGTACAGCCGGGTCAGCACCGCCAGCGCCTGCTCGCGGCGGCCCTTCACCACCAGGAAGCGCGGGCTCTCCGGAATCGCCAGCAACAGCAGCAGGAACGCGGTGGACGGCAGCGCCTGCATCCAGAACATCCAGCGCCAGGCCGGCTGCCCCAGCCACAGCGCCTCGGTGGACGCGCCGGCCGCCTTGGCCAGCAGATAGTTGCTGAGGAAGGCGCAGAACAGGCCGCCGATGATGGCGATCTGCTGCACCGTGGCCAGGCGCCCGCGGTAGCGCGCCGAGGCGACCTCGGCGATGTAGGCCGGCGACATCACGCTGGCTGCGCCCACCGCGAAACCGCCCATCATCCGCGCCAGCACGAACACCACCGAGTTGTGCGCCGCGCCGGCGCCCAGCGCCGACAGCAGGAACAGCGCCGCCGAGACGATCAGCACCGTGCGCCGGCCCCAGCGATCGGCGAGCGAACCGGCCAGGAACGCGCCGAACGCGCAGCCCAGCAGCATCGAGGCGACTTCGAAGCCAGTGCCGGCGGAACTGGACTGGAAGGTCTGCTTGAGGCCATCGACAGTACCGTTGATGACCCCGCTGTCGAAGCCGAACAGGAAGCCGCCGATGGTGGCGACGCAGCTGATCAGGATGATGAGGCGGGTGTTCTCGCCGGCGTCGGCGTGGCGATCGATCGGAACACTGGACATGGGTTCACCTGGTGGCGTGCAAGAGGAAGACGGCCGGCGCGCGGGAAGGAGCGTGCGCAGCGGCGGCACCGGGCCGCCGCCGCGCACCGGTTCAGCGCAGCAGGTACTGGTTGATCAGGTTCTCGTAGGCTTCCTGGCGGCCGCTGCGCTGGGTCGGCTCGCCGGCCTGCGCGGCGTGCGCGGCCAGGTCGGCCAGCGTGCTCCTGCCAGCGGCGAAGGCCGCACCGGCACCGCTGTCGAAGCTGGCGTAGCGCTCGCGGCGCCACTGCTCCAGCGGCGAGGCGGTGAGCAGCGCGTGGGCGACTTCCAGGCCGCGCGCGAACGCGTCCATGCCGCCGATGTGGGCGATGAACAGGTCCTGCGGATCGGACGACTCGCGGCGCACCTTGGCGTCGAAGTTAAGTCCGCCCGGGGCCAGCCCGCCCTGCCGCAGCACCACCAGCATCGCGCCCACCGTGTCGTACAGGTCGACCGGGAACTGGTCGGTGTCCCAGCCGTTCTGCGGATTGCCGCGGTTGGCGTCGATGCTGCCGAGCAGGCCGGCGTCGCTGGCCACCTGCAGGTCGTGTTCGAAGCTGTGCCCGGACAGGGTGGCGTGGTTGGCCTCGATGTTGAGCTTGAAGTCCTGGTCCAGGCCGTGCTGGCGCAGGAAGCCGACCACGGTGGCGCTGTCGAAGTCGTACTGGTGCTTCATCGGCTCCATCGGCTTGGGCTCGATCAGGAAATTGCCCTTGAAGCCGATGCTGCGCCCGTAGTCGCGGGCCAGGGTCAAAAACCGCGCCAGGTGCTCCTGCTCGCGTCGCATCTGCGTGTTGTGCAAGCAGGCGTAGCCTTCGCGGCCGCCCCAGAACACGTAGTTCTCGCCGCCCAGTTCCACCGTCGCTTCCAGCGCGGCCTTGACCTGCACCGCCGCGCGCGCAACCACGTCGAAGTCCGGGTTGGTCGCCGCACCGTTCATGTAACGCGGATGCGAGAACAGGTTGGCGGTGCCCCACAGCAACTTGACCCCGGTGTCGGCCTGACGCTGCCTGGCGATGCCGACCATGTGCTTGAGGTTCTTCTCGTACTGGCCGACATCCTCCGCGTCCGGCGCCAGATCGACGTCGTGGAAGCAGTAGTACGGCACGCCGAGCTTGGTGAAGAACTCGAACGCGGCATCGGCCTTGGCCTCGGCGCGGCCCAGCGCATCGCTGCCGGCGTCCCAGGGATAGGCGCGGGTGCCGGGGCCGAACGGATCGGCGCCGTTGCCGCAGAAGCTGTGCCAGTAGGCCACGGCGAAGCGCAGGTGCTCGGCCATGGTCTTGTCGCCGATGCGCTTGCCGGCGTCGTAGACCTTGAACGCCAGCGGATTGTCCGAGGCCTTGCCTTCGAACGGGATGCGGCCGATGCCCGGGAAAAACTCCTTGGCGCCGGTGTAGACGGAAGTGCTCATCACGAAGTCCTAGTGCGTTGCGGGGGAAAGGGAATCACGCGGCGTACAGCGGGCCGATGGCCTGCAGATGCCGCTGGAAGCTCTGGTAGTGCGCCTGGTACTGCGCACCGCGTTGCGCATCCGGCTGCGCGGACCGCGCCGGGTCGTCCTGCTGGTGCTGCAGCACCACCTCGGCCAGGCTGGCGCGCTCGCCCTGCGCCCAGGCGTCGGCCCACAGCGCCTGCAGCGCGGCGCCGAATGCCGCGCCCTCGGCCTGCGCCGGCACGTGCACCGGCAGCCCGAACAGGTCGGCGACGAGCTGGCGCCAGCCGGCGCTGTTGCTGCCGCCGCCGGTGAGGGAGATGGCATCGAACTGCAGCCCGGCGTCGACGAAGGCGTCGAAACCGTTGCGCAGGCTGTAGCTGGCGCCCTCCATCGCCGCGCGATAGAAATGCGCCGGCGTGGTGTTGTGCAGGTCCATGCCGGTCAGGCAGCCGCGCGCGGCCGGCAGGTTCGGGGTGCGTTCGCCGTTGAAGAACGGCAGCAGGACCAGTCCATCCGCACCGGGCGCGGTGGCGGCGAGCAAGGCCTCGCCCTGCCCGGTCTTGATGCCGAACAGGCGCGCGATGGTCTCGGTGGCCACCGTGCAGTTCATGGTGCAGATCAGTGGCAGCCAACCGCCGCTGGAAGAGCAGAATGCGGCCCAGCGTGCGTCCGGGTCCACCACCGGGCGCTCTGCGTAGGCGAACAGCGTGCCGGAGGTACCCAGGCTCATGCTCAGGCGTCCCGGCACCACGTTGCCGGTGCCGATCGCCGCCATCATGTTGTCGCCGCCGCCGGTGGCCACGCGCACCTCGCGCGGCAGACCCAAGGTCTGCGCCGCGGCGGCGGAGAGAAGGAAACTGGTCTCGGTCGGCACCAGCGGCGGCAGCGCCGCGGCCAGGTCGCGCTGCGGATCGATCGCCTGCAGCAGCGGCGCCGACCATTGCCGGGTGCGCACGTCCAGCCAGCCGCTGCCGGAGGCATCGCCGACTTCGGCGTAGCGCTCGCCGGTGAGCCAGAAGTTGACGTAGTCGTGCGGCAGCAGCACCGTCGTCATCGCCGCGTAGGCATCGGGACGATGCTTGCGCGTCCACGGCAGCTTGGAGGCGGTGTAGCCGGCCAGGATCGGATTGCCAGCCAGTTCCACGCAGCGCTGCGCGCCGCCGACCGCGTCCATGATCTCCTCGCACTCGCGCTGGGTGCTGGTGTCGCACCACAGCTTCACCGGCGCGGTGACCTGGCCCTGCGCATCCAGCGGCACGAAGCCGTGCTGCTGCCCGGACACCGCGATGGCCCGCACCTGCGCCCGCTGTTCGGCGCTGAGTGCGGCGAAACAGGCGACGATGCCGTCGATCCACCACTGCGCCTGCTGCTCGCGGGTGCCGTCGTCGCGGCTGATCAGCTCCAGCGCGTGGCCGTGGGTGGCCACCACCTGCCGGCTGTCGGCATCGTAGGCGAGCAGCTTGACGCTCTGCGTGCCCACGTCCAGGCCGATGTACAGACTCATTGCGCTACCCGCCACATCGTGCACACACCCAGTTCCATCATCGCTCCAGGAGAAAGGCCGGCGTGCGGGGACCGCCCGCCGTGACGCCGAGTGTAGTGCGCACTGCACGCATCACGCAGCGGCGCATGATGACGTTGCGCGTCGCGCGCTGCCAGGGCGGCCCGAGCGATGGCTTACGCACGCAATGGATCCTGCCGCCCTGCAGCCAATTCATGGTCAACGCATGCAGAAGCGGGACACGGATCGAGCCAACGCATGTCATTGCGGGCAGTGATGGCCCGTCGCATGCGCGACACGCTGGCGACTGGCGCGGTCTCGACTCTGCGCAGGATGTGTCTACACACGGCACCATCTTGATGCGCTGCATCAAACTTGCGCGCAAGGCGTGCGCATGTTGCACCGTTGCGCATTCGATGCATCCCTTCTCCCCGTGGACCATGGTCCTCCTCGGGGAAGTACCCCAGGGAGCAGATGAAGCGCTGCGCTCCGTACCCTCACCCCAACCCCTCTCCCGACGGGAGAGGGGCTCAAGCGCGCCGCGGCCGCTTCTTTGCGGACGTCACGATCGTGCCCGCGCCAGCGAACATGCTTCCCTTCTCCCATTGGGAGAAGGTGCCCCGAAGGGGCGGATGAGGGTACGGGCGTAGCGCGCCTGTTTCGCTGCATCGCAAACCAGCCAGCACGCCACGACCGCCAGCATGGGGCAACCAACGCTGGCACCATCTCGCGCGCCATCCCAGGCTCATCCTGCCCGCGCCGCGACGGCATGGCCGGTTCCCTTGCGCGGCACCTCCAGGGGTTGGCCGCGATACTCCACACTGGCGTCGGCCGCGGGTTCGAGCGCGCCGGCATCGTCGCGTGGACCATCGACGAAGCGCACATGGAGGGTGCGCCGGTCCTGCATCCCTGGCCAGCGCCCCTCGCGCGCGCCGATGCGCAGCACGCCGCTGGCCTGGTCCCACTGCAACGGGATGCGGCTGAACTCGCCCTTCTCGTAGCCGTAGCCGGTGCCGTCGTCCTCGTACAGCGAGAAGCGGCCGTCGGCGCCGGTATAGACCACCACGGTCAGCGGTGCGTCCGGGATCTGGTCGACGTACTGCTGCACTTGGGTCATCGGCACGATGGCGCCGGCGCGCACGAACAGCGGCATGCGCTGCAGCGGCGCGGCGGCGTCGATGGTCTGGCCACCGGCGTGGCGCGCGCCACTGTTGAAGTCGATCCAGTCGGTACCGGCCGGCAGGTAGACCTTGCGCGAGGTCGCACCGAAGCGGGTCACCGGCGCGACCAGGAACGCCGGGCCGAACAGGTACTCGTCGTCGATGTCGGCGACCTTGGGGTCGTGCGGGAAGTCCATCGGCAGACCGCGCATCATCACCCCGTCGTGGTGATAGGTGTCGCCGGCGAGCGTGTAGATGTAGGGCAGCAGCGCGTAACGCAGGCGGCTGTAGTAGGCCATGCTGGCGTAGTACGGCGTGCCTTCCGGCGCGATGTTCCAGATCTCGCGGTACGGGAACTGGCCGTGCGAGCGGAACAGCGGCACGAAGGCGCCGAACTGGAACCAGCGCGTGTTGAGTTCGCGCCACTCCGGCAGGTGCGCCGGGTCCTGGCTTTCGTAGCGCTTCTCCACGGCGAAGCCGCCGATGTCGAAGGTCCAGTTCGGCAGGCCCGACATCGACAGGTTGACGCCGGCGGAGATCTGCTCGCGCATGTCCTCCCAGCGCGAGGCGATGTCGCCGCTCCACACCGCCACGGCGTTGCGCTGGATGCCGGCGTAGCCCTTGCGCGAGAGGATGAACACGCGCTTGCCGTCGGCGGCGCGGTCGCCGGCATAGACGCCGTGGGTGTGCGGCAACGGGTAGGAATTGAAGAACTCGGTGGAAGGCCCCAGCGCGGTCGGCGTGGTGCGCGCCTTGCGCTCGGCGATGTCCAGGTTGGAGTGCACGTCGGGCTCGTCGGCATCCAGCCACCAGGCATCGATGCCCTTGCGGTTGAGCGTCTCGTCGATCTGCCGCCAGTAGATCGCCTGCGCATCGGCCGCATATGGGTCGTAGAATGCGTTGGTGTAGCCCTTGCCGATCCAGTCCAGTTCGCCCACCTCGACGTTGCGCCGGTAGATGTGCCCGGCCGCGTCCAGTTCCTTGTAGTGGGCAGTGCTCGGATAGAACTTCGGCCAGACCGAGATCATCAGTTGCGCGTGGCTGGCGTGCACCGCCTTGACCATGCCGTCCGGATCCGGAAAGCGCGCGCGGTCGAAATCGTGCGAGCCCCAGGCGTTCTCCGGCCAGTACGACCAGTCGAGCACGATGTTGTCGATCGGCAATTGCCGCCGACGGTACTCGGCCAGCGCGCCGAGCAGTTCGTCCTGGGTCTTGTAGCGCTCGCGGCTCTGCCAGAAGCCGTAGGCCCACTTCGGCAGCAACACCGCCTTGCCGGTCAGCGTGCGGTAGCCGGCGATGACCTGGTCGGCGTTGTCGCCGGCGACGACGTAGTAGTCGATCATCTGCCCCGCTTCGGACCACAGCGACAGGTCGCCGGCTTCGGCCGCCGGCAGCGGGTCGCGATGCAGCAGCGCGATGTAGCTGGGATCGATCAGGTCCCATTCGACCTTGAGGGTATGCCGTTGGCCGGGCTGCAGCTGCAGCGCGAACTCGTGGTGCCAGGGGTTCCAGTTCTGCCGCCAGCGGTCGACCAGCAGCTTGCCGTCGACCCACAGCCTGGCGTACTCGCTGGCGTAGAGCGAGAAGGTATGCGTGCCGCCGCGTTCGGCCTCGATCTGGCCTTCCCAGCGCACCTGCATGCGGCGCTTGTCGCCCGGCTTGGCCGCGGCGGGGAATTTCGCCAGGTCCTTGATGTACTGATAGTCGATGTCGGCTTCGCGACGCTCCAGCACCGGCTTGCCGTCGATCGCGTAGTGCGCGGTCAGCGCTCCGGGCTTGCCGTGCGCGTCGTACAGGCGCAGTGTCGCCGGCAGCGGCTGCAGCCCGCGCGGATCGCCGAAGCGGGTGATCGCGTTGTTGTCCCACAGGATGCCGTAGTTGCGGCTGGACACGAGGTACGGCACCGCCATGTCGAGATTGCTCTGCAGCAGTTCGATGTCGTGGCCCTTCTGGTTCATCCAGCCCTGCTGGTGCTGGCCGAACCCGTAGAAGGCCTCGTCGGGCGGCGAGACGAAGCGCTGGCGCAGGCTCAGGTAGTGGCGGCCCTCGACCTGCAACGGCGCGAAGCTGCGCCCGCCCGCCACTTCCGCCAGTAGCGGCGTGCCCTGCGCATCGGTGAAGCCGACATGGCCATCGACGGTGGACACCTGCGCGGTCATCCGCGCGGTCTTGAGCTGCACCGTGTCGCCGCGCTGCTCCAGCGTAAAGCCGGTGTCGCCCTGCACCGGCACCCGCATCAGGCTGGGCGTGCGCTGGAACGTACCGGTGGGATCGGCGCTGACCCGGACGATGCCGCGGTCGATCACCTGCAGGCGTACCGGCGCCGCGCCCTTGGCGCTGGGATGCACGGTGACGCCGTCGGCATCGCGGGTCACCTGCTGCGCGGCGGCGGATGCGGCGACCGCGAGCAACGCCAGCGCCAACAGGCGTAGCAACGAAGGCGGCAGGCAATGGTTGGCGCGGTGCATGTTCACTCCCTTGGAAAGTCACGCGGCACGGCGCGTCTGGCGCCGCCGCGTCGTCAATAGGTCGCCAGGGTGACGCGCAGCAATTGCGGCACGTCGGAGAAATTGAGTCCGTAATCGGTCTGGTCGCCGTTCCAGTTGCGCCGGAACCGCCACTGCTCGCCGTCGTACACGCCCTCCTCGACCCGGTCGTAGAGCATGTTGGCGGTCGCGGCGCTGGCTGGGTGCAGGGTCACCCGCGCGTGCTGGGCGGTGATCAGGAAGGTGTCCGGGCCGAGTTCGGCGATCAGCGCCGCACCGATCGGCGCGGGATTGCCGGGCGGCTCGCCCTGGAACCAGAACTGCGGCACGCCGTAGGTGACGGTGGCGCTCCAGCGCGCGTTGAGCGGCAGTTCCTGCACCGCCTGGCCCGGCGCCTCGGCGGTGCCGTGCAGCTTGCCGGCGGCCGCGGCGCGGGCGAACACGCGCATGCCCATGCCCACCGCCCGATAGCCCAGCGCGAACGGCGCCAGCGCCTGCGCATCCACGCGCTTGGCGCCGAGCGGATAGTTGGAGTAGCCGCTGTAGTCGATGCCGAAGGTGGACCAGCCGATGCCGTCGTGACCCAGCGCCGGATACAGGTAGCGCGCGTACTCGGGGCGGTTGCCGGTCTCGGCGACGAACAGCGCGTTGTCGGGCCGCGCGTAGCGTTGCAGCACCGTGGTGTACAGCGGGTACTCGGGCATGTAGATGTCCGGCGCCAGCAGATCGATGTGCAGCGCCGCCGCCTTCCACACGTCCAGCACGTTGTCGGTGGGGCCGCCGCTGGCGTACTGCCCGGGCTGGCCCGGATTGAACGGGCCGCGCAACGCCGCATTGACGTAGATCGGCAAGGGATACGCGGCCTTGCCAGCCTCGGCGATACGGTCGATGAAGTGCGCGATGTGCCAGGCGTGGAAGATCTCGTCGGCATCGGCGCCGAACACCTGCGCCCAGCTGCCCGGCGACTTGCCGAGCCGCTGCAGCAATGCCTGCGGCACCGGGCCGTCGAACACGCGCTGCGCCATCGGCGAGAAATCGCGCGCACTGCCGTAGGTGCCGGGCTCGTTCTCGGCCTGCACCATGATCACGGTGCGCTGCGGATCGGCCTGGCGCAGATGCCGCATGAAGGCAACGAACGCGGTGCGGTCGGCTTGCAGCGTGGCCGGCGCCAGCGGCGACAGCGAACCCAGGCGTCGCCCGTCGCGCGCGACCACGCGCGGGAAGCGCGCATCGTCGGTCTTGACCCAGTGCGGCGCGTAGTTGGGGCCGTTGTTCTTCCAGGTGCCGAACCACAGCAGCACCAGCCGCACCCGTTGCATGCGCGCCTGCGCCAGCAGCGTGTCGACGAAGGAGAAATCGAAGCGGCCCTCTTCCGGTTCCACCTGCTCCCAGGCGATCGGCACCTGCACCGTGTTCGGCCCCAGCGCGCGGATCGCCGGCCACACCTGCGCCAGCGCCGCCGGATAGTTGCTGGAGTTGTTGACCTGCGCACCGAGGATCAGGAACGGTGCGCCGTCGACCAACAAGGCATGCCGACCGTCGGTGCTCACCAGGCGCGGGATCGGTGCCTGGGCCGGCGCCGATGTCGCGGCAGCAGGCGTGTGCCTACCACCCGACGCTGCATCCGGCGCGGCCTGGCAACCGCTCAGCAGCAGCGATAGCAGGACCGGCAGCCGCCATGCGGTGCGCAACGCGCGCAACGGCGATTCGGTTCTTCGCATGGGGCAGGTGCCCTGCCTCACCAATCGTCGCTGCGGAACGGGCCCACCGGCAACTGCTCGCGGTTGACCAAATTGGCGTCCTCGGGGTTTTCGCTCCAGGCGTAGCGCACTGCCTGCGGCTGCGGCACCGCGTCGCTGCGGACCACCACCTGGTCGCCCTCGATCCGTGCCTGCGCCGGATGGAAGCGGCGATCGGCGCCGGCCAGGGCGAAGCCACGCACCTCAGTGCCGCCGCCGCGCAACGCCAGGGTGCTGCCCATCAGGTCGAACATCACCCGTGCCTGTCCATCGGCGAACGTGGCGCGCGCGAACATCGGCGCGCTGTAGACCAGGGTTTCGCCGTAGGCCACGTGCCGTGCGACCAGCGCCAGGCGATGCCCCACGTCCTGCTTGTTGGGGGGATGGATGTTGTCCGGCGTGCCGATGTCGATGGTCACCGCCTGCCCGGTGGCCGGCAGCGCCAGCGTCCTGGTCTGCGATTCGCGCAGTTGCGCCCACGGACTCAGGTCGCCCTGATCGTTGCCGGCCTTCCAGTTGGCCAGTTGCACCCACAGGAACGGCAGCTGCGGCTGTCCGCGCTCCTGCCGCCAGCGCCCGATCAGCGAGGCGAACTGCTCGCGGTAGCGCAGCGCGCCATACGGGTAGGCGTTGCTCTCGCCCTGGTACCAGATCACGCCCTTGACCGGAAACGGCTGCAAGGGATGGATCATCGCGTTGTACAGCAGCGTCGGCACCTGGTTCTTGTCGTCGTTGGCGGCCAGCGTGACCTTGCCCGGGCGGAACTGCCAGTCGCCGGCCAGCGAGCGCGGCCGACCGCCGTCGGGCTGCACGAAGAACGCCGCCGCATCGCCGGGAATGCCGCCGAAGCCGCCGGTATCCAGAATGCGGATCGCGATGTGGTTGACGCCGGCGCGCAGCGCTGCCGGCGGCACGCGGTAGCGGCGCGGTTCGGTGTAGCGCCCTTCGGTGTGGCCGACCTCCACGCCATTGACGTAGGTGGTGTCGGCATCGTCGGCCGGGCCGATGCCCACGACGGCGCCGGCCTTGGCTTCGGCCGCGCTGAGGGTGAAAGTGCTGCGGTACCAGGCGACGCCGTCCATGCCGACGTAGCCATGCTGTTCCCACAGCCCCGGCAGCGGCTGGCGGTCCCAGTCGCGGTCGTCCAGATCGGCGGCGGCCCAGCCGGCATCCGCATCCGCGGTGGTCGGCTGCGGCCAGCGCGCCAGGCGCCGCCGGGTCTCGCCGAGGTCCTGTGCGTCCTTGGCCTGCATCTGCGCGATGCGCGTGCGCACCTGCGCCGCGTCCACGCCCGGCGAGGCCGCGTCCATCCAGGTCTCGATCGCGCTGCCGCCCCAGGTGCTGTCGATGATGCCGATCGGCACGCCGGTGCGCTGGCGCAGCTCGCGCGCGAAGAAGTACGCCACAGCCGAGAACGCGCCGGCAGTGGCCGGCGTGGCCGCGACCCAACTGCCCCCGGGCAGCCGCGGCTGCGGCTGCGCCGCCCAGGCCTTGGGCACCTTGAAGTTGCGCAGTTGCGGATCCGTTGCCGCCGCCACTTCGCGCGCGCCGTCGCGCGCCTGCGCCAGCGGCCACTCCATGTTGGACTGGCCGCTGGCCAGCCACACGTCGCCGATCAGCACGTCGCCGATGCGGCGCTGGCTGCCGTCGCCCTGCACGTCCAGCACGTACGGGCCACCGGCCGCATGCGCCGGCAACTGCAGTTGCCAGCGGCCATCGCGGCCTGCGACCGCACTGGCGCTGGCTCCGTCCAGGCGCGCCTGGATGCGTGCGCCAGGCGAGGCCCAGCCCCACACCGGAATCGGCGCATCGCGCTGCAGGACGGCGCCGTCGGCGAACAGCAACGGCAGTTGCAGTTCCGCCGCGGCCGGCCATGACGCGAACGCCAGCGCCAGCAGCGCCAGGCGAACGGTGGGATGCAGCGGTCTTGCCATGAGCGGTTCCTGCGTCGGGGGGAAAGCCGGCGGCAGCCACCCGCCTCGCCGCAGGCGGACCGCGCGCCGGAGACGGCTGTGCACCTACCAGTTGGCGCGCAACACCAGCGAGTAGCGACGATCGTTGACGAACCAACTGCGCGTGTACAGGTGATTGTCGACCTCGCCATCGCTGTAGGAGGTCGGCCCCATCAGCACCTTGGTCTCCGCGTTGGTGATGTTGTTGGCCTGGATGCCCAGTTGCAGGTGCGGCGTGAACCGATAGAACACCGAGCCGTCGAGCTGGCCGTAGTCGTCCGACCAGGTCGGCAGCTTGGTCGACACGTCGCTGGCGGTCAGCAGGTAGCGCGAGCGCCAGTTGTAGGCCAGGCGCACCGACAGCGGACCCTTCTCGTAGATGCCGGCGAGGTTGTAGCTGCGCCGCGACAGCCCTTCCAGCGGCAGCGCCACGCCGGTGACGGTGGTCTTGGTGTAGGGATCTGTGGCCGTGTTCACGCCGCCGCTGCTGTCGACGAAGGTGAAGTTGGCATTGACGCCGAAGCCGCTCATCCAGCCCGGCAGCGAATCGAAGAACTGCGTGTAACCGTACTCGAAGCCGCGGATGCGGCCCTTGTCCATGTTGTACGGACGCGTCACCAGGAAATCCTGGCCGCCGTAGTTCTCGGTGACGGTCTGGTTGGAGAAGTAGTCCTTGACGCTCTTGTAGAACAGCGTCACGTACATCATGTCGCTGCTGTCGAAGTACCACTCCAGCGCGGCGTCGTACTGGTCGGCCTTCATCGGCTTGAGGTTGGGGTTGCCGGCGGAGCCGGTCCAGTCCTTCAGCGAGCCGTCGTCGTTGACGGTGGCGGTGAGCAGCAGATACGGCTGCAACTGTGTGTAGTCCGGCCGCGCCATCGCCTTGGACGCGGCCAGGCGCAGTTGCAGCGCATCGGAGAACTTGAAGCGCAGGTTCAGGCTCGGCAGCACGTCGGTGTAGCTGCCGCGCGCGTCGTTCGGGAAGTACTGCCCGTAGTACTGGGCCTTGAGCGCGTCCGAGGCCGAGGTGGCGGACAGGTCCGGATACTGGCCGTAGCCCGAGGCCTCGGTCCTGGTCTGCACCACCCGCACGCCGATGTTGCCGTCCACCGGCACGCCCAGCGCGGTGTCGTTGCCGAAGTACATCACCATGTACGCGGCCTGGGTGCGCTCGAACTGGCGGTTGGTGTCCTGCAACTGGTACTGGTCCGGTGACCAGCCATAGCCGCGCAGCGCGACGATCTGCTCGATCAGCGCCGAGGTGCCGGCGTAATCCTTGACCGCGCTGTTGCGCGGGAAGTACAGGTTGTTGGGCACGCGCACATTGCCGCGCAGCAGGTTCGAAAAGGAATACAGCGACGAGGACGCGGTCATGTAGCTGGCCAGGTCGGCCAGGCCGGTGGCGGTGCCGGGGATGGTCGCCCAGTTGTCGCTGATCACGCCCCAGTTGTAGCCGGAATTCTTGTTGGTCTGGGTGCGGTCGGTGGCGCGGATGCCGGCACGGAAGGTGCGCAGCCACGGATTGTCGTCGTAGCTGTACTCCAGGTCGAAGCGCGTGGCCAGCTCGCGGCCGCGGTTCTTGGCCAGGTGATCCATCGCCGCGCTCCAGAAGTAGTTGGAGGGGTCGGCGGTGTAGCTCGGGTCGGCCAGGGTCACCGCAGGGTACTTGCCGCTGAGGTCGAAGGTCAGGCCCGGCAGATAGATCGAACTGAACAGAGTGAAGTCCAGGGTATCGCTCTGCGACTGCACCAGTTGCATGTCGCCGCGCACGGTCAGCCGGTCGGTCAGGCGATGGGTGAAGCCGCCGGACAGATCGGAGGTGGTGGTGCTCTGCCGGGCATAGCGGTTGTCGGTGTAGAAGCGCACGCCGTCGTTGCCGGTGACGTTGCCGCGCCAGGAACTGGACACCGGCGAGCCGCTGACGAAACGGCCTGCATCGTCGTAGGTGAAGGTGGTGCCCGGCGCCGGCGCGATCGCATTGGTGTCGTCGTTGAAGAACGCCGCGCGCTCCTGCCAGTTCATGTCGTAAGACGAGCGCAGGTATTGCACGTAGAGGTCGGTGGCGTCGCTGGGCCGCCACTGGAAGGCGGCCGCCACGCCCTTGCGCTTGCGTTCGAACTCCAGCTGGCGCCAATTGACGCCACCGGGCACGTAGACCTTGTCGAAGCTGGTGCCGGCCAGCAGCGCTGGATCGGTGCGGCGCACGAACGGTTCCACCTGGATGCCGTCGCTACGCGTGGCCAGTTCCGAATGCGCCACATCGAGCATGAAGCCCATCTCGCCCAGGCCGGTGTTCCAGCGATCACTGAACAGGAACGAGCCCGACGGCTTGTAGGTCTTGCTCAGGTCGCCGTAGTTGACGTCGGCGGTGAAGCCCACCACGCGGCCGGGCTGATCGAACGGCATGCGCGTGCGCAGGTTGACCGTGCCGCCGAGGCCGCCTTCGATGATCTCCGCCGAGGGATTCTTGTACACGTCCACGCCGGCCATCAGTTCGGCCGGCACGTCCTCGAAGCTGAGACCGCGTCCGCTGGCGGCACTGAAGCTGTCGCGGCCGTTGAGTTCGCCGCGCACCTGGGTCATGCCGCGGATCATCACCCCGCTGCCTTCGGCCGAGAAGTGATCCGGGTCGTTGCGCGCCATGAAGTGATCGATGGTCACGCCGCTGACCCGCTGCAGGGTCTCGGTGACGCTGCGATCCGGCAGCGCGCCGATGTCCTCGGCGCTGACCGCATCAACGATCTGCTCGGCGTCGTGCTTGATCGACTGCGACTTGATCAGGCTCGCCCGCACGCCCTTGACCTCGATCGCATCGAGCTGGACCGGATCGCTCTTCTTGGCGGCAGGCTGTTTGGCGGCAGGTTCGGCGTCCTGCGCCAGCGCCTGCGCGCTGAGCAACACGCCGATGCTCAGCGCGATGAGCGAATACGGCAAAACGCGGGTGCGGCGCGACGCTGCGGTCGGCCAGGCCGGACCACGGGGATGCTGCGATGCCATGCTGTTTCCCTCCCAGGAGACATGCACACAGACACGGGTGACGGTCGCGCCAGGGCGCCGTCCTGCGAGTTGTGACGGCATGGCCAAAGCCTCTGCCGTATCGGGTGGCGCTGCTGCTGTCAGGCAAGCGCGTCGCGACCGCGATCGGCCGAGACTAGAAATGCACTTCGCGTGACGCAAATGAAAATTTCACGCCTAGCTATGCCATTCCAGACTAGCGGGATGCACACCACGGCATGTCTACGAAATCGTCCACTCCCAGCATGACAACGCCAGCGATGACAGTCAGAGGCTGGCCGCGCGTTCGGGATACAGCCGCTTGGCGGCGTTGCGCAGCGCCAGCAACACGCGTTCTGCGCCCGGCGGCAGCAGATAATCGCGGCGGCGCACGATGCCGAAGGACTCCATGCGCACGCCCAGCGTGATCGGCAACACCGTCAACAGCTTGGCCTGCACGTACGGCGCCACCGCCTCCGCCGGCAGCGCGGCCAGCAGGTCGCTGCCGCGCAGCAGGCTGGTCATCACCGGCAGCGACGAGGTCTCGATGACGTTCTGCGGCGCGGGCACCGCGTGCTCCAGGAACATCGCGTCCAGGCGCGCGCGCAGCACGCTGTCGGCCGGCGGCAGCACCCAGCCGTAGCGGGCCAGGTCGGCATGGCGCAGGTCGGCGCGGGTGGACAGCGGGTGGCCGGCGCGGGCGATCACCGAGTGCGGCTCGTCGGCCAGCGGCTCGAATTCCAACGCCTCGGCACCATAGGGGCCGAGGATGCGCCCGATCACGATGTCGAGCTGGCCGTCGAGCAGCTTGGCCACCAGCGGCCGGCTGTAGTCCATCTCCACCCGCACCAGGATGCCGGGGAACTCGCGCTTGACCTCGGCGATCGCCTGCGGCACCAGATTGGTGCCCGGGTTGACCACGGTGCCGATCGAGACCTGGCCCATGCGCCCCTCGCACAGCGCCGCGATCTCTTCCTGGGCGCGGCCGATCTCGGACATCGCCGCGCGCGCGCGGCGGATCAGCACCTGCCCGTACCAGGTCGGCTCGACCCCGCGCGCGTGGCGCTCGAACAGCTTCACGCCCAGCAGGTCCTCCATTTCCGCCAGCAACTTGGACGCCGCCGGCTGGGTCATGCTGGCCGCCTCGGCGGCGCGCAGCACCGAACGGTGCTCGTGCAACTGCAGCAGCAACAACAGATGCCGGGTCTTCAGGCGCGCGGCGTTGAACCAGGGATTGGCGGAAGCGTTCATCGTGGGCAGGCGTCCTGGAAGGCGAAACCGCCTATTCGGCGGCGGAATAGAATATGCCTAAAATTTCATTTGCAGAGCATAGCTCACGCGCGCAGGCTACGGTCCATCGCGCCCCCGCCGGCGTCGCCGTTCGTCGGGCACCGGCCTGCCGCGGCGGATGCCGCGGGTTGCGCCAGCGCGCCGACGCACGGGCGCGGACCGCGGCCTCCCGCCTCCGGTCCCGCCGCGGCGTCGCGCTGGCCCGGCGCCTCCGTCACCGTCGTTTCCGCCAGGTATCCCGATGTCCGCCGCTTCCCCGTTCCGACTCCCGCTGATCGCGATCCTGCGCGGTCTCACCCCCGAGGACGCGCTGGCGCACGTCGGGGCGCTGGCCGATGCCGGCTACGACGCGATCGAGATCCCGCTCAACTCGCCGCGCTGGGCCGACAGCATCGGCCCGGCCGCGCAGGCGTTCGGGCAGCGCTGCTGGATCGGCGGCGGCACCGTGCTGCAGATCGGCGACGTCGACGCCCTGGCCGATCTCGGCGCACGCTTCATCGTCACCCCCAACACGCGCCCGCCGGTGATCCGCCACGCGGTCGCGCGCGGCCTGCAGGTGGTGGCCGGCTTCGCCACCGCCACCGAGGCGTTCGACGCGCTGGATGCCGGCGCGCAGATGCTCAAGCTGTTCCCTGCCGCCACCTACGGCCCCGGCCACGTGCGCGCCCTGCGCGCGGTGCTGCCGGCGCAGGTGCCGCTGTTCGTGGTCGGCGGCGTCAACACCGAGACCCTGCACGACTACCTCGGCGCGGGCGCGATCGGCGCCGGCATCGGCGGCGAGTTGTACCGCCCCGGCCAGTCGCTCGCACAGACCCAGGCGCACGCCGCCGC
This sequence comes from Xanthomonas sacchari, assembly GCF_040529065.1. Lineage (NCBI taxonomy): Bacteria > Pseudomonadati > Pseudomonadota > Gammaproteobacteria > Lysobacterales > Lysobacteraceae > Xanthomonas > Xanthomonas sacchari. The sequence goes on along the minus strand of NZ_CP132343.1, from coordinate 2,303,947 downwards.
CTTCCGCCACGCCTATCTGGACCGCGCATGAAGATCGTCCGCCTCACCACCTACCACGCCGCGCCGCGCTGGCTGTTCCTGAAGATCGAGACCGACGAGGGCATCACCGGCTGGGGCGAGCCGGTCATCGAAGGCCGCGCGCGCAGCGTCGAGGCCGCGGTGCGCGAACTCGGCGACAACCTGATCGGCAAGGATCCGGCGCGGATCAACGACATCTGGCAGATGCTCTACCGCGGCGGCTTCTACCGCGGCGGCCCGATCCTGATGAGCGCCATCGCCGGCATCGACCAGGCGCTGTGGGACATCAAGGGCAAGGCGCTGGGCGTGCCGGTGTACGAACTGCTCGGCGGGCGCGTGCGCGACCGCATGAAGACCTACCGCTGGGTCGGCGGCGACCGCCCGGCGGCGACCATCGCCCAGATCCAGGGCTACCGCGACCTCGGCTTCGACACCTTCAAGTTCAACGGCACCGAGGAAATGAAGCTGATCGACGGCCCACGGGCGGTGGATGCCGCGGTGGCCAAGGTGGCGCAGATCCGCGAGGCGTTCGGCACCGCCATCGACTTCGGCATCGACTTCCACGGCCGCGTCGCCGCGCCGATGGCGCGCGTGCTGCTGCGCGAACTGGAGCCGTTCAAGCCGCTGTTCGTCGAGGAGCCGGTGCTGCCCGAGCAGGCCGAGTACTACCCGCGGCTGGCCGCATCCACGCCGATTCCGCTGGCGGCCGGCGAGCGCATGTTCTCGCGCTTCGACTTCAAGCCGGTGCTGCAGGCCGGCGGCCTGTCGCTGCTGCAGCCGGATCTCTCGCACGCCGGCGGCATCACCGAATGCCTGAAGATCGCCAGCATGGCCGAGGCCTACGAGGTCGGCCTGGCGCCGCACTGCCCGCTCGGCCCGGTGGCGCTGGCCGCCTGCCTGCAGGTGGACTTCGTCTCGCACAACGCGGTGCTGCAGGAACAGAGCATCGGCATCCACTACAACGAAGGCGCCGACCTGCTCGACTACGTGCTCAACAAGGACGACTTCGCCTGCGACAATGGCGGCAGCATCGCCGCATTGCCCAAACCGGGCCTCGGCGTGGAAATCGACGAGGAGCGCCTGCGCCATGCCAACGCCAACCCACCCGACTGGCACAACCCCATCTGGCGTCACGCCGACGGCAGCATCGCCGAGTGGTGAGCCGATGAGCGTCACCACTCCGCCCCGCCACACCGCCACGCTGGCGGTGGACAGCCGCTGCGCGCATGGCGAAGGCATGCTGTGGTGCGAACGCCGCGGCGTGCTGTTCTGGGTCGACATCAGCGGCCGCCGCCTGTGGCGCCACGATCCGTCCAGCAACGTCAGCCGTCATTGGGACCTGCCCGACCGCCCCGGCTGCCTGGGCCTGTTCGAAGACGGCCGCCTGCTGCTGACGCTGGCCAAGGGCGTGTACGTCGCCGATCCGGATGCCGCCGCCGAGGCCGACAGCGCGCTGCCGCTGCAGCACCTGGCGGACGTGGAGCCGGAACGCGACGACACCCGCAGCAACGACGGCCGCGCCGACCGCCACGGCAACTTCGTGTTCGGCACCATGAGCGAACGCGAGGACCAGGCGCCGGTCGGCAGCTTCTACCAATGGTCGGCGCGCTACGGCCTGCGCCGCCTGCCGTTGCCGGGCGTGGCCATCCCCAACGCGATCTGCTTCAGCGCCGACGGCCGCACCCTGTACTACTGCGACTCGGTGCAGCCGCGCATCCTGTGCTGCGACTACGACCCGGATACCGCGCACACCGCCAACAGCCGCGTGTTCGCCGAACTGGACCATGCCGGCGCCGAGCCGGACGGCGCCATCGTCGATGCCGAAGGCCACCTGTGGAACGCGCAATGGCGCGCCTGGCAGGTGGTGCGCTACCGCCCCGACGGCAGCGTCGAGCGCCGTGTCGCGCTGCCGGTCAAGCATCCCACCTGCCCCGCCCTGGGCGGCACCGACGGCGGCACGCTGTACCTGAGCACCTCGCGGCAGGATCACAGCGAGGACGAACTGGCACGCACGCCGCAGGCCGGCGGCGTGTACGTGGCCGCGGTCGGCATCGCCGGCCTGCCCGAAGGACGCATCGCCAGCGCATGATCGTCGTCGATTGGGGGACCAGCAGCCTGCGCGGCTATCGGCTCGATGCCGACGGCGGCATTCTCGACCAGCGCCGCAGCGACCAGGGCATCGCCGCCTGCCAGGGCCGCTTCGCCGCGACCCTGGCCACCCTGATCGACGGCTGGGACGGCGACATCGTCCTGTGCGGGATGATCGGCAGCCGCAACGGCTGGATCGAACTGCCGTACGCGTCCTGCCCGGCCGACGCTGCCGCCCTGGCCGCGGCGATGCAGCCACTGCAGGATCCGGCGCTGCCCGGCCGCACGCTGTGGTTCGTGCCCGGCGTGGCCAGCGACGCCGACGCCGTGCCGGACGTGATGCGCGGCGAAGAGACCCAACTGATCGGCCTGCTCGCGTTGCTCGCGCAGGAACCGCCGACGACCGAGGTCCACCACGTCTGCCTGCCCGGCACGCACAGCAAGTGGGTGACCCTGCAGGACGGGCGCATCGCCTCGCTGGCGACGATGATGACCGGCGAGCTGTACGCGCTGCTGCGCACGCACAGCCTGCTGGCGCGGCTGATGGACGCCGACGACGGCGTCTTCGATGCGGCCGCGTTCGACGCCGGCGTGCAGCGCAGCGGCGACCCCGGCGGGGTGCTGCACCATCTGTTCGGCGTGCGCAGCCTGGGCCTGTTCGAACGCCTGAGCGCCGCCGCGGCACCGTCGTATCTGTCCGGCCTGCTGATCGGCCACGAACTGCGCGCGCACCCCACCTTGCCGCCGGTGGTGCACCTGGTCGGCGGCAGCGGCCTGCTGGCGCGCTATGCGCATGCGCTGGCCACGCTCGGCAGCCGCGTGCGCACCCATCCGGAGGATCTGGCCGCACGCGGCCTGTATCGGCTGGCGCAGCAGCGCGGCGGCCTCGCCGGCTGAGCCGCGTGCACCGGCCGCCTCCTGCCCGGCTGCCCCGCACACACGGCGGCGGTGGCCGCTTTGCATTAGAATTGCCGGGTTAATCGCCGGATCCCGCCATGCCTTTCGTCGTCACCGAAAACTGCATCAAGTGCAAATACACCGACTGCGTGGAAGTGTGCCCCGTGGACTGCTTCCACGCCGGCCCGAACTTCCTGGTGATCGATCCGGACGAGTGCATCGACTGCACGCTGTGCGAGCCGGAATGCCCGGCCAACGCCATCTACCCCGAAGACGACGTGCCCGCAGGCCAGGAAGGCTTCGTCGCACTCAACGCGGAACTGGCCAAGGCCTGGCCGGTCCTGACCACGCGCCAGGAACCGCTGCCCGACGCCGCCGAGTGGGACGGCAAGCCGAACAAGCTGCCGCTGCTGCGGAAGTAACTGCGCCGCGGATTCTGCCCAGGCGCCGCCCGCCAGACCGTACAAAACCGTAGAGACAAGCTGCGGCTTCAGGGCGCCTCTGACAACTCGCGTTGCCGCCGCTCGACCGGACACGCGGTTACACCCTCCTAGGCGTGAGGCTTCGCCCGTACCCTCATCCGCCCCTGCGGGGCACCTTCTCCCGAGGGGAGAAGGAAGAAGCCGAAGCCCCTCTCCCCTCGGGAGAGGGGTTGGGGTGAGGTACGGCGCCCAGCAGCGCGCTGAAGCAAGGAGCGGCTCTTATTGCCTTTTTTGAATCAGCCGCGACGCGCATCTTGCAGAGCCTATCGCGGCCAACGCCGCTACTTGCATACGCAGGGCACCTCTGACAACTCGCGTTGCCACCGCTCGACCGGACACGCGGTTACACCCTCGTAGGACGCGAGGCTTCGCCCGTACCCTCATCCGCCCCTTCGGGGCACCTTCTCCCGAGGGGAGAAGGAAGAAGCCGGAGCCCCTCTCCCCTCGGGAGAGGGGTTGGGGTGAGGGTACGGCGCGCAGCAGCGCGCTGAAGCAAGGAGCGGCTCTTATTGCCTTTTTTGAATCAGCCGCGACGCGCATCTTGCAGAGCCCATCGCGGCCAACGCCGCTACTTGCACACGCAGGGCGCCTCTGACAACTCGCGTTGCCGCCGCTCGACCGGATACGCGGTTACACCCTCCTAGGCGCGAGGCTTCGCCCGTACCCTCATCCGCCCCTGCGGGGCACCTTCTCCCGGAGGGAGAAGGAAGAAGCCGAAGTCCCTCTCCCTCCGGGAGAGGGGTTGGGGTGAGGGTACGGCGCCCAGCGTGGCGCTGAAGCAAGGAACGGCGCTTGCCCTTGCACTCCTTTCTCGCGGAACGAAAACGGGCGCACTAGGCGCCCGTTTCGCATTCTGCAGCCAGATCCGGCGCACGCGCCGGGCCACACCGGATCAATGACCCAGCTTGGCCTTCAGCGCGGCGATCAGCTTGACCGGCGCTTCGCCGGTGGCCGGCAGGCCGCGCGGATCCACCGCCGAGACGTACACGCCGGCATCCACCGCCACTACGCGCACCAGGAAGTTGCTGCCTTCGTAGGCCACGTCGTAGGAGCCCAGCAACTGCGCGCGGCTGGCGATGGTGACGCCTTCGATGCCGCCGAGCGCATCGCCGACCTGGCCGAACACCTGGTCGCGGGTGCCCGGCACCACGAAGCCGCTGTTCGAGGCCGCCGGGGCTTGGCCGGCCGGGGCCGCAGGCCGCTGCGCCGAGGCCAGCGCCGGCACCTTCATCGCTGCCGAGGTATCGGGCGAGGTTAGATCCGGCGGCACTTCCAGCGGGCGCATGTCGGGCGCCAGCGCGTAGTCGCCGCGCGGCTTGCCCTTGTGGAACCAGCTGCAACCGCTGGTGGCCGCGACCAGGGTGGTCGCCAGCACGGCGGCCGACAGCACGCGGACGTAGGGAACGGAAGCACGCATCAATCAATCTCCTGGAGTCAGGCCGCGAGCGTTTCGCGGCTGGATAGGTCTTCCAACGCGGCAGCGTCGGCGGCAAGTCGGTCGGCCGTGGCATGGTGCGCCGTGGACAGCGGAAGCAGCGGCAGCCGCAGGCCCTGGCCGATCCCGGCGCGCTGCAGTAGCGCCTTGACCGGGATCGGGTTGGATTCGATGCCGCAGAACGCATGGAACGGCTGCAGCCGCGCGTCCCAGGCCTGCGCCGGCTCGGCCTGCCGCGCGCGCGCCAGGTCGCACAGGCGCCGGTAGGCGCGCGGCAGCGCGTTGGAGGCCACCGAGATCAGCCCGTCGAAGCCGGCCAGCATCGCCTGCGCGGCGCTGCCGTCGTCGCCACTGAACACGGCGAACTGGTCGCTGCGCAGGGCCGCCAGCGCGGCGATGCGCTGCGGGTCGCTCACGGCTTCCTTGATGCCGACGATGTTCGGATGCTGCGCCAGTTGCGCCACGGTCTCCGGCAGCAGGTCGCAGCCGGTGCGGCCGGGCACGTTGTACAGCAGCACCGGCAGGCCGCCCTGCTCGGCGACCTGGGTGTAGTGCGCGATCAGGCCGGCCTGGGTCGGACGCACGTACGGCGGCGTCACCACCAGCGCGTACTGCGCGCCACCGGCGGCGGCGCGCTGGGTCAGCGCCACGGTCTTGGCGGTACCGGACAGGCCGGTGCCGGCCAGCACCGGCACGCGCCCGCCGATCGCCTGCACCGCTTCGCGCAGGATCCGGTCGTATTCCTCGTCCAGCAGCGTGGCCGCCTCGCCGGTCGATCCCGCCACCACCAGCCCCTGCACGCCGCCGTCGAGCTGGCGTTTGAGCAGCCGCTGCCAGGCGTCGAGGTCGAGGTCGCCATTGCCCTGGAAGGGCGTGGCCAGGGCGGTGATGATGCCGGAGAGAGACAAGATGCCGGGTGCTCGCTGGGAGAAAAGGGCCGCGCAGGCTGCGCGGACGGGTCGGCCCCGCACGCGCGGCAAGGTCGCCCCGCATGTTACTTGCGGCCCGAAAGCGCGGGCAAGTATGCTGCACACCATGCCGGGCGACCGCCCGGATGCCGTTCAGCCTTACGCAATGCCGGAAGCCCCTTTGACTGACACCACGCCCCGGCCCGCGCCGACCGAAAACCACCTCCTGATCAACGCCTACACGACGCATCCGGAGTCGCCCTTGTTGCCGGTGACGCGTCGCATCGCCGACAGCGGCTGCAATCTCGTCGATGCGCGCCTGGCCACGGTCGGCCGCGACGTGTCGGTGACCGCGCTGGCGACCGGCTCGTGGGACTCGGTGGCCAAGCTCGAAGCCATGCTCACCCGCCTCGACCGCGAGGAAGGCATGAAGCTGGTGTGGTACCGCACCGGCGCCAAGCAGGCGCAGTCCAACCTGCTGCCGTACATCGTCGAAGTCATCGCCGCCGACAAACCCGGCATCCTGTTCCAGTTGGCCGACTTCTTCGACCGCCAGGGCATCACCATCGAGAACCTGCAGAGCACGCGCTACCGCGCCATGCAGACCGGCGCGGAGATGTTCTCGGCGCAGGTGACGATCGGGGTGCCGGCGAACATGCACATCGCCGCGCTGCGCGACGACTTCCTCGAGTTCTGCGACCACCTCAACCTGGACGCGATCATGGATCCGATGAAGTTCTGAGTGCGCCGCGCTGGACACCGACGCAATCGAACGCGGATGATGGCGATGCACGCGGAGGACACCCCATGAAGGACGGCGACACCCTGGACCGCAGCACGCTGGCCTTGCCGCTGGCGCTGTCCGGCGGCGCAAGCGCCACGCTCGGCGACTACGCCGGCCGCTGGCTGGTGCTGTATTTCTATCCGAAGGACAGCACGCCCGGCTGCACCACCGAGGGCATCGAGTTCAATGCGTTGCTGCCGCAGTTCGAACAGGCCGGCGCCACCGTGCTGGGCGTGTCGCGCGACTCGGTGAAGTCGCACGACAATTTCTGCGCCAAGCAGGGCTTCCGCTTCCCCCTGATCAGCGATGCCGACGAAGCGCTGTGCCGCGCCTTCGACGTGATCAAGGAAAAGAACATGTACGGCCGCCAGGTGCTGGGCATCGAGCGCAGCACCTTCCTGCTCTCGCCGACCGGCCAACTGGTCCGCAGCTGGCGCAAGGTCAAGGTCCCCGGCCACGCCCAGGCCGTGCTAGACGCGCTGCAGGCCGCCGCCAAGCAGTGACCACTGCCGTTTCCCGCACCCCGCATCGCCCTGCCCCGCAGGCAGCGATGGTTCGTCCCTGCTCCTCTTTCAGGAATCCATGATGACCCGAGGCAAGCGCATCTACGTGCTGGATACCAACGTGCTGATGCACGATCCGACCGCGCTGTTCAAGTTCGAGGAACACGACGTGTTCCTGCCGATGCAGGTGATCGAGGAACTGGACAATGCCAAGAAGGGCATGTCCGAAGTCAGCCGCAACGCGCGCCAGGTCAGCCGTTTCCTCAACGAGCTGATCGAGGGCGCCGGCGCCGAGCAGATCGAATCCGGCATCCCGCTCAGCCATCCGCAGGGCATCCAGCTCAAGAGCACCGGCAGCATCGGCCGGCTGTACTTCCAGGTGCGCCCGGTCGAGCCGGGGCGCAGCTTCGGCAGCGTCGCCCCGGACAACAAGATCCTGGCCGCGGTGCTGGCGCTGCGCGAGGAGCAGCCGGAAATCCCGGTGATCCTGGTGTCCAAGGACATCAACCTGCGGATCAAGGCGGCGATCAGCGGGCTGGTCGCCGAGGACTACGAGAACGACCGCGCGCTCGACGATTTCAGCCTGCTCTACACCGGCGCGATCGAGCTGCCGGAGAATTTCTGGCAGAAGCACAACCAGGACCTGCGCAGCTGGAGCGACAAGGGCCGCACCTGCTACGAGATCGCCCTGGCCGCCGACGAGGACTGGTATCCGAACCAGTACCTGTACCTGCCCGGCGAGGACGAAGTGGAACTGCGCGTGGTCAAGGTCAACGCCGAGCGCAAGGCGACGCTGGCGCTGGTCGACGACTTCCGCAGCGGCCAGCACGCGGTGTGGGGCATCGCCGCGCGCAACCGCGAGCAGAACTTCGCGCTCAACGCGCTGATGGATCCGGAAATCGACTTCGTCACCCTGCTCGGCACCGCCGGTACCGGCAAGACCCTGCTGGCGCTGGCCGCGGGCCTGGCGCAGACCATGGACCAGCAGCGCTACCGCGAGATCATCATGACCCGCGCCACGGTGAGCGTCGGCGAGGACATCGGCTTTTTGCCCGGCACCGAGGAAGAGAAGATGACGCCGTGGATGGGCGCGCTCACCGACAACCTGGAAGTGCTCACCCACACCCAGGAAGGCGGCACCTGGGGCCGCCAGGCCACCAACGACCTGCTCGCCAGCCGCATCAAGATCCGCTCGATGAACTTCATGCGCGGGCGCACCTTCCTGTCGCGCTACCTGATCCTGGACGAAGCGCAGAACCTGACGCCGAAGCAGATGAAGACGCTGATCACCCGTGCCGGCCCCGGCACCAAGATCGTGTGCCTGGGCAACGTCGAACAGATCGACACGCCCTACCTGACCGAGACCACCTCCGGCCTGACCTACGCGGTGGACCGCTTCAAGGCCTGGCCGCACAGCGCGCACATCACCCTGCGCCGCGGCGAGCGCTCGCGCCTGGCCGACTACGCCTCGGAGGTGCTGTGAACGCGGCGGCCGGCGTGCGCCTGGCCGGCGCGGCGCTGGCCATGGCCCTGCTCGGCGCCTGCGCCACCACGCGCGGGCCGGCCATGGTGCCGACCGCGGTCAAGGCCGGGCAGTCGTGGATCGTCACCCGCAACAGCACCGCCGCGCAGGTGCTCGACACCTGCGCGCGCGACAGCCCGGCGCGCCAGGACGGCGCGGTGACCGGCTACTGGATCCCGACCCCGGAACAGATCGCGCAACTGGAAGCGCACCTGGCGCAACTGCAGCCGCAGATCGCCGACCCCACCGCGTCCGATCGCCAGTACGTCGGCATCCTGTACCGCGGCAAGCAGGCGATCTACGTCAACGCCTTCGCGCCGGACGACGGTAGCGAGCGCGACCCCACGGTCGACGCGGTCCGCGCCTGCGGCGGCGGCAGCCGTTTCTGGGGCGCGGTCTACGACCCGGCCAGCGGCCGCTTCTCCGAGATCGCGGTCAACGGCGCACGCTGAGATGGCCGCAGGCAGGCGCCAACGGCGGCACGCTGGGGCGGCTGTATCCCGCGGCCGCCGCGCCGCGGCTGCTTCGCGCACGGCATGAACCTGGAACTGCCACGCTGGGCCTGGGCCTTCGCCGGGGCGCTGGCCGCCGTCGCCGGCATGGTCAACGTGGTCGGCTATCTCGGCTTCGAGCATCAGGCGGTCACCCACCTCACCGGCACCACCACCCTGCTCGGCGCCGCGCTGGCCGACGGCGACGCGCGCGCGATCGCGCAACTGGTCGGCGTGGTGCTGGCGTTCCTCGGCGGATCGATGCTCGGCGGCTTCATCGTGCAGGACAGCCGCCTGCGCCTGGGCCGCCGCTACGGCGTGGCGCTGGCGCTGGAAGCGCTGCTGCTGCTGGCGGCGATGCAGGCGTTCAAGCAGCAGCAACTCGCCGGCGCGGTCCTCGCCGCGATCGCCTGCGGCCTGCAGAACGCCACCACCACCGTCTACAGCGGCGCGGTGGTGCGTACCACCCACCTCACCGGCATGTTCACCGACCTGGGCATCGGCCTGGGCCAGGCGCTGCGTGGACTGCCGCTGCCGCGCCGACGCATCCGTCTGAGCCTGCTGATCATCGGCGGCTTCCTGTGCGGCGGTGTCCTCGGCGCCTGGGCCTACCGGCAGGTCGGCTTCGACGCCCTGCTCGGCCCCGCCCTGCTGACCGGCACGGTCGGCACGCTATACGCGCTGCAGGCGCACTACCGCAGCCGCGAACGCTGAAGGTGCGGCCGAGTGCATAAGCGACGCCAGCCCTGCACAATCGGCGCATGAGCGAACCCACCGTCGTCTCCGCGCTGAGCATCGCCGGCACCGATTCCGGCGGCGGCGCCGGCCTCCAGGCCGATCTCAAGACCTTCGCCGCGCACCGCGTGCACGGGCTGGCGGCCGCCGCCGCGCTGACCGCGCAGCACACCCGCGGCGTCACCGCGGTGCATGTGCCGCCGCTGTCGTTCCTGCGCGCGCAGATCGATGCCTGCTTCGCCGACTTCGACATCGCCGCGGTCAAGCTCGGCATGCTCGCCAACGCCGAGGTGATCCACCTGGTCGCCGATGCGCTGGAGGAGTACCGCCCGCCGTGGGTGGTGCTGGACCCGGTGATGGTGGCCACCAGCGGCGCCAAGCTGCTGCAGGACGACGCCCTGGACGCGCTGCGCGGCCGCCTGTTGCCGCTGGCGACACTGGTGACGCCGAACGTGCCGGAAGCGCAGTTGCTGCTCGGCCGCCCGATCGACACCGCCGACGACGCCGAGCACGCCAGCGCGGCGCTGCTCGAGGCCGGCGCACAGGCGGTGCTGCTCAAGGGCGGTCATCTGCAGGAAGGCCAGCGGGTGATCGACCGCTACGACGACGGCGTCAGCCGCAGCGAGTTCAGCCACGCACGACTGGCGCTGGACGCACACGGCACCGGCTGCACCCTGGCCGCGGCGATCGCCGCACAGTTGTGCCAGGGCCTGGCCTTGCCGGCCGCCTGCGAAGCGGCGATCGACTACGTGGCGCGCGCCCTGCGCGGCAGTTACCGGCCCGGCCGCAGCGACGTGGCGGTGCTGGATCACTTCGGCGCGGCGCGCGGCCCATGAGCGCAGCGCCCATCGCCGCGACGGCGGTCGCCGAGCACGCCCTGCCCGTCGCCGCGGCCGACGGTCATCGCTGGACCTTGCTGGCGCGCGTTCCCGACGCACCGCGGCAGGCGCTGCTGTGGCTGCCGGCGCTGGGCGTGGCCGCGCGCCATTACCTGCCGTTCGCCGAAGCGCTGGCCGCGCACGGCGTGGCGGTGTTCCTGCACGAATGGCGCGGCAACGGCAGCAGCACGCTGCGGCCGTCGCGGCAATGCGACTGGGGCTATCGCGCCCTGCTGCAACTGGATCTGCCCGCCAGCCAGGCGGCGATTGCCCGGCATGGCATCGCGGCACCGCTGCTCGTCGGCGGCCACAGCCTCGGCGGACAGCTCGCCTGCTGCTACGCCAGCCTGCAGCCGCAGGCCTTCGCCGCGCTGTGGCTGGTCGCCAGCGGCACGCCGTACTGGCGCCGATTCCCCGCGCCGCGCGGCTATCTGCTGCCGTTGGCGTATCGCCTGGTGCCATGGCTGGCGCAGCGGCAGGGCGTGCTGCATGGTCGCCGCCTGGGCTTCGGCGGTACCGAAGCGCGCGGCCTGATCGCCGACTGGGCGCGCGTGGGCCGCAGCGGCCGCTACGCCGCGGCCGGGCTGGCCATCGACCTGGAGGCGCGCCTGGCGCACCTGACGCTGCCGGTGCGCGGCGTGGTGCTGCAGGACGACTGGCTGGCGCCGGAGAGTTCGCTGCGCGGCCTGCTGGACAAGCTGGCCACGCCGGCACCGCACCTCCATCGCCTGGACGCCACGCAGCTTGGCGTGGCCACCGACCATTTCGCCTGGATGAAGCGGCCCGCCGCCGTGGCCGCGGCGCTGCTGGGCGAGGATCGGTGAAATTTTTCCGAAAGAGCATTGACGGGCCAGATCGACTCCCGCATAATTCCGCTCCTGACGACGCGCCCGTAGCTCAGTTGGATAGAGTACCTGGCTACGAACCAGGCGGTCGGGAGTTCGAATCTCTCCGGGCGCACCAGTCAGATGAAAAACGACAAGCTACCGCTTGTCGTTTTTTTTTGCCCTGCCGCCGCGATGCGATCGCAACCAGGCCGCGCGCAGCGGCATCGTCGCCCGCTTGCGTCATGCGCACGACACGCAGGTGTAGACGAATCGCCGCAACTCGTGAATAATCCCGCGCCTGACGACGCGCCCGTAGCTCAGTTGGATAGAGTACCTGGCTACGAACCAGGCGGTCGGGAGTTCGAATCTCTCCGGGCGCACCAGTCAGATCAAAAACGACAAGCCAGCGCTTGTCTTTTTTTTGCCTGCGCGGCGGCGATTGCATGCCGCGCGCAGCAGCGAACGATGCGCGCCGCCGGCCTCGCCTGCGCGACCGACCAAGCCACACCAGCTCAGGCGATGGTATCCACCACACCGCCGTCGACGCGCAGCGCCGCACCGGTGGTCGCGGATGCCTGCGGCGACGCGACGTAGACGCACAGATTGGCGACCTCCTCCACCGTCGCGGCGCGGCGGATGATCGAGCTGGCGCGATGCGCCTTGACGAAATCGGCGGCGACCTCCTCCAGCGGCTTGCCGGACTGCTCCACCTGCTCGGACAACATGGCGGCGACGCCTTCGGTCAGCGTCGGCCCCGGCAGGATCGCATTCACGGTGACGCCGGTGCCGGCCATGCGCTTGGCCAAGCCGCGCGACAGGGCCAGATCGGCGGTCTTGGTCACGCCGTAGTGAATCATCTCGACCGGGATATTGAGTCCGGACTCCGACGAGACGAAGAGCACGCGCCCCCAGCCCTTTTCCGCCATTCCTTGCAGATACGCGCGCGACAGGCGCACGCCGGACATCACGTTGACGGCCAGGAAGCGCTCCCACTCCGCGTCGGGTGTCTCGAAGAAGTCCTGCATCCCGAAGATGCCGGCGTTGTTGACCAGGATATCGACCGCAGGAAGCGCGGCGACGATCGCATCGCAGCCGGCTGCAGTCGCCACGTCGCCCACCACGGCGCGCACGCTGGCGGCCGGGAGGTCGCGCTTGAGCGCCGCGACGGCGGCCTCGGTACGGGCCTGGTCGCGACCGTTCAGCGCGACCTCGGCGCCCGCCGCGGCCAGGCCCTTGGCGATTCCGAAGCCGATGCCCGCGGTGGAGCCGGTGACGAGGGCGATTTTCCCGGATAGATCGATGTTCATGGCTGTCTCCGTGCAGGGTGAAGATGAGGATTCGCTTCGGCGCCAGCCTTGCGGGATCGCCGCCGACAGGCGCTTGCCGGACCGGTGGTGTCATCGACCGAATCATGGACGCATCCGCCGGCAAGCAAGTGAACGCGCCCCAGGCGGGACCTCCGCTCGACGTCGCCACGCCGTCTGGATGCGGGCGATGCAGGCGGAAGAATCGAGCACGCTGGGGCGTGACGCGCGCCCTGCCTACCTACCCAACCGCACCCATGACTACAGACGACGCACTCGCCGACATCTGCGGGGGCGTGGAGGCGTATGCGTCGCCTGTAAGTCGTGAGGTCGCCGGGACGCATGACGTTCCCGCCACGGCGACTCACGCCGCGATCGTGTCGCCCTTCGGCGGCGGCGCCACTGCAGCCGCAGCGTCCAGCGCGACCAGCGGATGGCCCGCCGCACGCCACGCATCCAGCCCACCGCGCAGCGGCAGCACGTCCTCGAACGCGTGCTGGCGCAAGCGCTTGGCCAGGATCGCGGCCGAGACCTCGTTCGGGCAGGCGCAGTAGATAACGATCCTGCGATCGCGCGGCAAGCGGGCGACGAGCGCGTCGACCTGGCGATCGTCCACTTCCAGCGCACCGGGAATGGCGAACGGCTCCAGCGTGCGGTAGCCGGGAGCGCGAATGTCCAGCAGCAGCGGCGGCGTCTCGCCCTGCAGCAGCGCGCGCAGTTCGTCGACGTCGATGCGCCGCATCTCCATCGCCTTGCGCAGCGAGTGCCGGCGCCAGGCGCGGTAGCCGACGTACAGCGCCAGCAGGCCGCCCAGCAGCAGCGCCGCGCGCCTGCCGAGCAGGCTCAGCCAGTCCAGCAAGTCCTGCACCTGGTCGGCGAAGCACAGGCCCAGCAACAACCCGACGCCCGCCCACAAGGCCGCGCCCAGCGCGTCGTAGCGCAGGAAGGCCACCGGGCGCACACGCATCGCGCCGGCCATCGGCACCGACACCATCGACAGGCCCGGCACGAACTTGGCCACCGCCAGCACGCGCACGCCCCAGCGGGCATAGAAGCGCTCGGTGCGCTTCATGCAGGTGTCGCGCGACAGCGACAGCCGGCACAGCGACTGCAGGGTGCGATTGCCGTAACGACGCCCGGCACCGAACCACAGCAGGTCGCCGAGCAAGCTCGCCGCGATCGACACCGACAAGGCGCCGAGCAGCGCACTCCACATCGCCGCGCCATCGAGCAGCGCATAGGTCGCCCCGACCAGGATCAACGTGGGCAGCGCCGGTACCGGCAGGCCCAGCGACAAGGCCAGGACGTTGACGAAGACCAGCCCGAGTCCGTAGCGCGCAATCAGGTCCTGCATGGCGTGGCGGGCGGAAGGAAGAAGATGCCGCGCATTATCCTCCCGTCGCCCACCGCACGCGCGGGCAGCAGGGCATCACCGGCGGAACAGACCCATCCATCGTCGCCCTGCGGCAAGCGCGACCGGTGTCCGGCATGCCTCACACACCCTCGTCCAGCCGCGCCGCCATCTGCGCCAGCCATGCCGCGAACACGCCCGACTGACGCATGCGCGCGCGCCACCAGGCGAGCGCCGCGCCCTCCTCGCCGCTGCGCCAGGCCAGCTGGAACACCTCGTCCGGCTTCGGCTCCTCCACGGCCTTGCGCACCAGCGTGCCACGCGCCAGCGCGGCACGCGCATACGGCTCGGGCAGAAAGCCGAAGCCGAGCCCGGCCAGTTGCAGCCGATACTTGCTGCGCATGTCCGGCACGGTCAGCGCGTCCTGGCCGAACAGCAACCCGACCGTGCGCGGCAACAGCCGCCGTGCCGAGTCCGCCACCGCGATCGCACGATGCGCGCTCAACTGGCTGCGACTGAGCGGTTCCGGCGCCTGCGCCAGCGGGTGACTGGGCGCGACCGCGAACACGAACGGCAACGTGCCCAGCGGCTCGGTCACGTAGCCTCCGCCGCTGGGCCCTTCCCCGGCCGCCCCGACCAGCAGATCCACCCGCCGGTCCAGCAGCGCCTCCCAGGTGCCGGACAATGATTCCTGCACCACCCGCAACCGGGTGCGATCGGCGACCGCGTAGAACGCCGCCATGTCCTGCGCCAGGCATTCCGGCGCGAACACCGCATCCAGGCCCAGCGCGAACTCGGTCTCCCAGCCCGAAGCGACGCGGCGCACGCGCAGTTCCAGGTCGCCAGCGGCGCGCAGCAGGTGGCGGCCTTCGCGCAGCAGCTCGGCCCCCGCGGCGGTCGGCACCGCCTTCGGCCCGATCCGCTCGAACAGTTGCACGCCCAGGTCCTCCTCCAGCTTGGCGACGGTGTAGGAGATGGTCGACGGCACCTTGTGCAGCGCCTTGCCGGCGGCCGAGAACGAGCCGCGACGGTCGATGGCGTCGAGGATCTGCAGGGCATCGAGGCTGAGCTTGAGCATTCGAATTTTTCGATGATGGATGCCGAATCTATCCGTTTTTCAAACCCGGCGACAGCGCCGATACTTGTTTCCAAGCCGAAGCGCACGCGAAATCAACAAACCGGGCGCTTTCGATCCACTTGCACATCAACGCCACCAAGGAGCCTCCCATGCTGCAGATCCGCCCCGCCAATACCCGTGGCCGCGCCGAACACGGCTGGCTGTCCTCGCGCCACACCTTCTCCTTCGGCCATTATCACGACCCGCGCCACATGGGCTTCGGGCCGCTGCGGGTGATCAACGAGGACCGCGTGCAGCCCGGCCAGGGCTTCGGCACCCACGCCCATCGCGACATGGAGATCCTGTCCTATGTGGTCGAAGGCGCGCTGGAGCACAAGGACAGCATGGGCAACGGCTCGGTGCTGCGCTACGGCGACGTGCAGCGCATGAGCGCCGGCTCCGGGGTCACCCACAGCGAGTTCAACCACTCCGCCAGCGAGCCGGTGCACTTCCTGCAGATCTGGGTGATGCCCGAGCGCGCCGGGATCGATCCGGGATACGAGGAGAAGCACTTCGCCCCCGACAGCAAGCGCGGCCAGTTGCGACTGATCGCGGCCCCGCAGGGCGAGGACGGCGCGGTGCGCATCCATCAGGACGCGCGCATCTACGCCTCCATCCTCGACGGTGATGCGCGCCTGGACTACCCGCTGGCGGCCGGGCGCGGCGCCTATGTGCAGGTGGTGCGCGGCACGCTGAGCGTCAACGGCCAGACCCTGCAGGCCGGCGACGCGGTCCAGGCGATCGACGAGGCCAGCCTGCAGTTCGCCGATGCCCAGGACAGCGAGTTCCTGCTGTTCGACCTGCCGCGCTGAGCGCTGCAGGCCAGTCGCGCCCGGGACCATCGGACCGGGCCGCGACAGTCGCGATCGCGGCCCGCGCAGCGGCGCCACGGCGTCGTTGCGTCGGCCGCCCGCTCGCTTTCCACTGCGCCCTCACGCCACCCTCGGCATCCCGTAACGCGTCCTGCACGGTGTCCACGGCAATGCTTCCGCTCTCCCTCCCCTACTGCCGGCGTGCCGGCCGAGAGCCCGATGCGCCATCCGACCAGTGCCGCCTATGCCACCCCTTCGCGCATCCGCGAGGGGCGTCCCTTTCCGCGCGGCGCCGTCTTCGACGGCCAGGGCACCAACTTCGCGCTGTTTTCGGCGCACGCTACCCGCGTGGAGCTGTGCCTGTTCGACGAAGACGGGACCGAGACCCGACTGGACCTGCCCGAATACACCAACGAAATCTGGCACGGCTACCTGCCCGACGTGAAGCCGGGCCAGCGCTACGGCTATCGCGTGCACGGCCCCTACGCGCCCAGCGAAGGCCACCGCTTCAACCCCAACAAGCTGCTGCTCGATCCCTATGCGCGCGAGCTCGAGGGCGACCTGATCTGGGCCGACGAGCTGTACGGCTACACCGTCGGCCATGCGGACGGCGACCTGAGCTTCGACGAGCGCGACAGCGCACCGTTCATGCCCAAGTGCGTGGTGGTCGAGGACACCTACGACTGGGAGGACGACCAGCGCCTGCTCACCCCGTGGAGCCAGACCCTGGTCTACGAGACCCACGTGCGCGGCTACACCATGCGCCACCCGCAGGTGCCGGACGAACTGCGCGGCACCTGCGCCGGCCTGGCCCAGGAACCGGTGCTGCGCTACATCAAGGAACTGGGCGTCAGCGCAGTGGAACTGCTGCCGGTGCACGCCTACCTCGACGACCAGCATCTGCTCGACAAGGACCTGCGCAACTACTGGGGCTACAACACGCTCGGCTTCTTCGCGATCAAGTCGCGCTACCTGGCCAGCGGCCATCGCGACGAGTTCCGCGACATGGTCAAGGCCATGCATCGCCAGGGCCTGGAGGTCATCCTCGACGTTGTCTACAACCACACCGCCGAAGGCAGCGAGTTGGGCCCGACCCTGTCCTTCCGTGGCATCGACAACGCCAGCTACTACCGCCTGGCCGAGGACAAGCGCTACTACATCAACGACACCGGCACCGGCAATACGCTCAACCTGAGCAATTCGCGGGTGATCCAGTTCGTCAACGATTCGCTGCGCTACTGGGCCGGCGAGATGCACGTGGACGGTTTCCGGTTCGACCTGGCCACCATCCTCGGCCGCGAGCCGACCGGCTTCGACCAGCGCGGCGGCTTCCTCGACGCGTGCAACCAGGATCCCCTGCTGTCGCAGGTCAAGCTGATCGCCGAACCCTGGGACTGCGGCCCCGGCGGCTACCAGGTCGGTCACTTCCCGCCGGGCTGGTCCGAGTGGAACGACAAGTTCCGCGACAACGCCCGCGCGTTCTGGAAGGGCGATGAAGGCAAGCTCGCCGAGTTCGCCACCCGCTTCACCGGCTCGGCCGATCTGTTCGACCGGCGCGGGCGCCGGCCGTGGGCCTCGGTGAACTTCATCACCGCGCACGACGGCTTCACCCTGCACGACCTGGTCAGCTACAACGGCAAGCACAACGACGCCAATGGCGAGGGCAACCGCGACGGTTCCGACCACGACAGCTCCTGCAACTACGGCGTCGAAGGCGAGACCGACGACGCCGGCATCCTGCAGTTGCGCGAGCGGCAGATGAAGAACCTGCTGGCGACGCTGTTGCTATCGCAGGGCACGCCGATGCTACTGGCCGGCGACGAGCGCGCACAGACCCAGGGCGGCAACAACAACACCTACTGCCAGGACAACGAGATCACCTGGATCGACTGGGAGCGCGACCCCACCGAGGGCCGCCTCACCGCCTTCGTCAAGGCGCTGAGCGCGCTGCGCCAGCGCTACCCGATCCTGACCCGCGGTCGCTTCCTCAACGGCCAGTACAACGAAGAAGCCGGCGTTCGCGACCTCACCTGGCTCAACCCGGGCGGCACCGAGATGGACGATGCGCACTGGACCGATGCCGGCGCACGCTCGGTCGGGCTGTTGCTGGAAGGCAAGGCGCAGACCTCCGGCGTCAAGGAACTGGCCAACGATCATACCTTGCTGATCGTCATCAACGCCTACCACGAGGGCGTGAGCTTCGTGCTGCCGTCCTCGGAAGAGGAACTGCACTGGAAGCTGGTGCTGTCCACCGACGATGCGCTGCAGGTCGACAGCATGCCGGCCGGTGCCAGCGAGTTCCTGGCGCCGCCGCGCAGCGTCAGCGTGTTCGAGTGCCAGACCGCGGGCGCATAGTCGCCACACGCCGTTCCGGAGTGCACGCGGATTGACGCGTCCGCGCCTGCATTGCGTCGCCAGCGCTTGCCGCTGGCGACGCGCACGATGCTGGCATCTGCATGCTCTCTACGACGCACCGCAGTGCATTGGTCTACATGGCCTTTGGCACAGTGCTCGATGGCGCAGGCTCGCTAGGCTGAGTGCCCGCTTCCTTCCAGGTCAGGCATGCAGCACTCCGCGCAAGGCAACACCCACGCCACGTCCAACACCTCCTTCATGCGCCACCCGCTGCTGCGCATTGCGCTCAGCGCCGCGATCCTCGCGCTGGCGTCCTATGCATGGCTCCCGTTTCCGTGGCGCATGCCCGTGGTCGGCCTGCTCGGTCTCTCCTTGGTGTGGATCGAAACGCGCTCCTCCCTCGCGTGCGGCGTGGCGCGCCCTCGCCTGGTGTCGGTGATCGGCTGGACCGCGCTGCTGGTGCTGTTGACCGTGGGCTTCATCACGCCGGTGCTGCAACCGCTGATCGACACCATCACCGGGCACAAGACCGACTACAGCGCCTACGGCGCGCTCAAGGGCAACGTCCAGGCGACGACTCATCTGATCGGCGCGGCGTGGCTGAGCGCAGCGCTCGGCGAAGAACTGGTGTTCCGCGCCTTCCTCATGCACCAGCTCGATGCGCTGCTGGGGCGTCTGCGCGGCGGCCGCTGGATCGCCGCACTGGTCGGCGGCGTGGTGTTCGGCCTGATGCACGCCGCGCAAGGCGCCTCTGGCATCCTGCTGACCGGCGTGGTCGGCACGATGTTCGGCTATGCCTATCTGCGCTCCAGGCGCAACCTGTGGGCGATGATCCTCGCGCATGGCCTGATCGACACCTGGGGCGTGACCACCCTGTATCTGGGCTGGTACTGAGCGCGCAGCGCAGTCGAGGGTCGCCACTCGGCGCACCTATGCGGACCACGCCGTCGCCGCCGGCAGGCAGACGAAAGACATGTCGCGGTGCGCGTGTTCCCGCTGTAGAAGCACCAAGCGCGCCCAGCCCAAACGGGGCGCACGATCGCCGCTACAGGCTTCGGCATACAACCCGTCCGCCACCTAAATGATCGAGCGCACGTCCGCGCAATTTTCACTTGCACGCCACCGGCCCGCGCGCAGTTTGGCAATGCCCACTTGAGGGCATCCCTACTGCGGAGTCAACGATGGACAAGAATCGCACCGAAGGCGCCAAGAACCAGATCAAGGGCACCATCAAGGAAGTCGCTGGCAAGGCCACCGGCAACAAGCTGAAGGAAGTCGAAGGCAAGATGCAGAAGAACGCTGGCAAGGTACAGAGTGAAGTGGGCAAGGCGCGCGACCACGCACGCGGCTGAGTTCAAGGTTCTCGTGCTCCCCTGCCGCCAATGGGAGGGGAGCTGTTGTGAGCGATTTGCACCGCGTGGACTCGCTGGCGATTCGCTTGACGCGCTAGAGCCACAGGAGGCACACAGGCCTCTGAAATGGTCGACGGGTGGACTAGCGTACGAAACGAGGCGCAGTGTTCAACACGCTGCCGAGACGACAGTCAGCAACACCAAGTTGATCGAACACGGCACGTCTCGGAGTGGCTTGCCGAAACAGCGTTCGTAGGGGCATCCAAACGACACGGTGCGCCGCTCACAGCGGACTCGCATGGATTCGAAAGCGATCCACCACACGCCTGATCAGATCGCCGCGGAAGCTGTTGAGAAGGCGCACCCCTGACGTCGCTTGGCGCATGCCAGTCCGGAAGCGATGGCATACTCCAGGCGTCCCACCGTCCTGACGCTCACGTTGCGCCGGCATCGGGACAACCTCGCCGATGCGCAGTGCACTGTGTGATCCACCAGCCCGCGAATGTGCACAGCCGACGACACGAACACACCCGCGACATTGCGCCCCAATTAAAGCATCGATGCACATGATCACCTCCACCAGAAGAGCAGCGCTATTGCTCTTCCTGCTGCTTCCTGCCGCCCAAGCCGAGATGACGGCTGCGGCAGCAGTTCGCGCAGCACCTGTCGAAATGACCGAAAGCGACTTTACCGTGGCAATCAACACACACGCTTTCGCCCTGGGTGAAAGCTGGAGCGACCAGGCCAGGAAGCAGGCAGGCACCCAGATCAGCGAGCGCTTTGTAGGGGATGTGCCCGCCGGGGATACCAGCTACAAGTACTACCAGCATCGATATGCCGGATTTGACATCTATACGGCGAACCTATCCTGGCAAAAACAGCAACGCGAAATCGACAGCTACGTCATTGCGCAGATCACCATCAATGCATCCACGATCAAAACGGCCAGAGGCGTCGCGATCGGCGACACGCAGAATGTACTGATCAACGCCTATGGCCAAGGCACGACGGATGACAGCGATGGCCAGCACTGGCGCTATTATCAGGCCAGGAACAAGCGCCTCTCTTTTCAGCTCGAACATGGAAGAATCATCCACATCATGATGACCCTCGACGCGGACAGCTGAAGACAGCGCGTGCGATGCGCCACCGACGCCATTTCGGGCGTTAGGCGGCCGCCACTGGCGCTCACCCGGACAGAAACGCGGCCAAACGCGTTTCTTGCCGAAGAACACCGGCCTACCCTGCCTTTCTTGTTGGCAGATCCAGACTCGGCGGCGGGCCGATGCGCGCCGAGGCTGTCAGGCTGCTTGGCTACGCCTTGCGAGCACGATGCAGAAAGTATCCCGCTCCAAGCAAGGCGATCAGTCCAATCATGGCACCAACCTGGCCATTCTTGCGCCGCGCCTGGAGCGCCTGCTCGGGCGTGAGGACCACGTCATCGCCCAAGCGCAACCCCCAGATGGATCGCTTGCCATCCGCATCGTCGAAGGTGACGCGAACCGGTGATCCCACCTTGAGACGCCCCCACAGCGCATCGATGCCAGGCAGCACACTGGAGTACTCGAATGCATCGCCGGCGGGCGCGAGGGTGAAGTTCACGCTTTGAAGCCGTCCCTTTCGCTGCGTTGCGTCGACCTTTTCGACCGTCCCATCGGCTTCAGCCAAATGGGTCGGCACTGCCGCAGGCCTGCTGAAAAACGTGACGGCGCTGGCGATCGTGACGCCAAGGCAAAGCAACGCGATGATGATGAAGCGGATTTTGTGTGACTGCATCTCGATACCAGAGCAAGAAGGAAACGTCGCGATCCAGCGACGACGCACATTTTTTCGTGACAGGGCATGGGAATCAATCGATGGATCGCCACCATCCCCTGCGACTCAATGTCACCGCGAGCTTCCGGCCTGCATGCTCAAGCGCTTCGATCCCAACGAGGCGTCGCGTCAACCGTTGCTGAGCGAAGCCTGCAACCGCGACACGCGACGGGCGCAAGATGAGCAGCGCAAATGCGTGGCTGGAACGACATGAAGCACACTGCAACCCACACGTGGCCACCGTCATCGCGTGTGTCCAGACGAACTCGGAAAGCAAACGCAGTAGCGCGACCTAACTCACGCCCATCATCGACAGGGACACACCGCGGAGAGACGGTCGATCGATACCGGCAGGATGGGCTGCGCGTCAGGGCGCGCTGGCTGCGCCGCCTAGAACAGGATTTGGCGCTGCGCGATCGATGACATTGCGTGGCAGCGATTGCCCTCGCCTTCATCCTCCACGGCCCACGGCGGATGCCCACGGAAGCTTGAACGTAGCGGCACGCTCCGAGCTTCGTCATGCAACACGTCAAGGGCGCTGCGCTCATCACCGGCTCCTTGAGCACCGACATGCGCGATACCGTCTGCTCGAACTCCTGCAAGGCGCGTCAGCGCTCACCCGCCACCATGCGGACGCGCAGAGGCGAGTATGACGTCGCTGCAGCAGCACGGCGCATCGCACGTCACTTCAGTGCTGCACTGAAGACCGTGCGCTCGAACTGTGCCTAACAGGTCAGCAGAAACGCGCAAACGAACGTCGTAGCGACCGGTCTCGCCGCGCGTGAGGTCGTGCGTTACTCGCATGGAAGTGTGCAAGCGAGTGTCCAAGGTGGCGAAAAAGAAAAACGCCCGCAAATCGTTGATTTGCGGGCGTTTCCTTGACACTGGCGGAGTGAGAGGGACACAATTCAGCGTCCTCTAACCCATTGATGCCAATTGTCTTTTCCCACCTGGACACCCGCAAATAGTGCCCAAGGGATGGTCCTGCGTCCGGGATCGTAGCCGAGGCAGCCTGCAATGTGGATCCCCCTGCGGCCCATTCCGCTCGCTGTGCGACGACCGATGCGCGGCCGCCCACGGAGCGGGATGAGGAGGGCACTCTCAGCAGCAGGACGCCTGGCGATTGCTGATCGTTGGCTGTCCATTGACTCCTTCTAGGTGTCTTCAGACATGGGAAAGCCAACTTTGCAGCGCCTATTTATATTTGTGAAATAGCTCTGAAATTTGCACTTGCGGTATAGCGACTTGGTGCTTGGATGAAAGCTCCTTCCACAGGCTCCAAGGAGCATCCATGCAGTCCGAACTCACCCTTCAAATCGCCAGCCGCCTCATCAGCGGACTCCTTTGCCAGGAGCGGCACTGCCGCTTGCCCGATCGTGTCGACGACATCCGGCACGCCCTGGAAGTGGCCGCGGAAATGATGCGCCAATACCGCGGCGGCTCTTCCGCCCCACCGGTGCACGACCACGCCCCACCGACGCCGGCCCCGACGCTGCCGCCACCAGCGTCGCCCTCCCCGTCGCAAGCACCGCGCCTGCAAGAGATCCGCACCCGGGAGGCGGTCGTGGTGCGCGATATCCCGTCCGTCGAAGAGTGGCGCAAGAACCGCCGACGCAAAGCGGCTCCCGATCCGGTGGCGAACAAGAAGAAGCCGACACTCCACTGATCCGCCACCGCCGCCCCAACAACAAAGTGCCCCGCAAGCGGGGCACCGTTGTTTCAGTGGAGGCGGGGGCGCGGTGGTCGGGGGCCACTCGGTTCAAGGTCCAGGGTCGGCAGGTCGTCGAGCGCAGTCGGCTGAGCCTCCTGGAGTCCAAAGACCAGCGGTCGGTCGAGCTCGAGGGGATAGCGCCCGAGCATCTCCTTGCTCCAGACCTCCAGGAGGCGGCCACTCTCTGCCGCCTCCTTTTCGCAAAAGGCCTGTTGCTCCGGGGTGACCCGGGCCCGCGCTTCCGCCAGCTCGGCCGTCCGCTTTTCCAGCGTGCTCAAGCGCCACGCCCGCCGCTGCTTCCAATCCTGCTCCGTCCATGACGTGCCAGGCTGCGGATTGTTGACGGTGAAGTCCTCCCAAGACCGCTCCGCCAGATGGCGGAGCCTGGAGGCGCGTTGCTCCGCCTGCAGGCGTCGGCCGAACCTGGTCAAGCCGGCCTTGAAACGGCGTAACCGCCGTGACAACTCCAGCAAGTCTGAGCGGAGCCGGGCGTGCTCGGCGAACGCCGCGGCACGCTCGGCCGCCCAAGCCAAGAGCTGGCGTGTGGCGTGAAGCGCCCGCGCGACTGCCTCGTGGCGCAGCGCTCCCCACTCCTGGCTCAGCTCCGCGACGAGCGCCGGGATGGAAACCGGCTCCGGGCGTGGCGCCCCGGGAGCGGTCTCCTCCAGCAACCCCAGCCGTTGGGCGATGGGCCCCATGTTGCGAGAGACCTCGATGTGCCCTGCCCCGCGGCCCAGCGACAGGGGCAGCACGGCCGCTGGACGTCGGAGTTCCCGTTGGGCCTGTTCGTGGCTGTGGCCATCGGGCACTTCCACCGCTCGCTCCTCGTTTTCGAAGACGGCGATGAGCTTTTGGAAGGTCTGCTCATTCGCCTCTTCGATTCGGCTGTTCGCTTCCACGCGTTCGGACGCCTGTCCCCGTCGGGCCATGGCGGTCGCGTTCTTGCCCACGTGTTTGGTGGGCTCCCGCGAGAGCACGGCAGCGGCGACCAGATCGCCGCGGGCCAGGGCTTCGCCAGCCTGCGCCTCAAGGCTACGGTGATCCACCTGGATTCCTAGGTCAGCCGCCCTGAGGTAGGCATTGACGGTCGTGGCGATCAGTTCGCGGACCCAATGCACCTCCACCCGGCCAGAAGGCCCACCGTCCAGCTCCTTGGTTTTTTCCGTGAAACCGTCCGGCCCCATGCGCCGCGTCGTTGCCAAGACGTGGACGTGCCAGTTCAAGCCGTCTTTGCTGCCTGGGCTGTGGATGCTCGCCTGCGCCGCGAAGCCATAGCGGGCCACCAAGGCGCGGGTGACCTCCATGGCCAACGCCGATCGCTGCGCCTCGTCGAGTTCGTGGGGCAACGCGAACTCGAACTCGCGCGCGATCGTGGCATCCTTGCGCCGCTCGGCCGCCTCCACCGCCGGCCAGAGCTCGGCGGGGACCAGGGCCCAGTCGGGCGCGTCCTCGGGGGCGACGCAGCGGGTTTCGACCACGCCGTCCCGGCGGCGGTAGTCGTGGCGCTGCCCGGTCTTCTCGTCCTCGAGAAGCAGGCCAGCGCGGTAGGCGGCCGCCGCGATGGACGAATGTCCTTTGGCGCGGCTGAATGTTTTTACGTTGGCGTGGTAGATGGCCATGAGGTGTTGCTCCGAAGCAGTGGGGTTGCTTCGTTTATGCCTTGGCTTTTGATTTGCGCAAGCGCCGCCGGCGCTTGGGGTTCAAGGGGCGAAGCCCTTTGCGCACGTGTCACGCAGTGACACCTAGGTGCGCTCTTGCATTTCGCTTTGAGGCACCCATTTCAGCCGCCAGCGGCTAAACGGCCACGTCAAAAATCGAATTCGCAAGGATCCTTGACGACGCTCATTTCTCTGTTTGACTGATCGTGCATCCGCAGGAGAATCATATGAGCGCCATCGACCACTACCAAGACCGCATTGCGCGTGCGACCGAACGACTAGCCCAACTACAAGCGAGGGACTTGCTGGCGCGGCAGAAGCGAGATAGCAAAGCAAAGGACCTTGAAAAGCGCGAGCAAGCGAAGCGCCGCAAACGCATCGCGGAACTCGTGGTTCTAGCTGGCGCGGACAAGATCAGTGGCGATGAGCTGTTGGGCGTTCTTTTAAACCATATGGACACCCGATCCGAACCATCTGTGCGACAGTTCGCTGTCGAGCGCGGCAAGCCACTCCTCCTCGACGTAGCCCGAGGCTCTCGAGGTCTGCACTAAAGCGACGGAGCTGCGAAGTGACTCGCAGACGTGCTGCGATAAGTGCCCGCTCCTACCAAACATCAATCTTCGCTGTCGCTTGTCTCCTGGAACATCAGGTCATCAACAGTCGGGACAGGCTGTTCGGTGCCCTGGATCAAAGTTCTTGATCTCAGAACGGTGTTCTTGAAGAACATTTTGCAGTCCATCACGCCATCAACCGGAAGCCAGTGCGCCGCTTCTGGAAGCAGCGCTGGGTTCAGCGGATTTTTTGCATTTGGGTTGTGGAAAACCTCCATCTCGGCCGTCCACGGCTCATAGCCGTAAGGTGTCCATAGCGCGCGGTATTCGTCTGTGTTCACGTCCATGGAAAACGGGATACCGCGCAACGCACCCGGCGTGAAATCACTAAGCTCCCCGAAGCGAACGTAGCGATAGCCAGAAGAAGGAGCACCGAAGGAGAGCGGGACCCGGCTAAGCTTTGCCAGCGTGGCACCCTGGCTGAAGATCACAGCCGAAAGCTCTTCGCCTTCTGGAGTGAAGAAAAGCCCCGCTGGAATCTTTGGTTCGCCTGGAAGCGTATAGACCTCTTCCGCGACTGCAACCCGCTTGCCTTGAACCTCCATCTCCCGTGCGTAGAACCCGTAGAGGTAACCTGCCAAGGCGACCCTGCTCCAGACCATGGAGCCGGGCGCGTGGAAATCGGCGATGGCGATGGCGAAAGGCCTTCCGATGACATGAGGCATACGTGCATAGCCCCTGTCCATCTTGCTCTTCAGCGTCTTTGCGTAACGCGCCGCTGCCGAGCCCAGCATACGCTCCTTGCTATCAATGGGTGGCTCCGCTTCCTGAGCATGGGCATGATCGTAAGGAACCGACGGGTTCGCGGTCACGGCCTCAACCCATACCTCCCCGCCGTTGCGATTGCTCACATGAAAATCCGGAGACGGATGATCTTGCGTGACCAGCAAGCCCTGCTCTCGGAGGCTGGCAAACAGGAGGGCCTCCCAGAGACGAGTATGGAAGTTGCCAGTCCGGCAGTCGCTCGCCCAGTTGTCATCTGGGTTTGGCATCGCCAAGTAGAGCTGATTGAGTATCCACGCGCCCCGCTCCCTACAGGGGTGCGCCAACAGCTTGAAGATCCCGCTGAGCTCTCTGGAGTTCTGATCCACAAGCGGCGGACGCCGCTTTGTGCCAGGCGAGACCGGCAACCTAGTAGCGGGCTCCTCGCAAGCCTGCGAGATGATTGCCATGGCCTCCATCTCACTGAAAGAATCATCCTCTCTCCGAAGGATTGCCCATACGTCGTCCTCCCGCCTGCGCATGACCAAGACACCGAACCTGCCGGAAGTGCGGTTCGTCGTTAGCGCACAGATCGTGATCCAGTCCGCGCTTCGCCATGCCCCCTTGGGTGGGTTCTCACCGAATCCCAGCCCGCGAGGCAAGGCAAGGGCAAACACGTCGAACAACGGTAGTGGCAGCGGCTCCATGATTTCTCCAGCGGTCAAGGGTGAGACCAAACTCCCAGTCCGGACACACCAATGGATGGACCGGCTGCCACTTCATAACCCGAGGGACTACTCCTCGTATCCTTGCTGGTGGCCCGGCGGTGGCTGCTTCGTCCTGAATCTGGCCGGCTGCTCGGCCCGGCGAACCGCCTTGAGCACGAACGCCTTCAAGTCCTCAGAGAGATTTGGAACCTTCTTCAGTGCATCTCGGAACAGAGGGGATGAAAAGAACTCGGCGTAAGGACTTCCATGGTCCGCATCAGACATAAACCGTAGTGGCTCTTGATCCAAGTGGCGAAGAGCGGAGCCAAACAGGTCCTTTTCAAAATCTGGATCGATCCGAGCGGCTTCACGTCGGTAGCCCTCATAGGCTGTCGCAAGAGATGCCTTGAAGGAATAGTCCTCGGCCAGTCGGAATCGCTGCGATATCTGGCGGGTAGCAAGCCACGCAACCCAAAGTGGCGCAGCGAGGGACAGGGTGCCGAGAGCGACCTGCACCCATATCAGCGCCATAAACTGCTGTGAGCTTGGATCTTTGGTCAGGTCGGAGATTGCCTGCACTCTCAAATAGCCAAGATATGCTCCGATCCCCAAAGCCAGTATCAATAGACCAACCCACCACCTCACCGACGCCCTCAACGCGTTACCCCGACTGTTGAAAGCCTCCGCCAAAGCGTGGCTTGTGGTCGCCCTGTAGACTGCCTCGATTCCTTCCAAAACCTTCTTGGCATCTGCCTCAAATGCCTTGACCCGGCCCACCGAGCTCTCAGCTTCCTGTGCGGCGCTCTTCGACTGCGAGGCCGCCTCCACCGCAGATTGATGCGCGGCGGCTACATCCTTCCGCGCGTTTGTGATCATCTCAGCATCGACCGGAAGGTCTCCAATCATCTGAGCGCCGCTTCTGATTTCTTCAAGCTGGCCCTCTAGAGTTTCGCGATCTATGACAATGGATTCCAAAGCCTTCGCGGTCGTCTTCAGCTGTCGCCGCAATCGGCCTGGTAACGTATCTGGGTCAGGCTCGGCCCATACTTCTCCAGGAAAAAGGGTGCGTTCCCACTGATTGAACGTCTCAAAGTAGGCCCATCCCGCTTGACCGATATCGCTGTTGGCGAGATTTACCAAGTTTGTTTCTATCGCCGCGAGCTGAGCCGGGATGCTAGTGACTAGGTTTGCCCGGCTCTTTTCGTCTGGGTCTTCACTTTCGACATCAACCTCGAAGGCTGACTCCCGCAGCCGCTTTGCTAGACGTCTTGGAACTGCTGCAACTTGATCGCGAGTGAGCGCTGGACCCATCCAGCCGACGTGTTGCAACAATGTCGCTGAAACACTGCCAAGCGCGCTGTCAACGGCGACGGCAAACTCCTCCAAGGCATAACATACGACTTCAACTTCAACTTTCTTATCCATACATCGCTCCATAAGCGACCGCCCCCAAAACTCGTCGTAACAAACAAGAAGGCGCCGAGACCTGATTGTCATTGCTTTGCGAGGAGCCCGATGGCAGACGGGTGTCGCAGCTCACGCAGCAGTTAAGAAGCAAGGTGGCACCAACAGCAACATGCTTGTTCGAACCACTGACGTCGTCTAAAACTTAGTGATATCCATCCTAATGATTGTTCCGTCCAGCTCCTCACGGATGCGGGTCAACACTTGTGCTGCAAGTTGAGCTCATGGCAGGCGATCAAATGCCGTCAATAGACGCTCGGCATACGCATACGCCGCACTCTCAACCCGACCATGACTGAAGCTTGTGAGCCATAAGAACAACAGCAATCCCGAGACTAGAAGTGTTGCCCCACCTTCAAATCCGGGGTGATGCAGACCGCGCCAGTTGAGGCCCAACGGATTGAAAGACAACACCCCTGCCATGACCGTGCCGAGGAAAAGGCCCGCGACAGAAGTAGCTATACCAAATGGCCTGACGGCCGACATGTTCCGAAAGAATCCGTATGAGATGTTTTCACGAAGCACCAAGGCCTCGGTAGCTCTTGTCTTCTCCCGCAAAATTCCAACGGCCGCATCGTATGAATGATCCGCCTTGCTGGGATCACTACTCTCCTTGGCAGCTGTAGGAACAGCAATACCCAATCTATCCTTGATGATTCGATGGTACTGGGCCTTGGTGATCGGATTCAGGCGTTCATCTCGATGCCGCAGGAGGATGGTTGATGGCATTGCCCCCCACTTCTTAACGAGCTTTCTCTCCAGCTTCTTGCCCTGGAATCGCACTACACTAGACAACAAGAAGGGCGCGCAAAACGTTGCCACCACAGTCGTTAGCAGTTGCACGGCACTGAGTTCCTCGCGAAATGCCGCAATGAACGATACCGTCAATGGCATCAACACGATTAGGGCTGGTGCCAGCCTGGCATTTCGATCGTATGGATCGCTCATCAAAGAGAGCATCTGTGTCAGTGCAATAGGATTCGTCACCAAGGCCTCCCAGCCGCTTAGTCCTGTTCGTAGTCGGTCGGATACGGAGTTTGAGGGAGAACTGACCAGCCCTCGCGCGAAATGCCGATAGACAGAAGGACATTCCGACCCTCCGTCTTTGAGAAGTGTGCACCGCGGTGGATCATGGCGCGCTCGACTACCTTGCGCGGATGATCCTTGTCCGCCTTTGCAGAGCTACAAATGGCGAGGAACTTGTAGTTGGGCTCCTCGGCTGTCAGCGGCTCGCCCAACCAGCGGTTCAGCACCTCAGTGTTTACGTTTCTACGCCCACCATGGTGCGGCACCTGGAAGCCCCACACGCCGGGCAGCTTAGCCCCGAGCATCTCTAGGTAATCGGCAGCCTCGCTTAGGCCATCACGGCCAGTATCCCCAGTAAGGAGCACACGCTTGCCATTGACCACGATCGTTTGGACAACGCTCATCTCGTTTTCCTCACTCGTTCCGCCCGGCGGAAAATACTCCTGCCCCCAGAGGCCCTGGACAAGGTTCTTAGCCGCCTTTGCCAACGCGGCCAATCCCTCGAGTGACGCCTCCAGCAATGAACGATCATCGGCTGCCTCGGGAGTCCGCTCAGAGGCCACGACCAGATCCAAGTAGCGAGAGCGGGTGGGTGCCAACACGACGAAATCACCGATGTAAGCGCCCTGAAAAGGCTCACGGATCGGGATATTCTTCTCAAGCGCCAGCTCTTCAAGCGCCGCAGGGCCCGGATAGAGCGCGCGCAACCGGCTACGCAACGCGTCGACTGAGTTGTAGGTTTCGAAACGCGAAAGGAGCTCTTCGGCATGAGTCCACGGACGGTGCATCCAAAGCTCGCCCACTTCACATCGTTCGAGCACCTTTCGCAATCCATTTGCGTGGTCACTATCGGGGTGGGTCAGAACCACCGAATCAACTTTCGCAGAGCCATAGTGCTTGGCGATGTGGTCGACCAAGCGATCCCCTGTCGCCAAATAGCCTCCGTCCACAACGTGAATCCTGGTGCGGCCGTTGAGTTCATAACGCACACCAATGGCATCACCACTCTTGGAAGTTTCTACACCCAAGAAGTCCACTTCGATACTATCTGCCATATCCCCCCCCGTTGTTGGCTAAAAAATATTTACTTAGATGTGTCGGCCTGGCTCCGCCTGCTCTTGCCGCGCAGTCTGCTGCTGAGTCTGCTCCAATGCCTGCTGACGCACCTGGTCCTGCTTGATAACCTCCGCCTGCTGCAGGTTCTGCTCTGCCGGCTGCTGCGCCGCCTCGCGTCCATCCACCCGGGCATGAAAGAAGGGCGCCTTGTCGCCAAACGGCGCGTAGACCGCCAGCACGTTCTCGGCCCCGTCCTTGCCCAGCGCACCGGTTACCCGGTCCACTCGCTTCACCAACGGGTCCTCGGCCTGCTGCTTGTAGAGCGCTGCGGTGACGTTCCGGCTCTCCTGCTCGTTCCAGTTCCCCGTCCCGCTGACCCAAGAATGGATGGTTTGGTAGGTGGAGTGGTCGGGATGCCCGGGGTTGTCGGCAAGCAGCGGACCTTGCGCCCCCCTCTCCTGGGCCGGTTCGGCCTCCTGCTCCTTGCTGCGGCTCGGCGCGGTCACCGAGACCGTCTCCAGCGTCGGCACGTGCGCCACAGCCGGCTGGCCCAGTTCGGCCTTGGCCTGGCGCAGCTCCTCGGAAGTGGTCACCGCGACTTGGTGGGCCACGCCGTCCTGGCCAACCTGATAGTGAACAATCTGGCTGTCGTAACCGTATTGCCCCTGCTCGTTCCGCTTCAGCTGCTGCATCGTCGGACCGGTGAGTCCTTCGGCCTCCTTGGTCCGCTCGGTGGCGAGCTCCACGGCCTGCAGGTTGTTCTCCTGGGCGTTGAGGTCGACGCCAGCAGCTCGATAGCGGTGCAAGAGCTCGTTGTGCTCCATCTGCGCGGCCGTGGGCGCTGGGCGAGCCTCAATGGCCGCCAGCGTCTCCTGCGCACGTTCCAGTGAGGGCTGGCGCATCTGGTTCGTCAGCTCCAGCTCCGCCGCCAGGTTGCCGGTCGCCACCCCGTCCTTGCCGAGCCACTGTCCGGCCTCGTTGCGCTGGTAGGTCTGGCCATCGTGGCCTTGCACCCGGTCCTGCTGGGCACGAGCACTTTCCACCGCGGCAGGAACCGCCACCCCGTAGTCCTGCCCACGCTGGGCGGCATGGCTCTCCAGGTAGGCTTGGGCGATGGCCTCGCGGCCGTTGGCGATGTTGCCCTCGATCCGCCCCAAGGCTTCTTGGTTCAGGCGCTGGGCCTGCTCTGCGTTCGCGATCTGGGGTTCATAGACGCCCCGGTCGTTGGCGCCGTCCACCCCGGTCTTGACCTGGCGCTCCCACTTCTCGGTTTCCGGATTTCGGTGCCAATTTGGGTTGTCCAACCCAATCCGGTCGCCGGGCTGGGCCGGCAGGTTGAAGGGATCCTGCGGCGGCGGGGCTTTGCCCAGCGCGAACTCGGCAGCCTTGGCATTCGCCATGGCACCCAATTCCTGAGACTTTACGTAGCTGGCACCGACGGATATTTGGACAGGGGCTTCGCGCCCATCAGCGGCGCGCTCGAACGCGCCTTGGCGCTCCCAATCTCGTCCGTTGAACTTCCAGTCCACGCCGGCCCGATCGGTCTGGTGGAAGATGTCGCGGTTCTCTTTGAGGTCGACGGCCTTGTCGAAGGCCTTGCTCATCAAGACCGCGTCGCCCACCACCAAGGCCGCAGGCACAAAGCCGCCGCTGCTGCCCAGCGCGGCCGCGGTGGACGCGCCGCCGGCCCAGCCGCCCACGTTGCGCGCAACGGCGTGATTGACCTCCGACTGCGCGGCGGTGAGGTTGCCCTGCTCCATCAGCGTCGCCGCCGTGCGAGCGGTCATCACCGCATCCGCCCCGGTCGCCAAGAGTCCGCCGGCACGGGTGAGCCCACGCGCGGACGCCTCGCCCATCAACAGCTCCATGGCGACTTCGCCACGCTGTCCGCGCGGCACGCGAATGTTCTGGGCGGCTTCAGGACCCAGCACCTGCTCGACCTTGAGGATGCCCTGCTCGGACAACACCACGCGCCCGTCGTGATGAGCGTTGGCGATGGCGAGCGACAACCCGCTGCGCTGAAGCTGGATATCCCCGCCTCGAACGATCGCGGCGTTGCTGACCTGGATTTGGTTGAGCGTGGTGACGATGCGCGACTCGGAATGCGCGACGGCACCCCAGCCGTGGTCCACCCCCGTGAAGCCCTTCAGGGCCTCGATCTGCTGAGAGTGGGTTTGGTAGTAGGCGGGGATGTCTTTGAAGAACTGACGAACTCTCTGGCTCGTCTGCGCCGGAAGTTCGCCTACTGGCGTGTTGGTGTTCAAGTCGCCATTGATCAGCCCGACCTTGACCGTATCGCGCAGCTGCTCCACACGTTTGGCAACCCGATCCATCGCATCAGGGTCACCCATCAAAGCAGCTTGACCATCCCGCGTCGATTGGATGCGGTTCAACCGTTCAAGCATGCCTTTCTGGTATTCCGCCAAGGGACCGCCACTGTGTGGGGTCACCCCAAGCGCGTCAGCCAGTTGAGGACTGGCTGGCAGGAACAAACGGTTCTCAGGGGCATGGATATGAAACTTCCCGACCTCTTGCAACTTCGCCAACAGCTCGCTGTTCTTCAGCGTCTGCTGTTCGATGTTGTGATGGTCTTGGAAAAGCGTCCGATAGTTCGCCATGGATCATGGCTCCTTCCTTGCTGCCCGTGTTCGCAATCAGCAGTTCACGACGTCGTAAAACCAAAGCCCATTGGACTTGCTGGGCGTGACAATGCCCGCCGCTTCTACGGCTTCCTTGAACGCTCTATCGCAGAAGACACCACCATGGAAAGCCAACCTAAAAACATGCGCCGAACCCAACACATCCCGCCTGAAGGCCAGACGGATGTCGCCGGTGAGGTCGTAGTATTTCCCGGCCTCAAATTCGTCACTGATTTCAATGTTGAGCTGGGAAGCCTCTTCGTCCAAGGCATCCAAGGTGCGGACGACATCGCAGAGGAAAACAGCCGGCCCCTTGGAACCATCGTCCAAACGATAGTCCACCTCAGCAAAAGCGAAGGCATCCGCGTCCACGGACTCCATCACGCGACGCAGCCGGTCGGAAACCAACCAGTAGCCGCTGAAACCGCCCTCTAGATCTTCAGGCAGCGCGCCCTCGCTAGGGTGGTAAACCAGGCGCGGGGTTTCGCGCAATGGCGGGAACCCGCCCTCCGTTGGCTTTACGATGAGGCGCGGCGGCGTTCGCAGAACACTCTCATTTTCAAAGACCACTCCGTGGCCTTTGCCTCCACGCCGAGCATCCGGCTGCAGCTGGAAGAACTCGCCCTTGTTAGGCTGATTTGCCATCTTGGTTTCCATGCGTTGCACCCCGTCCATAGGCTCACGTCCATCGATTACTGTGACCGGAGTCTAGCGCTATCGCCCGCGACTTGGGCAGACAAATGGCAAGGGCCCCGCCTCTGCTGCGGCCGCCCGGCTGCTTCCAAGAGCTCAGCGCTTTGCCGGCTGCCAGCCTGCCCGTGCGGCCTCCTCCGAGCTGCAGAATATGCGCTCGCCATGGCTCAGGTCGATGCTAGTGCGCTCGTAATCCCGCTGCCCAGGGACGTGGTAGATCTTCTTGCCTTGGCGAGAGATGTTGCCCTTGATGCGGCATCCGCTGGATACGGGCGGCGTGGCCACATGGGCCTGGCGGGCCGTCTGGTCGCGCTTGCTTCGGCGGAAGTCCGCGGGCATCTGGAAGGGCCCTTGCCAGAGGTTCCGCTGGTGCTGGCGCGCGTCGGCTTCGTCACCGATGAACGCCGTGGCGTATTGGCGATAGGCCACGGCCCAACCGGAGCTCACCATCCTGCGGTTGACGGACTGCCCTTGGACGAAGCACTCCGCGACCACCCGGCCATAGCGGTCGGTGTCCTTGGGTTGGCAGCGAACTGTCTTGTCCAGCACGTAGCTGTCCAGCGCGGCGGCGGACCGCCGTCCACAGGGCCACGAGCGCCCGTCTTTGGTGGTGCATTGCTGAGCGCTTTCCGGGGCATCGATGCCCCACAGGCGGATGCGCTGCTTCGCCACGGTGAGGGTATCGCCGTCCGTGACGGTCGCGCGGCCGACCAACTCTGCTGCCACGCCAGGAATCGAAGCAAAAACCAAAGACAGAACCAACAGACCCTTCAACACCATCAACAACGACTTCCTCTACGCGCACGCTCGGGTGGCGAGCGCCAGTTCAAACACGGTCCGACACTTTAGCGGAAGCGGGAAACGGGCGCCGACCAACTCGCCCACCCTTCAATCCCGACGCACGTTCCTGGTGTGGTCGCCGCCGGTCTCCTCTACGACAAGGAACTCGCTCACCAGCCAACCGTATGCGTCGCTCAAGGCATCAGCGATCCCATCTTCGCTCTCGCATTCAACTGTTGCTTCGGCCGGCAACACAGGACGCTTGCCATCGGTCTCCCACACAATCCCTCGCACGTGAAACAACTTCATTTCCTGCTCCTTGGAAGTGCATCTGCCTTAGCAGTCTAGCCTTGGCAGACTTCACAGGTGAAGGGGTGGGCTATGCCCACCCCCTGCTTGCCAGGCTGGTGTGCTGGTGGCCGCCGATGATCAGGTGGTCAAGGACTCGGATGTCGAAGAGGCGAAGCGCTTGCTTCAGGCGCTCGGTGACTTGGCGGTCGGCGTCGCTGGCGCTCCGGGTTTCCGCTCGGATGGTTGTGGAAGAGGATGACGGCGGCAGCGTTGAGGTCCAGGGCACGCTTGGCAACGACTCGGCTGTGGACTTCGCAGCCGTCGATGGTGCCGCTGAAGAGATGCTCGGTGGCGAGGATGTGGTGCTTTGTGTCGAGGAAGACGACGCCGAACACTTCGTGCGGCAGGTGGGCGCAGCGGGCGACCAAGTAGCTGCCGGCGTGGATGGGGTTGTGGATCCGGCCTTGCCGCTGGAGGCGCTGTTCCAGGATGTTGGCGGCGGCGAGCAGGATGCCTTCTTCGTCCATCGGGAGTTGGTATTGGGCCGTGCGGTCCTGGGTGTTGCGCTTCATCGGTTCTTCTCCACCAGCGCGTTGTGCGCCTCGTGGGAACCGGCAGGCGGAGCGCCAGGCCCAACCGCACCCGGGAGTGAGCACCGCGGCAGCGGCGCGCAGCGGAGGGCCGCAACAGAGCGTCAGCGCCGAGGAGGAGGCTCGCCCTTGCGGTCGAGACAGCGAAGCTAAGGTCCCTCTAAGAGGCCCAGCGCTGGTGGAGAGCAATGATGTGCGACTCCCATGCCGGCGATCGAAGAGCTAAGGGGACTTGAGTGCTGGCTGCGTGCAACGTTGCCCATGGTCCTGGCGTGCGTTGCCGGCTGCTGGCTTGACGCTGCCGTGAGCGTCCGCTCACTGAGAGTGCTCATGCCCACAGCATTCAGGCCGGCAGTCTCTGGTGCGCATCTCAGCAGCGGATTGCAGAGCTGTGGGACACTCAGGCTGTCTTCGGAGCCACCCTCAGCCATGCGAATCGAACAACGAAAGGCTGTCCAGACCTTTTGGATGAGAGTGAAGCCACTTGCAGCGCTGATGGCCATATCGGTTGCCGGGTGCGCGACGGGTGGTCCGGTCGCAAGCCGTCCGATTGAAGGCCCCGTGCGGTTGGGAGAGATTGCCGCGGTCGATGGCCCCAGGGTGCGTCCCGACCGCGTCATGGAAGACAGCCGTTGCCCTGCCGACGTTCAATGCATCCAGGCCGGCCGACTGGTCGTCAGGGCGACCGTGCTTGGCGGCGGCTGGTCCAAGGAGATGGACCTCACGCTGGGCGTCCCGGTCCCTGTTGCCGATGGCATGTTGACGCTGGTGGACGCGACACCCGTGCCCATCAGTGGGAAGACCGCCGCGTCCTCTGCTCGCTTCACCTTCAAGTTTCAGGGCGGCCGGTAGGTCTTCCGGTTGATCGCGTTCACTCAGAACGAGCTTAAAAACGAGATCTAACAGTGACTGGCTCGGCCTTTGGCAATGCTTGATCAAGAAAAGCCGCGCGGAGAATATTCCCAGCCCCGTCGGTCGTTGCTTCAATTCCAGCTTTCTTGAGCTCACGCTTCAGCCTGAGGACCACTTCGTGGTCCGCGTTTTCGTAACGCTCGCAATGAGCCAGGCTACGACAAGCCAAATTGTATGAGTTGGGATAGCTACGGGTTGGCGAACGCCCTCCAAGCATGACCTCTTCATCACGCCCTGCTGGATACCAGCGTTTCGCTTTATCAAAGCTACCGGCCGGGTGCTCCTTGCGAGATTGACGACGCTCATAGCGAATCAGTGCCGCAAGGGCCTTCGATAAATCTTCCGGTCCAACATTAATCTTTTTAGCCATGTCACAATCAGATTAGCCGAGCGAACTGCAGGCTTTCACTGACCGAACCTACGACAGATTGTAAATTTCGCAACACCACTCCGCAGCCTGTTCGTAACTGACAGTTACAACAGCGCGAGCAGGAAAAAGAAGAATAAGCTTACAAAAATTGACTAACATTTAACTTATATTCATCTAGAGATGATGAAAAATATCGAAGTAAGTTAGCTTATTTAATGCAAACAGTACGCAATTGACTGCGATAAATCGACAAAAATTCTCTCAAAACCCTTGGTTTATAAGGCTTCTCGCCGGATAACGAATTTGCGGATGCGGGAAGCACCCCATCGGGAATACCCTAACGCCTAAGGACTTCGCCAACGCTGTAAGTTTTTGTATCGACCCCATTGACGAATTCGCGCCCTGTTTTATCCCTACTTCCATCTCTCGATGGAAGTGACCCATGACCAGCAACCCCTCTGCAACACTCAACGATTACATCGCCTCGCCGTTTGGCCTCCTGCAGTTGGAAGGCATCCACATCGGCCGGTTCCGCATCGACCGCGCCATCATCCGAGGCCGGGAAGCCGCCATCAATCTCCAAGAGTGCATCCTCGCCGCGCTCGACGAAACCGGACGAAAGAGCGGCCTGAAGAACAGCACACGCTACCCAGCGCAGTTGCCCATGGGCACCCCGTCGCGCCCCTTGGCCAAAGAAATCGAAGACCATCTGGAGGACATGCGCCGCCGGCAGCTGGACCCAAAGACAGTGCTGGCCACAGAGCGCACGTTGAAGCTGCTGCTTCTTACCTGCGGCAACATCTCCGCATCACGTGTCGACTACCACCACATCCAAGCGCTCTGGAAGCTCCTACGCTGGGCCCCCAGGAACTTGACGTCGGACCCGCTGTTGAAGGATCTCACCTTCGACGAAGCCATCGCCATGGGGAAAGAGCAGGACGTGGCGCCGCTGGCCCCGGCCACCGAGGAGCGTCATCGCCGGTTCCTCGTCGCTTTCTTCAACCACCTGGTCAACGGACAGGCCATCGTTTCTTCGCCCATGAAAGCCTTCCGGAAGATCAAGCAGGACGACACCATCGATCCAGAGAAGGCCATCCGGCTGTTCGAGGACGAAGACCTGCAGGCCATTTTCGACCCCGAGACATTCATCCCCTGGGCCAAGAAACCTCAGTATTGGTGGGCGCCGATGATCGGCTTGTATACCGGCGCCAGGGTCAACGAGGTCTGCCAGCTGAAGCTGACAGACATCATCGAGGAACGCGGGGTGTGGTGCATCGCTTTCCAGAAGACGCTGGACCAAGACTTGGCCGCGGACCCGAAACGCCGGCGGCGCAGCCGGCAAAGCATGAAGGGTGCGGGCTGCATGCGCATCGTCCCCATCGCGAAGCCACTCTTAGAGGCAGGCTTCCTGGAATTCGTGGAAGACATGAAGGCGACCGGCCACCCCCGACTGTTCCCGTTGCTCTCCGCTGGTGTGAACCGGAAGACCGGGGAAACGAATGCGCGTTACAGCCAGCAGTTCGTGGTGGACTTTGGGCGCTACCTGAAGAGCCTTGGGTTCGAGAAAGGAATCGGTTTCCACGCCTTCCGCCACACCCTGGCCACCGAACTCGATGCAATCGACGTCCCCGAGAAGGAGATTGCCCTGGTCACGGGCCACAGCACCGATCCCCGCGAACGGGTTCCAGTGCTTCGCAAGCACTACTTACACAAGCGATCGCAGGCGACGCGCAGCAAGCAGATCAGCGCACTGGAACTGTATCAGCCCAACGTGGAGCTGCCGCGCTACCAGCGGGGGCAGTTCGATTGGTGTTTGGCAGATTCAAGCAAGTTCTACCCCTGACCGTGCTCAGCTACTACTTCGACCGAGCGGCGCCCTGTTGGGCGCCCTCCCTAATCAATCGTCTCCTTCAGCATCGTGATTGTCGAACCACTCCGCATAGGGAGTGTTGCGGACCAAGTGACGATTGAAGTCCTTGGAGCCATCGGTCCACCAGACAGGCCCCCGTTCGCCAAGTCCCACCTTGGCGGCGTTCACCGCTCGTCGAGCCTTGGCGAGGTCGTCCGAGTCTCCGTTGGCCTTCGCCGCCTTGACGGCCCGTCGCGCATCCATCAGTTCGTGGACCAGGCGCTCTCGTTCTTGAGCACTCAGGGCCGGGTTGGCGGTGCGCCAGAGGCGTCCACGAACAATGAGGTAGCGGCCATCTGGGGTCGTCAAGGCATCCATGTATAGCAAACCAAAGCTGGGGTATCAGCAGCCGCTTTGTTCTTCTATCTGCCTATTGCGATGGTCTGGGTGTAGGTAATTCTGCCACGACATGGCAGCGGACCTGACACAGGGGAAAAAGAAAGGATTCAGAGTTGTATCGGCCGCAGGTAGAGTTGCTGAAATATCAGGCCGGACATTTTCAAGATGCCCGGCCTGACAGCACGATAAATCTACTCGCCCTTCTTATGCTTATGGGGCTTAAGCTCAGGCTTATTGCCTGGTGTGGTTTTGTTGTCATGCTGTCGCCGATCAGGTTTACCAGTCGACTTGGCAATGCGCTTAGGACCTGGCTTGATGCTCATGAAGACCCTCCAGTTCTCGCCGGCATTTAGAAAAGGCAGCTCGGCGTTGCCTTTCAAGCGGTTCTACTACTACTGTCCCCCAACCGCAACTGGACTAGGCGCAGGCCAGTTGCTCCATTCACGATTATTTTCCCCATGCCCGATCCCCCCCAGAGCTCCAGACTTGCAAAGTCTTGGTCGAGCGTGCTACGGTCTTGGCATACCAGCGACTAGGAGTAGCTCCGGTCTAATGTCTGGTCCCTAGGGCGTTTCATCAATTTACGCATGCCCGGTCGCAGGCTCACGCCCGACCGGGCATTTCGTTTGTGCAGTCCTGGCCAGTGATGGGCTAGGCTTCCCTTCATCCCAGTGAGCGACAGGCCGCGCGCCATGACCCCACAGCCGTTAAACAAGCTGTTCGACGCCATGTATCACGGCAAATACCGTTTCGATGAGTTTTTGGCACTCTCTCCCGAACAGAACTACAGCCCGGTCCGCTGGAAAAATCGCACTATCTATAAGCCATCTAGAACCCTGAAGGACTTCCACGCCTTCCTCAACGGCTTTGTTCTAGAGCATCTTCCTGTCAATACATCGGTCTCCTTCGCCTATCGCAAAGGTGCGACCCTCATTCAGGCGGTGGCGCCCCATGCAACGAGCCGCGCATTCTTCCAGACCGATCTGGAACGCTTCTTCGATAGCATCACGACGCCATTGATTCGCAAGGTTCTGGTAGAGAACGAGACGCCCGCTGCCGACCTTGAGGATCACGTGGAACATGTCCTCCGGTTGCTCACCATCGATGGCAAGCTGCCGATCGGCTATTCCACCTCCCCGATCGTGAGCAACGCCTGCTTGCTCTCTTTTGACCAGTTGCTGTCACAGATCAGCCACGACCGGGGATGGATTTATACTCGCTATGCCGACGACATCATGCTGTCTACGCAGGATCGCGCCAATCTGTCGGACGCAGCCGCTGTCGTTGAGGGCTGCCTTGCCAGTGCACTCGGCGACGAATTCAAGCTAAATCCGGCAAAAAGCAAGCTGACAACGATTGGCCGGAAGGTCAAGCTTTTGGGGCTGGTGATCCTTCCAACAGGAGACATCGCCATCGACCGCGATGTCAGGAACCGCATTGAGTCGTGGATTCACTTCTATCTGAGAGATCGGGCGCGGTTACTGAAGATATTCGAGGAAACGCATAACGAGGGCATGGAAGAAGGTTTACAGCGTCTTAGTGGCCTCATCAGCTATGCCCACGCTGCCGACCCTGCCTATCTCGAGAAGCTTAGAAGCAAGTTTGGCACCACCGTCATTGACAGCCTCCTACATAGGTCTGCCCAGTGAGTCGCCTGCAAGTAACGCTTGAATCTATCCAGCACGTTGCTTATCTCCATCTTGACGTGGAGCTTTCCAAGAACGGGCTGATGTGCATGGTTGGCCGAAATGGCGCAGGAAAGACGACCCTTGTAAGGGCCCTCCGGAACCTTTCCAACTCAGATACGTTTATACGAACAGCAACGCCTTACGCGTTCTCGGAGAAAAGCCGAATCGTCTACGACCTGGACGGCGAACAGGTAACTTTTGCTTACGACAGCAGGGTTCGCTCCCTAGACTGCCGAGGTAAAATCTCCAAGGAGCTGCGCGAACTTGTCGCTGCGGAGCTGCCGATGCCATACGGAGCCCGGTTCAACTACTTTAAAAGCGCCAGCGAGGCTGACCAGGACATTCGGACAGCCATTGCTTTGGCAACCTATCGCGTCCCTGACGAACTGATCGCCTTTCTCAATGCGGTCTATGAGACCAACCGCTACTCAGCAATGGTCGAGGTCCGGGTTAGGGGAAAGAACTACTACGCTCTTGTCAGGGAAGACGGGACTTACATCCGAGAGGACTACCTCAGCTCTGGTGAGCACTTCCTCATCAATCTCTACCGAACAATCAAGGGCACCTCAAAGCTCTTGGTGATTGACGAGATTGACCTATCCTTGGATGCAGCTGCCCAAGCGAATCTTCCCGGCTGGCTTCGTGGGTTCTGCGCAGAATACGGCTGCAAAATCCTCTTCACCACTCACTCTCTCGCGCTAATGCAGCAACTAGAGCTTGATGAACTCTTCTATATGGAGGAGGAGGCTGGCAGTGTTTCCATCAAACCCACCTCTTTCAGCTACGCGATACTAAGGCTATTCAAC
The DNA here is from genome assembly GCF_040529065.1 of Xanthomonas sacchari. NCBI lineage: Bacteria > Pseudomonadati > Pseudomonadota > Gammaproteobacteria > Lysobacterales > Lysobacteraceae > Xanthomonas > Xanthomonas sacchari. The sequence goes on along the minus strand of NZ_CP132343.1, from coordinate 2,262,321 downwards.
TTTGTTGGCTATGACAGATACATCGCAACGGAAGATAAAAAGCTCATCGCCTTAGTCCACCATCTAGTCAAAAAATACTGCCCTGCCACCTTACTCAGCTACAAAGTAATCTACATCGGAGGAGCGTCTCAGGTTGCAGCGCTCATCGAGAGCAATGAGTTAGATCAATTCCTGGCCGCCCCTGAAAAGGTGATCGCAATTCTCGATGGCGATCAGCACAAGGAGAAATACGCCCAGAACGCGAGCATCCATATGATCCCACTGAAAAGCGTTGAGAAGGCGCTCTGGGCAGCCAGACAAGAAGACCCCGACTTCCCATTCGTCACCCCGCGAGACAACTTTACAAGTGACAAAGATTTCGAGAACTACCTCAAAGATAAGAAAATTGCCACGCAGGAGCAGATTTTCGACTATCTAATAAAAAGGCACGAGGTAGGTTTTCAACCTATAGCACAAGCCTTAAACAACCTACTGCCACCCCCGCATGGTTGAAGGCGGCCGAATCCAGAAGGCCTCAGGTTTCAAGCTTTTTTCTCCCGATTATGCACCGGGTTCGCGCAAGTTATTCTGGGAAAAGTCACGCATCCGACGCACCAGTTCCTTCTGCGCCTCTTCCGGCAGTTGCGACATCACCAAGATGGCCTCGGCCATTGGTTCGCTGACAGCGTGGAAATAGGCGACGGGTAGCTCCAGGGCCTCCGCCAGTTTTGCCATGCTCTCGTTGTCCGGCATCCGATCGCCTCGCTCGTAGCGCGAAATCCTAGGGGCGGCAGTGTTCTCCTCCTCCAACCCCAACACTGCTCCCAGCGCGGCTTGGGTCAGACCCTTGGCCACCCGGGCCTCACGCAAACGACGGCCGAAAGTGGATGCGGGAGGAAGTGCTGCAGGCATGAAGACCAACGAATGCTGAATTGGCCCGTTAGTCTGCCGCTTCCAATCTTGCCCTGCATTTGCCATATTTGCAAACGTCGCCAAGCCGGCGGCATTGCAGGGGATTTCGATGAGGCACGCAGGACAAGGAGCGTTCGCTGCGCTCCTGGCATTGACGCTGGTCGCTCCCGCCTTCGCCCAGGCCCAGGACACCCAAGCCCAGAAGCCTGGCTTCTTCCGGCAGCTCGGCGGCAGCCTCAAGGACGCCGGCAGGCAGATGGTGGGCATCAAGCCGACCGCCCAGGCCGGCAGTAGCGGCAACGGTCCTCTCTACACGCCCCTCAGCGGCGCCGGGACGCTGCCCGGGCTCTTCAAGGGCGACAACCACCAGGCTTCCCAGGCCGGTCGTCTGGAGTGGCCCCGAGTGGCGCTCACGTTCAACGAGTGGGGCGTTTCCCTGCCTTGCTGGACGGTGGAAGCGCGTATCTGGACCGGCCCCGCGGTCTCGAGCACGGAGACCTTCCGCGCCTGCGCAGATGCCCCGTTGACCGAAACCGACGACCTCGGCGAGGTGGCCGAGCTCAACACGTCGGCTCTCTGGAAAGGCCGCGACACGCTGACCGGTATCCGGGTGCCGGCCAGCAAGCCGAACACGGGCGCTCAGCGCTCCACGGGCCCCACCCCACCGGCGCAGCCCTTTGTGGTCAACGTCAGCCGGCCGGGCGTCGCTGATCGCGCCGTGGATGTGTCGCTGCGCGTGGCGTGGGTCTCGGGGTTCCTCCAGACCGCAGATCTGCATCCGGGGGCATCGGGGTTGCTGACGCCCTTCAAGGACACCCGGCTCTGGCTCGCGGGCTTCAAGCCCGACGGCAACCGCGACCGGTAGGCACTCGCCTTTCCGCTCCTACTCCTCTCGTGGGCCGGCCTACCGGCCCGCATCACCCAGCAAAGGAACGACATGAATAAAGCACGGATCGGCCTGGTCGCGTTGACCACGGCCTTGGGCCTGACCGCCTGCAGCGGCAAGCCCTCGAACGACAACGCCAAGCAGGCCCTGGTGACTCTGCTTGAGCAGAGCGGCGCCGGCCGAGTGAGCGACATTCGCGACTTCGAGTTGACCGGTTGCACCAAGGCAGAAGACGCCGATGGCTACCGCTGCGACACGCGCGGCCAGGTCGTCCTGGAGATCGCCGGTCGGCAGGTGCCCGTGCCCGTCAACAAGAACTTGCGCTATGCCAAAGCCGACGGCACGTGGAGGGCCTACGCAAAATGACGACCCACCCTGACCCGATGGCCAGCACGCCGGTTGGCTTGGCACACCCGCTTCCTGGCGCCGGTGCGCCGCGGGCTGCGCCTAAAAAAGTGCTGACGCCCCACAACCGGTTTTTCTGGTGGTTCTCGCTGACCCTGCTCTTCCTGGGTCCGTTCGGCTTCCTCGTCGGGCCTTTGATGGCCCGGCGCGGTCTGCGGAAAGCGGAGCGGCTCTACCCGGGCGCCGCCTACGCAGCTCGGCAGCGCGACCAGGGGTTCACCGCTGGGCAGTGGTGGGTCATGACGCCGCTGGCTCTGATGGGAGCCTTCTGGGTCTTTTCGCTGCTGAGCGGGCTGCCGATGGTGTTGCTGGTGCTGTGGGTGCAGCTGACCAGTTGATTCCGATAGAGCATCCGCATTAAAAAGCCCGGGCAATCCGGGCTTTATTTTTCGCTCCATACATCGCCCTTATTTCATGGCTGTGGAGGCCGTTTTACAGCGACGCAGTCTTCCGACCAGGTCACACCTTGGCCAATCCGCGGTTGACCCGCTCAGCGCGCTGTTAGATACATGTCGCAACCGCGTGCCACTCCGTGGCAAAGGGGCGCGGTTGTCGTCTCTCCCACCACACCGGCTCGAGCCGGTCTCGGCTGTCTGCTCCACCTCTGTCAACTCGCGCGTCTCTCAACAGGCACGGCTCTTGTCCGTGCGTGCTGGGTTCGTGCGGCCTGCCTAAACACATGGAGAAGTGCACTATGCGATTCCGGATCTTCCTCGCCGTCTTCCTGTTCACCACCGCCAGCGCAGCAGCGCAGGCCCAGGTCGTCACGCTCAACAAGGGCGGCTTTATCCTGACCTACGACTGCACCGAGCACACCGCCACACGCTACGAATACTCGCTCAACGCGGACACCGGGTCTGCGGCGCGTCCGTCCGATTTCAAGCTCGACACCACCCTACCGAGCGGCTGTGGCGGTCAGACCTCGACGAAGTCCTACGCCAGCGTGCGCTCGGGCTACGATCGCGGCCACCTGGTCACGTCCAACCACATGGACTACAACTCGACCTATATCGTGCGCGCCAACCTGATGTCCAACATCGTGCCGCAGGTGTCGGGCTTCAATCAGGGCATCTGGGTGAGCGCGGAAAATGTCGCCGAGTGCTACCGCGATATCCGGCCGGTGAAGGTCTACGGCGGCGTGGTCTTCGGCGACACGTCGAACGACTACTTCCTCTCGAGCCACGGCATCCGCACGCCGGAATACTTCTGGAAGACGATCATCACCACGGACCCGAGCACCGGCGCCGAGAAGGCCATCAGCTGGATCATTCCGAACCAGACCGGCCTGGGCAGCCTGGACGACTACATCGTGTCGATCGCTGACTTGGAAGAGCTCATCGGCGCCAACAACGTTGGCATCACGGCGTCGTCCGCGGTGAAAAACATGCTGCCGTCGACGACCTGGAAGCTGCCGAGCAACTGTGACCTGAGCTGATCACGCGCCGGCGGCGCAACGCGTTTCCTCGAAAGCCCTGGGTCACCACCTGGGGCTTTCTCTTTGCAGGCAAGGGATGACTACGAGGAGAGTCCCGCTCTCCGGGAGCATCCGCTCAACTGGTCGCGTCGCCCTCGAGCACGGGCAAAGGCTGACCCGCAGCGGAGCCGATTGGCAGACGAGACTCGGCGCCAGGCGTGACGACGATGACGGTGATGACCTCGTCCTGCAGCGAGTTGATTTGAACGAACTTGAGGCCTGCCTTCTCGAACACGTAGGCTTTGAACAGCGGCGACAGGCTGACGTTTTTCTTGCCAGGCGGCACGCGCTCTCCCATGCCCTCGATGACGTCGGCCGGGTTCAATGCCGGCTGCTCCGCTGCCTTGGCGAGCGGGGAAAACCCGGCGGCCATCATCGCCACGCCAATCACCATCGCTGAGAAGGATTTCATCGTTCGTTCCTTGAGGATGCGGCCTGGTAGACGCTACTGCTGGGCTGAAGGGGCCGCAAGCGCAGCCCAGAGGCTGGGAAAAACCGTCTACGGGATTGGACAAATGCATCCGTGAAGTAGAGCCGCGGCCCTTACCCGCCTGACCGATATCAGACCACAGCCCAGCCGGGCGAAAAGCAAAGGCCCCGCGTGCGGGGCCTTTGATCGTCGGCGCTTAGGTGGAGGTTCTGGCCTCCGTCCCCCAGCCATGGTGGGTGAAGTGGCCTAGACGATGAAGACAGCTTGCCATGGAAGATGCGGACTCGTGATCAGTTGAACACGGACCTTGGCATCAGAAAAATCCTACGCAAACCTCACAGCCTTCAAAGCCCTAATCCTTCACTTTTTGCTTCACCGCATTCCGCCGCTCAAGCCTCTCCTCAAGCACCGCAACTTTTGCTTCTTGGCGCTGCACATACTTAGCTCCCTTCTTCAGCCGAATGATGATGCCGATCGCGTAGACGACACAGGTATAGATGCCCAATCCAAGGATGGCCAAGATTGGCCCAATCACCTTTGCTCCACCGTCCATGAAAGCCATCGGCGCATAGGCCATTCCAATCCCCAGGATGCCGAAGCAGCAGAGCAGCTGGGTGAGAAGAAATTCCGCAACCTTTCCTGGGTTCTGCTGAAGACCCAACACCTTGTTCAACTCAGCTCGAAGGATCTTGAGGCTAATCCTGTCGTTCATCAGGCCTAGCCGCATCCTTGCCCATCCCAGTGCCCAACCACCTCCTCCAAGCAGCAGAGCAACGACGATTCCGTTGAAAATGCCGTTCGCGTCAAAGTGCAGGTCACTCATGATTTCTCTCTCTCTCTCTCGCTGGTTGATTTTTCAGCCCGTGCGGCTAGCACCCACATCCGATGCGCGCCACGGCAGGAGTAGACAGAAGAGGTGTCGCACAGATCGAGACAGTGCTTGGGAATTTTTCCGGTTTCCCAAAGCAAGAAGCCCTGGAACACCAGGGCTTTTTTTCAACGAACGTCTGAGACGGGCTACCCCGGATACTTCGGGAACTTCTCGTCCGGGTGGCTGGCCTTCCACTGCTTGTAGGCCGCCGTGCCCTCCCACGCCTTGAACGCCAAGGGGGTGCGTCCGCGACCCGACCAGGTCTCATGGGTATGGGGCAGCCAATACTTGGGGGCGACTTCCTTCTTGCCCTGGGCAGGGGCAGCCTTGCGGCCACGGCCCGGGCTGCTGGCGCCGATGGCGACGGCCAACTCAGCTTTCTGTTTCGGGGTGAAGTGCTCGCCGTATTGGCTCAGCAGGCTCGTTATTTCCGCGACAGCGGCGGCGGCCTGTTCTTGGCGGAGCGCCGCTTCCTGCTCTTCAAGCTTGCGGAGCTCTTCTTCGATCTTGGCCTTGGCAGAGGTGATCGACTCCAGGGTTTTCTTACTCATTCAGCGCATCGCCTGTTAGGAACATGGGTCTTATCCCGGAAGCGAAGAGTCTAAGTGAATTGACCGCCCTTCCACCATGGGCATGCAAACCTTGGCTGGAATCAGATGAATCTATTTGCGCCGAATCAGGAACCTCGCTCACTTAACGACTTTCCGCACAAATCGTTAAGGAGGATTATTTCCAACCCATTCTGCCATCATGGCCTGCAAATCATTAACATATGGCCATGATTTCAGCTCGGGCAGTGATATATTTCGAGTTCGAGCAGTCGATTTAAGGAGTTGCTGAAATAGGTTGAAGCGCTTCCAAATGTGGCTCCCACCTTGAAACCCGCCGCCTTGCGCGCCACTTTTAGCCACTAGAAAAGAGCGAACTGCATTAATAGCCTTCTTTTGATCACCGTCATGAACTTTCGCATCCAGCCCAGCAGCGTCACTTAGTGACGCATGGTACCGATAGGGCTCGGAATCCAAAAGTAAAAAGTGATGCTTGTCCGGCTCTACAGATGTCTCATGAAGAAGATATCCCACCCCTGCTTCAAATGGCATATTGAAACGAGGCAGCCGGAGTGATCCACCGCTTTCAACACGACTTATATCGTGAATCGAATACTTGCAAGACTGAATTTCAGCAGAAATACGCAATAAGCGAACGGCATTAGCGTTATCAATCAACGCATGCCGAGCCTCAAACCCCAAATCGTGAATCGCAAATACAATAGAATCAAATATAGGCTTGTAGGAAGCATCAAAGGGACAATTTAAGAAAACCTTTTTTGCATCCATGTGAAGTTCAATCCCTTGTCAAAAAATGAACTATGCAACCTTCATGGACTTCACGATTTCCGAAATGTCTGACTCAGAAAAATGCGAAGGCTTTATCGAAGCCTTCCGCAATTTAACCTTTGGGTGTTGATTCACAAGCCTTCCCTGAGTCGTCCCATCGATAACAAACCTGCCATCACTGGTGCGAGAAATACGGACGCTTGGCGTTACTTTCTTCTGAGCCTTAACCACGAAAGAAAATCCACCTCCAGGCTTAGTCGCTTTCTTTACTGCCTTTTTAATGGACATAACAACCACCCCGATTCTTTATGTTTGTAAAATATTTATTAGCTAATGCTTTATAACATAAAATTTAAATAGAGTCAACTCTTTAAATCTTATCTTATCAACCGAACTACCAGCCATGCTACGGCTAGTAAAGACCTTGCCAACCACTATAACTATGGCTGGTATTCCAACGAACTCAAGCTCACGCTCCATACCATTGCCGGATGACAAGCAGCAGCCAACGCCCTCGGACTGAACTCCGTTTCATACGCATGTGCATGCTCCTGCCGGTCCGACAACTCGTGCCCGGTGTATTCCTCCCGCATCTCCCGGTGGACCCCAGCGGCCTTCAGCGCGCCGATGACCGTATCCCGGAAGCTGTGGTGCCCCACCCTGCCACCGCCCCGCGCCTTGATGCCCAGCTTGACCAGGTAGCGTGAAAACGCGTGCTGGGTCCGGCCTGCCGGGCCGTTCTTGGCATCGAAGCTGAGCTCGGGGAAGAGCTTCGTCTCGCCGGCGGCCTTGAGCCGCGCCACGCGCTCCCAGAGGCCCAGCTTGATGAGGTCCGGGTGCACGGGGGTCTTCCGATCGCTGGCATCGGTCTTGAGGCTCTTGTCCTCGCCCATCCAGGTGAAGTGGAAGATGGGGATGCCGTCCTCCTCCCGGCAATCCTCCAGCTCCAACCGGGCCACCTCATTGGACCGGGCGCCGGTGTAGAGCAGGATGAGCGGGAGCCACCGCGCCGCGTCGCCCTTCAACCGCTTGAAGTTCTCCGGGTCGAAGATGCGCTTGACCTGGTCGGGGGTGAATGCCTGCGAGCCGTGGCTCTTCGCCCGCTGCTTCTTCAACTGCTTGGGCACAGAAGCATGCCCCGACGCCGGGTTGTCGCCTTGCGGGTATTGGCCAGCCGTCTGCGCCCACTTGATGAAGTCCGCGCAGGCCGAGAATCGGTTGGTGATGTAGGTGATGACGCGCTTCTGTGCGGTCTCGTGCAAGAACCACTCTGAGAAGTCGGTCCGCGTCAGCTCCTTCAACATCACCGACTGTCTGCCTTTGCCCTTCCGCTGGCTCACCACGAACGCTTCCAGGTCTTTCAACGCACGGGTCTTCTGGACGATGGTCTTGGCGGTGTTCTTGCCCTGGATGCTGACCAAATACTTGTCTCGCGCAGCCGCGAGGGTCAGCCCCACCGGACGCGGTTCGCTGATGGGCTTGACGACTCGGCGCGGAGGAAACGGTGTCGACGACGGCGCAGGCATCGCGTGCTGCGCCGCGAGCTTCTGGAACAACGACAAGTCGTTCTGGTCGTTGATCTCCACCTGGCCGAACGAAGCGCCGCCCGGCAGCTTCACGTCCTTGAGGATCAGCTCAAGCGACGACTTACCCTCCAGGCTCTTCAAGAGCTCTTCCAGCTCCTTCCCCATGCTGCCGTTCCTGATGGCTGCGAAGGCTTGAGCATAGCGTTGCTGCAACAGCAACGCGTAGCCAAGCGCGGCGCGATCGCACGTCGTGCCGGCACTGCGCTTGATGACCTTGCGCCCGAAGCGTGCCTGCAGGTCAGCAGGAACGCGCAAACGAACGTAGTAGCGGCCGGTCTCGCCGCGCGTGAGGTAGTGCGCTACTCGCATGGAAGTGTCCAAGCGAGTGTCCAAGGTGGCGAAAAAGAAAAACGCCCACAAATCGTTGATTTGCGGGCGTTTCCTTGACACTGGCGGAGTGAGAGGGATTCGAACCCTCGATAGAGCTTTTGACCCTATACTCCCTTAGCAGGGGAGCCCCTTCAGCCACTCGGGCATCACTCCGGATTTCTGCGCTGCGGATATTCCGCGACCGGGCGCGAAGAATACCGGGTTGTGGGGTCCCAGGTAAACCCTTTCGACGCATCAATCGGCAGATTGATCGCCGTGACCGCCGCCGTGGGAGTTCGGCTCGTCGCCGCGCTGGATGCGCTGGTAGATCTCTTCGCGATGCACCGCGACGTCCTTCGGCGCGGTGATGCCGATACGCACTTGATTGCCCTTGACCCCAAGCACCGTCACGGTGACCGAATCGCCGATCATCAAGGTTTCGCCTACCCGGCGAGTCAGGATCAACATGTTTAAAATTCTCCAGGGAGCCGGTGGGTCTCACCGGCACGGCGCCCGCACTGCGGGACGCCCAAATGAAAGGTGAAAAGAGGGGTGATGTTACGGGAAGCCGCGCCTTGCCAGCAAGGCGCGCGGCTTGGAGTGTTCAGGGGAGATGTTGCTTGACCCAGGCCGGGACGCCGGCGAGTGCAGGGGCAAGGGCGGGCCCGTCCTCGCCACCACCCTGGGCGAGGTCCGGGCGGCCGCCGCCCTTGCCGGAGATCTGACCGGCGATGTGGCTCAACAGTTCCCCGGCCTTGACCCGCCCCATTGGGCTGCCGTTCACGCCGGCGACCAGGGCGACCTTGCCCTCGCTGGCGCCTGCCAGCACGATCACGCTGTCGCCCAGTTGCTGCTTCAGGCGGTCCATCGCATCGCGCAGGGCCTTGGCGTCGAAGCCTTCCAGCCGCACGGCGAGCACCTTCACACCGGCCACGTCGACCGCCGACCCGGCCAGATCGGCGGTGGCGCCGGAAGCCAGTTTGGCCTTCAGCGCCTCCAGTTCTCGCTCCATGCGCTTGTAGCGGTCGCCGAGCTGGCGGATCTTGTCGACCACGTCATGGCTGTTGCCGCCGACCAGATCGGCCGCCTCACGCAGCCGTGCCTCCTCGGCCGCCACGTAGTCCAGCGCGCCCTGCCCGGTCACCGCCTCGATGCGGCGCACGCCGGCGGAGACGCCGCCTTCGCTGGTGATCTTGAACAAACCAATGTCGCCGGTACGGCCGACATGGGTGCCGCCGCACAGTTCGGTGGAGTAGTCGCCCATCTTCAGCACGCGCACGCGCTCGCCGTACTTCTCGCCGAACAGCGCCATCGCACCGAAATCCAGCGCTTCCTGCATGCCCATCTGGTGCACTTCGGCAGCGTTGTTGGCGCGGACCTGCTGGTTGACCTTGCGCTCGATCAGCGCCAGTTCCTCGGCCGCGATCGGCTGGAAGTGCGAGAAGTCGAAGCGCAGGCGGTCAGGCGCCACCAGCGAGCCCTTCTGCTGGACGTGGGTACCCAGCACCTCGCGCAGCGCCGCATGCAGCAGGTGCGTCGCCGAGTGGTTGAGGATGGTGGCGCCGCGGCGCTCGGCATCGACCTGACCGGCCAGCAGGTCGCCGACCTTCAGGCTGCCCTCTTCCAGCGTGCCGACGTGTCCATGGAACTGGCCCGCGAACTTCTGCGTGTCGGTGACCGTCAGTCGGGTGCCGGCGGCGGTCAATGTGCCGAGATCGCCGACCTGGCCACCGGATTCGGCATAGAACGGGGTCTTGTCGGTCAGCACGATCACTGCATCGCCGGCCTGGGCGGACTGCACCGGGCGACCGTCCTTGAGCAGGGCGACCACGCGCAGGCCGTCTGCCTGCAGGCTGTCGTAGCCCAGGAACACGGTCGGGGCGAGGGTCGCCACCAGGTCCGCCGGCAGCTGCACGCCGCCGCCGAACTTGCCGGCTTCGCGCGCGCGCCGGCGCTGCTCGTCCATTGCCGTCTCGAAGCCCTGCTCGTCCACGCGCAGGTCGCGCTCGCGGGCGATGTCCTGGGTCAGGTCCAGCGGGAAACCATAGGTGTCGTACAGGCGGAAGGCGTCCTCGCCGGCGATCACCCCTCCCTGGGCCTTGGCGGCGACGTCCTCGAAGATCTTCATGCCGGCATCGAGGGTTTCGGCGAAGCGCTCCTCCTCGGCCTGCAGGGCACGCAGCACGGTGTCCTGGGCCGCGGTCAGTTCCGGATAGGCCACGCCCATCAGCTCCACCAGGGTCGGCATCAGCTTGCTGAAGAACGGCTGGCGTACGCCGAGCATCCAGCCATGGCGCAGGGCGCGGCGAATGATCCGGCGCAGCACATAGCCGCGTCCTTCATTGGACGGCAGCACGCCGTCGACGATCAGGAACGCGCAGGCGCGGATGTGGTCGGCGATCACGCGCAGCGACTTGTTCTCCAGGTCGGCGGTGCCGGTCAGCTCGGAGGCCTTGCGGATCAGCGTCTGGAACAGGTCGATCTCGTAGTTGGTGTGCACGTGCTGCAGGATCGCCGCCAGGCGCTCCAGGCCCATGCCGGTGTCCACGCAGGGTGCCGGCAGCGGCACCAGGGTGCCGTCGGGCTGGCGGTCGAACTGCATGAACACCAGGTTCCAGATCTCGATGAAACGGTCGCCATCCTCGTCGGGCGAGCCCGGCGGACCGCCGGCGATGTGCGCGCCGTGGTCGTAGAAGATCTCGGTGCACGGGCCGCAGGGGCCGGTGTCGGCCATCTGCCAGAAGTTGTCCGAGGCGTAGGGCGCGCCCTTGTTGTCGCCGATGCGCACGATGCGCTCGGCGGGCACGCCGATCATGTCGCGCCACAAGGCGTAGGCCTCGTCGTCGGTGTGGTAGACGGTGACCAGCAGGCGCTCGGCCGGCAGCTTCCAGACCTGGGTCAGCAGTTCCCAGGCCCAGGCGATGGCGTCCTTCTTGAAGTAGTCGCCGAACGACCAGTTGCCGAGCATCTCGAAGAAGGTGTGATGGCGCGCGGTGTAGCCCACCGAATCGAGGTCGTTGTGCTTGCCGCCGGCGCGCAGGCAGCGCTGCACGTCCGCCGCGCGCACATAGCTGCGCTTCTCGGCGCCCAGGAACACGTCCTTGAACTGCACCATGCCGGAATTGGTGAACAGCAGCGTCGGGTCGTTGCCGGGCACCAGCGGTGCGGACGGCACGATGGTATGGCCCTTGCCCTTGAAGAAGTCGAGGAAGTCGCTGCGGATCTGGGAGGTGGAGAATTTGGCGGGTGCGTTCATGGGCTGGCTATAGACGAGCGGACGGGCGTCCTGGCGCTCCCTCTAGATGAGGGCGCCACGGAAACCGGACAAGACAACTCGCCAAGGGTAGCAGGCCCGGCCCGCTCAGTCCTCCGCAGCGTCGCGCACCGCGGCGCGGATGCTGTCGCCATCGAAACCGCGCCGCGCCAGCAGATCGGCGGCCTTGCGCTGCTGCGGCAGGTCCATCGCCCCGGTGGCGCCGAAGCGACGCCGGACCAGGTCGCGGGCGTTCTCCGTCCAGTCGCCTTCGAAAGCGCCCATCGCGGCAGCGATGGCCTCGCTGTCCAGGCCGTGGGTGCCAAGCTCGGCACGGATGTGCAGCGGGCCATACCCTGCCCCGGCGCGGCTGCGCACCAGCAGTTCGGCGAAGCGGCCATCGTCCTGCCAGCCCTCGCCGCTCAGCCGCTCTACCGCTTCCGCAGCGGCCTCGGCTTCCACGCCCCGAGCACGCAGCTTGCGGGTCAGCTCCTTGCGCGAATGCTCGCGCCGTACCAACAGGCCCAGCGCCTTCTGCAGCGGGGTCTGCTCCGGTTGCCGACGACGCCGACGTGGTGGTTCTTCGTGTGCCTGTTCGTCGCTCATGGGCCATGCCACCCCATTCAAAATGCACCGTCCCTGGCGCGCGCCCTCCTGGCTTGCTCAAGACTGCCGAGGGAGACGAGCGGCACTGACTCCACCGCTCCCCCGGCAGAAAACCATTACGCGTCGTCGTCTTCCGCCTCGGCCTCGCTCGGGGCGATTTCCGTGGGCTGGAACTTCTCGCGCAGCTCGCCTTCCAGCTTGGCCGCAACCTGCGGGTTGTCGCGCAGGTAACCGCGGGCGTTGTCCTTGCCCTGGCCGATGCGCTCGCTGCCGTAGCTGTACCAGGCACCGGCCTTCTCGACCAGCTTGGCTTCCACGCCCATGTCGATCAGTTCACCCTCGCGGCTGATGCCTTCGCCGTAGAGGATTTCGGTGACGACCTGCTTGAACGGCGGCGCCAGCTTGTTCTTGACGACCTTGATCTTGGTCTGATTGCCGATGATCTCGTCGCCCTTCTTGATCGCGCCGATGCGGCGGATGTCCAGGCGCACCGAGGCATAGAACTTCAGCGCGTTGCCACCGGTGGTGGTTTCCGGGCTCTGGCCCGGCATCATCACGCCGATCTTCATGCGCAGCTGGTTGATGAACACCACCAGGGTGTTGGAGCGCTTGATGTTGCCGGTGAGCTTGCGCAGCGCCTGGCTCATCAGACGGGCCTGCAGGCCCGGCAACTGGTCGCCCATCTCGCCTTCGATTTCGGCCTTGGGGGTCAGCGCGGCGACCGAGTCGACCACCACGATGTCCACCGAACCCGAGCGCACCAGCATGTCGGCGATTTCCAGCGCCTGCTCGCCGGTGTCCGGCTGCGACAGCAGCAGTTCGTCGACGTTGACGCCCAGCTTGGCGGCGTAGATCGGGTCCAGCGCGTGCTCAGCGTCGATGAACGCGGCGGTGCCGCCGTTCTTCTGGCACTGCGCAATGGCCTGCAGGGTCAGGGTGGTCTTGCCCGAGGATTCCGGACCGTAGATCTCGACCACGCGGCCCTTCGGCAGGCCGCCGATGCCCAGCGCGATGTCCAGCATCAGCGAGCCGGTCGGGATCACTTCCACCGCTTCGATGACGCGATCGCCCATCCGCATCACCGAGCCCTTGCCGAACTGCTTCTCGATCTGGCTCAGGGCGGCAGCAAGCGCGCGCTTCTTGTTCTCGTCCATTGTGGTGTCCTTGGAAGGTGAGGAGGATGATTTGCGGAGTGAGGTCAATGTAAGGGCCTGGTATCGCACGGACTGAGACAGTGCGTGGCGAGATGAAAATAATTCGTCCGGACCGGGCGACGGCAGCGGCGAATGGCGATATCCGGGGTCGGAAAAGTCCGGCCGGTGCTGTAGTGCATGCCCTGCTCCACGCGCGGCATCAGCGGTTGGGGCGCAGCAGGCCGCAGTACAGGCCTTCGATGGCGAACTCCTGATCCGGCAGCACCTCGATCGGCGCATAGTCCGGGTTGCGCGGCAGCAGGCGGATGCGGTCCTTGCCGATCTTCAGCAGCTTGACCGTGATCTCCTCGTCGATGCGCGCCACCACGATCTGCCCGGAGCGGGCGTCGCGGGTGCGGTGCACGCCGATCAGGTCGCCATCGAAGATGCCTTCGTCGCGCATGGAGTCGCCCTGCACCTTCAGCAGGTAGTCCGGGGCCGGCGAGAAGAACACCCGGTCCAGCACCACGAAGTCGTCGGAACCGATGTCCGCGCCGATCGGCAGGCCGGCCGCGACGCGCCCGAGCACCGGCAGGCGCAGCACGTCGGCGCTGTCCACCTGCGGCGCGGGGGCCGGGGCCGCGGCGCCGCCGAGCAGGCGGATGCCTCGTGCCTGCCCGGGCACGCGGCGGATCGCGCCGGCCTGTTCCAGCGCTTCCAGGTGGTACTGGGCCGCGCGTACGCCTTTGAAGCCGAGGGCGCGGGCGATCTCGGTCTGCGACGGCGGCACGCCATCGTGTTCGATGCGCTCGGCGATCAGGTCGAGGATCGCCTGCTGGGTTTCGGTCAGGTCCATGGTTAGTAGTAATACTACTAAATCGACCGGTGAGCAACTGGCGTGTGCATTCCGGAGTGCCGGCGCACTTCACTGGTCGGTAGTAGCGGCCACTCCGCCGACAGCCCTGCGATGCCTTCATCAGCGAGTGCGCGGCTGCTGATTCTTGTGGCCTTTTGGGACCCTGCGTCGCGTCAGAGCGATGTGTGCCGAGGGATTCGAGTGCATCGCGTCGGGGCTGAAGCCCCTCCCACAAGGGATTGCGTGCGCGCCGACACGCCGATGAAGCGAGGTGGTGCCTGCGGACCAGCCGCTCCACCTTCCGGCGGACCGTGCCCGAGAGCGTGCGCGGCCCTCAGCGCCCGCTGCGCCAGATCGAGAACAGGATCCACACCCCCGACAGCGCCGCGCCGACGAAGCCACAGACGCCGATCGCCAGCAGCCAGCGGCTGGAAATCCCGCCGACGCTGTTCATCACGATCGAAGAGCCGATGATCAGCGCGGCGGTGACGATACCCATGGTCAGACGGTTGGCGGCGCGGTTGACCTGGTCGCCGAAGCCCTTCAGCGAGCCGGTCTCCACGTTCAACTGCAGGCGCCCGCGCCGCGCCGCCTGCAGCAGCCGGCGCGTATCGCGCGGCAGGTCGCCGAGCAGTTCCAGCGCGCCCAGCACGGTGCGACGGCCGCGCCGGGCCATCGCCCGCGGCGCGAACCGCTGCAGCATCACCCGCTCCAGGTACGGGGCGGCGGCGCCGGCCATGTCGAAGTCCGGATCGAGCTGGCGCCCGACGCCTTCCAGGGTCAGGAAGGTCTTGATCATCAGCGCCAGGTCGGCCGGCAAGGCCAGCGCGTGCTGGCGCAGCAGCGCGGTGACGTCGCCGAGCATCGCGCCCACCCGCAGGTCCTTCAGCGGCACGCCGCGGTACTGGTCGACGAAGGCGGCGATTTCCAGGTGCAGGCGCGCCTCGTCGACTTCGACCTCGCCGTCGGTCCACTCCAGCAGGATGTCGGCCACCGCCTCGGCGTCCTGCGTGACCAGCCCGTGCAGCAGTTGCACGACTTGGTAGCGGCGCTGTTCGGAAATGCGCCCGACCATGCCGAAGTCGATCACCGCGATGCGCTCGCCGGGCAGGTAGAAGATGTTGCCCGGATGCGGATCGGCGTGGAAACAGCCGTCCTCCAGCACCATCTTCAGCACGATGTCGGCGCCGGTGCGCGCCAGTTGGCGACGGTCCAGGCCGGCGGCGTCGACCGCGGCCAGGTCGCGGCCGCCGATGCCATCGACGAAGTCCTGCACGTTCAGGGTCTCGCAGGTCCACTGCCAGTGCACCCGCGGGATCACGATCTCGTCGTGTCCCTGGAAGTTGGCCGCGATGCGCTCGGCGTTGCGGCATTCGCCGGCGAAATCCAGCTCGCGGCGCAGCGACAGGGTGAATTGCTGCACCACGGCGGCCGGGTGGTAGCGTTTCAGGTCCGGCGCGCGCGCTTCGACGATCTCGGCCAGCCGCGCCAGCAGTCGCAGATCCGCCTCGATCACCTCGCGGATGCCGGGGCGGCGCACCTTGATCACCACCGCGGTGCCGTCGTGCAGCCAGGCGCGGTGGGTCTGCGCCAGCGAGGCGGCGGCCAGTGGAATTTCCTCGACTTCGGCGAAGATCGCCGTCGGCGCCTCGCCGAGCCCCTCGATCAGTTGCGGCAGGATCTGCGGGTAGTCCAGCGCCGGCGCGGCGTTCTGCAATTCGCCCAGTTCGTCGATCCACTCGGGCGGCAGCAGGTCCACGCGCGTGGCCAGCACCTGTCCGAGCTTGACGAAGGTCGGGCCGAGGTCCTGCAGGGCGCGCCGCACCCGCTGCGGCGCCGACATCCGCAGCAGTTCCTCGGCGTTGTGCCAGTGCAACAGGCGCCCGGCGCGTTCCAGCACGTCGGCCATGCCGATGCGCCGGACCACGTCGCCGAACCCGTAGCGGATCAGCACCGAGGCGATTTCCTGCAGGCGTCCCAGGTCGCGGACGGTGCTCAGCGCCTCCCACATCGCACTCATCCTCGACGCAGGCGCGCGGCCACGCTCACAACAGCGCGTCCAGACCGCGCAGGGCCGCCGCCACGGTCTGCCGGCGCACGGCATCGCGGTCGCCCGGGAACTGGAACAACTGCGCGCTGGCATAGCCGCCGCGGCGCTTCCAGCCCAGCCAGACGCTGCCGACCGGCTTGTCCGCCGAGCCGCCGCCGGGGCCGGCGATGCCGGTCACCGCGACCGCGACGCTGGCGCCGGAATTGACCAGCGCGCCGGACACCATTTCGATCACCGTCTCGCGGCTGACCGCGCCGTGATGCTCGAGCGTCTGCGGGCGCACGCCCAGCAGCGCCTGCTTGGCCTCGTAGCTGTAGGCGACGATGCCGCAGTCGAACCAGGCCGAGGACCCGGCGACGTCGGTCATCACCTTGGCGATCCAGCCGCCGCTGCAGCTTTCGGCGGTGACCAGGCGCTCGCGCGCGGTGCGCAAGCGATCGCTGAGCGCGGTGGCCTGTTGCAACAACTCCGAATCGGTGGGAAGCGTCATGGCACAGCTCGGGAAACCAGTGCGCTTTGTAGCCCAATTCGCCGTGGCTGTCGCGCCTGCGCGCGCAGCGCGATGGCCGGCCGTCAGCCAACGCGGCGCATGTCCCGCCGCCACGCCGGCCCGCCAATCGGCATCGACCGCACGACGCCGACGCGCCGCTCAGCGCTGTTGCCACTCCTCCTGCTCGCGCGGCGGCAGCAGCGCGCGGATCGGCGCGCCGTCGGCCGCGGCGGCCAGGCGCTCGGCCTCGGTAATCGGGATGTCCACCTGCAGCAGCCAGCCGTCCTCGTCGGCCTGCTCGCTGCGGATCACCTGCAATTGGTGCAGTTGCGAGCGCAGGCGCCCGGCGCTCGGCGGCAGGCGCAGGCTGCCCTGCACGTGGCGCAGGCCCAGGCGCTGGCCGAGCACGTGCTGCAGCAGGTCCAGGCCGCGGCCGTCGCGCGCGGAGATCCACACCCGCTCGCGCCGCGCCGTGTCCGGCACGCCGTCCTGCGCATCGTGACGCACCTCGGCGCCGTCGATGCGGTCGATCTTGTTGAACACCAGCAACTGCGGCAGTTCGCCGGCGCCGACCGCGTGCAGCACCTCGTCAACCTGGGCGATGCGTTCCTCGCGCAGTGGATCGGCGGCGTCGACCACGTGCAGCAGCAGGTCGGCCTCGCGCGCCTCGGACAGGGTCGAGCGGAACGCCGCGACCAGTTCGTGCGGCAGGTTGCGCACGAAGCCGACGGTATCGGCCAGCATGGCGTTGCCGCCGGGCAACGCGATGCGCCGAACGGTCGGGTCCAGGGTCGCGAACAACTGGTCGGCAGCGTAGGCCTCGGCACCGGTCAGGGCGTTGAACAGGGTCGACTTGCCGGCATTGGTGTAGCCCACCACCGCGATCCGCGGCAGCTCGCTGCGCACCCGCGCGCGGCGCATCTGGGTGTGCTGCACCTCGACCTTCTCCAGCCGCTTCTGCAACTGCTCCACCCGCTTCTGCAGCAGGCGGCGGTCGGTTTCCAGCTGGGTTTCGCCAGGGCCGCGCAGGCCGATCGAACCGCCGCGCTGGCGCTCCAGGTGGGTCCAGCCGCGCACCAGCCGCGTGGCCATGTGCCGCAACTGGGCCAGCTCGACCTGCAGCTTGCCTTCGTGGCTGCGCGCGCGCTGGGCGAAGATGTCCAGGATCAGCCCGGTGCGGTCGATCACCCGCCGCTCCAGGTATTTCTCCAGGTTGCGCTCCTGGCCGGGGCTGAGCGCGTGGTTGACCAGGACCAGGTCGGCGCCGCTGGCGTCGGCGGCGGCCTTGACCTCCTCCAGCTTGCCACTGCCGATCAGCGTCGCCGGACTCGGCTTGTCGATGCGCGCAGTGACGGTGGCGGCGATGCTGGCGCCGGCCGAGCGCGCCAGGTCGGCGAACTCCTCCAGCACATCGTCTTCCAACGGACCGCCCGCGTAGGGCTGGATCAGCAGTGCGTGTTCGCCGCGGCGGGAACGATCAAACACCCGCGGCTCCGCTCTTCACCACCGAACTACTCGACTTCGTCATCACCCGCACTGCCACCTTCGTTCTGCTGCACATAACCGCCGCCCGGTCCCACGCGCACGTTGCGCGCCGGCACCACGGTGGAAATGGCGTGTTTGTAGACCATCTGGCTGACGGTATTGCGCAGCAGGACCACGAACTGATCGAACGACTCGATCGTGCCCTGCAGCTTGATGCCGTTGACCAGATACACCGAGACAGGGACCCGTTCGCGACGCAACGCGTTGAGGAAAGGATCCTGCAAGGATTGCCCCTTGGACATGCTTGACTCCCAGATTATTGTTTTTATTGTCCGGGACGGCACTGCAGCTCCCCTGCCGTGGTCCGGAACGTCGATGTTACACAACCGCGGGCGCCAGCACAGCGCGGCCGGCCGCCGGATCAGCCGAGGAAGGCGTCCAGGGCCGCCTGCAGGCGCCCGGCGTCGTGCATGGGGTCGAACCAGCGCGCATCCTGCTCGCCGCGCAGCCAGGTGAACTGGCGCTTGGCCAGTTGCCGGGTGGCGGCGATGGCGCGGGCGCGGAAGTCCGCGGCATCGCCGATTCCATCCAGGTACTCCCAGGCCTGGCGGTAGCCGACCGCGCGCACCGCCGGCAGCGCCAGCGGCTGTGCCACCGCCTGCATCTGCGGCAACGCGCGCAAGGCGCGCACTTCGTCGAGGAAGCCCTGCCCCAGCATCATGTCGAAGCGGGCCTCGATGCGCCCGTGCAGCACGGCGCGCTCGGCCGGCGCCAGCACCAGCTTGAGCACCCGCAGCGGCAGCCGCGGCGGCCCCGGATCCGCCTGCCAGGCACTGATCGGCCGGCCGCTGAGGCGGTACACCTCCAGCGCACGCTGGATGCGCTGCGCGTCGCCCGGGCGGATCCGCTGCGCGGCCGGCGGATCGATCCGCTGCAGTTCCGCGTGCAGCGCCGCCCAGCCGTCGGCCTGCGCTTGCGCGGCCAGCGCCGCGCGCAGTTGCGGGTCGGCCGCCGGCATCGGCGCCAGCCCCTCCAGCAGCGCCTGGAAATACAGGCCGGTACCGCCGGCCAGGATCGGCAGGCGGCCGCGGGCGACGATCGCGTCCAGCGCCGCGCGGGCATCGGCGGCGAACTCGGCCGCCGAATACGTCTGCCAGGGATCGCGCAGGTCCAGCAGGTGGTGCGGTACCCGCGCGCGCTCGGCCGCATCGGGCTTGGCCGCACCGATGTCCAGGCCGCGGTAGACCAGCGCCGAATCGACGCTGACGATCTCGCCGCCGCAGCGTTCGGCCAGGGCGATCGCCGCGGCGGTCTTGCCCGAGGCGGTCGGGCCCATCAGCGCGATCGCGCGTGGGCGCCGGTCGGCCGCCATCAGTCCTCGTCCGGCCAGCGCAGCGTCGCCGCAGCGGACGCGTTGGCGGTGCGCGGCACGGGCACCGCCTGCAGGGCCTGCCAGACCTTCAGCGCGTCGACGGTGGCGGCGACATCGTGCACGCGCAGCAGCGCGGCGCCGCGCTGCGCGGCCAGCAGGTGCGCAGCGACCGAGCCGGCCACGCGCTGTTCCGGCGCCTCGCGCCCGGTCAGCTCGCCGATGCTGCGCTTGCGCGACAGCCCGGCCAGCACCGGCACGCCCAGCTCGACCAGCCGCGCCAACTGCGCCAGCAACTGCAGGTTGTCGGCGGTGCTCTTGCCGAAGCCGAAACCCGGATCGACCAGGATGCGCCGCTTGTCGATGCCGGCCATCTCCGCGGCAAAGATGCGCTCGGCCAGGAACCGGTGCACCTCGCCGACCACATCGTCGTAGCCGGGCGCGCTGCCGGCGGCATAGGCGTCGGCGGGCATGTGCATCAGCACCACCGGCACCCCGAGTTCCGCGGCGGCGTCCAGCGCGCCGGGCTGGCGCAGGGCCTGCACGTCATTGATCATGCCGGCGCCGGCGGCGACCGCGGCGCGCATCACCTCCGGCTTGAAGGTGTCCACGCTCAGCGGCAGCGCGGTCTGAGCGGCCAGCCGCTCGATCACCGGGATCACCCGCCGCAGCTCCTCCTCCACCGGCACCGGGGTCGCACCCGGACGGGTCGATTCGCCGCCGATGTCCAGCAGGTCGGCGCCCTCCGCGACCAGGCGCAGGCCATGCGCCACCGCCGCATCCACACTGGCGTGCGCGCCGCCGTCGGAGAACGAGTCCGGGGTGACGTTGACGATGCCCATCACCCGTGGGCGATCGAGCAGCAGCCGGTGGGCGCCGCATTGCAGGCTGGGCGAGGTGTCGAACATCGGCGGGTCTCCTGATGGTGGCCGCGGCAGGCGGCGAAGCGGCTCGGCGAGCGCGGCGACGGTGACGTCGGCGGGCGACAGCGCCGCGCCGAACGCTGCCGCGGTGCGCAGCACACGCGCATCGGCCGGCACCTGCCGACTACGAAGCGCGCATTGTCGCCCACGCACGCCGCGGCGACGAGCCTGGCACCGCCAGACGCGTCGTCGCCGCCCACAAAAAAGCCAGGGATCGCTCCCTGGCTTTTCGGCGATCGAACGCTGACCCGCGCTTACAGCTGTTCGGCCGGCCCGGCGATCGGCGGCAGCGGCCGCGAATTGCCCTTGTCGTTGCTGCCGTCCTTGCCGGACTTGTTCCAGCCCATCGGCGGCGGCGGATCGCGGCCTTCCATGATCGCGTCGATCTGCGGCGCGTCGATCGTCTCGTACTGCAGCAGCAAGTGCGACATGGTGTGCAGCTTGTCGATGTTGTCGGTGAGGATCTTCTTGGCGCGGTTGTAGGCGTTGTCGAGGATCTCGCGGACTTCGTCGTCGATCTTGCGCGCGGTCTCGTCGGACACGCTCTTGTGCTGCGTGACCGAACGCCCCAGGAACACCTCGTCCTCTTCCTCGCCGTAGGCGATCGGCCCGAGCTCGTTGGACAGACCCCACTTGGTGACCATGTTCCGCGCCATCTTGGTCGCGCGCTCGATGTCGTTGGAGGCGCCAGTGGTGACCTTGTCGGAACCGAAGATCAATTCCTCGGCGACGCGGCCGCCATACAGGGTCGCCAGGCGGCTGTGCAGGCTCTCGCGGGTGGAACTGTAGCGATCGCCCTCGGGCAGGAACTGGGTGACACCCAGGGCGCGGCCGCGCGGAATGATGGTGACCTTGTAGACCGGATCGTGGTCGGGCACCAGACGGCCGATGATGGCGTGCCCGGCTTCGTGATACGCGGTATTGGTCTTCTCTTCCTCGCTCATCGCCATCGAGCGGCGCTCGGCGCCCATCAGGATCTTGTCGCGGGCGCGGTCGAAGTGATCCATGCGCACTTCCTTGACCGACTCGCGCGCGGCGAACAGGGCCGCCTCGTTGCACAGGTTGGCTAGGTCCGCACCGGAGAAGCCCGGCGTGCCGCGCGCGATCACCATCGGCTCGATGTCGTCGGCCAGAGGCAACTTGCGCATGTGCACCTTGAGGATCTGCTCGCGGCCGCGCACGTCCGGCAGGCCCACCACGACCTGGCGGTCGAAGCGGCCCGGGCGCAGCAGCGCCGGATCCAGCACGTCCGGCCGGTTGGTCGCGGCAATCACGATCACGCCCTCGCCGCCCTCGAAGCCGTCCATCTCCACCAGCAACTGGTTGAGGGTCTGCTCGCGCTCGTCGTGGCCGCCGCCCAGGCCGGCGCCGCGGTGACGGCCCACCGCATCGATTTCGTCGATGAAGATGATGCACGGCGCGTGCTTCTTGGCCTGCTCGAACATGTCGCGCACGCGGCTGGCGCCGACGCCGACGAACATTTCCACGAAGTCCGAGCCGGAGATGCTGAAGAACGGCACCTTGGCCTCGCCGGCGATCGCCTTGGCCAGCAGGGTCTTGCCGGTACCCGGCGGACCGACCATCAGCACGCCGCGCGGGATCTTGCCGCCGAGCTTGGTGAACTTGGTCGGGTCGCGCAGGAAGTCGACCAGCTCGCCGACCTCTTCCTTGGCCTCGTCGCAGCCGGCCACATCGCCAAAGGTGATCTTGATCTGGTCCTCGCCCTGCAGCTTGGCGCGCGACTTGCCGAAGGACATCGCGCCCTTGGCACCGCCGCCCCCGCCCTGCATCTGGCGCATGATGAACAGCCAGAACCCGATGATCAGGATGACCGGCAGGAAGTTCAGCACCAGCGACCAGAAGCCCGGACCGTTGTCGGGCTTTTGTCGGGTGATGTCGACGTTCTTGCTATACAGCACGTCGATCAGCTTGTCGTCGCTCGGGCCATACACCGAGCCCTCGCTGCCGTCGGCGCGCTTGAAGCGAATCGCGTTGACCGAGAGGTTGGTGGCGTCGGTGAAATCGACCGACTTCACCCGCCCGGCATCCACGTCCTTCAGGAACTGGGAGTAGGTCACGGTGTCGACGCCCGCACCGCCGGCCAGACGCGGCGAGAAGCTGTTGAACACCACCATCAGCACGACGGCGACGACTACCCACAACAGCAGATTCTTGGTCAAGTCGTTCATCCTCATTGGCTCCGGTGTCCCTTCAACTCTGTCTCGATGCGTGGCATTGCGGATTCAGCCTTGCGTTCAGCTTACTTGATCTGGGCGCGCTTGCCCTGTCCGAGGGCGTAGACCTCCGGCGAGCGCTTGCGCGACGCGGCCGGCTTGCGGATGGTCACCTTCTCATAGCGGCGGCGCATGTCGCGGATGTAGTCGTCGAACCCCACGCCCTGGAACAGCTTGATCAGGAACGCGCCATTCGGCTTCAGGTGGCTGTCGGCGAACGCCATCGCCAATTCCGCCAGATGCATCATCCGCGGCTGGTCCACCGCGTCCATTCCGCTCTTATTGGGGGCCATATCCGACAGCACAAGGTCTACCGGGGTGTCGCCCAGCATGGCCTCGAATTGCGATAGCACCGTGTCTTCCCTGAAGTCACCGTGAAGGAACTCCACGCCGGCCAGCGGCGGCATCTCCAGGATGTCCAGGGCCAGCACCCGGCCGCGGTCGCCCATCGACTTGCGCACCTGCTGCGACCAGCCGCCCGGGGCGGCGCCGAGGTCGACCACCACCATGTCCGGCTTGAGCAGCCTGTCGCGCTGCAGCAGTTCCTCCAGCTTGTAGGCCGCGCGCGAGCGCATGCCTTCGGCCTGGGCCTTCTTCACGAAGGGGTCGGCGAAATGTTCGCGGAGCCAGCGTTGGCTGCTTTTGCTGCGGGTGGCCATGGACGCACGGTCGGGAGGGGCGGCCATGATACCCTGATCGCCCTTGCCAACCCTGCTCCCACCTGCATGTCGATCAGCCTGACCTCGGCCCAGAACCGCTTCCTGCGCGGCCTGGCCCACGACCTCAAACCCCTGCTGCAGATCGGCAGCAAGGGCGTCACCCCGGCCTTCCTGGCCGAACTGGACGAGGTGCTGGAGCGCCACGAACTGGTCAAGGTGAAGGTCGGCGGCGACGACCGCGAGGCCCGCGACGCCGCCATCGGCAGCCTGGTGGAGCAATCGCACAGCGTGCTGGTGCAGCGCATCGGCCACACCGCGATCCTGTATCGCCCGGCCAAGGAAGACCGGCAGATCGTGCTGCCGCGCGCCTGAGCGCGCTCCCGGTGACCCCATGCAACTGACCCAGGACCTGCCCGACTACGCCTACGCCCTGCGCATGGCCGACGGCCGCCAGGCCAAGGTGAACGACCGGCTGCTGACCCGCAGCTTCATCCTCGCCCCGGACACCCTGGTCGAGGACTGGCAGGCGCCGCTGGCCGGCGACCTGCAGCCGCAGCATCTGCAACCGCTGCTGGACCTCAACCCGGCCCTGGTGATCCTTGGCACCGGCGAACGCCAGGTGTTTCCCGCCGCGGCGGTGATGGCGCTGTTCCTGACCCGCGGCATCGGCGTGGAAGTGATGAACAACGCCGCCGCGGCACGCACCTACAACGTGCTGGCCGCCGAAGGCCGGCGCGTGGCGGTCGGGTTCCTGCTCGAAGGCTGAGCCAGGCGTCTCTGCGGACCCGTTGCACGCCTTCCGCAGACATTCACTCCCGTAGGAGTCAACTGTCATGCACCTGCGATGACAGGAGGAGCATATGGTGCGTGATCGCGCACGATGGCGTTGAGCCAGCGCAGGAACTTGTGCATACAGGCGACGATGGCGACCTTGGCCGGCTTGCCCGCTGCGCGCAGGCGCGCGTAGGTGTTGGCCAAGGGGGATTTGGCACGGATGCTGGCCCAGGTGGCCATGTACAGCACGCGCCGCACGTCGGCACGTCCGCCTTTGATGCGGCGTTGGCCTTTCCAGCAGCCGCTGTCGTGATTGAACGGGGCCAGCCCGACCAGGGCAGCGAGCTTGCGTGGCGGCAGCGTGCCTAGTTCTGGCAGCCGCGCGGCCAGAACCGCGCGCAGGATCGTGCCGAGCCCAGGCACCTTGGGTAGGCTCGAGCAGGTCTTGCCCTGCTGCTCGATCTCCTGCGTCAACGTCTGGATCTGCTGGTTCAGTAGGGCGATCACCTCTCGGCAGCGGTGTTGCACTTTGGCGCTGGTGATGTGCTCCAGGCGCCGCCGATGGACATCGCGCTGGCCCACCAGGGTGGCACGCAGGTCCAGCAGTTCGCGAAGAGATTGCTGGTGCTCAGGCACCACGGGCGTGAGGGTGGTCGGGATGTGCTGGGCGGCGATGGCCAGCAGGCGCGCGTCCAGGACATCGGTCTTGGCATGCAGGCCCAAGGCCTGGGCTAGTTTGCGCGGACGATCGGCGGCCATCCGCACTGCCGGCAGGTTCGCCTCTCGGAGCACCTGCAGCACGGCATGTTCGTAGCCGCCACTGGCTTCCAGCACGATCCGCTCGCAGCCCAACTCGGCCAGGCGTTGGGCCAGCGCACGCTGCCCCTGTGGCGTATTGGGTTGGGTCCAGGTCTGCTCGTCCGGCAGTACATGAATGACCAGTTCGGCCTTGGATACATCGATCCCGATATAGCGTCGCATAGACGTTCTCCGCAGTAGACTCAGGCACGAGAGCACTCCTGCCGACGCCCATGCTTGTGGAGTTCGAGCTCGCGACTCGGGCAACTGTTCGGGCTGATGAGGCAGGAGACACGGGGTGCGGCGGCGCTGACTCCTACTCGTGCTTGCTGGCACCACGGCTAAACGGCCTGCCGCACTCCGCTCTCACCTGCAACGATAGACCCTCATTTGACACAAGCGGCTTCAGCCACGACCTGTGACATTCGCTAGAACCCCGGTCGCGGCTGAAGCCGCTCCTACGAAAGCCGGAAATGGAGACCGGCTGCACGCTGCGTCAGGGCGGCAACCCGTTGGTCGCGCCGGCGTTACTTCGGCGGCAGATACAGCAGAGGGTCGACCGGCTTGCCGTTGTAGTGGGTGAGCCAGCGGCGCTTGCGGCCCACTGGGCCGCGCCGATGGCGAACGCCCGGCGCGCTGCGCCGGCCGGGGATCCGCCCACGCGACGACGCAACCGGTTACTTCGGCGGCAGATACAGCAGCGGGTCGACCGGCTTGCCGTTGTAGCGGATCTCGAAGTGCAGCATGTCGCGCGCCGCGCCGCTGTGGCCCATCTCGGCGATCTGCTGGCCGGCCTTGACGTTCTGGCCTTCGTTGACCAGGCGCTTGCGGTTGTGGCCGTAGGCCGACAGCCACTGTTCGTTGTGCTTGACGATGATCAGTTCGCCATAGCCGACCAGGCCGGCGCCGGAATACACCACCACGCCATCGGCGGCGGCACGCACCGCCTCGCCGTTGCTGCCGGCGATGTCCACGCCCTGCTTGGTGGTCTCGCCGCTGACGAAGCGGCTGACCACCACGCCATCGGCCGGCCAGCGCCAGGAGAAGCCGCTGCTGACCGGTGTCGGCGCCGGCGCGACCGGAGGCCGCGCGACAGAGCCGGCACCGGACGACGGCGGCGGCACCACAGGGGCAGCGCCAGGCCGTGCGGCGACCGTGCCGCCAGGCGGGTACAACCGCAGCGATTGCCCCGGATAGATCGTGTACGGCGGCTGCAGGCCGTTCCAGCCGGCCAGGTCCTGCGGGGTGATGTTGTTGGCGCGGGCGATCGCATACAGCGTGTCGCCGCGGCGCACGGTGGCGCTGACCCCGGGCTTGGGCACGGACACGCGCGGCGCCGACGCGGCAGGGGTGCCGCGCACCGGCGTACCGCCCGGCGTGCGCACCACCGTGGCGCTGCTGCAGGCGCCGAGCGCCACCGCCACCAGCACACCCAGGCCGCACCGCAGGCCGTTCCGCACCACCCGATCGACGCTCATCCGAACTTGGCTCTCCATATGACCCACACCACCAGCAGCGCCAGGATCGCCGAGGCGACCCAGCCGAGCGGCTCGATCCAGCGGCGCAACGCGGCTTCGGCGCGCGGCCCGCCGAGGCGGATCGCCCCGGCCACCAGATACACGCGCTTGCCGCGTCCCACCAGCATGCTCGCCAGGAACGGTAGCAGCGGCACCCCGACGATGCCTGAGGCCCAGGTGAATATCTTCAGCGGAATCGGGGTGAAACCGGCCAGCACCAACAGCCAGAACGCGCGCCACGGCGACTCGGCGATGACCTCGCGCAAATGGCTGACCTGGGCGTCGATCTTCTGCGTCCAGCCCAGCCATTCGATCAGCGGCTGCACCGCGGCGAAGGCGAAATGCCCGAGCAGGTAGCCGATCAGCGCGCCAGCCAGGGAGCCGAGCAGGCTCAGCGTGGCGAACCACAGCGCGCGCCGCGGCTGCGCCAGCGACATGGGCGCCAGCATCACTTCCGGCGGCACCGGGAACACGATGGCCTCGGCGAAACTGAGCCCGGTCAGCAGCGCCGGCGCGCGGCGATGCCGCGACCAGCCGATGGCACGTTCGTACAACGGCCCGAAAATCTTCATCCAGCGAGGCTCCGAAAGGTCAATCCAGCATGCCTGACAGCAACGGGACGAAGGTCACCGGCGCCAGGACGTCTTGTTCGATCTGGCCGTCGGCCGCGCGGCGCAGGCGGATCAGCGATTGCGCGGACGGGCCGCCGACCGGCGCCACCAGGCAACCGCCCGGCGCCAGCTGTTCGACCAGCGCATCGACCAGCGCCGGTGCCGCGGCGGTGACCACGATGGCATCGAACGGGCCATGCTCCGGCCAGCCGATGCGGCCGTCGTCGTGCTTGCTGCGCACGTTCATGCCGAGCTGGCGGAAGCGCTTGCGCGCCTGCCGCAGCAGGTCGCCGATGCGCTCGACGGTATGCACCTCCAGGCCCAGCGCGGCTAGGATCGCCGCCTGGTAGCCGGAACCAGTACCCACTTCCAGCACCTTCTTCGGCGCCGCTTCCAGCACCGTCTCGGTCATGCGCGCCACCACCCACGGCTGCGAGATGGTCTGGCCATGGCCGATCGGCAGCGCGGTGTCCTCGTAGGCGCGCGAGGCCAACGCCTCGTCGATGAACAGATGCCGCGGCACGGTGCGCACCGCGTTGAGCACGCTCTCGTCGCGGATGCCGGCTTCGCGCAGGCGCTCGACCAGGCGGTCGCGCACGCGCTGCGAAGTCATGCCGATGCCGATCGCTTCCGGCTGCAGGCGCAACCGCGGGGTCATGCCGGGCGGTCCAGCGCGGCGGTGAGGCCGCCGACCCAGCTGGCAACCTTTTCCAACGCCTGATAGCGGGTCAGATCGACCTGGATCGGGGTGATCGAGATGAAGCCGGTGCGCACCGCATGGAAATCGGTACCGGGGCCGGCGTCCTGCTCGCGCCCGGCCGGGCCGATCCAGTACACGGTGGCGCCACGCGGGTCGGTCTGCGGCAGGCACGGTTCGGAGCGGTGGCGGTTGCCGAGCCGGGTGACCTCGAAGCCCTTGATCTCCTGCCACGGCAGGTCGGGCACATTGACGTTGAGGATGGTGTCGGCCGGCAGCGGATCGGCCTTGAGCTGGGCCACGATCTCCACCGCGGCGCGCGCAGCGGTCTGGAAATGCTTGGGGTCGTGGTTGTGGGTGACCAGCGACACCGCCACCGCGGGCAGTCCGAGGAAGCGGCCTTCCATCGCCGCCGAGACGGTGCCGGAATAGATCACGTCGTCGCCGAGATTGGCGGAATTGTTGATGCCGGAGACCACGATGTCCGGGTCGAACTCCAGCATGCCGGTGAGCGCCAGATGCACGCAGTCGGTCGGGGTGCCGGCGACGCTGCAGGTGTCATGATCGATGCGCTTGAGCCGGATCGGCAGATCCAGGGTCAGCGAATTGCTGGCGCCGGACCGGTCGCGGTCGGGTGCGACCACCGTCACTTCGTGGCCGGCGCCGCGCAACTGCTCGGCCAGCATGCGGATGCCGGGGGCGTCGACGCCGTCGTCGTTGCTCACTAATACGCGCATGGTGCTCCTCGAAAACCGGGGCATGATACCGGATGCGTCCGGCCAGGTCGCTGACGGCGCGCCGACGATCGCGGTGGCGGCCTTCGCGCGGCAGTCAACAGCGGCGCTGTCCTCGGCAAGCAGCGTGACCGCGAGCCATGGCGCAGGCGCTGCCAGCGACACCCGCACTCACCTCAAACCCCGCAGCACGTTCTAAGCTGTGCGGATGGCGCATTCCGACGACGAAGACCCCGCTGCCCTGTTCCGTGCGGCCATCGGCAAGGTGGCCCCGCTCAACGCGACGCCGCCGGCCAACCCCAAGCCGCGCCCCAGGCCGCGCGCACGCATGGCCGAACGCGACGACGCCGAGGCACAAGGCGAGTTCCAGCAGTTGCTCCGCCAGAGCGCACCGCTGGAAGCCGGCGACGTGGCCAGCTACCGCCGCGAGCATCTGCCGGCGCGGGTGTTCCAGCGCCTGCGCAAGGGCCAGTTCTCGGCCCAGGACGAACTGGACCTGCACGGCGCCACCGCTGCGCAGGCCGAGGCGCTGCTAAGGCAGTTTCTGGCCGAGGCGCACGCGCACGAGTTCGGCTGCGTACGCATCGTCCACGGCAAGGGCCTGCAATCCGGCGGCGTGCCGCTGCTGAAGAACCTGGTGGACCGCCTGCTGCGCCAGCGCAACGACGTGCTGGCTTTCCATTCGGCGCCGACCGCGCAAGGCGGCACCGGCGCGATGCTGGTGCTGTTGGCGCGGCGCTGAGCGGTGCCGTAGCCGCGGCGCGGTGGCGCGGATCGAGGGAAGATCGACGCGCCACCGAGATCGCCGGCCGGACCGTGTCCACGCGGAAGCCGCCATCGCGCACGGATCTGTAACAGTTGCGCAGGAGCGGCTTCAGCCGCGACCGGCTTGAACGGGAAAGCCCATCGCGGCTGAAGCCGCTCCTGCATCGGTGCATCGACGTGCCGTCGCGCGCACCTGCGGCGTGCCCGGCAAAGGTCCGGTCAGGCTAGGACGTCATACGCGCGGACGCGATCACCCGACGAGCGCACGCATTTCAATTTTCGCCCGCTGAAACGTCTTGTCAGAGAGTACCGCCCCTCTGCGAGCCGAACGTGACCGACGCAACCACCGAATTCCTCCTGCAACCCACTGATCTGGTGGACGTTTCCGCGAGCGCCGCGGCGTTCGAGTCGGCGTCGGCGCGCCCGGCCCGGCCGGCGCCGCCGCCCCGGCCGAGCGGCAGCGCCGCACCGGCCCGCTGGTGGCCGCTGTTCCTGGGCTCGTTCCAGGGGCGGACCGACTGGCACGGCAACCCGGTGCAGCGCGGGATCAAGGCCACCAAGTACATGCTGCGTGCGCTGTGCATGCCTGCCACGCATCTGCGTTTCCTCGACGAACTGCGCCGCGATCCGCGGATGCGCGGCTATGCCGAGCGCGATCCGCGCCTGCTCGAGCGCCACCTGCACCGTTTCGTCAACACACGCTGGGACAGCAAGGCGCGGCTGCACCACCTCCGGCAGCACTATCGCCTGATGCTCGAGCGCCTGCCGGCCGGGTTGTTCGACGCCATCTACCGGCACGGCCAGGCGGACCTGGGGACGCTGCCGCTGCACGATGGCAGCGCGCTGACGCTGTCGCTGCTGCCGCCGGCGCCGATGAGCTGCGAAGGCGAACTGTGGCTGCAGCTCAGCGACGCGGCGGGACGCGAGCTGTATCGCCTGGTGCTGACCTTGACCGGCGACGCTGCCCATCCGACGGTGCTGATCGGTTGCCTGCAGGGCCCCAAGGGTGCCGACGCCCGCGACGTGGTGCGCGCGCTGACCAAGCAGATGCACGGGCTGCGGCCCAAGCAACTGATGCTGTCCCTGGCCTGCACCTTCGCCGAGCGCCTCGGCGCGAACGCGATCCGTGCCGTCTGCAATGGCGCGCATCCGCTGCAGCGCAAGCGAGACGTGTTCCTGTCCGACTACGACGCGTTCTGGATCGAGCAAGGCGGTACGCCCATTGCCGATGGCTGGTTCGCGTTGCCACTGACCCCGGCGCGCAAGACCGCGGCCGATGTGCCCAGCCAGCACCGCGCGGCGTTTCGCCGCCGCGAGGCATTGCGCGCGCATGCCGAGGGCCTGCTGGCCGCCGCGCTGCCGACCGCGTGCGCCACCGCGCCGCGTGGCGGCCAGTGAGCCTGGCTATACTGCCGCGGCCGCTTCCCTGCAGGAGCACCAGCATTCGTGAGCCGGGCCGAGCACACCGAAGGCGCGCCGTCGCCGGAGCGGGCACAGGCGCATCACGTCGACGCGTTGTTCAAGGAACATCACCGCGCCCTGCTCGCCTTCCTACAGTGCAAGCTCGGCTCGATGGCGGACGCGCAGGACGTGGCCCAGGAGGCGTACATGCGCATCGTTACCCTTGAGCGTCCGGACGCGCTGACATCGCCGCGCGCCTATCTGTTCCATGTCGCCTCGAACCTGGCGGTAGACCGGCTGCGCATGCGCAAGGTCCGCGAAAACGCGGCGGTGGAGCTGCCGGAGCATGACCTGCCGCTCCCGCCGATTCCGGAGCGTCACGCCACGGCCAGTGAGCAACTGCGCGCGCTGACCCGGGCGCTGCAGGAACTTCCGGCCAAGACCAGCCGCGCCTTCGTGCTGCACGTGATCGAAGGCAAGGACTTCGGCATGATCGCCAAGGCGATGAACGTGAGCGAACGGATGGTCCGCTACCATGTGGCCAACGCGCTCGCGCATTGCCGCAAACGCTTCGACGAAGCGGAGATCCCGTAATGGACAGCGGCATCGACAAGCACATCCTCGACGACGCCGCGCGCTGGTGGACCCTGCTGCGCGCACCCGACAGCAATGAGGACACCGTCGCGCGCTGGCTGGACTGGACGGAGGCCGACCCGCGGCACCTGCAGGCGTTCGAACGGATCAATGCGCTCGGCGGCGAGTTGCGCACGCTCGATCACTCGACGCGAGACGAACTGGTCCGCACCTTCGCGCCGCCGCGCGCGCGCTGGCGGCCGCTGCAGGTCGCCGCCTGCATCGGCGTGCTGGCGCTCGGCAGCGCCCTCGTCTGGCGGCAACTGCACCCGCCGCCGGTCACCCAGGTCTACAGCAGCGCGATCAGCCGCCACCACGACATCGTGCTGGCGGACGGATCGAAGATCGCGCTCGGCGGCGCCTCGCGGCTGAGCACCCGCTTCAGCGCCGCGCAGCGCCACGTGGACCTGATCGCCGGCGAGGCCTTCTTCGAAGTGGCGCATCACGCCGGGCGCCCCTTCGTGGTCGACGCAGGCGGCGTGTCGATCCTGGACGTCGGCACCGCCTTCGATGTCAGCCGCGACGGCGAACGCGTCGAGGTCGCGGTCACCGAAGGCCGGGTCCGCATCTACGGCGCCGGCCAGGTACCGGCCGACGGCAGCGGGGGACTGGAAGCGGTGGCCGGGCAACGCGTGTCCTACGATCCGGCCAGGCCCACGCTGCAGGTCAGCCAGATCGACGTGGCACAGGCCACTGCCTGGCGCGATCACCGGCTGGAGTTCGTCGATACGCCGCTGGACACGGTCATCGCCAGGGTCAACCGCTACAGCGACCGCCCGCTGCGCCTGGCCGACCCGGAGCTGGCGCGGCTGAGCTTCACCGGTACGGTCGACACCCAGGCGACCGCGCAATGGATCGACGCCCTGCCGCAGGTGTTCCCGCTGCGGGTACGCCAGGGCAAGGACGAAATCGTGCTGAGCCGCCGCTAGGCCGCGCCTCCCCGGCCCTACCCCGCCCAGTTTCGCCGGGGCGGCGGTGGTGGCATGACGGACCAGGCACCGCGTCGGCGAAGCCGCGCATGGCATAATTCGCGCTTCCGCTGGGGGGCGAAGTGCAGTGCGTGGGCTGAGGCGAGTGATCATCTGCGGCAGCCTGGCGCTGCCGCTCGCAACCTGGAACCAAGCTCCAGCCGCGCCCCTCCCGTCCGACGCACGCCAGATCGTGTTCTCGATCCCGCCGCAGGCGCTGTCCACGGCGCTGATCGCATTCGGCAAGCAGGCCAAGGTGCAGGTCCTCACCGCCAGCCCGACCCTGTCCGGGTTGCGCAGCGACGGGCTGCAAGGCGTGTTCACCGCGGACGCGGCGCTGCAGCGCCTGCTGCAATCCAGTGGCCTCGCGTACCGCATGCTCGATGCGAACACGGTGGCGGTCACCCCCGCCGCCACGGCGCCGGTCGATCCTGCGGACGCCGCCGATGCGCACCGCGCCGGCACGCCACCCAAGCTGCTGGAACAGGTCGACGCCGCGGCGCTGACCGAGCACGCCATGGGCGACGTGCCTGCCTATGCCAGCGACGCGCTGCGTTATGCCGCCGATTCCATCGCCGTGCCGCAGTCGGTGAACGTGGTCGCCCCACACCTGCTGGCATCGCAACAGGTGCGCACCGTCGCCGACGCATTGCGCAACGTGGCCAGCGTGCAGCAGATCGAAAACCCGTTGCGCGCGCCGCTGTTCAAGATCCGCGGCATCTACACCGGCAACGGCATGACCGACGGAATGCCGAACAGCTTCGTCGGGCTCGGTGGCTATCCGCCGATGATCGGCGTGGAGCGGGTCGAGGTGCTCAAGGGGCCGGAATCGATCCTCGGCGACAGCAACGGCGGCGACATGAGCGGGCTGATCAACGTCGTCACCAAGCAACCGCTGCGCACGCCCAGGCGTGAACTCAGCTACATCCTCGGCGAACGCGGCGACGTGCAGGCCGGCCTCGATGCGACCGGGCCGATCGGCACCACGCCGCTGAGCTACCGGCTCGTCGTCTCCGGCCAGCATGCCGATTCCACGGCGCAAGGCTACGGCCCGCGCAACGCCGCCTACCTGGCCCCGTCCATCGCCTGGCAAGGAGACGTCAACCGCCTGGTACTCGGCGTGCAGCGCGTGATCGATCGCCAGCCGGCCGCCGACCATGCGCTGCTGCTCGGCAACCGCGTGTCGGCGATGACGCCCAGAACCTTGCGCCTGGGCAACCCGCAGGACCACACCGCCTACCGCACCCAGCGCGCCTACTACCTGTTCGATCAGCGCCTCAGCGACCGCTGGCAACTGCGCAGCCGCGGCCAGTACGTGACCCAGGCCGTCGACGCGCGCAACTGGGGCATGTTGTCGCCGTCGCAGAACGGCATCGTGCGCGCCTATGCCGAGGCCTACCGCAATACAACGGCGTACTCCACCATCCAGAACGACCTGGTCGGCAGCTTCGGCGACGGGCCGCTGCAGCAGACCGTGACCCTCGGCCTGGATTACACGCGCGCGCGCCTTGGCAGCAGCGATTACTTCATCCGGATGCACCGCAACCGCTACGATGTGTTCGGCGACGAGCGGCTGGGTCCGGTGCACTGGCCGCGTTCGCAGCGCGGCATCCGGCATTCCCCAGGCAGCCCCTGGTCGAGCCGCAGCGGCATCCTGCTGCAGGACCAGATCAGCATGGGCGAGCGCTGGGACGTGCTGCTGGCGCTGCGCCGTTCGGCGTACGAGATTTCCAGCTACGACGCCAGGGGCAAGCTGCGCCAGTTGCGCCGGCGCCGCTGGGTGCCCAACGTCGGCGTGGTCTACAAACTGACCCCCGAGGCGTCGCTGTACGCCAGCACCATGAACGGCTTTGCGCCGAGCGCCGTGCTCGGCAAGAACGGCCGGCCGCTGCCGCCCGCGTTGTCGCGGCAGGTGGAGGTCGGTGCGAAGGTCGATCTGTTCGACCACCGGGCGCGGCTCAGCGCCGCCTACTACCAGATCACCGTCGACCGCAGTTTCGATCTGGTGCTGGCGCATCCGTCGTACTTCGCCAGGCCGATCGACAGCCAGAGCAACCGCGGGCTGGACGTGGATTTCGTCGGCACCCTCGCCCCCGGCCTGGAACTGAGCAGTAGCCTGGCGCTGGCCCGCATCGGCCGGCGCGACGGTACGCCGACCACCGGCGTGCCGCGCACGCGCTTCACCCTGTGGAGCAGCTACCAGTTCCAGGACAGCCGCTGGAGCGGCTGGGGGGTGGCAGGCGGCATCCTCGCGCGCGATCACACCCTCGGCCGCTGCCTGGCCGGCGGCTATTTCAAGATTCCCGGGCAGGCCAGCGTGGACGCGAATGTGTCCTATCACACGGAGACCTGGGGCGTGACCGTGGGCATGCGCAATGTCTTCGATCGGCGGCTGTACGCCGACGAATTCGACGAGACCTTCGTGCCGCTGCCGGAGGGGCGCAGCCTGCTGCTGACCGGCAGCTACCGGTTCTAGGGCCTCGCGGCCGGCGTGGCGGATGTGACCACGCTCAGGCCTCGCTGGACGCCTGCGGCGCTTCCTCGACCTGGCCGAGTTCGTGCAGCAACGCGGTGGCGTAGCTGCCCGGCGGCAGGGCGAAACGCAGTTCGAGCGCGTCGCCCTGCCCGTCCAGCCAGCGCCACTGCAGGTCGG
Source organism: Xanthomonas sacchari (assembly GCF_040529065.1). Classification (NCBI taxonomy): domain Bacteria; kingdom Pseudomonadati; phylum Pseudomonadota; class Gammaproteobacteria; order Lysobacterales; family Lysobacteraceae; genus Xanthomonas; species Xanthomonas sacchari. The sequence continues at coordinate 2,227,523 of NZ_CP132343.1, read as the reverse complement.
CCACGCGCAGGCGGGTCGCTCGGCGCTCTTGCTTCAGGCCCTCGCGCTCCAGGCCTTCGCGCAGGCGCAGCGCGACGGCCTCGTCCAGTGCGGCCAGTTCCAGGGCACGCGCCGCCTCGGCGCTGCGCAGTTCGCCGGCACCCCACAGCGGCGCCGACGGATGGATGTCGAAGCGCTGCAGGCGCTCGGCCAGCGCCTCCGACCACGGCTCCGGACCGAACACGCTGCGGCTGCCGTCGAGCATCCACACTTCGCCGTCCAGCGCGCTGTCCCAGTTGCCGGCAGCCACGCGTGCGGCCAGCACCCGGTTGAATAATTCCGAGCGGGCCGCCGACAGCAGCAGCGAGCGCTGCTCGCGCCGCACCCGGCGACCGCCGAACATCGCCAGTGCGGCGCCGACGTTGCCGCCGTCGCGACCGAAGCGCTGTTCGCCGAACCAGTTGGGAATCCCGCGCGCCGCGATCTGCGCGAGCCGCGCCTCGATCGCCGCGCGCTCGCCACGCACCTCGCGCAGCACCAGCACGAAGCCGTTGCCGGCCAGCGCGCCGCGCGGCAGCTTGCGGTTGTGCCAGTGCGACTCCAGCACCTGCAGGTCCGCGTCCTGCAGGCTGTCCAGGGACGGCGCCACGCGCTTGGGCAGATGCACCGAGAAGCGCTGGGTGGTGACCGCATGCCGGTCCTTCATGCCGGCATAGCCGATCGCCAGTTCCGCCACCCCGGCCCACTGCGCCAGGCGGCGCGCGGCGAAGGCGGTGTTCATGCCGCGCTTGCGCACCGTCAGTAACAGGTGCTCGCCTTCGCCGCTGGGCGCGAACGCCGGCACTTCATCGACCTGGAAATCCTCGGCGCTGCAGCGCATGCGCGCCTGCAGGGGCGCGGGCCCGAACGCGCGCGGCAGCTCGCTCACAGCGCCACCAGCAAGGCCACCGCCTGCGCCGCGATGCCCTCGCCGCGGCCGGTGAAGCCCAGCTTCTCGCTGGTGGTGGCCTTGACGCTGACGCAGTCCAGTTCGACCTGCAAAAGCGCCGCCAGGCGTTCGCGCATCGCCTGCGCATGCGGGCCGACCTTGGGCCGTTCGCAGATCACGGTGACGTCGGCATTGCCCACGCGCCAGCCGCGCGCGTGCAGCAGGCCCACGCAGTGATCGAGGAACTGCGCGCTATCGGCGCCCTTCCAGCGCGGATCGGACGGCGGGAAATGCTGGCCGATGTCGCCCAGCGCCAGCGCGCCAAGCAAGGCGTCGCACAGGGCGTGGATCACCACGTCGCCGTCGCTGTGGGCGAGCACGCCGCGCTCGTGCGCCACGCGCACGCCGCCGAGCATGAGGTGATCGCCCTCGCCGAAGGCATGGACGTCGTAGCCCTGGCCGATGCGGATGCGGGGAAGTTCAGACATTGGCATGGAGACATCCCACGAAAAATGAAAAAGGACGGAGCACGCGCCGCGCCACGGCGGCCGCATCCAACGGCAGGCGCATCACGACTGCCGCGCGCGCTGGAACAGTTCGAACTCGAACCGCGCCAGATCGGCCGGGGTGGTGACCTTGAAGTTGTCTTCGGCGCCTTCCACCAGCAGCGGCCGCAGCCCCAGCAACTCCATCGCCATGGCGTCGTCGGTGACCTCCACGCCGGCCGCGGCGGCCTGCTCCAGCGCGCGGCTAAGTTGCATGCGCCGGAACAACTGCGGGGTCAGCGCGCGCCACAGGCGCTCGCGCGGTTCGGTGCCGTCGATGCCGCCGTCGTCGCCGGCACGCTTGAGCGTGTCGCGCACCGGCGCGGCCAGGATCGCGCCGACCGGATCGCCGCGTCCCGCCTCCAGCAGCCGGTCCAGGTCGGCCAGCGCCAGGTTCGGTCGCGCCGCATCGTGCACCAGCACGAAATCGTCCGCCTTCACCGACTCCGGCAAGGCGTGCAGCGCGGCCAGCACCGAGCCGGCACGGCTGCCGGCGCCCAGGCAGGTCAGCACCGGCTTGCCGGCCAGTTCGGTCCAGCCCGGCCACTGCGCATCTTCGGCGCCCAGCGCCACCATCGCCCCGGCCACCGCCGGATGCGCCAGCAACGCTTCCAATGCATGCGCCAGCAACGGACGCCCACCCGCCTGCAGATACTGCTTGGGCGTGGCGCCGCCGAAACGGGTGCCGCGGCCGGCCGCCGGGACCACGGCCCAGACCGTGGCCATCAGGGTTGCTCGCCCGGCGCCGGGGTGACGGGCGCAGGCTGCGCGCCCGCGGCCGTGCCGGCCGGCGTCGACACCGGCGCGTTCTCGACCACGCGGTAGAACTTTTCGCCCGGCTTGATCATGCCTAGTTCGCTACGCGCGCGCTCCTCGATCGCCGCCTCGCCGTCCTTGAGGTCCTTGACCTCGGCGGCGAGCGCGGCGTTGCGTTGCTGCAGTCCTTCGTTGTCGCGCTTCTGGTGCTCGACCTGGCTTTCGAGCACCAGCACTTCGCCGGAATTGCCCGGGCCGAGCCAGAAACGGTACTGCAGCCACGCCAGCAGTCCCGCCAGCACCAGCAGCAGCCAGCGCCAGTTGCGCACGGCTTATCGCTTGAGCGAGACGAAAGCGTCGCGCCCGGCGTAGCGCGCGGCACTGCCCAGCGCTTCCTCGATGCGCAGCAGCTGGTTGTACTTGGCCACGCGATCGCTGCGGCACAGCGAGCCGGTCTTGATCTGGGTGGCGGTGGTGGCCACGGCGATGTCGGCGATGGTGGTGTCCTCGGTCTCGCCGGAACGGTGCGAGACGATGGCCGCGTAGCCGGCCTTGTCGGCCATGGCGATGGCTTCCAGGGTCTCGGTCAGGGTGCCGATCTGGTTGACCTTGATCAGGATCGCGTTGGCGGTGCCGGACTCGATGCCCTGCTTGAAGATCTTCGGGTTGGTCACGAACAGGTCGTCGCCGACCAGTTGCACCTTGCTGCCGATGCGGTCGGTGAGCAGCTTCCAGCCGGCCCAGTCGTCCTCGGCCAGGCCGTCCTCGATGCTGACGATCGGGTACTGCGCGGCCCAGTCGGCGAGGAAGTCGACGAACTGCTCGCTGGTCAGGCGCTTGCCCTCGCCGACCAGGTGGTACTTGCCGTTGTCGTAGAACTCGCTGGAGGCCACGTCCAGGCCCAGCAGCACGTCCTCGCCGGCGGTGTAGCCGGCCTTGCCGATCGCTTCGAGGATGGTGTCCAGCGCTTCGATGTTGCTGCGGAAGTCCGGGGCGAAGCCGCCCTCGTCGCCGACCGCGGTGGACAGGCCGTGGCCCTTCAGCACCGACTTCAGCGCATGGAAGATCTCGGTGCCGGCGCGCAGCGCCTCGGAGAACGAGGCGGCGCCGACCGGCAGCACCATGAATTCCTGGAAATCGACGTTGTTGTCGGCATGCGCGCCACCGTTGATGATGTTCATCATCGGCACCGGCAGCGCCAGGTTGGCGGTGTTGCCTGCGGCCAGCGACTGCCACAGCGGCTGCTTGCGCGAGGCGGCAATGGCATGCGCGTTGGCGAGCGAGACGCCGAGCAGCGCGTTGGCGCCCAGGCGGCCCTTGTTCTCGGTGCCGTCCAGGTCGATCAGGCGGCGGTCCAGGCCCTGCTGGTCGGCGGCGTCGAAGCCCTTCAGCGCGCTGGCGATGGTGGTGTTGACGTTTTCCACCGCCTTGCGCACACCCTTGCCCAGGTAGCGGGTCTTGTCGCCGTCGCGCAGCTCGACCGCTTCCTTGGTGCCGGTGGACGCGCCCGAGGGCACCGCGGCACGACCGAACGAACCGTCCTCCAGGATGACATCGGCTTCCAGCGTGGGATTGCCGCGGCTGTCGAGGATTTCACGGGCGTGGATGCTGCGGATCGTACTCATGGGCGGGCCGGTTACCTGTCAGGAGAGGGGGCGGGGAACGAATGCCGCATGATTATCCCCGCCGGCCCATCACTTGCCAAATCACGCCGATAAGGCGGCTCAGCGGAGGATCGCGGACAGGGGGATCGCCACGATCAGCAGCAGCGCCAGCAGCGCGGCCGCGATGACCGCACAGACGCGTCCCCGCCGCAATCGCCAGCCCTGCACCGCGGCGAGCAGCCCGCCCGGTGCGGAGACCGCCAGCACGCCCAGCGAGGTGAGGATCCACGGGCGCATGGCCCGGATGGCGTTGTCGCCATCGCCAGGCACGCCGATGCTGGCGAGGAAGCACAGGACCGTGCCGATCAGGGCGAGCCAGGCCAGCAGCGCCAGCAGCAACGCGGCCAGGCCCCACGACCGGCCGCAGCGAGGCGACGAGGTCGACACCATGCGCACGTCAGGCGAAGCGCGAGAACCCGTGCTTCTTGGTGACCGCGTCCAGTTCCATCAGCGTTTCCAGCAGCGCTTCCATCTGGTCCAACGGCCACGCGTTGGGGCCGTCGGACAGCGCCTTGGACGGATCCGGGTGCGTCTCGGCGAACACGCCAGCCACGCCAACCGCCACCGCCGCGCGCGCCAGCACCGGCACGAACTCGCGCTGGCCGCCGGAACTGCCGCCCTGCCCGCCCGGCAACTGCACCGAATGGGTGGCGTCGAACACCACCGGGCAGCCGGTCTCGCGCATCACGCTCAGCGAGCGCATGTCGCTGACCAGGTTGTTGTAGCCGAAGCTGGCGCCGCGCTCGCAGACCATGATCTGCTCGTTGCCGGTGGACTTGGCCTTCTCCACCACCGGCTTCATGTCCCACGGCGACAGGAACTGGCCCTTCTTGATGTTGACCGGCTTGCCGGCGGCGCACACGTTCTTGATGAAATCGGTCTGCCGCACCAGGAACGCCGGCGTCTGCAGCACGTCCACCACCGCCGCCACCTCGTGCATCGGCGTGTACTCGTGCACGTCGGTCAGCACCGGCACGCCGATCTGGGTCTTCACCGCCTCCAGCACCTTCAGCCCTTCTTCCAGGCCGGGGCCGCGGAAGCTGGTGCCGGAGGTGCGGTTGGCCTTGTCGAAGCTGGACTTGAAGATGAAGTTGATGCCCAGCCGGCCGGTGATCTCCTTGAGCCTGCCGGCGACGTCGAGCTGCAGTTGCATCGACTCGATCACGCACGGGCCGGCGATCAGGAACAGCGGCTGGTCCAGGCCTACGTCGAAGCCACACAGTTTCATACTGCCATCAATTTTCATGCACTGCTCCATCCAGCATTTTGATGAGCTTGGCTGGCGCGCCGCCAACTACCGCAAAGGCGGGAACGTCGTGAGTCACTACCGCTCCGGCAGCGACCACCGCGTGCTCGCCGATGATGCAGGGACCTACAAGGATCGCCCCCGTACAGATCCATGCACCCCGCTTTACAACGATATCGCGACCTTTTTGCGGAATGCTCGTTTGCCGCTCTCGGTCGAACCGAGTTGCATCATGACTGCCAGTCAGCAATTTCACTTCGTGGCCAAAAAACGCCCAGTCCTCGATCTTGATGCTTCCCGACGACAGGTTGAACGTTGCATTGTTAACGACCGCACTGGCTGCGATATCGAGCGTATTGGAACCGTCGGAAGATTCGAAAACCAGCGGTCTGTTAAGGACGATATCTTTGACGAACGCTTCGGTTTCAGGGTCTTTCAGGATCCTGCGCAGCAGGATCTTGTAGTCGTCCTCAATCATTGGGCAACCGCTTCCTTCAGCAACTTGCCTCCGGCCCTGCGCTCGCGCGCAGCGCGCACGAAGCCGATGAACAACGGATGGCCGTCGCGCGGCGTGGACAGGAATTCCGGGTGCGCCTGGCAGGCCAGGAACCACGGATGCGTCTCGCGCGGCAGTTCCACCATCTCCACCAGGGTGTCGTCCATCGACTTGGCGGCAATCACCAGGCCCGCGTCCTCGAGCTGGGTGCGGTAGCGATTGTTGAACTCGTAGCGGTGGCGATGGCGTTCGGCCACCACGTCCTTGCCGTACAGCTCGCGCGCAAGCGTGCCCGGCTTGAGCCGCTGCTCCTGCAGGCCCAGGCGCATGGTGCCGCCGAGGTCGGACTTCTCGTCGCGCTTCTCCACGTCGCCGCTGGCGGTGCGCCACTCGGTGATCAGGCCGATCACCGGGTACGGCGACTGCCGGTCGTTCTCGGTGCTGTTGGCCGCGTCCAGCCCGGCGACGTGCCGCGCGTAGTCGACCACCGCGGCCTGCATGCCGTAGCAGATGCCGAAGTACGGCACGCCGTGCTGGCGCGCATAGCGCGAGGTCAGCACCTTGCCTTCGAAGCCGCGGTCGCCGAAGCCGCCCGGGACCAGGATGCCGTCCACGTCGGCCAGCGCCGCCATGTCGCTGCCTTCCAGGTCCTGCGCTTCCAGCCACTTCAGGTTGACCTTGGTGCGCTGGCGCAGGCCGCCGTGCTTGAGCGCCTCGCCGACCGACTTGTACGCGTCCTGGTGGTCCACATACTTGCCGACCACGGCGATGGTGACCTCGTCGAGCGGATGCTTGATCGCATCGACCACCGCCTCCCACTCCGACAGGTTGGCCGCGCCGACCTTGTCGCGCAGCTTGAACTGCTCGATCACGATCTCGTCCAGGCCCTGCCGGTGCAGCTCCAGCGGCATGCCGTAGAGCACGTCGATGTCGGCGGCACTGATCACCGCGCGCTCGGAGACGTTGGTGAACAGCGCGATCTTGCGCCGCTCCGAATCCGGAATCGCCTGTTCCGAGCGGCACAGCAGCACGTCCGGCTGGATGCCGATCGAGCGCAGTTCCTTGACCGAATGCTGGGTCGGCTTGGTCTTCAGTTCGCCGGCCGCGGCGATGTACGGCACCAGGGTCAGGTGCATGAACATGGCCTTCTCGGCGCCACGTTCGGTGCGTACCTGGCGGATCGCTTCCAGGAACGGCAACGACTCGATGTCACCGACGGTACCTCCGATCTCGACCAGGGCCACGTCGTAGCCGGCGGTGGCTTCATCCACGCAGCGCCGGATCTCGTCGGTGATGTGCGGAATCACCTGCACGGTGGCGCCGAGGTAGTCGCCGCGGCGCTCCTTGCGGATCACGTTCTCGTAGATGCGCCCGGTGGTGACCGAATTCTTGCGCGACAGCCGCGTGCGCACGAAGCGCTCGTAATGCCCCAGGTCCAGGTCGGTCTCGGCACCGTCGTCGGTGACGTACACCTCGCCGTGCTGGAACGGGCTCATCGTGCCCGGGTCGACGTTGATGTAGGGGTCCAGTTTCATCATCGTGACCGACAGGCCACGTGCTTCGAGAATGGACGCAAGCGAAGCGGCCGCGATGCCCTTGCCAAGCGAGGACACTACGCCGCCGGTAACGAAGATCAGGGGGGTCATGGCTCAAAGGCCTCCCGGAAAGCCATAGTTTAACGGGTGAAGCGGATTTGCCCAAGCGCTTTTGCGCAACAGCCGCCCCACAAAAAAGCGACGCCCCGGGCGACCGGGGCGTCGTGTGCAGGAAACCGTGCGCAGGCTCAGGGCTTGCGCGCTTCCTCTTCCTCTTCCTTCTTCGGCGCGGCCGCATCCTTGCCGGCCTTGTGCTCGGCGGCCGCGGCGGCGCGGCGCTTGGCCTTGGCGTCGGCCTCGGCCTTTTCCTTGGCGACCTGCGCCTCGTAGGCGGCGGCACCGGAGGCGGCCGGATCGGCGCTCTGCGCCTGGGCCATCGCGACCGGCACGGCCACCGCGGCGGCGACCAGAGCGGCCAGGGTCAACAGCTTGCGAACGTTCATGGCGGACTCCTTTGGGACGTGCGACGAAGATGTGGGCGACGTCGCGGTTTTTCCAGGGCCAGCGTAGCGTGGAGCCCCCGCACCCGCCCTGAACACCGGCGACGTGCAAAAAACCGCCGCAGACCGCACACTTCCTGATCTGCTTCGCGCCACCTGCTGAGACGCATGAATACCCGCTACAACGCCGCCGACATCGAAGTTCTTTCTGGCCTGGACCCGGTCAAGCGCCGGCCCGGCATGTACACCGACACCGCACGCCCCAACCACCTGGCCCAGGAAGTCATCGACAACGCCGTGGACGAGGCGCTGGCCGGCCACGCCCGGCACATCGAGGTGACGCTGTACAAGGACGGCAGTTGCGAGGTGTCCGACGACGGCCGCGGCATGCCGGTGGACATCCACCCGGAAGAGAAGATCTCCGGCGTCGAACTGATCCTCACCCGGCTGCATGCCGGCGGCAAGTTCAGCGACCGCAACTACACCTTCAGCGGCGGCCTGCACGGCGTCGGCGTCAGCGTGGTCAATGCGCTGTCCACCCGGGTGGAACTGTTCATCAAGCGCGAAGGCAACGAATACCGCATGGCCTTCGCCGACGGCCACGCCGCCTCCAAGCTGGAGATCGTCGGCAGCGTCGGCAAGAAGAACACCGGCACGCGCCTGCGTTTCTGGCCGGACCCGAAGTATTTCGACACGCCGAAATTCGCGGTGCGCGCGCTGCGCCACCTGCTGCGCGCCAAGGCGGTGCTGTGCCCCGGCCTGACCGTCAAGCTGCACGACGAGGCCACCGGCGAGCAGGACACCTGGTATTTCGAGGACGGCCTGCGCGACTACCTGCGCGGCGAACTGGCCGAGCGCGAGTTGCTGCCGGCCGAGCTGTTCGTCGGCAACCTGAAGAAGGACCGCGAGATCGTCGACTGGGCGGTGGCCTGGGTGGTGGAAGGCGAACTGGTGCAGGAAAGCTACGTCAACCTAATTCCCACGGCGCAGCACGGCACCCACGTCAACGGCCTGCGCAGCGGCCTCACCGATGCGCTGCGCGAGTTCTGCGATTTCCGCAACCTGCTGCCGCGCGGCGTCAAGCTGGCGCCGGAAGACGTGTGGGACCGCGTCGCGTTCGTGCTGTCGCTGAAGATGACCGACCCGCAGTTCAGCGGCCAGACCAAGGAACGCCTGTCCTCGCGCCAGGCCGCCGGCTTCATCGAGGGCGCCGCGCACGACGCCTTCAGCCTGTGGCTGAACCAGAACGTGGAAACCGGCACGCGCATCGCGCAGATCGCCATCGACCGCGCCAGCGCGCGGCTGAAGACCGAGAAGCAGATCGTGCGCAAGAAGGTCACCCAGGGCCCGGCGCTGCCGGGCAAGCTGGCCGACTGCATCAGCCAGGATCTGTCGCGCACCGAACTGTTCCTGGTCGAGGGCGACTCGGCCGGCGGCAGCGCCAAGCAGGCCCGCGACAAGGATTTCCAGGCGATCCTGCCGCTGCGCGGCAAGATCCTCAACACCTGGGAAGTGGCCTCCGGCAGCGTGCTGGCCTCGGAGGAAGTGCACAACCTGGCGATCGCGATCGGCTGCGACCCGGGCAAGGACGAGATCGACGGCCTGCGCTACGGCAAGGTGGTGATCCTGGCCGACGCCGACTCCGACGGCCTGCACATCGCCACCCTGCTGACCGCGCTGTTCCTACGCCACTTCCCGGCCCTGGTGCGCGCCGGCCACGTGTTCGTTGCGATGCCGCCGCTGTTCCGCGTGGACGTGGGCAAGCAGGTGTTCTACGCGCTGGACGAGGAAGAGAAGCGCTCGCTGCTGGACAAGATCGAGCGCGAGAAGATCAAGGGTCAGGTCAGCGTCACCCGCTTCAAGGGCCTGGGCGAGATGAATCCGCAGCAGCTGCGCGAATCCACCATCCACCCGGACACCCGGCGCCTGGTGCAGCTGACCGTGGACGACGGCGACCAGACCCGCTCGCTGATGGACATGCTGCTGGCCAAGAAACGCGCCGGCGACCGCAAGCAGTGGCTGGAGACCAAGGGCGACCTGGCGTCGCTGGAGGTTTGAGGCTGTGCGCGCGCGCTGGCGCTTACAGTCAGCGCGTGCACGGTAGTGCAGATGCCACTTCCCCGACCGGCTCGGCGAGAGCCGCGTCGGGTTTGCACTAACGGGTTGTGACTGCTCCAGAAAGCATCCTGTGGGAGCGACTTCCGTCGCGACGCGCGAAGCAGGCAGCTGCCGGGGCATCATGCAGTCGGGACTGAAGTCCCTCCCACAACATCCCTGCCTGCGCTCCGCACGACCGGCGGATGCCGTTAGTTGGCCTGCGCGGCATTGACGCCGCCTGGGCCGTCAGCCGCGCGCAGCCGCCGCCGGCACCACGCCGGTGCAGTCGTGATCCTGCAGTTCTTCCGCACCGACCCCGTCACCGGGAAGCGCGGTAGCGGCCAGCAGCACGAAGCCGGGGCGGCCATCGAACGCCGCGCCGACCACCGCCAGGGTCTGGTGGGCCATGTGCTGGTGCGGCGGCAGGGCGCGCGCCAGCAGGGTCAGCGGATTCGCATCCAGCGCCTCGCCCTCCAGGCGCATGGCCCGATAGACGTGACCGTGGAGCGGCTGCGGCAACGGCGCCCAAGTGGGGCCGATCGCCGCCTGCATCGCCTGCAACTGGTCGCGCACCTGCGGCGCCAGGCAATCGATATGGATATGCAACTGGTCCTGCGAACGCGCCGAAGGCGGATTGATCGTCAGGCTGGTCAGTTCGCGCGGCAGCGGCCGCTGCAACAACTGCTCGACCCGGGTGCGCGCCTGCCAGGCCAGGCCCAGCCAGTTCGGCACGCCGGCACCGCGCGCGCGCGGATCCTCGATCCCGCTCACCGGCACCGTCGGGATCAGCAGGTACTGGTAGTCGCCGCGCAGGTCCTTCATCAAGGCATAGCGCTCGCCTGGCCCGGGATGCACGTCGCTGCACGGCGCCGGATCGGCGCCGAGCCGCGCTTGCGGCAGGCAACGCGTGCTCACCAATCGCCACAGGCGGTGCCGATCGTGCGCATGCGCATCGTGCGCGGCCGGCGAGTCGGCCACCGGCGGCGGCGCAGCGGCGCAACCGGCCAGCAGCACAACCAGGGACAGGCACAACGGCAGCTGGAAACGAACTGGAGGCATGCGTGACGGATCGGAGTACGGGACGAGCCGAGGATTGTAGCCAGCGCCGATGACCGGCATGGCGCGGCGCGCTGGCGCCGACCATGGCTTTGTGCACATCCGCCGCGCCGGCGCCGCGGCCTAGCATGCCGGCTCCCTCCCTGCGAGCGACCGCCCGTGCCGACCTTCCCCTCCGTGCTGCTGGCCGTGCTGCTGGCGGCGACACCGATGACCGCGGCACTGGCCGCCGACGCCGATGCGGCGAACGCCGACAAGGCCGACAAGCCCGCCGCCGTCGAACCGGCGCCGCTGCCGGCCGACGCGCAGACCAGCCAATCCACCCAGCTCGACGGCCGCACCCTGCGCTACACGGTCAAGGTCGGCACGCTGCCGGTGAAGGACAAGCAGGGCAAGGTCGTCGCCGACGTGGTCTACACCGCCTACACCATGGACGGCAAGGACCGCCCGGTCACCTTCGCGCTCAACGGCGGCCCCGGCGCGGCCTCGGTGTATCTCAACCTGGGCGCGATCGGACCGAAGGTGGTGGCGTTCGGCAGCGAAGGCGACAGCGCGTCCGCGCCGGCGCAACTGCGCGACAACCCCGGCACCTGGCTGGACTTCACCGACCTGGTGTTCATCGACCCGGTCGGCACCGGCTTCAGCCGCTCGCGCATCCCCGACGAGCAGGCCAAGAAACAGTTCTACAACCCGCAGGCCGACATCGAGTACCTCTCGCGCACCATCTACGACTGGCTGCTGAAGAACCAGCGCCTGCAATCGCGCAAGTACCTGGTCGGCGAAAGCTACGGCGGCTTCCGCGGCCCGCGCATCACCCACTACCTGCAGACCAAGCTCGGCGTGGCGATGAACGGCGTGGTTCTGGTCTCGCCGTATCTGAACCCGACCCTGGACGACAACGGCGACGTCTCGCCGCTGCCGTGGATGCTGACCCTGCCGTCGATCGCCGCCGCGCGCCTGGAGCGCGAGGGCAAGCTGACCCCGGAGGCGATGCGTCAGGTGATCGACTACACCCGCGGCGACTACGTCACCGCGCTGCTGCGCGGGCGTTCCGACCCGGCCGGCACCACCCGCATGATCCAGCAGGTGACCGCGATGACCGGCCTGGACCCGGCCTTCGTGCGCCGCGCCGGCGGCCGCCTGGAGACCCAGGCGTACCTGCGCGAGGTGTTCCGCGACAAGGGCGAACTCGGCAGCCGCTACGACTCCAACGTCACCGCCTTCGACCCGTTCCCCAACGCTCCCGAGCAGCGCGCCAACGACCCGCTGCTGGACAGCATCATCGCCCCCACCACCACCGCGATGGTCGATTTCGTGACCCGCGTGGTCGGCTGGAAGGTCGACGCCCGCTACGAAGCGCTGAACTACGACGTGAACCGGCTGTGGGACTGGGACGACGAACTGCGCAAGGGCTCGGTGACGCAACTGCGCCAGGCGGTGGCGATCGATCCGAAACTGCGCGTGCTGATCGTGCACGGCTGGAACGACCTGTCGTGCCCGTTCATGGGCTCGGTGCTGACCGTGGACCAGATGCCGGTGATGGGCAACGACCCGACCCGCGTGCAGGTCAAGAACTACCCCGGCGGCCACATGTTCTACAACCGCGCCGACAGCCAGCGCGCGTTGCGGCAGGATGTTCTGGCGATGTATCGGGCGAATTGATGGGAATGGGGAATTGGGAATGGGGAATCGCAAAGGCGGCTCCCCATTAGTCGAGACAGTTCCTCGACCTGCGTGGTTCAGGGGTGTTCCGCGATAGAGCTATGCGACTGCCCTGGCCCTAGAGCTATGCGACTGCCCTGGCCCTGAGTTCGCCCTCGTTGCGGCGCGAGGGAAATGGGACGAACCAACACCGCAACATGGTCACCGTTCGCGGGAAATCTATGCTTTTACGATTCCCGTTTCCCCACTCCCGATTCCCGGCCCCACTCACACCCACCCAGCCAAGGCGAATCCGCGGAAAATCAGATACGCCACGCCGGCCGCGGCGGGGATGGTGAGAATCCAGGCCCAGACGATGCGTTCGATGACGCCGAAGCGCAGCGAGCGCGGGTTCTTGGCGAAGCCCACGCCCATGATCGCGGTGGAGATGCTGTGGGTGGTGGACACCGGCATGCCGAAGTGCGCGGCCAGGGTCAGGATCGTGGCCGAGCTGGTTTCCGCGGCGAAGCCGTGGATCGGATGCAGCTTGACCATCTTGTGGCCCAGGGTCTTGATGATCTTCCAGCCGCCGGAGGCGGTGCCGGCGGCCATCACCACCGCGCAGGTCAGCACGATCCAGGTGGCGATGCCCTGCCCCTGATGGGCGTCGGGGTGCAGGAACGCCAGCCACGACGGCAGGTCGTCCAGGGCGCCGGTGCTCTGCGCGCCGATCAGGGTCATGGCGATGATGCCCATGGTCTTCTGCGCGTCGTTGTGGCCGTGCGCGTAGCCCATGTACGCGGCCGAGGCGATCTGCGCCTTGCCGAAGAAGGCGTTGACCCAGCGCGGCCGCGCCAGCCGCCCGAGCGGGCCGCCGAGCCTGGCCAGGCCGGCGATCGCCGCCCACAGCAGCAGCATCACCGCGATGCCGAGCAGGAAGCCGGCGATCGGCGAGGTGACCATCGGCACGAACACCTTCCACAGCAGGCCCTTGTTCTTGGCCCAGTCTCCCACGGTCTGCGACCAGATCAGCGCATCCCAGTCGTTGTGCGCCGCGGCCAGGCCGGCGCCGCACAGGCCGCCGATCAACGCGTGCGAGGACGAGGACGGCAGGCCCTTCCACCAGGTGATCAGGTTCCAGACGATGCCGCCGAGCAGCGCGCACAGCACCACCTGCGGGGTCACCGCGACCACGTCGGTGTTGAGCAGGCCGGAGGCGATGGTCATCGCCACCGCGGTGCCGGTCAGCGCGCCGACCAGGTTCATCGCCGCGGCCAGCATCACCGCCCAGCCGGGGCTGAGCACCTTGGTGGCGACCACCGTGGCGATCGAGTTGGCGGTGTCGTGGAAGCCGTTGATGAATTCGAACACCAGCGCCGCCAGGATCACGATCAGGACCAGGCTCAGCATCGGCGCGCCTCCACGCACGCGGCGGCGGCGGCCGGCGCGCGCAGGGCGCGACGGCCGCGCAGGCAGCAACTCCGCAGCGCGTCCATCAGGAGTTCTTCAGCACGATCTGGTAGACCACCACGCCGGCCTCGCGGCAACGGTCGATGGCCTTCTCCAGGATTTCGAAGAACTCCTTGAGCAGGAACATCTGCAGGTTGTCCAGGCGGCCGGAGTAGATGTCGCGGTACAGCTCCAGCATCAGTCGGTCGGCCTCGTTCTCCAGCGAGCGCAGCTTGTCGTTGAGCGCGCTCATCCGGTCCAGGTGCATGTTGCGCAGGTCGTGGACCATCTCCACCACCACCGCCGCGGCCTGCTCCAGCATCGCCGCGCGCGGGGCGAAGTCGATGTGCTCCAGGTGCTGGATCGCCAGCGAGTAGCGGTCGGCGAACTTCTCCACCTGCTTGGGGATCTTGTACAGCGCCGAGCCCAGCGCCTCGATGTCCTCGCGCTCGATCGGGGTCATGAAGCTGTCCACCAGCGCCTGGCCGATCTTGTCGGAGGCCGCGCGCTCGCGCAGGCGCGCCAGCTTGAAGGCGTCCAGCGCCGGCTGCCGGTCGGACTCGCGCATCATCGCGTGCAGGGCCTTGGTGCTGTCGTAGGCGGCCTGTGCCGCCTCGTCGAGCAGGGTGTAGAACTGCTTGCCGGAACCGAAGATGGTCTGCAACGAAAACATGCAACGCGCTTCCCGCCGTCGCGGGAAGGACGGCACTGGGGCGGAATTATGACTGTTTGCTGACACCTGCGGGTAGTCGCGGCCGCTGGGCAGGCCCCGGGCCATGTCGGCGCGGCGTGGACGCGGCCCCCGCCCGGGTTTGTTACCATCGCCGCCGCGCCCTTCGCGGGCGCACCCTATGGACGACCACCCCAGCCCCCCTCCCCTGCGCCGCAACGGCGCCCATGTCCCCGCTTTCCTTGGCGCCAAGGAGCGCGCGCATGCTTGAACTGTTGATCGTTGCAGCCCTCATCCTGCTCAACGGTTTCTTCGCGATGTCCGAGATGTCGCTGATGACCTCGCGCAAGAGCCGGCTGAAGCAGATGGCCCAGTCCAGCACGCGCGCGGCCAAGGCGCTGGCGCTGGCCGAGAACCCCGAGCACTTCCTGTCCACCGTGCAGATCGGCATCACCGCCATCGGCATCCTCACCGGCACCTTCGGCGGCGAGGCCATGGGCGTGGCGATCGCGGTCAAGCTGCAGGCGCTGTTCCCGGCGCTGGCGGCCAACTTCACCCTGTTCGGCGACCCGCAGCCGTGGTCGGCGCTGATCGGCAAGACCCTGGCGATCGTGCTGATCACCTTCCTGACGCTGATCTTCGGCGAACTGGTGCCCAAACGCCTGGCGCTGACCCGCTCGGAGGTCATCGCCGGCTTCGTCGCCATTCCCATGGGCTGGCTGGCCCGGGCCGCCGCGCCGTTCGTCTGGGTGCTGTCGCGCTCGACCCGGCTGGTACTGCGCCTGCTCGGCCTGGGCAAGGAGGAATCGGCTTCGGTGACCGAAGAGGAGATCCGCATGCTGGTGGCCGAGAGCCACGAGGCGGGCGTGATCGACGCGCACGAGCGCGACATGATGAACCGGGTCATGCGCCTGGGCGACCGCACCGCCGACAGCCTGATGACCCCGCGCAACCGCATCGCCTGGCTCGACGCCAACGCCGAGCCGCAGCGCAACCTGCAGGTGATGCGCGAGCACGAGTTCTCGCGCTACCCGGTGTACCGCGGCAGCGACCAGGACATCGCCGGCGTGCTGGAGGTGAAATCGCTGGTCACGCGCATGGACGGCGACGCCACCCAGCTGTTCCAGAGCCTGCGCGACACCCTGTTCGTGTCCGAGTCCACCCACGCGATGAAGCTGCTGGAGATCTTCCGCGAGGAACAGCAGTCGATGGCGCTGGTGGTGGACGAGTACGGCGAGATCCAGGGCCTGGTGACGATCAGCGACCTGATGGGCGCGGTGGTCGGGCGCCTGCAGTCGGCCGACACCGCCGACGAGGACGCGCTGGTGGTGACCCGTGCCGACGGCTCGCTGCTGATCGACGGCTCGCTGGCCATCGAGGAACTGCGCGAACTGCTCGGCGGCGCCGAGCTGCCCAGCGCCGAGGAAGGCGACTACAACACCCTGGCCGGGCTGTGCATCTACTACTTCGGGCGCATCCCGCACGCCGGCGAGTTCTTCGACTGGGCCGGCTGGCGCATCGAGATCGTCGACCTGGACGGCGCGCGCGTGGACAAGCTGCTGCTGCGCAGGCTGCAGGACGAGAACAGCGATGACATCACCGGGTGACGCACCCGGCGGTGCGCCGCACGACGGCGACCACGGCTACAGCGCCGAGGGCATCCGCACCCTGCTCGACACCTTCGTCCTGGGCGACCCGGACGAACACCTGCGGCTGCGACTGATCCTCGCCGATCTGCAGCAGAGCGCGTTCGGCGTGTTCCTGTTCGTGGCGATCCTGCCCGCGTTTCTGCCGGTGCCGGGCCTGGCCGGCGGCATCAGCGGGCCGCTGGTGACGCTGATCGGCCTGCAGATGCTGATCGGGCTGCGCAAGCCGTGGTTGCCGCGCTTCATCGGCGAGCGCGGGCCGCGCCGCCGCACCATGCAACGCTTCGTCGGCCGCATCGCGCCGTGGCTGCGGCGCCTGGACCGGCTGCTCAAGCCGCGCCTGCCGGCGCTGGTCGACACCCTGCCGGCGCGTGCGTTCAGCGGCCTGCTGTTGGTCGTGCTGGGGATCCTGCTGTCGCTGCCGATCCCGTTCACCAACTACGCCTTCGGCGCGATGCTGCTGCTGTTCGCGCTGGCGCTGCTGGAACGGGACGGTGGGCTGATGCTGCTGTCGTGGCTGGGCAGCATCGCGGTGGCGCTGAGCCTGGGGTTGGCCTCGGACCAGGTGGTCGACCTGGGCCGGGAATGGATGCAGAAGCTGCGCTGACGCATCGCGGCGGCGGCGCGCAACGCCACCCGCTCACTTCACCAGGTACAGCCCGGTCTCGTTGGCGAACACGTTGCGCATGTGCGCCTGACGCGGCGAGGCGTTCTGGGTCGACCGCTCGACCGCCTGGCTGCGTACGCGCTCCAGGCATTTGCTCAGCTGTTGCAGTGCCGCCTCCAGTCCACATTCGTGCACCGGCGCAATCGGATGTTGTGCGTTCATTGCCGATCCCCTGTTCGCGTCGTTGTACGGCCATGTCCTGGGCCGAACGCCACGCTGATGCATGACGCGCCACGATCACATACCCGGCAAAATCAAGACATCGTGAAAGCAGTGCGTGCTGTGATGCTCATCAACACTGTTGCGGCGTTTCTCGCTGGAGTGCGTCTGCGCTCGTAGACACCTGCGCAGATGCACGCATCAGGCGGCCGCAGCGACCTGGGTCCATGCCTCCGCCGCCGATTGGAACGAGCGCAAGCGCGCCGCGTGATCGTGGATGTTCGCGGTCAACAGCAGTTCGTCCGGGCGGTGCCGCGCGACGAAGTCCGACAGACCCTGCGCGACCGTGCCGGGATCGCCGAGCACGGTGCAGGCCAGCGCCCGTTCCACACCCAGCTTCTCGTGTGGCGCCCAAAACGCTTCGATGTCGTCGATCGGCGGCGGAATCAGCCCGGGGCGACCGCGGCGCAGGTTGACGAAGCTCTGCTGCTGGGTGGTGAACAGGCGCCGCGCCTCTTCGGTGGACGCGGCGGCCACCACGTTCAAGGCCAGCACCGCATACGGCGCCTGCAGGCGCGCCGACGAGCGGAACTCGCGGCGATACACCGCCAGCGCCTCGTCCATCGCGTCCGGCGCGAAATGCGAGGCGAAGGCGAACGGCAGGCCCATCGCCGCGGCCAGGCGCGCGCTGAACAGGCTGGAGCCGAGCAGCCATACCGGCACCTCGATGCCGGCGCCGGGCACGGCGCGCACCAGTTGCCCGTCCACCGCCGGCTCGAAATAGCGCAGCAGTTCGGCGACGTCGTGCGGGAACTGGTCGGCGCTGTCGAAGTAGCGGCGCAACGCGCGCGCCGTGGCCTGGTCGGTGCCGGGCGCGCGGCCCAGGCCCAGGTCGATGCGTCCGGGATACAGAGACGCCAGGGTGCCGAACTGCTCGGCCACCTGCAGCGGCGCGTGGTTGGGCAGCATGATGCCGCCCGCGCCGACGCGGATGCGCTTGGTACCGCCGGCCACATGCCCGATCAGCACCGCGGTGGCGGCGCTGGCGATGCCGGGCATGTTGTGGTGCTCGGCCAGCCAGTAGCGATGGTAGCCCCAGCGTTCGGCGTGCTGGGCCAGGTCCAGCATGTTGGCGAAGGCGGCGCTGGTGTCGCTGCCTTCGCAGACCGGGGCGAGGTCGAGGATGGAGATCGGCATCATGGTGCGGCGGGTTCCTGCAGGCGATGCGGACGAGGTGGGGACGCTGGTTGCCGATTGCAGCGGCCGTGGCCGGAACGCTGATTTGCGTTGGGTGTGATGGGTGTGGTGGGTGTGTGTGGATGCGGGATGCTTGGCTGGCCGCCGTACCCTCACCCCAACCCCTCTCCCGGAGGGAGAGGGGCTTTGGCTCTCCCTTCTCCCACCGGGAGAAGGTGCCCCGAAGGGGCGGATGAGGGTGCGGGCGAAGCCTCGGATTGCCAGATCGCGACGCGAGCGCTGCGCTCCGTACCCTCACCCCAACCCCTCTCCCAACGGGAGAGGGGCTTTGGCTCTCCCTTCTCCCACCGGGAGAAGGTGCCCCGAAGGGGCGGATGAGGGTACGGGCGAAGCCTCGCATCATCCGATCAACGAAAGCGCCACTACCACATTGGTTGCACAGCGCGCTGGCTAGGCTGACACCCCTGCCCTCGCCCGGTCGCCCCCATGTCGCTGATCCCGCCGCCCGCCCCCGTCCCCGCCCTGCCCTTGCGCGACCGTGTGGTGCTGGTCACCGGAGGCGCGCAAGGTATCGGCCGCGGCGTGGTGCAGGCGGTGCTGGGGGCTGGCGGCACGGTCGTATTCGGCGATCTCGACGCCGACGCCGGGCGGGCCTGCGTGACCGAACTGGATACCGGCGAGCGCCTGCTGTTCCGCCGCGTCGACGTGGCCGCCGAGGCCAGCGTGAGCCGCTTCATCGAGGCCGCGCTGACCCGGTTCGGCCGCATCGACGGGCTGGTCAACAACGCCGGCATCGCCGATCCACACACCGGACCGCTGGAACGGCTGTCGCTGCGCGAGTGGAACCGACGGCTCGGCGCGAGCCTGGGCGGGGCGTTCCTGTGCAGCAAGCACGCCCTGCCGGCATTGCGCGACAGCCGCGACGGCGGCGCCATCGTCAACATCGCCTCCACCCGCGCGCAGCAGTCCGAGCCGGACACCGAGGCCTACGCCGCGTCCAAGGGCGGGCTGGTGGCGTTCACCCACGCGCTGGCGATCAGCGCCGGGCCGGCGGTGCGGGTCAACTGCATCAGCCCCGGCTGGATCGCGACCGATGCCTGGCGCAAGCCGAATGCGCGGCGCACGCCCAAGCTGTCGCGGCAGGACCATGCGCAGCATCCGGTCGGTCGTGTCGGTACGCCACCGGACATCGGCGCCCTGGCGGTCTATCTGCTGTCGGCCCAGGCCGGCTTCATCACCGGCCAGGAGTTCGTGGTCGATGGCGGGATGACGCGCAAGATGCAGTACGCCTGACGGCGTGGGGATTGGGGATTCGGGATTGGGGATTCGTTGAAGCCGCTGCTGCTTCGCCTGACGGGCCACGTGCATTAGCTGGCAGCAACCCGCCTTTGCCAATGCCCAATCCCGACTCCCCAATCCCACGACAATCAGCCGCCCACCAGCGGCTCCAACTGCGGATCCAGCGCCACGCGTTCGTCGAAGACGAAGCAGCGGCCGTCGTAGCCCTCGCCGCCCACTTCCTCGAAGTAGCCGAGGATGCCGCCGTCCAGTTGCAGCACGTTGTCCATGCCGTCGGCGCGCATCCACAGCGCCGCCTTTTCGCAGCGGATGCCGCCGGTGCAGAAGCTGACCACGGTGGCGTCGGCCAGGGCCGCGCGATGCGGGGCCAGCGCCTCCGGCAGGTCGGTGAACTTGACGATCGGCAGGGTCAGCGCGCCGGCGAAGGTGCCGTAGACCACTTCCTGCGCATTGCGCGTGTCCAGCAGCACCACGCGCCGGCCGGTGTCGTCGTGCCCCTGGCGTAGCCAGCGCTGCAGGGTCGCCGGCGCCACCGCCGGTGCGCGCGCCGCCTCCAGCGGCGAAGCGGCGTCGCGGCGGAAGCTGATGATCTCCGGCTTGACCTTGACCTTCAGCCGCGCGAACGGCTGCTGTGCGCTGGTGCTGGTCTTGACGCGCAGATCGGCGAAGCGCGGATCGGCACGCAACTGCGCGTAGAAGCCGTCGATCGCCGCCGGCACGCCGGCCAGGAACAGGTTGATGCCCTCGCCCGCCACCAGGATCGTGCCGCGCAGGTCGCCGTCCTGCGCCCAGGCGTGCAACTGCGCGGCGAGCGCGTCGGGGTCGGCGATGGCGACGAAGTGGTAGGCGGCGGTGTTGGCGATCATCGACGCATTTTAGAGCCTGCGGCGCATCGCCGCTGCGCGAATCGGGCTGCCCCACCGCACACCGGCACATCGGCGACGCGTGTCGCAGCGTGCGCCGCTAGCCGCGCAGCAGCAGGAACGGCAGCAACACCAGCGAAGCGACCAGCAGCATGCCCAGCAGCGTCGCCAGCACGAACAGCGGGCGCCGCCGCAACAGGCCGGCGAAGGTCTCGGCGCTGCCGTCGCGCAACGCCGCGGCGCGCTCGGCGCGGGCGCGTTGGCCACGTTCGGCCTGGTACTCGGCCAGCAGCGCCTTGGCGCGCGGCTGCTCGGCGTCCTCGCGCAGCCAGATGCCGCCGGCGGAGATGCCGAAGGTGCCGGCGCGGGTTTCGTAGTAGCCGATGCCGGCGGCATCGAGCAGCGCGCAGACCTCGGCGCGTTCGTCGTCGGGCACGTGGCGCAGGTTGAGCAGCAGTTTGGCCATGCGCGGAATGATAGCCGCTGCGGCGATGCGCTACCCTTGCACGCCCTGCCCGCCGTGGACGTCCCGCATGCGCCGAATCCTGCTGCTGTTGAGCCTGTCGTTGCCGGCGTGGCTGCTGAGCGGCTGCACGCCGCCGGGTCCGCCGCCCGGCGGCAGCATCGCCGCGTTCCAGGCCACCGACGAGCGCGTCGGCGACGGCGCCGAGGCGCGCCCCGGCAGCCGCGTCACCGTGCACTACACCGGCTGGCTGTACGACGAGCACGCCAAGGACAAGCGCGGCGAGAAGTTCGACGCCTCCGCCGACCACGGCCAGCCCTTCAGCTTCGTGCTGGGCGGTGGCCAGGTGATTCGCGGCTGGGACGAGGGCGTGGCCGGCATGCGCGTGGGCGGCAAGCGTCTGCTGATGCTGCCGTCGGACTACGGCTACGGCGACAGCGGCGCCGGCGGGGTGATCCCGCCGGGTGCCTCGCTGGTGTTCGAGGTCGAACTGCTCGATGTCCAGCCGCGTTGAGCCGACTGCGCCGATGCCCGCCAGCAAGCACGCCGCGCCGGTGCGCGGCCGTCTCGCCATCGTCGGCGGCGGTCCGGCCGGGCTGATCGCCGCCGAGACCGCGCGCGCCGCCGGCGCCGAGGTCGACGTGTACGAGGCCAAGGGCTCGGTGGGACGCAAGTTCCTGATCGCCGGCAAGGGCGGCCTCAACCTGACCCACTCCGATCCGTTCGAGCGCTTCGTCGCCCGCTATCGCGAACGCGCGACCGCGGTCGGCGACTGGCTGGCCGACTTCGATGCCGACGCGCTGCGCGCCTGGGCGCAGGCGCAGGGTGTGGAGACCTACGTCGGCAGCTCCGGCCGGGTGTTCCCGCTGGACCGCAAGGCCGCGCCGCTGCTGCGCGGCTGGGTGCGGCGGTTGAAGGACGCCGGCGTGCGCTTCCACGTGCAGCAGCGCTGGCTGGGCTGGGACGCGGACGGCGCGTTGCGCTTCGCCGGCGCCGACGGCGAGCAGCGCGTGCAGGCCGATGCCTGCGTGCTGGCGCTGGGCGGCGGCAGCTGGCCGCAGCTCGGCTCCGACGGCGCCTGGCAGGACACGCTGCGCGCACGCGGCGTGGAGGTGGCGCCGCTGCAGCCGGCCAACTGCGGCTTCGACGTGGACTGGAGCGCACATTTCCGCGAGCGCCATGCCGGCGCGCCGCTGAAGCCGGTGGTCGCGCACTGGCACGACGCGCAGGGCCAGGCGCAGTCGCTGCAGGGCGAATGCGTGGTCGGCGAGCACGGCATCGAAGGCAGCCTGATCTATGCGCTGGCCGCGGATCTGCGCGAGGCCATCGCCGCGCACGGCCCGGCCACGCTGTGGCTGGACCTGGTACCCGGCCGCGACCTGCCGCGGCTGCAGGCCGAACTGGGCAAGCCGCGCGGCGGCCGCAGCTTCGGCGAGCATCTGCGCCGCCAGGCCGGCATCGACGGGGTCAAGGCGGCGCTGCTGTTCGAGATCCTCGGCAAGCAGGCCGGCCAGGATCCGGCGCTGGCCGCGGCCACGCTCAAGCGCCTGCCGCTGACCCTGCTGCGCCCACGCCCGCTGGCCGAGGCGATCAGCAGCGCCGGCGGCGTACGCCTGGAGGCGCTGGATGCGCAGCTGATGCTGCGGGCGCTGCCCGGCACCTTCTGCGCCGGCGAAATGCTCGACTGGGAAGCGCCGACCGGCGGCTACCTGCTCACCGCGTGCTTCGCCAGCGGCGTGCGCGCCGGGCGCGGCGCGGTGGCCTGGCTGCAACGCGCCACGCGCTGAGCGACATCGGCACGGCGACTGGCCGGAACGGCCAGTGACCTTCGGGCCTGTCGTCGCCATCGCCGCAGCACGTATTCCTGCACGGACGTGACGACCGCGGCTGTCTCGCGGTTCCAGCTCACCTGCCGCCTGGAGCGACGTATGCGTCCATCGATCCTGTTCTGCGCACTCGGCCTGGTTAGCAGCGCCGTGGCCGCAAGTGCCCTACCCGACACCAGCCCGAAGATCCGGCAGGTCGAGCAAGGCCTGCTGCCGGCCGTGGTCACCCAGGACCAAGCGGGCGCGCAACTGTCGCTGCTCGACCAGATGGACGCGCTGCACGTCCCGGGCATGGCGATCGCGGTGATCCATCGCGGCCGCGTCGCCTGGGCCAAGGGCTATGGCGTCACCGCCACCGGCGGGGCCGCGGTCGATGCCAGGACCCTGTTCCAGGCCGGCTCGGTGAGCAAGCCGGTGGCGGCGATGGCGGCCTTGTCCCTGGTCCAGGACGGACGCGTGGCGCTGGACGCCCCGGTCAATGCGCGCCTGACCTCGTGGACCCTGCCCGATTCCGCCGACAGCCACGACCATCCGGTAACGCTGCGTCAGTTGCTGTCGCACACCGCCGGCACCAGCGTGCACGGTTTCGACGGCTACGCCCGCGGCGCCGCCGTGCCCACCCTGCAGCAGGTGCTCGACGGCCAGACGCCCGCGAACTCGGCGCCGGTGCGGGTGGAGGCGCCGGTCGGGGTGCGCTACCGCTATTCGGGCGGCGGCTACACGGTGATGCAGCAATTGCTGATCGACGTCGGCGGACAGGACTTTCCGACGCTGCTGCAGCAGCGCGTGCTGGCGCCGCTGCGCATGCGCGCCAGCAGTTTCCGCCAACCGCTGCCCGCACGCGATCTGGCGCACGCGGCGCAACCGCACGATGCCAATGGTGCACCGGTGGCAGGCGGCCCGCACACCTACCCGGAACTGGCCGCGGCCGGCCTGTGGACCAACGCCCAGGACCTGGCGCGCTATGCGATCGAACTGTGCGATGCGCAGGCCGGCCGCGGCCGCGTGCTGTCCGCCGCCAGCGTCCGCGCCATGATGACCCCGGTGCGGGATGGCTACGGCCTGGGCCTGAACATCGGCGGCGCCAGCGCGCGCAAGTACGTCTATCACGACGGTTCCAACGCCGGCTACAAGGCCACGCTGGTGGTGTATCCGCAGAGATGCGATGGCGCGGTGGTGCTGAGCAATGGCGACCAGGGCTACCAGTTGGGTCTGGAGATCGTGCGCGCCATCGCCGCGGCCTACGCCTGGCCGGACTTCCAGCCGGTCCGGCGCACTGCCGTCGCGGTGGACATCGCCGCGCAGCGGCGCTTCGTCGGTACGTTCGCCATTCCTGAGCTGGGCACGTTCCGGATCCGCGAAGCGCAGGGCCGCCTGCTGGTGGAACTGCGCAAGGATCAGGCGTATCCGCTGATTCCCGCGTCGGATCACGCATTCTTCCTGAGCGCGCAGGACATCGTCATCCGCTTCGATACGCCCGGCGATGCCGACCAGGGCACGCTCGACGCCGATGGCGGTCACTATCCGTTCCGGCGCGTGGCCGCGGACAGCGCACCGTAGCCAGCACCGGCATCGCGCCGGCGGACTACGCTCAGAGGGTTGCGATCTGCACCCGCGCCTGCGGATCGCGCTTGGCCACGTACATGGCCTCGTCGGCGCGCTGGGTGAGCAGCACCGGATCGAAGCCGGGGCCGGCCTGCACGGCGATGCCGATGCTCGGCTGCAACGGCAGGTGCCGGCCACTGACCTCGCAGCCGTCCGCGCACGCCTCCATGATCCGCGCCGCGGCAGCCAGCACTTCGCGCCTGGCGTCGGCCAGGCCTTCCAGCAGCACCACGAACTCGTCGCCGCCCAACCGCGCGATGCTGTCCTGCCCGCGCAGGCAACGCTGCAGCAGCCGCGCGAAGTGCACCAGCAGCGCATCGCCGACGTGATGGCCGAAACGGTCGTTGACGCTCTTGAAGTCGTTCAGATCCAGGAACATCACCGCCACCTGGCCCTGGCTGCGGCGCTCGCTCATGCGTCGCCGCAGCGTCTGGTTCCAGGCCATCCGGTTCGGCAGCCCGGTCAGCTCGTCGCGCAGCGCGCGCTCTTCCAGCAACCTCGCCAACCGGGTCTGCCCGGTGATGTCGCTGATCATCAGGTGTAGGCCGACCCGCTGTGGCGCCAGCGCCACGTCTGGGATGAGGCTGAAGTGCATGATGCGCAGGGCATCGGCGGCATCGCACAGCTCGGCGTCGAACTGCGCCGGCACGCCCTGCAATGCCGCCGGCAGATGCGGTTGCAGCAAGGCCAGTTGCTGCGGGTCCAGCACCTCGTGCAGGCGGCGGCCGATGATGCGCTCCGGTGCCAGCCCGAACCACTCCGCGTACGGCCGGTTGGCGAACTGGTAGCGCAGGTCGTGGTCGAGGTAGGCGATCAGCGCCGGCGCGTTGTCGGCGATGGTGCGCAGCTGCGCTTCGCTGTCGCGCAGGCGGTGTTCGGCCAGATGCTGCTCGGTGATGTCCTGGATATGGGTGACGAAGTGCAAGGGGCGCTGCTGTTCGTCGCGCACCAGCGACACCGCCAGACGCGCACGCACGGTATGGCCGTCGTGGTGACGGTAGCGCCTTTCGCTACGGTAATCGCTGCTGTGGCCGGCGATCAGCGCGGCCACCTGTTCCATGTCCACGGCCAGATCTTCGGGATGGGTCAGATCCTGGAAACGCAACTGCAGCAGTTCTTCGCGGCTGTAGCCGAGCATCGCGCACAAGGCGTCGTTGACGTCCAGCCAGCGCCCCTCCAGCGACACCAGCGCCATGCCGTGCGCGGCCGCCGAGAAGGCGCCGGAGAAACGCTGCCCCGCCAGCAGCGCCGCGTGCGCCGCCGCGCGTTCGGCGCTCACGTCGCGCATCACGCACACCGCGCCCAGGCTGCGCCCATCGCCGCCGTCCAGCCGTTCCGCATTGCACAGCACGCTGCGCGGCGCCTGCCCCTTGGCGGCGATCACGATCTCCGCATCGCGCACCGATTCGCCGCGCCAGGCACGGACCAGCGGCACTTCCTCGCTGGTCAGCGGGCGCCGGCCGCTGGCATCGAACAGGTCGAAGTACTGCGCCCACTGCTCGGGCGGCAAGGCGCGCGGATCGGCCCCGTGCCACTGCCGCGCCACCTGGTTGAACTCGCCCAGCGTGCCATCGGCCAGGCACGAGACCACGCCGTCGGGCATGGTTTCCAGCAGCAGGCTCAGCGTCTTGGCTTGGTCATGGGCGATGCGTGCGTCGCGGCGCGCCTCCAGATGCGCGGTGACCTGCCTGGCCAGGCGCTGCAGACCTTCGCGCTGGCGTGCGTCCAGTTGCCGCGGACGGGTGTCGATCACGCACAGGGTGCCGTAGCTATAGCCCTGGTCGCCGACCAGCGGCATGCCGGCGTAGAAACGCAGGTGCGGCGCGCCGCACACCAGCGGGTTGCCGGCGAAACGCGGATCCAGTGTGGCGTCCGGCACCTCCAGCAACTGCGGCTCCAGCAAGGCATAGGTGCAGAACGCCATCTCGCGCGGATAGCCGGTGGTGCCGGCGGGCAGGCCGCAGCTGGCCTTGAGCCATTGCCGGCGTTCGTCGATCAACGAGACCAGGGCGATCGGCACCTCGCACAGCCGGCTGGTCAGCCAGATCAGGTCGTCGAAGGTCGGCTCCGGCGGGGTGTCCAGCATCCCCAGCTCGGCCAGCGCACGCAGGCGCTCCGCTTCGTCGACGGGCAGCGGCGCGGGAACGACGTCGGGGACCGAGGGTTGGTTCATGCGCAGCACGCCGGGGAGGAACCGGCACGATAGCCGGCAGCGGTGTGGATGGCGAGCATGCGCAACGCGTGCGGCAGTGCAAAAAAGGCCGTCGTTGCCACATCCGCGCCATGTTGTGGGATACCGACCTCAGCGTGGCGCCGCGCCGCGCTTCTCCATGAACACGCACGCCAGCACGATCCCGCTGGGATGGGGATAGCCTCCCTCGCGCACCACCACATACCCCTGCGCGCGGTAGAACGCCACCGCGTTCAGCGCAGCGGCGACATGGATGCGCGGACAGGCTGCAAGGCGCTGTTCCAGTGCCTGCAGCAGACGCCGGCCGAGACCGCCGCCGCGCAGGGTGGGATCGACGAACAGGCCGTCGATCTCGGCACCGGCCAGCTCGACGGTGCCGAAGCCGAGCACGCGGCCGTCGCGATCCTCGGCGACGATCGCCCCACCCGCGGCGACCAGCCCGCGGTACGACGCCGGTGCCGGGGCCGCCGACCAGCGCGCGATCACCTCCGGCGGGTAATGGCTGCTGCAGACCTCGCGGACACAGCGGGTGCGCAACGCCCACAGCGTTGGGATGTCCTCGGGCACCCCGGGCCGCAACCGTATCGGCGGCGGCG
Source organism: Xanthomonas sacchari (assembly GCF_040529065.1). Taxonomy (NCBI): domain Bacteria; kingdom Pseudomonadati; phylum Pseudomonadota; class Gammaproteobacteria; order Lysobacterales; family Lysobacteraceae; genus Xanthomonas; species Xanthomonas sacchari. The sequence continues at coordinate 2,200,449 of NZ_CP132343.1, read as the reverse complement.
CCTCGCTCATTGCGACTTGCTGTCGCGCAGCCGCCGGATCCGCTCCGGCGGCTGGAACGAATCGCTGCGCGCGTCGCCCCAGTAATCGTGGAAGACCGCATGGTCGGGCACCGTGCGCAGCAGTTCGCCCGGCTCCAGGTAGCGGTACAGCGAGGCCAGCGAGCGGATCTCCACCTGCGAGATGCGGCGCAGGATGTGTTCCGGCCCCAGTTGCGCAGGATGCGCCAGCCCGGCGGCACTGAGCAGTTCGCGCAGGGCCTTGAGCGTGTTGGCGTGGTAATGCGCGACCCGGGTGGCCTTGTCGGTGGGGTCCAGATGCTGCCAGCGGCGCCGGTCCTGGGTGGCGATGCCGGTGGGGCAGCGGTCGCTGTGGCAACTCAGCGACTGGATGCAGCCCAGCGCGAACATGAAGCCGCGCCCGGCGTTGCACCAGTCCGCGCCCAGCGCCAGGGTGCGCGCGATGTCGAAGGCGCTGGTGATCTTGCCGGCGGCGCCGAGCTTGATGCGCTCGCGGATGTCCAGCCCGACCAGGGTGTTGTGGACCAACAGCAGCGCTTCGTGCATCGGCACGCCGACGTGGTCGATGAACTCGGCCGGCGCCGCGCCGGTACCGCCCTCGGCGCCGTCGACGACGATGAAATCCGGGTACAGCCCGCTTTCCTGCATCGCCTTGGCGATGGCGAACCACTCCCACGGATGGCCGATCGCCAGCTTGAAACCGGTCGGCTTGCCGCCGGACAGTTCGCGCAGACGCGCCACGAACTGCAGCAGCTCCAGCGGCGTGGAGAACGCAGAATGCCGCGACGGCGACACGCAATCCTGGCCCATGGCGACGCCGCGGGTGGCGGCGATCTCGGCGCTGACCTTGGCCGCCGGCAGCACACCGCCGTGGCCCGGCTTGGCGCCCTGCGAGAGCTTGATCTCGATCATCTTGACCTGCTCCAGCGTCGCGTTGGCGACGAAGCGCTGCGGGTCGAAGCGCCCCTCCTCGTCGCGGCAGCCGAAGTAGCCCGAGCCGATCTCCCACACCAGGTCGCCGCCGCACTCGCGGTGGTAGGGCGAGATCGAGCCCTCGCCGGTGTCGTGGTAGAAGCCGCCCTGGCGCGCGCCGGCATTGAGCGCGCGGATGGCGTTGGCCGACAGCGCGCCGAAGCTCATCGCCGAGATGTTGAACACGCTGGCCGCGTAGGGCTGCGCGCAGTCGGCGCCGATGGTGACGCGGAAGTCGTGGCCGGCGATCTCGCTGGTGGCCAGCGAATGGTTGATCCACTCGTAGTCCGGCGCGTAGGTGCTGCGCTGGGTGCCGAACGGCACCACGTCCATCACGTTCTTGGCGCGCTGGTACACCAGGGCGCGCTGCTGCCGCGAGAACGGCGCTTCTTCGATGTCGCTCTGCAGGAAGTACTGGCGCATCTCCGGGCCGACCGACTCCAGTCCGTAGCGGAAATGCGCCAGGATCGGGTAGTTGCGGCGCAGGGTGCTGCGGGTCTGCAACAGGTCCACGGTGCCCAGCACCGCCAACACGGCAAAGGCCGCCACGCCCCAGCCCCACAGCGGCCAGATCGCGCACAGGGCGATGGACAGCGCCAGCAGCAGGCAGCTGGCGAGATAGGCTAGGTAGCGGTGCATCGCGGTCCTCGCAGGCGTCTGAAGCCGGCGAGTGTAGAGGGTGTGGCGGTCATGGCGTTGCCACCGCCGCCGGGTCCGCTCCGCGCAGGTACAGCTTGCCGGTGCCAGGCGCGCCCGCGCCCCGTCTTACAGGCGGTCGTCCACCGCCGCGCGCGGCCACACCGACTTGACGTCGTAGACCACCAGGTCGGGCGTGCCGAGCGCGCGGATCTGCGCCGCGTCCAGGTCGCGGTAGGCCGCGTGCGCCACCGCCAGCACCACCGCGTCGTAGCGGCCGGGCACCGGCTCTGGCAGCAGCTCGACGCCGTGCGCCTGCGCCGCCTGCGGATCGGCCCAGGGATCGCAGGCGTCGACGCGGGCGCCGGCCGCGGCCAGCGCCTGCACCAGCTCCAGCGCGCGGCTGTTGCGCAGGTCCGGGCAGTTCTCCTTGAAGGTGACGCCGAGCACCAGCACGGACGCATCGGCCATCGCCACGCCCTTGCCGGCCAGCAGCGCCTGCACCCGCGTGGCGACATGCGCGCCGACCCGGTTGTTGACCTGGCGCGCGGTGTGGATCAGGTCCGGGTGGTAGCCCACGCTCTCGGATTTGTGCAGCAGGTAGTAAGGATCGACGCCAATGCAATGGCCGCCGACCAGGCCCGGCCGGAACGGCAGGAAGTTCCACTTGGTGCCGGCGGCGTCCAGCACGTCCTGGGTGTCGATGCCGAGCCGGTCGAAGATCAGCGCCAGCTCGTTGACCAGGGCGATGTTGACGTCGCGCTGGATGTTCTCCACCACCTTGGCCGCCTCGGCCACGCGGATCGACGGCGCGCGCCAGGTGCCGGCGGCGATGATCCCGGCGTACAGCGCGTCGACCGCGTCGGCGGCGGCGGGATTGGAGCCGGAGGTGATCTTGCGGATGTCGGCCAGGCGCCGCTGGCGGTCGCCGGGGTTGACCCGCTCCGGGCTGTAGCCGCAATGGAAGTCGACGTCGCAGCGCAATCCCGAGCCCTGCTCGAGCAACGGCACGCAGACTTCCTCGGTGGTGCCCGGGTAGACGGTGGACTCGTAGATCACCAGGTCGCCGCGCTTGAGCACGCCGGCCAGCAACTCGCTGGCCTGGCGCAGCGGCTGCAGGTCGGGCTGCTCGTGCGCGTCGATCGGGGTCGGCACGGTGACGATGTACACGTTACGGTCGCGCAGCGCGGCGGCATCGTCGCTGTAGCGCAGGTGCACGCCGGCGCGCAGTTCCTCGGCCTCCAGTTCCAGGGTCTGGTCGTGCCCGGCGCGCAGTTGCGCCACCCGCTGCGCATCGATGTCGTAGCCGAGCGTGTCGTGGCGGGCGCCGAACGCCACCGCCAGCGGCAGGCCGACATAGCCGAGGCCGATCACGGCAATGCGCGGCGGCGCGGAATCGAACACGGGGGCGACGGACATGCCAATCCTTTACGGGCGCCGGCAGCGGCGGCCGTCGGCGCGTGGTGGGGAAATCGGGGTGCCCGCGGACGCGGACCTCGTGCATGGTAAGCGGCTGCGGCGGCGCGGACCAAGTCGATCGGCGGAACGCCGGGTCGCGCATGCGCGCCTCGTCTTCACACGCCGCGTCGGCCGCCTTCACAACGCTGTGTGTGAAAGTCGGCGTCCAACATCACGCTTTGTGGCCGTGTGAGCGCGCGTCTTGTCATCCACACCACATGAGCACCACCTCACCTTTACGCGCCGCGGCCTAGGGTGATGGAGCGGTGGCTGCCAGGGGGGCACCCTCCGCCTCCCTCTTTCCTCTCACTCAAGGAGAACTCGCGTGAGTCACGCTCCGAGCCTGCTCGTGGATGTCGAAGCCGAATTGGCGCACTGGAAAGCGCTGCACGCGGCGGGCAAATTGGGGTCGCAGTCGTTCAGCGAACATGCGCGCCTGATCAAGATGGCCTGCGATGTGTTCCTGCAGTTGCCGCGCGAATCCAACGACGTGCGATTGCAGCGTCTGCGTCAGCGCTACGACGCCGAACACCCCTGGCCGCGCATCGCCTGGAGCGATGCCGAAACCCTGGTCGTCGCCTGCTGGGCGCGCCTGGACGGATCCGAGCAGCACGACCGCCATCCGGATCCGGCGCCCACACCCGCCTGATCCAGGAGGTTCGTCATGTCCCCGCCCGCCAACCGCGACAACGCCCACGATTCCCAGCAACGCAGCCACACGCCGGACAAGATCCACAACGACGATGCGCAGTGGAAGGATCGCGACCAACCCGACAGCGACCCCAAGCGCGACCACGCCGATCCCGAGCACGACTACCCGCGACCGGACGGCAGCGAGTAAGCAAGCCACCACTCCCGCTGCGGCAGCGTACCGTCGCCGCAGCGGCACCCATCCCACATCCTCACGCCCCAGCGGCCATCAGCGCAGGCTCGATCCGCGCACGATGCAGCGACCGCTGAGCACCACTTTGCGGGTGGGCTGCGTCGGCGCGTTCATCCGCTCCAGCAGCAACGACATCGCGGTGCGGCCCATCTCTTCCACCGGCTGTTCGATCACGGTGATCCCGGGCTCGACCAGGTCGGTCCAGCTTTCGTTGTCGAAGCCGGCCAGCGCCAGATCCTGCGGAATGCGCAGGCCGGCGCCGCGCGCGGCCTTCATCGCGCCCATCAGCAGCAGGCTGTTGCTGGCCACCAGCGCGTCCGGTCGCGACGCCTGCGCCAGCCAGTCCTGAACCTCGGCGATCGCCGCCTCCGCGCTCGGCGCCACCTCGCGGTAATCCGGCGCCAGGCCGTGTCCGCGCATCGCCTCCAGATAGCCGTCGCGACGCTCGGCGGCGGTGCTGCTGGTCCTGCCGAACAGGCCGCCGATCCGGCGCACGCCCCGGTCGACCAGGTGATCGACCAGGGCCGCCATCGCCGCCGCATTGTCCAGCACCACGCTGTCGTGCGTGCCACTTTTGCCGGCGCGGTCCAGCAGCACCACCGGATGGCCGAAGCTCAACTTGCCCAGTTGGCTCTGGGTGGTGCGGGTGGGGGCGAAGATCAGCCCGCTGACCCGCTCTTCCTGCATCAGTTGCAGGTACAACGCCTCGCGTTGCGGATCCTCGTCGGTATTGCACAGGATCACGCGCATGCCGGCGCGGTAGGCCACGTCCTCGACCGCGCGGATCGCCGCGGTGAAGAACGGATTGCGGATGTCGGCGACGATCAGGCCCACGACCCCCGAGTGCTGCGAGCGCAGCCGCCGCGCCATCAGGTTGGGGCGGTAGCCGGTTTCGCGCACCGCTGCTTCCACCCGCGCCCGCACCTCCTCGCTGACCGGGCCGTGGCCCAGTGCGCGCGACACCGTCGAGGTCGAGACGCCGGCGACCCGCGCTACGTCGTGAATGCTGACGCTCACTGGCAACGTTCCCGCTTGTTTTCCATGTCGACCCCCTGTCTTTGTGGCGCTGCCGGATAGTAGCACCAGGCTTTTCCGAAAGAATTGTGCACTGCACATTGACGATCGACTGGGAACGTTCCCACACTGCGCCACTCGTCGCCCACCCTCAAGGACTCCGCGTGTCCCAGACGCCCTCCTCATCCCTGGTTTCCAGCGACCTGGTCCGGGTCGCTGCCCAGGCCCACGACAAGGCCGACGCGATCGCCCAGGCGGCGCAGTTGCTGATCGCCGCCGGCTGCGTGCCGCCGGCCTACGAGGCCAGCATGCTGCGCCGCGAAGCACTGGCCAACACCTTCCTGGGCCATGGCGTGGCGATCCCGCACTGCACCGGCGAGGACCGCCACCTGGTGCGCCGCGACGGCATCGCCGTCCTGCAACTGCGCGACGGCGTGGAGTGGAACCCGGGCCAGACCACGCGCCTGGTGGTCGCCATCGCCGCCCAGTCCGACACCCACATCGCCGTGCTGCGGCGGCTGACCCGTTTGATCCAGGACCCGCCGCGGCTGGAGGCGCTGTTCGCCAGCGACGACCCGCAGACGATCGTCGCCGCGCTGAGCGAGGACGCGGCCCCCACCGCGCCCACCGCCCCGGCCAGCGACCTGGCCGAACGCTTCGACTGGACCGTGCGCTATCCCACCGGCCTGCACGCCCGCCCGGCCACGCGCTGGGTGGAAACCGCGCGCGGCTTCGCCGCCCGCATCCAGGTGCGTGCCGGCGACCAGGTCGGCGACGCCAAGAACCTGGTGTCGCTGCTGCAACTGGGCCTGCACGCCGGCGACACCGTGACCATTTCCGCCGAGGGCCAGGACGCGGCAGCGGCGCTGGCGCGGCTGCGCAGCGTGATCGACGCGCTGACCGCGCAGGAACAGGCCGATGCCGAAGCCGCCGTGCAACGCCGCGCCGCGCCGGTCGCCGGCTGGACCCCGCCGCAGGCGCAGCCGGCCATCGTCGGCATCGGCGCCAGCCCCGGCCTGGCGATCGGCGTGGTGCACAAGCTGGCCGGGCATGATGTCGCGGTGGCGGACACGCCGGTGCCGCTGAGCGACGGCGGCGCCCTGCTCCACGACGCCCTGCAGCGCACCCGCGCGCAACTGCAGGCCATCGAGGACGACACCCGCCGCCGCCTCGGCGCCGGCGATGCGGCGATCTTCCGCGCCCAGGCCGAATTGCTCAACGACACCGACCTGATCACCCTGGCCTGCCAACTCATGGTCGAGGGCCACGGCGTCGCCTGGTCCTGGCAGCAGTCGGTCGAGCGCTTGGCCAACAAGCTCTCGGCGCTGGGCAATGCGGTGCTGGCCGGGCGCGCCAGCGACCTGCGCGACGTCGGCCGCCGCGTGCTGGCGCACCTGGATCCGAGCCTGGCCGGCGGCAGCCTGGCGCAATTGCCGGCCGCGCCGTGCATCCTGCTCGCACACGACCTGTCGCCGTCGGATACCGCCAACCTCGACACCGCGCGCGTGCTCGGCCTGGCCACCGCCGTGGGCGGCCCGACCTCGCACACCGCGATCCTCTCGCGCACCCTCGGCCTGCCGGCGCTGGTCGCCGGTGGCGCCGACCTGCTGGACCTGGAGGACGGCGCCACCGTCATCGTCGACGGCACAAGTGGCCGCCTGTACCTGGCGCCGTCGGAGGCCGACCTGGCCTCGGCCCGCGCCTACATCGACGAACAGCAGCAACTGCGTGCGCGCGAGGCCGAGCAACGCAACCAGCCGGCGCAGACCGAGGACGGCCATCGCCTGGAGATCGGCGCCAACGTCAACCTGCCCGAGCAGGTCGCCGCGGCACTGGCGCAGGGCGCCGAGAGCGTGGGCCTGATGCGCACCGAATTCCTGTTCCTGGAACGCGGCAGCACCCCCAGCGAGGACGAGCAGTACGCCACCTACACGGCGATGGCGCAGGCACTGGACGGCCGCGCGCTGATCGTGCGCGCGCTGGACATCGGCGGCGACAAGCAGGTCGCGCACCTGAACCTGCCGCGCGAGGACAACCCGTTCCTGGGCGTGCGCGGCGCGCGCCTGCTGCTGCGCCGCGCCGACCTGCTGCAACCGCAACTGCGCGCGCTGTACCGCGCGGCCAAGGACGGCGCGCGCCTGGCGATCATGTTCCCGATGATCACCTCGGCCGCGGAACTGCTGACGCTGCGCGCAGAATGCGAGCGCCTGCGCGCGGAGCTGCAGGCGCCGGAGGTGCCGCTGGGCATCATGATCGAAGTGCCGGCCGCGGCGATCCAGGCCGATGCGCTGGCCAAGCACGCGGACTTCTTCTCGATCGGCACCAACGACCTGACCCAGTACACCCTGGCCATCGACCGCCAGAACCCGGACCTGGCCGCCGAGGCCGACAGCCTGCATCCGGCGGTGCTGCGCCTGATCCGCACCACCGTCGAGGGCGCGGCGCGCCACGGCCGCTGGGTCGGCGTGTGCGGTGGCCTGGCCGGCGATGCGTTCGGCGCGGCGCTGCTGGCCGGGCTGGGCGTGCACGAACTGTCGATGACCCCCAACGACATCCCCGCGGTGAAGGCGCGCCTGCGCGGCAGCCGCCTGGACGCGCTGCAGGCGCTGGCACAGCGCGCGCTGGAGTGCGAGAGCGCGGCGGACGTACGCGCGCTCGACGGCGGAGCCGACGCATGAGCGTCGATGCCGTCACCATCACCCTGAATCCGGCGATCGACCTGACCGTGGCGATCGACCGGCTGCAACCGGGCCAGGTGCACCGTGCGCGCAGCGCCCATGCCATCGCCGGCGGCAAGGGCATCAATGTCGCCGCCTGCCTGGCCGACGCCGGGCTGCGCTGCGCCGCGCTCGGCGTGCTCGGCGCAGACAACGCGCAGACGTTCGAGACGCTGTTCGCCGAACGCGGCATCGACGACCGCTGCCTGCGCGCGCCCGGCGACACCCGCACCAACCTCAAGCTGGTCGCCGCCGACAGCGGCGCCACCACCGACATCAACCTGCCCGGCCTGGCCCTGGACCAGGCGCAGCTCGACAGCGTCGGCGCGCGCCTGGCCGAACTGCTGCGCCCCGGCCTGCCGGTGGTGCTCTGCGGCAGCCTGCCGGCCGGCCTGGCCGAGGACACCTGGCGGCAGCTGCAGGCGCAGGCCGCCGCGGCCGGTGCACGGGTGCTGCTGGACACCAGCGGCGCGCCGCTGCACGCCGCCCTGGACGCGCCGCGCGCGCAACTGCCGTTCGCGATCAAGCCCAACCGCCACGAACTGGAGGAATGGGCCGGCGCGCCGCTGGCCAGCACCGCCGACCTGCTCGGCGCCGCACGCGCCTTGCTGGCGCGCGGCATCGGCCTGGTGGCGGTGTCGCTGGGCAGCGACGGCGCGCTGTTCGTACGCGGCGAGCAGGCGCTGCTGGCGCAGCCGCCACAGGTGACCGGCGGCAGCAGCGTCGGCGCCGGCGATGCGATGGTGGCCGGCCTGGTCGCGGCATTGCGCGCCGACGCCGACCTGGCGACCTGCGCGCGCCAGGCCACCGCCTTCGCCGTGGCCACGCTGGGCAGCGGCGTCGCCCGCCGCCTGCCGCGCGAGCGCCTGGCCGAGCTGGCCGCTGCGGTTCGCGTGGAGACCCTGGCATGACTTCCGTCGCGTCGCTGCTGTGCGCCGCGCCCTCTTGCGCTCATCGGGAGCCCGCATGAATCCGATCCTCGTGGTGATCGCCGCCGGCGATCGCAGTACCGAAGCCGTCCTCGCCGCCGAGGCGCTGCGGCATGCCGCCACGCTGCGGGGCGCCGTCCTGCAGGCCGAGGTGCGTACGCCGCAGGGCGTGATCGCACCGCTGGACCTGGCCGCCGCATCCGCCGCCGCGCCGCTGCTGCTGGTCGGCGACGGCGACGTCGATGCCGCCCGCTTCGCCGGCCGCCGCATGCAGCGCAGCGCGCTGGACGCGGTGCTGGCCGATGCCGGCGCGGTGCTGGCGCCGCTGCTCGCCGCCGCGACGTCCGACGCCGCCGCCGTGCCGGCCGCGACCGACGGCACCGAGGGCGCTGGCAAGCGCATCGTCGCCATCACCTCCTGCCCCACCGGCATCGCCCACACCTTCATGGCCGCCGAGGGCCTGCAGCAGGCGGCCAAGCTGCTGGGCCACCAGATCCGAGTGGAAACCCAGGGCTCGGTCGGCGCGCAGGACGCGCTCAGCGCCGAGGAGATCGCCGCCGCCGACTTGGTGCTGATCGCCGCCGACCGCGAGGTCGACCTGGGCCGCTTCGGCGGCAAGCGCCTGTTCAAGAGCGGCACCAAGCCGGCGATCAACGACGGCCCTGGCCTGATCCGCAAGGCCCTGGCCGAGGCCAGCGTGCACGCCGCCGGCAATGGCGGCAGCGCCCCGGCCAAGGTCCAGGGCGGCCGCTCCGCCGGCCCGTACAAGCACCTGATGACCGGCGTGTCGTTCATGCTGCCCTTCGTCACCGCCGGCGGCCTGCTGATCGCGCTGGCGTTCGCGCTCGGTGGCATCTATGCCTTCGACGACGCGCACAAGGGCACCCTGGCCTGGTCGCTGTTCCAGATCGGCGCCAAGGCCGGCTTCACCCTGATGGTGCCCGCCCTGGCCGGCTACATCGCCTACTCCATCGCCGACCGCCCCGGCATCGCCCCCGGCATGATCGGCGGCATGGTCGCGGCCAACCTCGGCGCCGGCTTCATCGGCGGCATCCTGGCCGGGTTCATCGCCGGCTACGGCGTGGCCGCGCTGAACCGGGCGATCAAGCTGCCGCGCACGCTCGAGGGCCTGAAGCCGGTGCTGATCCTGCCGGTGCTGGGCACCCTGCTGGTCGGCCTGGCCATGCTCTACGTGGTCGGCCAGCCGGTGGCCGAACTGCTGGCCTGGCTCACCGAGTGGTTGCGTGGCATGCAGGGCAGCAGCGCGGTGCTGCTGGGCCTGCTGCTGGGCGCGATGATGGCCTTCGACATGGGCGGGCCGGTCAACAAGGCCGCCTATGCCTTCTCCACCGGCCTGATCGCCAGCCAGGTGTACACGCCGATGGCCGCGGCGATGGTCGCCGGCATGACCCCGCCGCTGGGCATCGCCCTGGCCACCTGGGTGTTCCGCAGCCGCTTCACCCAGGACGAGCGCGGCAGCAGCGCCGCCACCGGCGTGCTCGGCCTGGCCTTCGTCACCGAAGGCGCGATCCCGTACGCCGCACGCGACCCGCTGCGCACCATCCCCGCGCTGATGCTCGGCTCGGCGCTGGCCGGTGCGATCTCGATGGCCGCCGGCGCCGAACTGAAGGTGCCGCACGGCGGTGTGTTCGTGCTGCCGATCCCCAATGCGGTCAGCCACCTGGGCATGTACCTGGTGGCGCTGCTCGCCGGCACCGTGGTCACCGCGGTGGCGCTGCGGGTGCTGAAGAAGCCGGTTAACGCCTGATCCCGTCCATGCGCCGGCGCGTCGCCACGCGATGCCCCTCCCCCCGTCGCCGCTGGCGGCGCGCCGGCCTTTCCCTGCTGAGGAGTTCCGCCATGTCCCGTCCCCTCGTCTCGTCCCTGCCCCTGGCCACCCTGGCGCTGGCGCTCGCCGCACCGCTGGCCCACGCCCAGGACGCCAGCGACGCCTTCAAGCTCAAGCTCGCCTACACCGGCGAAGGCGCCGTGTCGCTGGACGGCGGCAAGCATGAGGGCAGCGCCTACGCCGGGCAGCTGATGTTCGGCACCGACGTGGACCTGCAACGGCTGATGGGCTGGAACGGCGCCACGCTGAAGGTCTACGGCATCAATCGCCACGGCACCAACCTGGCCAACGGCAACATCGGCAACAGCACCTCGGTGCAGGAAATCTATGGCGGCCAGGGCACCCGCCTGGCCAACTTCACCATCGACCAGAAGCTGTTCAACGATCGCCTGGAACTGGAAGCCGGCCGCAGCGTGGCCAACATCCACTTCCTGGGCTCGGAGCTGTGCGGCTACTTCCAGGGCAACTCGGCCTGCGGCAACCCGACCTTCGTGTTCCGCACCAGCAACTTCACATACTGGCCGGTGTCCAGCTGGGCCGCGCACGCCAAGGCCTGGGTGACCCCGAACGTCTACGTCCACGTCGGCGCCTACGAGGTCAACCCGATCCAGGCCGAACGCGGCCAGCACGGCCTGAACTGGAGCACCAACGACAGCACCGGGGTGATCGTGCCCTACGCGATCGGCTACAGCACCCAGGCCAGCGGCGCGCGCCTGCCGGCGATGTACGAGCTCGGCGGCTGGCAGGACAATTCCGACTACCGCGATCCGCTCAACGACCGCAACGGCAATCCGGCGCGGCTGAGCGGGCTGGACTACGCCACCCGCAGCGGCCGCTCCGGCGCGTTCGTGCGCTTCGAGCAGCAGGTCACCCGCCCCGACCCGGACAGCAACCGCGGCCTGGTGCTGTTCGGCTCGGTGCTCAAGGGCACCTCCGGGCAGTTGATCGAAGACCATTTCCTGGAGCTGGGCCTGGTCCAGCGCGGCACCTTCGCCAGCCGCCCGCAGGACAACATCGCCTTCGTCGTCACCCAGCAGCACTACAGCGACGACGCCCTGGAAGACCTGCGCCTGGCCCGCGCCGCGGCGGGCGGCAGCGGCACCCCGCACCGCTCCCAGACCATGATGGAACTGAGCTACGGCATCCAGGTGACCCCGCAACTGCGCATCGCCCCGAACCTGCACTACATCGTGCACCCGGACCAGTTCAACGAGCCGGCACGTACCCGCGACCTGCCGAATGCCCTGGTGGCGGGTTTGCGGCTGGACTGGGCGCTCTGAGGGGCCGGGATTTGGGATTCGGGATTGGGGATTGGCAAAGGCGGGCGGGCTGCGGCCTGAAAGTTTGCGTGCAGGCAGCGGTGTGCGGTGCGGCGCTTACAGGATCAGTGCAGACCGACCCGTCCGTGCATGATGCCCACATGATTTAAGCCTGATAGCGGCACGTTGAACGCACGAGGCCCCGGCATGCCGGGGCCTCGTGCGTTTTCTTCCCTTCGATTCCGATCGCAGTGGCGCTGCGCCGATCCGTCGGCGCCTGCGGGAGCGAAACGTGGCCGGCGAATCGAGATCCGTTCGATTCCGTGAGAACCATCTCCCTGGCGCGGGAGCGGTGACGTTGCCGACGCATGCATGATGCCGCCGCCCCGGGGGCGTGAGGATCGGCGGATGCCGCGGTCGGCTATAGGACTTTTCCTACCCGGCGGCGTCCGCACCGGCGAGTGCGCGAAAGATGTCATGGATGACAATCGTCATCACCGCATCGCAGAATCTGGATACAGACTCCATCGAAGCTACATCGACGTATGTGAACGTAGTGACTTCGCCGCCGCCGATTACGACGGTTTTCCCACATCCCCGTTGCAAGCATTTCGCGTCATGCGCATCCTGGTTGCCGAAGACGATACGTCCATTGCTGTTGCATTACGCGACTCGCTCGCCGAGTGCGGCCACGTGGTAGACCATGTCGGCGACGGTGCCGCTGCCGAACGCGCACTCGGTAGCGAAAGCTATCAATTGCTGGTGCTGGACCTGGGCCTGCCGCGCCGCGATGGGCTACAGGTGCTGCAACGCCTGCGCGCCCGCCGCGACGAGATCCCGGTGCTGGTGGTGACCGCCCGTGACGCGGTGGAAGACCGCATCCGCGCGCTCGACGAGGGCGCCGACGACTATCTGATCAAGCCCTTCGAACTGTCCGAGTTCCTGGCCCGGACCCGCGCGCTCCTGCGCCGCAGCAGCAGCGGCGGCGTGCCGGAGCTGGTGCTGGGACAATTGCGCATCAACCTGGCCGGACGCCGGGTGTGGCTGCAGGACCAGCCGCTGGACCTGACCGCGCGCGAGTTCGCGCTGCTGGAAACCCTGCTGCTGCGCAGCGGGCGCGTGGTCAGCCGCAGCCAACTGACCGAGGCGCTGTGCGATTGGCAGCACGAAATCACCGACAACGGCCTGGACATCTCCATGCACCGCCTGCGGCGCAAGCTGCATGGTGCCGGCGTCGGCATCCGAACCATCCGCGGCCTGGGCTACCTGCTGGAGGAGTCGCACGCCGCCTCACCGGCCGCCGACCACGCACAGACCTCGCAGTGAGCGCGACCACCGCCGCGCACGCGCCGGCCTACCGCCATCCCAGCCTGCGCCAGCGATTGCTGGCGTTCCTGCTGATCCCGACCGTGCTGCTGATGCTGGTGGTGTCGTCGCTGTTCTACCTGCTGATGCTCAAGTACACCAATCACGTCCACGACATGGACCTGAAGGAGGACACGCAGGGCCTGGCGAACGCGGTCAACGACCCCGGCGAGCGCATGCCGCTGACCCTGCAGGCGCGGCAGCTGCTGGAGTACAGCAGCGACGGCCGGGTGTTCTTCAAGCTCGACAGCCGCCGCCACGGGGTGATCAGCGGCAGTACCCAGCCGATTCCCAAGCACCCGGATCCGGCCGAGATCGGCCGAGTGATGCTGTACGACGACCGCATGGACAACGGCGTGCCGGTGCGCGTGGCCAGCCTGCTGCTGCCCTCGGCGCTGGAGCCGGGCGACTGGCTCACCGTGTCGGTGGCCGAGACCCTGGACGACCGCCACCGCCGCGCCCGCGAGATCCTGGTGCTGATGCTGCCGACCGAACTGCTGCTCACCTGCTCGCTGCTGGTGCTGGTGTGGCATGGCGTGCGCGTCGGCCTGCGCATGCTGGAGCCGGCGGTGCGCCGGCTCGACGACAGCCAGCGCGACCTCAGCCCGGTGTCCGGCCCGGACATCCCGGTGGAGATCCTGCCGCTGACCCAGGCCATCGACGGCCTGCTCGGCCGGCTCAAGCACATGATGGCGCTGCAGGAACGCTTCCTGGCCGATGCCGCGCACCAGTTGCGCACGCCGCTGGCCGGGCTGAGCATGCACGTGCAGCGCGCCCAGGCCGGCCAGCGCCCGGAAGACACCGCGCAGGCGCTGCAGCACATCCGTCAGTTGACGGACCGCGCCACCCGCACCTCCACCCAGTTGCTGGCGCTGACCCGCACCCAGGCGCCGCGCGAGAGCATCCGCGAGCTGCTGCCGCTGGACCTGGCGCAATGGCTGCCGCAGGCCCTGTCCGACCGCATCCCCGACGCGCTGCACGCCGGCGTGGACCTGGGCTACGACGCCGGCGACGACGACGCGCCCGCCTGGGTGGCCGCCGACACCTATGCGCTGCGCGAACTGCTCGACAACCTGCTGGACAATGCCTTCCGGCATGCCGCCGGCCGCATGGTCACGGTCAGCCTGCGCCGCGATCCGCTGTACGTGCGCCTGGCCGTGGACGATGCCGGCAGCGGCATCGACGAGGCCCTGCTGCCGCGCCTGGGCGAGCGCTTCTTCCGCGCGCCGGACGCGCCCGAAGGCGGCACCGGCCTGGGCCTGGCCATCGTCGCCAACATCGCCGCCCGCCACCACGCGACGCTGCGCTACCGGCGCTCGGCACTGGGCGGCCTGCGCGCGGAACTGGACCTGCCGGCCGGCGCGGAGCCGCGCGCATGAGCCGCCACCGTCTTCGCTGCGCCGGCGCACTGGCGCTGGCCAGCGCGCTGGCGCTGGGCGGCTGCGCCAGCAAGCCCATTCCCGATCTGCGCCAGCCGTCGCTGCCCGCGCACTGGAGCAGCGCGACGCCGCAGGCGGCTGCGCCGCGCCCGCCGGGCAGTGCCTGGTGGCAGGATTTCCACGATCCGCAGCTCGATGCGCTGGTCGCGCAGGCGCTGCAGGACGATCTCGAGGTCGGCCAGGCGCTGGCACGGCTGCGCGCGGCGCGGCGGCTGGACGCGGTCGCCGACGCGACCCTGCGGCCGCAACTGCGTGCGCGCACCGAGGATCCGATCGATCCGGACGCCAGCGCCTCGTTCCTGGTCGTGGGCGTCGATTCGGAGTGGGAGCTGCCGCTGTTCGGTCGCGGCGAAGCCACCAACCGCGTGGCCCGCGGCGACCTGCAGAGCGCCCAGGCCAACCTGGCGCAGGTGCGCGCGGCGACGATCTCCGACGTGACCCACAACTGGATCGACCTGCGCCACGCGCAGCAGGCCGAACGCCTGCTGCAGGACATCGCCGACGCGCGCCAGCGCCAGGCCAGCCTGCAGCAGACCCTGGTCGACCTGCATCTGGCCGCGCCGGCCACCGCGGCGCAGGCGCAGGCGGCGGTGCTGCAGGCGCAGAGTGCGGTGAACGAACCGCGCGACGCCGCGGCGGCGGCGGCGCGGCGCCTGGCGGTGCTGCTGGGCCGCGACGCGCCCGACCCGGCGTGGAGCACGGCCGCGGCCAGCAGCGCGCCGGGACAATTGCAGATCGCCGCCGTCGACAGCGTGCCGGCCGACCTGCTGCGGCGACGCCCGGACATCGCCGCGCGCGAGGCCGAGGTGATCAGCGCCGCCGGCGCCCTGGGCATCGCCCGCGCCGACCGCTACGGCAGCATCGGCCTGGGCGGCGCGATCCGCTGGTCGACCAGCCTGCTGAGCCACCGCCGCACCACCACCCACGGCATCGCCTCGTTCGGCCCGGTGATCGACATCCCGCTGTTCGACTGGGGCATCCGTCAGGCCAGGGCCAAGGCGCGCGGCGACCTGCTGGAAGCGGCCACCCTCGCCTACCGGCAGACCGTGCTGTCGGCGGTCAACGAGGTCGAGGACGCGCTGACCGCGCTGGAACAGCAGCGGCGCAACGTCGAGACCGAGCAGCAGGTGCTGCAGGCGCAGCAGCAGGTCGCCGAGGCGGCGCAGCAGCGCCGGCGGCTGGGCCTGGGCAGCGACCTGGACGTGGCCACGCAGCAGGCCGCGCGCGACCAGGCGACGCTGGAACTGCTGGAAGCGCAGCGCCAGCGCGACCTGGCCTACGTCGCCCTGCACACCGCGCTGGGCAGCGCCACCGCGCCGATTCCCGGCGCCGGTACCGGCAACGCGCGCGAAGGCGCGCAGCCCTGATGGTCGCGCTGGCCCGCCAGACCCTGCGCTACGAGTGGCGCCGCTTCCTGCCGGTGGTGGTGTCGGTGGGCTTCGCCAGCCTGTTGCTGCTGCTGCAGACCGCGCTGGTGCTGGGCATCTTCGGCAGCGCCAGCGTGTACGTCTCCGGCTCCGACGCCGACCTGTGGCTGGGCTATCCCGGCACGCAGAGCGTGGACCAGGGCCGCGCCATCGATCCGGACGCGGCCGCGCCGCTCTACCTGGACCCGCGCGTGGCGCAGGTCGAGCCGTTCATCTGGTTCGACGGCGACTGGCGCGGCCCCGGCGACACCGGCGCGGTGTCGGTGTACATCTCCGGCATCGACACCCGCGACGGCGGGCTGATGTTCTCGCGTCTGCTCAGCCCGGCGCTGCGTGCGGCGCTGCGCGAGCCCGACACCGTGGTGGTGGACCGCGCGGAACTGGACAAGCTCGGCGTCGACATCGGCAGCAGCGCGCGCATCAACGGCCACCGCGTGCGGGTGATCGGGGTCGGCCGCGGCCTGCGCGCGCTGGGCGGAGTCAACGTACTGGCCTCGCTGGACACCGCGCGCGCGCTCAACACCGACACCGCGCATCCGGACTGGCCGACCTACATGGTGGCCAGGCTGCGCCCCGGCGCCGACCCGCAGGCGGTGGCGCAGGCGATCGACAGCGCGGTCACGCGGCCGCGCGTGGAAGCCTGGAGCGCCGACGATTTCGCGCGGCGCAGCATCCTGTTCTGGATGTTCGATACCGGTGCCGGCTCCGGCGTGCTGTTCCTGGGCGGCATCGTGCTGCTGGTCGGCGTGGCCATCACCAGCCAGACCCTGCTCGGCACCGTGCTCGGCGCCGCGCGCGAGTACGCCACGCTCAACGCGCTGGGCGTGAGCATGCGCAACCTGCGCTGGGTGGTGCTGGAACAGGCCGCCTGGGTCGGCGCGCTGGGCCTGATCGGCGCCAGCGCGCTGGGTGCGGCGCTGGTCGCGCTGGCCCGCGCGCACGACGTGCCGGTGGCGTTCAACGCCAGCGGCTGGGGCCTGTGCGTGTGCGCGGTGATGCTGCTGACTGTGGTCTCGGCCCTGGCCGCGCTGCGCGGGCTGCGCCGCGCCGATCCGGCGTTGCTGCTGCGATGAGCCGGATCGTCGCCGCCGCCGCGCTGCACCCGGCCGCCGCCACCCTGCGCGGCAGCGGGCTGTGCAAGAGCTTCGTTTCCGGCAGCCTGCGCACGCCGGTGCTGCGCGACGTGGAACTGCAGGTGTGGCCGGGCGAGCTGACCCTGATCTCCGGCCCGTCCGGCTGCGGCAAGAGCACCCTGCTGTCGATCCTCAGCGGCCTGCAGCGCGCCGACGCCGGCCAGGTACTGGCGCTGGGCGAGGAACTGGGCGCACTCGGCGCCACCGCGCTGGAGCAGTTCCGGCTGCGCCACACCGGTTTCATCTTCCAGGGCTTCAACCTGTTCCCGGCGCTGTGCGCGCTGGACCAGGTACGGCTGCCGCTGCAGTACATGGGCCTGGCCCCCGCCGAGGTGCGCAGCCGCGCCGAAGAGGCGCTGGCCGAGGTCGGCATCGCCCACCGCCAGCATCTGCGCCCGGCCGAACTGTCCGGCGGCGAGAAGCAGCGCGTGGCGATCGCCCGCGCCCTGGCCAAGCACCCTGCACTGCTGTTCGCCGACGAACCGACCAGCGCGCTGGACGCCGGCAACGGCCAGATCGTGATCGACCTGCTGCACCGCATCGCGCGCCGCCATAACACCATGGTGCTGTGCGTGAGCCACGACCCGCGCCTGATCCGCCACGCCGACCGCGTGCTGTCGATGGAGGACGGCCGCATCCTCGACGACCGCCGCGTGAACGCGCCGCCCTCGCCCCTGCCCTCACGGAATCCCGCACCATGAAAGCGTTCGCCGCCGCGCCCCTGCTGAGCCTGCTGCTGGCCGCATGCGCGCCATCGGACCGCACGCCGGCCCCGGCGGCGGCCGCCGCCCCCCCGGCCTACCTGGCGGTGGCGCGCGGCCGCATCGACGTGGAGGGCGGCGTGCTCAAGCTCGGCCTGCCGGTCGCCGCGACCCTGCGCGAGGTGCCGGTGCACGAGGGCGACGCGGTGCAGAAAGGCGCGGTGCTGGTCGCCGGCGACGACCGCGCCGCCGCGGTCGACCTGGACATCGCCCGCACCCGCGCCCAGGCCGCGGCCACCCACCTGAAGCAACTGCAGCAGCGCCTGCAAAGCGCCCAGCAGAAGCAACGACGGCTGGCCGAGGCCGCGCGCCTGGGTGCCGGCGACGGCCAGAGCGCCGACGACGCCAGCGACGCGGTGCAGAGCCTGATGGACGCGCTGGACACCGCACGCAGCGATGCGGCCTTGGCAGACGCGCAGGTGCGCGCGGCCGAGCTGCAGCGCGCGCAGTACCGGCTGCAGGCGCCGGTGGCCGGACGCGTGCTGCAGCTGTCGGCGGCGGTCGGCGCGCGCACCGAGGCCAACGCGCCGCTGTTGACCCTGCTGCCGGACGCGCCGCGCCTGGTCCGCGCCGAATTGAACGAAAGCTATGCCGGCAGCGTCACCCCGGGCATGGCCGCCGAAGTGATCAGCGACGACGGCCGCCAGACCGTGCTCGGCGAGGCGGTGGTGCGCTGGCTGGCGCCGGCCTACGGCCCCACCCAGTTGCACGACGACGCCACGCCCGCCGGCAACGACCGCAGCGTGGCCTGCGTGCTGGCCTTCACCCAGCCCTCGACCCTGCGCCTGGGCCAGCGCGTGCTGGTCCGCTTCCGCAACCCGGCCACGACCAAGCGCTGACCCTGCACACCGCCGCCGCGGCGAAAGGCTGCTGAAACGCGCAGCGGCGACCCTGCACGGATTGCCGAGACTGCGCAGCCGCGCCCATTCACATGATCCAATCTGCCGAGTTCCACTTCGAAGGCGGCCGCAACGCGGTGCTGCTGATCCATGGTCTGACCGGCACGCCCAGCGAGATGCGCCTGCTCGGCAAGAGCCTGAACCGCGAAGGCTTCAGCGTCTACGGCGTGCAACTGGCCGGCCACTGCGGCGACGAGGACGACCTGCTGGCCACCAGCTGGCACGACTGGTACGCCAGCGTCGAGGCCGCCGCCGCGCGCGTGCGCCCGCAGGTCGACCGTCTGTTCGTGGCCGGGCTGTCGATGGGCGCGGTGCTGGCGCTGCGCCTGGCGCAGCAGCGTCCGGAGTGGGTGGACGGGGTCGGCGTGCTCGGCGCCACCTTCCGCTACGACGGCTGGAACATCCCCAAGCGCGCGCGCCTGGCGTTCCTGCTGCCGTGGTTCAAGCGGCTGGGCATCGGCAAGCGCCGCATGTTCCTGG
Organism: Xanthomonas sacchari; assembly: GCF_040529065.1. NCBI lineage: Bacteria > Pseudomonadati > Pseudomonadota > Gammaproteobacteria > Lysobacterales > Lysobacteraceae > Xanthomonas > Xanthomonas sacchari. The sequence continues at coordinate 2,181,210 of NZ_CP132343.1, read as the reverse complement.
AAGAGCCGCCGTATGGCCTGCGCGACGAGCGCATCCGCGCCCAGGTCAGCAGCGCCATGCTCGGCGGCGACAGCAGCGCCGCCGGCCTGCCCGGCAACCCCTGGCACGCGCTGGCCGAGATGTACCTGCTCGCACGCGACGTGCGCCGCAACCTGCCCAAGGTGGTCGCGCCGTGCCTGGTCGCGCACGCGGCCGAGGACGACATCGCCGACCTGCGCAACGCGCGGCTGGTGATCGCCAACGTGTCCGGGCCGACGGAACTGCTGCTGCTGCACGACAGCTACCACATGATCACCCTGGACCGCGAACGCCGCGTGCTCGGCGCGCGCCTGGCGCAGTTCTTCGCCGCCCTGTCCGCGCCGCAGCGGGCCGCCGCCTGATGGCGATGACCGGCTCGGTGGTGGCGATCTGGCTGGCGACGGTGGCCTTGGACACCGCCGGCCAATTGGCCTTCAAGTACGTGGCCAGCCACCCGCAGGGCACCGGCATGGCGCGCTGGCAGCATATGGCGCGGCAGCCGCAGCTGTGGTTCGGCGTGGCCTGCTACGTGTTCGAGTTCCTCGCCTGGACCGCGTTCCTGTCGCTGGTGCCGCTGGGCCGCGGCGTGCTGCTGGGCTCGATCAACATCGTGGCGATCATGCTGGCCGGGCGCTGGCTGTTCGGCGAACGCCTCGGGCGCATGCAGGTGGCCGGCATCTGCCTGGTCAGCGCCGGCGTGGCCGTGGTGGGGCTGGGCTCATGAGCCGGCCGTCGCTGCATCGCTATGCGGTGGGCTTCGCCCTGCTGCTGAGCTTCGACACCCTGGCCCAGATCGGCTTCAAGCTGGCCGGCACCCACGCCTTCCCGCCGCAGGCCGAACTGGCCTGGGTGCTGCGCCTGCTCGGCAGCCCCTGGCTGTACGCCGCGTTGCTGGGCTACGTCGGCGCATTCTTCACCTGGATGAAGCTGCTCGAGCACGCACCGATCGGCCCGGCCTTCGCCGCCTCGCACCTGGAGGTGGTCAGCGTGATGCTGCTGTCGGCGTGGTGGTTCAACGAACACATCGGCCTGCTGCAGGCGCTGGGCGCGGCACTGATCGTCGGCGGCATCGTCTGCCTGGCGATCGGCGAACGCGCGGATCCCGCCGATGCGCATTGAGGTGCCGCCGACCGCCGGCCTGCCGCTGCAGTGGCGCGACCTGTGGCCGGGCCGCCCGCGCACGCGCCTGGCCAGCGCGCTCGGCCTGCCGCAGGCGCTGCTGACCTGCTCCGGCACCGCCGCGCTGATCGTGGCGCTGCGTACCCTGACAGCGGCCAGCCTGCGCCGGCAGGTCGTGGTGTCTGCCTATACCTGCCCGCTGGTGGCGCTGGCGGTGGCGCATTGCGGCCTGCAACTGGTGCTTTGCGATCTGCTGCCCGGCTCGCTGGAGCTGGACCCGGTGCAACTGGCGCAACGCTGCGGCGGCGACACCCTGGCGATCATCGCCACCCACCTCGGCGGACGCCTGACCGACCTGGCGCCGCTGCGCCGCGCAGCCGAGGGCTGCGGCGCCTTGCTGATCGAGGACGCGGCGCAGGCGCTGGGCGGCGTGCATGCCGACGGCCGCCCCGCCGGCCTGGGCGGCGACATCGGCTTCTGCAGCCTGGCCGCCGGTAAGGGGCTCACGCTGTACGAAGGCGGGCTGCTGATGTCGCGGCATGCGCCGCTGCAGCGCAGCCTGGCCGACACCGCCGCGCGCCTGGGCCAGCGCGACTGGCGCTGGGAACTGCGCCGCAGCCTGGAGCTGCTCGGCTATGCCGCGCTCTATCGGCCGCAACCGCTGCGCTGGGCGTACGGCGCACCGGTGCGGCGTGCACTGCGCCGCGGCGACCGCGTCGGTGCGGCCGGCGACCGCTTCGGCACCGCGATCGCCCAGCATGCGGTCGGCGCCTGGCGCGAAGGCGTGGGCGTGCGCGCCAGCGCGCGCTGGCCGGCATTTCTTGCCCAGATTCGCGAACAGGGCCGGCGCCGCAGCGCGCGCCTGGCCAGCATCCCCGGCCTGAGCGTGATCGCCGATACCCCGGGCGCCCAGGGCAGCTGGCCGATCCTGATGGTGCTGCTGCCCGATGCGGCCGCCCGCGAATCGGTGCTGGCCGCGCTGTGGCCGCGCGGGCTCGGCGTGGCGGTGCCGTTCGTGCATGCCCTGCCCGACTACGACTACCTGGACGGCATCGTCGAACGCACGCCGATGCCCAACGCCAGCGACTTCGCCGCGCGCTGCCTGAGCATCAGCAACAGCCCCTGGCTGGACGAGGCGCGCTTCGAGACCATCGTGGCCACGCTGCAGGCGGCCTGCGCCACCGCGGTCGGGCCGGCGCCGCTGGATGTCGACCTGGTGCCCGCCGCTGCGCCGAGCGCTTGATCGGGCGACGGGCGACTTCGCCAGCGTCGCGGTGAAAATGTGCCGCTCATAACGACAGGAAGCATCCTGTAGGAGCGGTTTCAGCCGCGAGATGCGTTACCGGTAATGCTCTCGCGGCTGAAGCCGCTCCTACAGAATGGCGCTGCGCTAACCGACGCTGGCCGCATCCAGCGCCGCCAGCAGCCGCAGGTTCAACGCATGCTGCTGCGCCTGCCACGCCGACAGGTCCGCCGGCGACAGTTCGGGCTGCGCATCCAGCGCCGCCAGCTTGCGCTTCCACCATTGCGGGTAATGGGCCAGCGAGACTTCGCCGGTGATGTCGCTGCCGCACACCTGCCCGCGCAGCGCGTCGATCGCCTGCAGCAACTGCGGCACGCGCAGCTGGCCCTGGTCCCAGTTGGTGCGCACGTCCTGCGGATCCAGCACGTCCTTGTCCAGCGACAGATAGGTCGGCATCGGCGTGCGCCGCAGGTGCTCGACGAACGCATCGCTCAGCGCGCTTACGCTGTCGAAGCCGCGCACCGCCCGGCCCAGGCCCAACCGCCGCGCCCAGCCCACGTCCACGCCGCTGCACCAGTAGCGCAACTTGCCGCGGTACAGCGGCAGCAGATGGTTTTCCCAGGCATGGCCGGGGCCGACGTCGCCGGAGGTGATGCCGGCCACCTCGACCTGCGCCACCTGCGGCAGCGCGGCGATGCGGCGCACCCACGAGCCGCAGTGCACGCCGAACGGGAAGCGCATGTTGTCCGGATGGTTGTCGAACACCACCACCCGCAACGGCGCCTGCGCGCGCTGCGCCAGGCGCACGATCAACGGCAGGCTCAGGTGATGGAAATCGCCGCTGCCCAGCAGCACGGTGCCGTACCGCGCCGGCAGCGCCTGCTCCAGCGCCGCGCCGAAGCGGCGCAGCCGCGCCATCGAGCAGGCGAAGCGCAGGCCGTCGCACCAGTCGCGCAGCGGCAGGCGCACGGCATCGGGTACGGCGCCCAGCGAATCATCGAGATCGAGCAAAACCGGAGTGCGCATCTCAGTCCTCCTCGGCGGCATCGGCGACCGGCCCGACGTCGTCGGATTCGAACAGCGGCCGCAATCGGCGCAGCACCGCGCGCAGCAGCGGATTGCGCAGGTACACCGCATGCCAGGTGTAGGTGAAGCTGGCGCCGAGCTGGGCCTTCACTTCCGGATCGGTCCAGCCGGCGACATAGGCAGTCAGGCCGTGGCGGCAGGCGTAGTCGAGGTTCTCGATCCAGCTCAGCGCGTACAGGTTGTGGTCGCGCGCGTCCGGGTAATGCAGGCCGATGTACTTGTCCAGCAGCCGGCCTTCGTGCACGTAGCACAGGTTCCAGCCGATGATGCGGCCCTGGTGCCGGTACACGAACACCTGCCCGCCCGAGTCGGCGTCGGTCAGCAGCGCATCGAAGAACGGCGCGGTGAGCAGGTCGAAATGGATCTCGCTCTGCGCATACACCTCCTGGTACAGCGCATAGCAGTGCGCGCGCAGCGCCGGATCGGCAAAGGCCGGGCCGGTCGGCAGCACCTCGATCTGCAGGTCGGCGCGCGAGCGCAGCTTGCGGCGGATGTTGCGCCGGCGCCCGCGCGAGAGCCGCGCCAGGTAGTCGTCGGTGGAAGCGAAGTCGATCGGCACCCAGGCCAGCGCCTGCCCGCGCAGCAGCACGTAGCCGTTGCGCTCGCAGGCGTCCAGGAAGGCCTGCGCCCAGGCGTTGTCGGCGTCGTCGAGCAACGGCGAACGCTGCGGCACGTCCTTGACGATCATCAGCGCGCGGCGCCGGCCCAGTTGCGTACGCCACTGCCGCGGCAATTGCGCCGGATCGGCCGCGCGCGGCAGCCAGGCGTATTCGCTGACGGTGCTGCCGACGAAGCTGGTACGCGGCCGCAGCAGGCGCTGCCACAGCCGCTGCAGCGGCAGCCGCGCCACCTTCGCGCGCAGCGCGGGTTCGGCGGTGGTGAGCAGGTCGAAATCGGCCTCGAAGGCCGGCACCCCGTGCTCCAGGGGCTGGATCAGGAAACCGGCTGGCGGGTGCTGCAGGAACTGCCGCTGCAAGGCCTGCGGCTCGAGTTGGTTGACGAAAGGCATCTGCAAGATTGATCGTCTAGCGTGGAGAATGGATGCTGCGGCCCAGGCCGCAGCGTGCGATCCACCGGCGGCGGGCGCCGCGCGGTGGCCCTTCATTTCGCGGAGCACTGCCATGACCCCGTCCATCGAGTCGCAAATCCACAGCATCGTCGCCAAGCATGGCGAGATCGACCCGGCGCGCCTGACCCCCGATGCCAAGCTGCAAGACCTGGGCGTGGATTCGCTCGAGGCCATCGAAATCCTGTTCGACATCGAAGAACACTTCGACATCACCTTCCCGCAGCGCGACCCGAACCTGGACGACGGTTCGCTCGGCAAGCTGGTGCAGGCGGTCGAGGACGCGCTGGCGGCCAAGGCGGCGGCCGGCGCGGCGCAACCGGCGCACTGACGCGCCATGGGCGCCTCTCCGCACGCGCGGCGCGTCGTCATCACCGGCATGGGCGCGGTCAGCGCGCTCGGCCTGGGCGCCGAGGCCCTGTGGAGCGCGATGCGCGAGGGCCGCAGCGGCATCGCCGCCCTGCCCTCGCCCGATCCGCTCAGCACGTTGAAGATGCGCAAGGCCGCGACCCTGCCGGGGTTCGCGCCCGACGCCACGCAGACCGGCGGCATCGCCCCCGGCCAGCTCGACCGCATGACCCAGATGGCGCTGGTCGCCGCCCGCGAGGCGATCGCCCAGGCCGGCCTGCCGCACGGCGATGCCGCGCTCGGCGCGCGCTGCGCGGTGGTGGTCGGCACCGGCGTCGGCGCCGAACTCAGCCGCGACGAACAATCGCGCCGGCTGTACCGCGACCAGGCCGAACGCCTGCATCCGCTGACCATCGTGCGCAGCATGGCCAACGCCCCGGCCAGCCAGATCAGCATCGCCTTCGGTCTGCGCGGCCCGGCCTTCGCCGTGTCCAGCGCCTGCGCCTCGGCCAACCACGCCTTCGCCCAGGCTGCGCTGATGGTCCGCCATGGCCTGGCCGACGTGGCCATCGCCGGCGGCAGCGAAGCCTGCCTGAGCCTGCCGCTGATCCGTGCCTGGGAAGCGATGCGGGTGGTCAGCGACGACACCTGCCGGCCGTTCTGCGCGCAGCGCAGCGGCCTGGTGCTGGGCGAAGGCGCCGGGATGTTCGTGCTGGAAAGCGCCGAGCACGCCGCCGCCCGCGGCGCGCTGCCGCTGGCGGAACTGGCAGGATTCGGCATGAGTTCCGATGCCGGCGACATCGTCGCGCCCAGCATCGACGGCGCCGCCACGGCGATGCGCCTGGCGCTGAAGGACGCCGGCCTGGCGCCGCAACAGATCGACTACATCAACGCCCACGGCACCGGCACGCAGGCCAATGATCGCTGCGAAACCCAGGCGCTGCGGCAGGTGTTCGGGACGCACGCCGAGGCGTTGGCGGTCAGCTCGACCAAGGCGGTGCACGGCCATGCGCTCGGCGCGGCCGGCGCGCTGGAACTGGTGGCGGCGATCGGCGCACTGCGCGAGCAGGTGGTGCCGCCCACGGCCAACTTCCTCGATGCCGATCCCGAATGCGACCTGGACTACGTGCCCAACCAGGCGCGCGCCCGCCAGGTGCAGGCGGTGCTGAGCAATTCCTTCGCCTTCGGCGGATTGAATGCGGTGATCGCGCTGCGCGCGGCGGGCTGAAACGCCCGCCGCCGCAGACAACGGCGGGAGGCAACGCGAACCGCGCGCGTCGTCTCCCGCCCGGCTCATGCGACCTGCTTGGCGCGGGTCAGCAACTGGTCCAGCAAGGACAGGCCCAGGTCGATCTCTTCGTGGCTGATGTGCAGCGACGGCGCCAGCGTGATCACGTTCTTGTAGTAACCGCCCACGTCCAGGATCAGGCCGATGCGCTTGCCGTTGTGGCGCAGCTCGCCTTCCAGGCCCATGTCGACCATGGTGTCGAGCAGCTTGCGGTTCGGCGTGAAGCCGTCCGCCTGGCAGATTTCCGCACGCAGGGCCAGGCCCAGGCCGTCGACGTCGCCGATTTCCGGGTGACGCTTCTGCAGGTCGCGCAGGCCGTCCAGGAAGTGCGCGCCCTTGGCCATGACCATCGACTCGTAGTCGGTCTCGGCCAGCATGCGCATGGTTTCCAGGCCGACCGCGGTGCCCAGCGGGTTGGAGGCGAAGGTGGAGTGGGTCGAACCCGGCGGGAACACGGTCGGGTTGATCAGCTCCTCGCGCGCCCAGATGCCGGCCAGCGGATTGAGGCCGTTGGTCAGCGCCTTGCCGAACACCAGCACGTCCGGGGTCACGCCGAAATGCTCGATCGCCCACAGCTTGCCGGTGCGGAAGAAGCCCATCTGGATTTCGTCCACCACCATCAGGATGCCGTACTTGTCCAGCACCCGCTTCAGGCCGGTGAAGAAGTTCGGCGGCGGAATCACGTAGCCGCCGGTGCCCTGGATCGGCTCGACGTAGAACGCCGCGTACTCGCACTGCCCGGCCTTGGGATCCCACACGCCGTTGTACTCGGTCTCGAACAGGCGCTCGAACTTGGCCACGCACTGCTCGCCGTACTCTTCCTTGGACATGCCCTTGGGGCCGCGGAAGTGGTACGGGAATTCGATGAACTGGGCGCGGTCGAAATGACCGAAGCGGCGGCGGTAGCGGTACGACGAAGTGATCGCCGAAGCACCGAGGGTACGGCCGTGGTAGCCGCCTTCGAAGGCGAACACCAGGCTCTTGCCGGCGCTGGCGTTGCGCACCAGCTTCAGCGAGTCTTCCACCGACTGCGCGCCGCCGACGTTGAAGTGCACGCGGCCCTTGCGGCCCCACTTGCGCTCGGCGTCGACCGCGATGGTCTTGGCCAGCTCGATCTTGGTCGGGTGCAGGTACTGGCTGGCGACCTGCGGCAGGGTCTCGATCTGGCGGGTCAGCGCCTGGTTCAGGCGCGGATTGGCGTAGCCGAAGTTGACCGCCGAGTACCACATCTGCAGGTCCAGGTACGGCACTTCCTCGGTGTCGTACAGGTAGCTGCCGTCGCAGCGGCCGAAGATGCGCGGCGGCTCGCTGTAGTGCACGGTGTCGCCGTAGGAGCAGTACTGGGCCTCGTCGGCCAGCATCTGCGCATCGCTCAGCGCGCGCTGGTGGTCGGCACCGGTGCGCAGCAGCGCCTCCGGATCGGGCGCGGCATCGCCATGCAGCGGTGCGAGCGAGGAAAGCGAAACATTCCGGTTCATCGGGATCAGGCTCGTTGGGTGACGGGAAGCGGGAAGGACACGGTGGTGGTCGCCGGCACCGCCAGGTCGGGCAGCAGGGCGATGGCGTCGTCGAAACCGGTGATCGCGCAATGGGCGATCCCGTTGGCGCGGCAATGGCGCAGCAGCCCGTCCTTGGCGAACACCAGGTCGGCCTTGCCGGCCAGGCAGAAATCGGAGCGGCCGTCGCCGATCAGCAAGGTGGCGCGCTCGGGCGGCTGTTGCGCCATCACCGCGCACTTGCAGGTGCCGCTGGGGCAGTCCGGGCGCGCATGCGGCGAGGCCATGCGCCATTCGCCGGCATCGGTGCGCAGCAGGCGGTTGGCGATGATCGGCAGATGGTGCAGGCCGTGGCGGGCGAGGATGCGGGCGATGCCGTAGTCCAGCCCGTCGCTGACGATGCTCAGCGGGATGCCCAGGCGCTCGGCCAGCGCCACGAAGCGCACGAAGGCCGGATCGATCCGCACGCCATCGAGCACCCGGTGCAGCGCCTCGACGTCGCCGTCGAGCAGCGCGACCTGCTTGCTCATGCACTCGCGGGCGCCGATCCGACCGGCGACCCAGTCGTCTTCCAGCGCCTGCCAACCGGGGCGCCCGAGGTGCTCGAGCAGGCTGTCGGTCACGTCCTGCAGGGACACGGTACCGTCAAAATCGCAAAGGATGTTCCATTGGGCGCGCAAGGTGGCTCTCCGGCTGATGGGGGCAGAGCCTAGGCACGCTGTCTTTCGCACTCCTTTCGGCGAAGTGAAAGAAAGCGGAGCGTTCACATTGGACGTGGTAGCTCGGCGCCTGCTCGGCACGGACGCGCGGAAGCGTCAGCCCGGTCCAGGACGCGACGACGCCCGCGTCAGCTGCCAGGCGTTCCGCGGCGCAGTTGCGCGTGGTTTCGGCGGAAAAGCTTGCAAAGGGGGAGATTCGTCGAAGACGGCAACGTGGCCACCCTGGGCCCGCCTTCGGAACGTAAAGCGACGTCCATCCCAACGCAAAGCCGCCTCACTGCGTGCCAGGCAGTGGCTCATTGCCATCAGGAAACCAAGCCGCACCGCCGCCCACCATCCATTGCGGATGGGGACCGGCAGCGCGTCCTCATGCGACAACGGCGGCACCTCCAGACAGATGGCCTACAGGAAACATCACACCGCCGGCATCGATCTCCCGGCGCGGCGGGCTGACAGGTGGCTTGCGCACGGCACTGCGATCGAGGCTCGCCACCGAGGCCAGCCCCTCCCCTCAGCGATTGACGTCCACCACCAAGCGTCCGCGCACCTTGCCGTCGAGCAGATCGCGCGCGGCGCCGATGGCCTCACCCAGGCCGATGTCGCGGGTGATGGCGTCGAGCTGTGACAGGTCCAACTCCTTCGCCAGCCGCGACCACGCCTCGACGCGCTCATGCCTAAGACGGGTGACGCTGTTGATCCCGAGCAGGCTGACCCCGCGCAGGATGAACGGCGCGACGGTGGCGGGAAGCTCCATGCCCTGCGCCAGACCGCATGCCGCCACTGCCCCATCGGCGCGCGTACCGGCGCATACGTTGGCCAGGGTGTGGCTTCCGACCGAATCTATCGCTGCGGCCCAGCGCTCGGCCTGCAGCGGCTTGCCTGGTTGCGACAGCGTCGCGCGATCGACGATCTCGTGCGCGCCAAGCGCCTTCAGATAGTCTGCTTCCTGCGGACGGCCGGTGGAGGCGATCACGCGGTAGCCGCGGCGCGCCAGCAGGGAAATGGCGAAGCTGCCGACGCCGCCGTTGGCGCCGGTGACCAGTACCTCGCCATGCTCTGGACGCAGGCCGTGGCGCTCCAATGCGAGCAGGCACAGCATGGCCGTGTAGCCTGCCGTTCCGATCGCCATCGCCTGGCGGGCGCTCAGCGCCTGCGGCAGGGGGATCAACCAATCGCCGTCCACGCGTGCGCGCTGGGCCAGGCCGCCCCAGTGTTTTTCGCCCACGCCCCAGCCGTTCAACAGCACCGCATCGCCGACGCGATAGGCCGGATCTTCGCTGTGCAGCACGGTACCGGCTACGTCGATGCCTGGCACCATCGGGAAGCGGCGCACCACGCCGCCCCCTTGACCGGTGATGGCCAGGGCGTCCTTGTAGTTGAGCGTGCTGTACGCGACCTCGACGGTGACCGTCCCCGGCGGCAGGGCCGCGTCGTCCAGCGGCTGCAGCGCGGCGCGATAGCCGGCATCGTCCTTGTCGATGAGGATGGCGTTGAACATGAGCACTCCTTGGATGAGAGAGGGAAGCAAGCCGATCTAGCGTGGCAGGCCGGCGAAGTAGCCCTGTGCGAACACCTGCATCGGTGCGACGCTGCACGCCAGCCGTGCGCGCAGCACCGCGCCCTCCCAGCCAATCCAGAAGTACGCGGCAAGGGCATCGGCATCGGCATGCGCGGCCAGCACGCCCTCCGCCTGCGCCGAACGCAGACAGTCGGCCACCCGCTGCTGCCAGCCCAGCAGCACGGCATCCAGACGCGCGCGGAAGTCGCCGGGCAGCGTGGTCACTTCCTGAGCCAGGTTGCCGACCAGGCAACCGCGCTGGAAGTCGAAGCGTTCCATGCCCTCCTGGGCGTCCTCGACGAAGTGGCGCAGACGCTGCAAGGCTGGCACCTCGTCGGCTTGCAGATGACGATCGAGCTTGCGCAGGAAATAGGCGTCGTACGCCTCGAGCACCGCCAGGCCGAAGGCGTTCTTGCTGCTGAAGTAGTGATAGAACGACCCCTTCGGCACCTTGACGCGGGACAGCACGGCGTCGATCCCGGTCGCCGCATAGCCCTGGCTGGTCAGCACCTCCATACCGGCGCGCAACAGCAGGTCGCGCGTGTCCTGCAACGCGCGTTCCGACTTTGGCGGCCGCCCACGGCGAGGCTGCACTGAAGCGACTGGAAGCTCCATGCGCCAATATTAGACCGACCGTCTCAAAAAATACAAGGCCGAAAGCAGGCCGGACGGACCGGCCAGGAGAGACGCGCTCGGTGTATGCGAGATCGCATCGGTGCGGCCATGCACCGATGCGTGACAAGGCGTACGGGCAGCGCAGCTGCCCGACCTCTTAGCGGGCCAGGCCTGCGATGAAGCCCGCGTCCTGCGCGCCGCTATAGATGCGCAGATCCTGCATGCGGCCCTTGAAGTAGGGATCGCCGCCGTACTGGGAGCGGCCCAGCCAGGTCTGCGTGGTCTCGCCCAACTGGAAGGGATTGATCCAGATCCCGTCTGCGGTGGCGACCGGTTTGCCGTCCACGTAAAGCGTGCCCACCTTCCCCGAGAGTGCGGCCGCCACATGCACCCAGCGTCCGGTAGGCAACGCATCGGCCGTGACCGACTCTTCGTTCCAGAACTGATTGCGGGAACTCGAAAAGCGCAACTTGCCGCTGCCGTCGCGTGTGAGCAGCGCCATGTACGCCACGTCGTTGGAGCCGAAGTCGAAGATGCGCGCGTTGACCACCGACGCATCCAAGTACACCCACACCGCCACCGTGACATCGCCCAATGCCGACACCGCACCGTCGGGCAGCAGCACATGACCGCTACGGCCGTCGAACTGCAAGGCGCTGCCGCCATTACGGCCTGCACCCCAGCTGGTGCCGCCCTGCAAGCGTCCATGCTGCCCGCGGCCGCTGGTGTCGTTGACATCGCCGTTGAGCGGCAGGTGCAACCACAGCTCGCCGGGAACCGCCACGCGCGCAGTCTCCGCACCGAGCATCGGCCCGGCGTCCTTGGTCAGTGCAACGATGCGGTAGTACCAGGTGCCCTGCGCGGGAACGTCGGTGTAGGTACACGGATCGGCGACGCGCGCGATCGCCGCGAACGGGCCGTTGGGCGACGCGGCACGCTGCACCACGTACAGCGAAGCGCCTGCACTGCCCCACCACGACAGTTGCACCTTTCCGCTGCTCAGGAAAGCGCTAAGGCCGCTGGGTGCGGCCGGCGCGACCGGATCGCGCGCATAGAGCAAGGTGCCGATGCCCGGCTGATCGCCACCATCGACGCGCTCGGGCCGGATCATGTCGCGCATCGCCTCGCTCCAGGGAGCCGCGAGTCCCTTGCGGTTCACATAGTGGTTGCAGATGAGTTCCCAGTTGGGCCGCAGTTGATTGGTGCCCGCCGTCGCGGTGCCAAGCCCGAACACCCCGTTGTAGGGCGCGAACGGCAGCGTGAACAGCGCATTGCCGCTGGTATCGGTCAGATTGGTCTTGGCCACGTATTCCGCACCGGCCAACAACCGGTTGTTCCAATGACCGAACAGATCCTCGCCCTGATTCCAGGCCATCTCGCACAACATGCCGGCCAGCGAGATGCCGAGGGTCGAGTGACCCTGATCGCGATGGCTCTCCTGCCACTGCCCCAGATACCCAGGATGCAGGTAGTAGACGTTGTTGGCGCTCGCGCCGTTGCCGCGGCCCGTCTTGTAGTAGCCGCTCGCTTCGGCCATCAGGTCGGCGCGGTCGCAGAACACGCCGATCGCATAGATGGAGCAGATGTTGGCCAGGTCCCAGTTGGCCCAATAGTGCGTGACCTTTCTGATCTCCGTGCCGTTGTGGTTGACCAGGAAGTCGTGGCACTTCGGGTAGAACACGTTGAGCAGCATGGCCTGGAAGCGTGCCAGGTCTTGCTCCGCCCAACCGGAGTACGTCCGCATCAGCTCGGCGGCGTTGGCCCACTGGTTGCCGTAGAGGCCCGAGGCAAGATAGAGGTTCGAGTTGCCGCCCAGTTCGGTCAAGGTCGACGACCAGGCATTGAGGAACTCGATGGCCTTCTTCGCATAGCGCTCGTCGTTGCTGATCTTCCAGCGCAAGGCCAGGTGCAGCGTGCGCACCATGTCGCCGACCATCTGCCAATAGTTCTCGCCCTCCACGCCGCGCGTCACCAACGCCAAAGGACGCGGCGTCGCATCGAGGTTGGTGTCGTTGGTCTTGAGCATCATGTTCCAACCGCCCACCCACGGCTCGGCGTTGGCAGCCAACTTGTCGCGGATGCGCTGCATGTCGGCCTCGGTGACCAACAGGCCGGGATGCACGATACCGGACACCCCGGACGCAGCGGTGGCCAGCGCATCGGCGCCGCCGACGTGACGCAGCCCGGCAGACGTCGGCGAAGCGCCTACGGCACGTGCGGTGATTCCCAGTGCCAGCGCGCCTGCAGTCCCGAGAAGAAAGGTGCGGCGGCGCTGCAGGATGGCGTCGTCATCGTCGTTCGAATATTGCATCGCCTCTACCCTCCCCATCGAAAAGATGCGGGCGAGTCTAGCCCCAGGCATCGCGCGTATCGGCGATTGGAGCTGCGCCAACGACCGGCAATGCAACAAACCATGACGCGATGCCGAAGCTTGCGTGATGCGGCGCGCGCCTTGTCATCTGATAGACACGCGCGTCGCGAAAGCCATGGTTCGGTGGCGGTGCCGATCGCACCGGTTGCTTAGCACAGTTCGGCGTTGCTAGCACGAGCCTGGTTCGCGTCAGCCGCTCTTCGTCTCGCGACCGATGCATCACCGACCGTGACGCCATTCGGTGTGCGCCGAGAAACAATTCAAGCCCAGGATGGCGATACTCAAAAGCGGTTACGCACCGGGGTTTGTGGCCCGCCGTTGAAGAGGCCACAGTGGCAGTGGAGTACGCTGCTGCCTGGCTGCCTGGATGTGGAGACGCATCTGGCGCGGGGACATCCTCACCAGAACTCATGACTCCCACATCTCCTTCCTCACCACCCTCCACACTCCGGCCTTCTTTCTCAGAAATACATCTGCATTCTTTCCTGTAGGAGGAAACGAGATCTCGACAAAAGCCGCATCGTCATCAAAATAAATTTTATCAATACTGATGAATGGCCGACTCTGGCTAAATCCCGGCGTAGTTAGATACACGACCCTGACCCCACGCCTCTCGTCCGAGCACAGCTTTTCACTTGAATTAATCTGACTCGCGAGAAATGGCACATGAGGCAACTTGAAGTGTGTCGCACCATATTCATAAATCTCGGAGTCACTTTTTATTGCGAGCAGTATCTCGACACTCTGAGGACTGCACTGCGCAACTTTTCCGGCGCGAGCATTCTTTAAATACGCAAAGCTCACGAGCGCCAGCAGTGCCACCAAAACGCCGGCAATCAGGCCAGCACGAGATCGGCGTTGCATAGACGAAATCTCCGAATTGTCAGCACTGGCAGAAAGATCTACCAGTCCGCATAGATGGTCATCGCGACTCCAGATCAAGTCTGCAGCCGATAAAAATCATAGGCAAGACATTCTGGAATCTCATGCAATTCAACTCAGCCACACCAGACGCAGATGCCGCAAGGAAGCATGATCTTCCAAGTCACAACCTATTCCTGCCATCAACCGAATGCTCGAACACCACCCCACTTGATGGTATCTCCACATCAGAAAAAGCTGCCAACTTGGATCCCGGCTGGTCAAAAATCACCACTCCATATGGAGTTTTACATTTTTCATTTGTTATTTTTGAAAAATCAAGAAGTATGCGCCCATCTTCCGCGTCATACTCCCAAGCACCACCACCATCAATATCACCCACCACCGTAGAATCTGAACAGGCCACGGCTGCCGGGAACGCCTTTACTTCGAACTTCATATCATGACCCAGCCGCAACTGCCTAATTTCAGCATCGGCTTTCCTGCTATTCCAGAGCCCGTAATATGCATCTTCAGAGCGAGGCCTCCCGCAGCCAGAGATCAGGAACACAGCGGCAATGACTACAAGCAGATTTTTCACAAAATTGCACTGCCATTGAGCACAATCAAAATTTGAGTAAAACGCAAAGATCACCCCAGGAATTACGTTTGACGACCTCATTTTCCCAACACTATTGCGATAGCCCATCATAGCGAATGAGCCACCCGCCACATCTGGGCAGTTTTTAACCAGCCGCCAATGAGGTAATATCAAGCCGATGGAGTTTGGTTCTGATTTCTTCCAACACACCATGGAGCCGATCGGCATCCAACATATCACCCTTCAACTCGTCGCCTGTCAGGCATACCACGGGAATGTCTGACTCTGTTGCGGTCAGAGCTGAACCAGATTCGTAATAGCTGAAGACGTCCTGAAAATACCAGGTATCGCCCTCCACATCTTCATCCGAAAGATTCACCCCAAGACAAACGTAAGCCCGTATGACGGGCAAGCGCATCTTTGGGTCCAGATAGGTAACTCGATAGTAGATTTCATCGACCTGCATGCAACCACCTCGTCGGCAGGCAAAGAATTCTTCGGCAGCGCCAGTCCAATTTCCAGGCTGCAAGACAGCTGCACAGCGGCGGAGCCGATCGGACCCGCCAAAGCACTGAAACTCTTACACACCCATGGTGCCCGGAGCCGGAATCGAACCGGCATGGGGTTGCCCCCGGCGGATTTTAAGTCCGATGCGTCTACCAGTTTCGCCATCCGGGCCTGGTGGCGCGTAGCGTGCCTGATCGCGCGGCGCTTGTGAACCGCAGGGCGCTGCCGATCCGCCAGACGCGCCGAACCGAGACAGCACATGCCGGCATCGGCAGGCCTGCGCACCGCCGCCCAAAAAACCCCGGCACCGCCGCCACGGCGGCACCGGGGACGCCAACGGCAAGCGTGGCGCGCGGCGCTCAGATCGCGCGTGAGTAGCGCGCCGGCTGGTCGGGCTGGCGCAGGTAGCGGTCGAAGCACATGGCGATCAGGCGCAGCAGCGGGCGGCCGCGGGCGGTGGCCTCGACCACGCCGTCGCGGTAGTCGGCCAGGCCGTCCGCGCACAGCGGCGCCAGCGCGCGCAGTTCCTCGCGGAAATAGCTGGCGACGTCGATGCCGTGGCGCCGCGCCACCGCCGCCACGTCCACCCGCCCCTGGCACATCAGCTGCTGGATCAGCTCGGCGCGCAGGGCGTCGTCGGTGCTGAGTTGCAGGCCGCGCAGCACCGGGCTGTCGCCGGCATCCACCGCCGCCTCCCAGGCCGGCAGGTCGCGCTGGTTCTGGCTGTAGCTGGCGCCGATGCGGCTGATCGCGCTGACGCCCAGGCCCAGCAGGTCGGTGTCGGCGTGGGTGGTGTAGCCCATGAAGTTGCGGTGCAGGCTGCCCTGCCGCTGCGCGCGCGCCAGATCTTCCTGCGGCAGCGCGAAGTGGTCCATGCCGATGTACTGGTAGCCCGCTGCAGAGAGCCGGCTGACCGCCAGCCCAAGCAGCGCCAGCTTCTGCTCGGCATCGGGCAGGTCGGCGTCGGCGATGCGCCGCTGCGCCTTGAACAGCTGCGGCATGTGCGCGTAGCCGTAGACCGCCAGGCGGTCCGGTCGCGCCGCGATCACCGTCGCCAGGGTTTGCTCGAACCCGGCCAGGGTCTGCCGCGGCAGGCCGTAGATCAGGTCCACGTTGACTGAACGCATGCCGTGCGTGCGACAGGCACGCAGGATGTCCAGGGTCTCGTGCACGCCCTGGCGACGGTTGATCGCCTGCTGCACCAGTGGATCGAAATCCTGGATGCCCAGGCTGGCGCGGTTGAAGCCCAGCTCGGCGAGGGTGGCGATGTCCTGCGGCGTCACCGTGCGCGGGTCCAGTTCGATCGACATCTCGCGGTCCGGCGCCTGGCTGAAGCGGAACAGGCCGCGCAGGCCCTGCACCAGTTCGCCGAGCAGCTCCGGCGCGAGGAAGTTGGGGGTCCCGCCGCCCAGGTGCAGTTGCACCACCTCGCGTTCGCCGTCGAAACACGCAGCCATCATCGCCGCCTCGCGCAGCAGCCGCTGCACGTAGGCGCGGCCGCGCTGCGGGTCGCGGGTGATGACCCGGTGGCAGCCGCAGTAGAAACACGGGCTGCGGCAGAATGGGACGTGGACGTAGAGCGACAGCGGCCGCCGCGGATCGCTGGCCTGGACCGCGGCGAACAACTGCGCCGGGCCGAAACCGGTCTGGAAATGCGGCGCGGTCGGGTACGAGGTGTAGCGCGGGCCGGGACGATCGTAGCGGCGCAACAGGTCGGCGTCGAAGGTCCAGGCGGCTGAGGGATCGGGCGCGGTGAGGATGTCCATGGACCGAGCATGCGCGGCGCGCGGTGCGGCCGCCTTGACCTGGATCAATCCGCGCACGCGGCCGGCGGCAACGGCGACACCGGCTCGAACGGGCGCCAGCTCATCTGGTGGCGGCGCCAGAAGGTTTCGGCGATGCGCTGTGCGATGTCGTCGGCCAGCAGGCGCATTGGCTGGTTGGCCAGCTCGGCGGTCGTGGCGCGGAACAGGCCCAGCCAGCGCTGGAACAGCAGGGCGCTGAGTTCGCGCATGGCCATGTGCCGCGGCATCGGCGCACCACGGAAGCGCCGCGTGCCGCGCAGCATCGCCGACCAGAAATCGCACAGCTGCTGCTGGTGCGCGTCCCAGTCCTCGATGTGCGCGGCGAACACCGTAGACAGATCCGCATCGGCGCGCACGCGGCGGTAGAACACCTCCACCAGCGCCTGCACCTCCGCTTCGCTGCATAGGTCCGGCCCCGGCAAGGGCATGCCTTCGATCTCGTCCTGCATGGCCCGCTCCACCTCGTTCGACCTGCCCAGTCTCCACGCGGTGGCAGCGGCGGCCTTGATCAGGATCAATGCCCGCCCTGCCCGCGCTGCCTAGTCTGCGACTGCGGCATGCGCCGACGCCGGTGTCGACGGGGGATCGGCGGCCAGGCGGCTGGCAGGCGCGGCGACGTGTGGCGCCGCTGCCTTGGCGCATGCCGCATCTCCCTTTCGCGATGGAACCACCGTCATGCCCTCAGCCGACGATCCGCTGCTCGACCCGCTCGATCCCGACGCGCCGCGCCCGCTGGTGCAGCGGTTGGGAGTGATTCTGTGGCCGAGCTTCCTGGTCGCCGGCGCCATGAGCGTGCTGTTCTTCGCCCTGGTCGATCCGCTGGCGCTGCGCGACATCACCTTCCCCGGCCGCCAGCTGAGCCGCGAACTGGGCTATACGGTGGGCTTCTTCATGTTCTGGCTGGCGACGCTGGCCTCGAGCCTGCTGACCGGCTTCCTGTTGCGTCCGGCGCCGCATGGCGACGACACGCCGCTGTCCTGAGCGGACTGCCGATGCCGCGTCCCATTCCCCTGCACCTGGTCACTGCGCCCGTCACCGCGGCCGGTCCTGCGCCGCCACATCGCTACACGCAGGTGCGCCGCATCGTGCTTTGGCTGCTGTTTGCCGGTTTCTACATGCTGCCGTGGATGCGCTGGCAGGGCCGCCAGGCGCTGCTGCTGGACCTGCCGGCGCGGCGCTTCGATCTGTTCGGCTGGACCTTGTGGCCGCACGACGTCGGCTGGCTGCTGCTGGCGCTGGGGACTGCCGCGGCGGCCCTGGCGGTGCTCACCACCCTGGCCGGACGCCTGTGGTGCGGCGTCGCCTGTCCGCAGACGGTGTGGAGCCATGCCTTCGCCTGGATCGAGCGCCGTTTCGCCGGCTGGCCCGCCGCGGCGCGCCACGTGGTGTGGGCGAGCGTGGCGCTGTGGACCGGGGTCAGCTTCGTCGGCTATTTCGTGCCGGTCGCCGACCTGGTCGCACGCCTGCATCCATTCGCCTGGAGCGGCTGGGAGACGTTCTGGGTGCTGTTCTACGCGCTGGCCACCTGGGGCAATGCCGGCTTCCTGCGCAGCCAGGTCTGCCGCTACCTGTGCCCGTACGCGCGCCTGCAGCCGCTGCTGTGCGACCGCGACACGCCGCTGATCGGCTACGACGCGATGCGCGGCGAACCGCGCGGCGCCCGCGCCTGCGGCCACGGCAGCATCGCCCAGCGCGGGCGGCGCCTGCTCGATCCCGTCACCGCCCGCGACTATGCCTGGCGCGCCAGCATCGCCCAGCTCGCCGGCCAGGGCGGCAGCCGCGGCGAGGCACTGGCTGCGTATGCCGGCACCCTGCCCAAGTTCAGCGCCGAGCAGCTTGGCGACTGCGTGGCCTGCGACGCCTGCGTGCAGGCCTGCCCGGCCGGCATCGACCCGCGCAACGGTGCGCACTACGCCTGCACCGCCTGCGGTGCCTGCATCGACGCCTGCGATCGCAGCATGGACCGCCATGGGTTCGCCCGTGGCCTGCTGCGCCGGGCCGGCGCCAATGCCATCGACCGCCAGCCGCGGCGCTGGTGGCGGCGGCCGCGGCTGCTGGGCGGCGTCGCCGCGCTGTCGATCGCGCTGATCGCGTGGTGGTGGCTGGCGGCGTAAGCCGATCCGGGCCGGCGCCAGTCGTTCTTGCAACATCGAACGGGCATCGCCGCCCCTGGGCCATGCGAACCCACGCGTGCAAAACAGGAAGCGCTCAGGTGGCGAAGCGCAACCGCGCTACGCTTGAAGCCGCGATCGCCCCTCTCCCTCGCCCGCGTATGCGGACGCGATGGGCGCGACGCATGTCCCGCGAAGCGGGACTTCCCCTCCACCGGATCCGCCAGGAGCGACCATGGGACACGCCAGGAATGGGCGCAGGCTGTTGACCTGCATCTGCCTCGCCATCGGCCTCTCGACCATCGCTTTTTCAGCGAGCGCGGCGCCAGCGACACACTATGTCGATCTCGCCACGCCGTTCGAACAGGCCGCGCTCGAGACGGCGGGCCAACCGGACGATGCACGGATCGCGGCGGTCCGGTCGCGCATCGATGCGATGCTGCCCGGGCTCTATCCAGAAGGTGCCGGCACAGACAAGCGGATCGACGCCGCTTTGCATCAGCTTTCCGCCGATCACGAGGACTACGACCGCGCCATCACCGATTTCCCGGCCGCCCTGAGCGGCGCGATCTTGCGATTCAAGCGTGTATTTCCCGGCTTCGCGTCACCGCTGCCGATCTACCTCTATCACTCGCTTGGGCAGCGTGACGGCGGCTCGGACTACCTGCAACCGGGCCATCGGCACGTGATGCTCTTCGGCGCCGACCTGATCGCGAAGTACCACGCCGACGATTCGCTCGAACCGTTCCTGATCCACGAGCTCTTCCATCTGCAACACGCCCGCCATTTCGCCGATTGCGACCAGCTCTGGTGCACGCTGTGGCAGGAAGCATTGGCCGTCGACGCGACCGCCACACTGGTGCCGCAGGCGACGGATCATCAATTGCTGCTCGACATCCCCGCGCCCATTCGCGCAGCGACCGATCGCCGCTGGTCGGTGGCCCTGTGCTTCGTCGCTGCACATTTCGACGACGCCGACAGCGCGGCGACCTCCAGCGCCCTGCAGATGGGCGGTCATCCCCCGGATGGGCTGCCGGATCGCTTCGGCTACTACCTGGGTCTGCGGCTTGCGCAAGCGACGGGCCTGGACATCGCCCGGCTTTCGCGCCTGGACAACAAGGCCGCGCGCCCGATCGCCCGGGCTGCGCTGGCGAAGCTGATGACGGACGCAGCGGTCACCTGCGCAGCGCCTTCAGTCAGCCCCGCGACGATGCGCCAGCAGACGAACGGTGCGCCTGGCGATGGACGCTGAGGCGCCGATGTCCTTGCGCGCAACCGTGCATCGGTCTGCGCGACCTCGGCCAGGTTCGCGGTCATCGCCACCACGATGCTCGCGCAACGCCGAGTCCAGCCCGCTCCCAATGCAGGCCGTCATTCGCGGCCGACCTCAGTCGGCGCGCAACACCGTCCAGATGGCGATCTGCCTCGGCGCAAGCAGCAGGTCGTCCAACGCGGCGTGCCACTCCCGCCGGTACGACCGATGCAGTTGCACGTCGAGGACATCTTCGCGGTCGGTCCAGGTCTCGTGTAGCTGGAAGACATTCGGTCGCTCGGGATCGACGTGCAGCGCCGCACGCACGAAGGTCTGCTCGTGACGCATCGCGTCGAGCACTGGATCGAGCAGTATGCGAAAGCGGTCGACCTGATCCAGCTTGACGTGGAAGGTGATGACGTACATTTCAGGAAGTGTTCTCGCACTCATGCCAGCGTCTCCGCTATCTGCACTTCGGCGACACGATCGGCGCCGTCGCGTTCGCCCTCGACCCGCAGCTCATGCGCAGCACCTCACCCGCCGCACGATGTCGCTGGCGAGCCGCGCCGCATGCGTCACCATCACGCCGTGGGCCACGCCTTCGTAGACGATCAGTTCGGCGCCCGGGATGATCGCCGCATAGACACGGCCACTGGCATCGAGTGGCGCGGACACGTCGCGATCGCCATGCAGGAGGGTGACCGGCAACGTGAGCGCGGCGGCCTCCGCCGAGAGATCGCTCAGCGCGATGGTGCGCTGGAACGCGACCACGGCGCGGCGCGAGCAGTCCAGCACCATGGTGGCCATCCACGCGTTGACGCGGTCCGATGCACCTGGCGCGAAGGGCGCGATATTGGCGTCGATCCAGCCCGACAGGTCGAAGGCGAGCTGCGCGCACAATGCATCCACCATCGCCGGGGTGATCCCGCTGTTGCCGACGACCCGCGGACCGGTCGCGCCGACAAGGATCAATCGCGCGATCCGGGTACGACCGTGGCGCGCGAGATAGCGGATCGCCTCGCCGCCCGCCCCCGAATGCGCCACCAGCGTGACGCTCTCCAGATCGAGCGTCTCCAGCACGGCAGCCAGGTCGTCGGCGAGCGCGTCGTAGCCGTAGTCGGCACGGTCGGTCGAGCGTCCGTGGCCATTGCGGTCGTACGCGATGGCGCGCAGGCCGGCGGCGTTGAGATGGAGCATGGTGTCGCCCCAGATCCGCCCGTCCATCGCCCAGCCCGCCAGCAAAACCACAGGCGGACCCTCGCCCCAGTCGCGCACGAACAGCGCATGACCATCGCCACGCGGGATGAGGGCCGGCGTCATGCGCTGTCCTTGTCGAGAAAGCCGATGACTTCGGCGATGCGCCCGTCCGCTGCGAGTCTGGCGATATCGGTGCCGGCGGCGATCGGCGCGCCGTGTTCGGGCGACAGCGTCCAGGAAAAGCGCACGAAGGCGCCGTGCGCATCGGGCGTGCCGCGCAGCGCGAATCGGTGGCCGGCAACCTGTGCGCGGGCAGCCGCGATCATCGCGGCGATGCCGTCATGGCCGGCGCCGGTCATCATCGGATCGGCGTAGCGGGCATCGGGGGTCCAGCCGTCCGCCAAGCGCCGGTCGCGCGAGGCCGCATCGGCATCGTTCCATAGCGCAAGATAGGCACGTGCCAGCGTGTCCGGGTCGTTCATCGCCATCTCCTCGTCGTTGATGGGCCGAGCATGCCGATGCCGATCCGACGACGCGATTACCTCGCAGGTAATGGCACCACCGCCGCAGGTCGCTAGGATGAGGACATGACCACACACGCGATCACCGTGGGCGACGTGCTGCGCGACTGGCGGGCCAGGCGCCGGCTCAGCCAACTCGATCTGGCCTGCGCGGCAGAGGTGTCCACGCGCCATCTGAGCTTCGTCGAGAGCGGGCGGGCGGCGCCCAGCCGCGACCTGCTGCTGCGCCTGGCCGAACCGCTGGCGATGCCGCTCAGGGAACAGAACCGGCTGCTGCACGCCGCGGGCTATGCGCCGGTGCATGGCGAGCGCGCCCTCGACGCGCCCGACATGGCGGCTGCGCTGGCGGCCGTCGACGCGGTGCTGCGCGCTCACGCCCCGTTTCCTGCACTTGCGGTCGACCGTCACTGGAACCTGGTGCGTGCCAACGACGCAGCGGCCGCGATGCTGGTCGGCATCGATCCGGCGCTGCTGGCGGCGCCCGTCAACCTGTTGCGCGCGACCCTGCATCCCGATGGCCTGGCGCCGCGCATCGCCAACCTCGCCGAATGGCGGCATCATCTGCTGGCCCGGCTTCGCCTCGAGATCGACCGATCGGCCGATCCCGAGCTCGAAAAGCTGCATGCCGAACTCAACGGCTTCCCCTGTCCGGCCAGCGATCGCCCGCACGGCGCTGCCGCGCGGATCGCGGTGCCGCTTTCGATCCGCAGCGGAGCCAGCGGGAGCATCCTGTCGTTTCTCTCCACCACCACGGTCTTTGGTACCGCAACGGACGTGACCCTGGCGGAGCTGACGCTGGAATGCTTCTACCCCGCCGACGATGCGACCAGACAGGCGCTCCTCACCGGCTCGCTTGCGTGAGCGAAGGCTCAGCGCGCAGCGCCGGCAGCGAGGCCGGATCTGACGTTCTCAGGGAAAAGACGGATCGCGGAAACGAAAAAAGGAGCCGCAGCTCCTTTTTCGGGGTTTCACCCGCCTCGCAAGAGGCACGTGACGCAATCTGGAGCGGGAAACGAGACTCGAACTCGCGACCTCAACCTTGGCAAGGTTGCGCTCTACCAACTGAGCTATTCCCGCTTGGGAGCCGCGCATTCTACACGCCTCCCAGGAGGTGCGCTAGTCCTTCGTTGCAAAAAAATGTCTGCCGCCGGCCGGCGGCGTGCCAGGTCGCGATTCGGCCTTTCCATTCGCGGTTCGGCGGCGTTGGGGTCGGACCGGCAGCAGCCGCCTGCACGCCGGTCGGGCAGCCACCGGCCGGCGCGACAGGCCGTCCGATCCTGAACGCAGCGAACGGTGACCATGGCGGCATTCGGCCGGGCATGGCCGCCTCGCTGAATCGGAGCGCATTCTCAGCAGCAACGCGTCCCCCGATGGGAACGCGCCGGCAACCGGCCAAGCAACCGAGGCGCTACTTCAGCGGATTCTCCGGCTCCCTGCCCTGCAGCGCCTTGTCCTGTCGGCAGGTCTTCAAGGGCTGCGCCGTGGCCGCCACGATCGTGGTGACTTCCTGGGTGTCGTCACGCGCGCGCACCTTGAGGCAGGCGCAGCCATAACCGGCACTGCCCGTGCCGGTCGCCACCCAGCGCGCTGGCGGAAACGTCGGCCACGTGCCCTCGGCCTGGTGCCCGCCCTGCTGGCCGACCGTCCATTCGCCGTCCTTGTCCACGAGCGTGGCATTGCCTGGCGTGGGATTGTCGAACCAGCCGCAGCGGGTGACGGTCTGCGCAGGCGGCGCCGCCTGTGCAACAGCGCCCAGGCTCAGCGCGACGACCAAGGCCGCGCCGATGACGCGCATGCACTGCAGGACGGGACGCGTTGGAGTCATGCGGTCAGGCGCGAATGGCGAGGCCTGCATCATCGCAAAAACGACCTGTGCCGGCATGCCGGAACGCCGCAGCGCGTCAGCGCCCGTTCCCCTGCTCCTGGTAGTCCGTCAGGTAGTGCTCCGGATTGCTCTGCGCCGACAGATCGGCGTCGTAGCGCACCAAGGCCGGCTTCGGCGTGCCCGGCACGTACAGCTCGCCCGTGGCCTCGCTGACGATCAGCAGCACGTAGGGGCGGCCGTCGAGCTGCACGGTGTAGCGCGTGTCCCTGTCGGTGCTGCGCGTGCTGGCGAGCAGGATCCTGCCGTCGATGGCGCTGTCCGCGTCGATGACCTGGATCAGCGCCTGCTGGCGCTCACGCGGGCCATAGCGCAGCGTCGACACTTTCACGCCATCGGCCGAGGCGTAGGCCTTGACCTGCTTGGCCACCTCCGGCCGCGCCGGCTCGGCGGATGCGCTGGTGGTGGCGCCGGCCAGCGGCAGCGCGCACAGCAGGAGGGCGAAGGTGTGGTGACGCAAACGGGACAGCAGGTGCATTGGCCGGGTCCTTGGTGGGAAACTAGATGGAGTGACCGGGCCGATCGCCTCGGCCCGTGCTGGAATAGACGAAGCAGACCGCCGCTTCCCCCATGGCAGCGGACCGAGGAGTAGCACAGTGACAGGACGCACCCTGCTTTGCCGCTGCGGCGGTCCCCTGGCAGCACCGCCGCCCCTTGCGCGCAGCGCCGCGCACGCCCAGCGCCTGCGCCACCGCGCACGTGCGCGGCGCGCCTGCATGGAGCGATGCCATGGCGAATGAACTGGACCGCTGGTTCGCCCAGCACATCCTCGCCCACGAGTCGGCGCTCATCGCCTACCTGATGCGCTGCTGGCCGCATCCGCAGGAGATCCACGATCTGCGCCAGGAGGTCTACACGCGCGTCTACGAAGCGGCGCGGCGCGCCTTGCCGGACACGCCGCAGGCGTTCCTGTTCGCCACCGCGCGCAACCTGATGGCCGACCGGGTGCGGCGCAGTCGCATCGTCTCCATCGAGGCGGTGGGGAATCCGGACGACCTGAACGTCCTGGTGGACGAACGCTCGCCGGAACGCTGGCTCGGCGGCCGCCAGGTGCTGGCACGGCTGGCCCATGCCCTGGACCGGCTGCCGGACCGCTGCCGCGAGGTGATCTGGCTGCGGCGGGTGGAGGAACTTTCGCAGAAGGAGGTGGCGGTGCGCCTGGGGATCAGCGAGAAGACCGTCGAGAAACACATGGCCAAGGGCGTGCGCCTGCTCGCCGATCATTTCCATGGCGCGGTGGTGACCACCGCGCCGATGCCCGTCGTGCTGCAGGAACCGCAAGATGGAAAGCTGGGCGATTGAAGCGCTGGCCGCGCAGTGGCTGACGCGGCGCGAAAGCGGCAACTGGCGCGAGGCGGACCAGGCCGAACTCGACGCATGGCTGGAGGCGTCCACCGCGCACCGGGTCGCGTTCCTGCGCCTGGACGTGGCCTGGAACGAAGCCGCGCGCCTGCGCGCGCTGGGCGCCGGCATTCCCGCCGGGCACCCGGCGCCGCGCGGCCTGAGCACGGGCCTGACGGTGACGCCGGGGCCGTCGCTTCCGCCACCGGCCACACCGCGCGCGGGCGCTGTGCGACAGCGCGCCACCTCCCGTCGCCGCGGGTGGCTGCTGGTCGCGCTCGGGGCCGCGGCCAGCGTCGCGGTCGCTGCCGGGCTGTATCTTCGCCTGGCGCCCGGGATGCCGATGGCCCAGGCCTACCGCACCGAGATCGGCGAACTGCGCACCGTCACCCTCGCCGATGGCTCACAGGCGACGCTGAGCAGCGACAGCCTGCTCGAGGCCAGCATCGGGCCGCAGGCGCGCCGAGTGGTGCTGCAGCGAGGCGAGGCGTTCTTCGCGGTCCGCAAGGATCCGACGCGACCGTTCGTGGTGCAGAGCGGCGTGCGTCGCGTGGTCGCGGTCGGCACCCGCTTCGACGTGCGCCAGGACCACGATGCGCTGCGCGTGGTGGTGACCGAAGGCATGGTGCGCATGGAGGAGACCGACGCCATGGACCGCACGCAGGCCGTGCTGCTGCCGGCCGGCAGCATCGCCACGGCGGATGCGCAGGGCGCGCGCGTGCAGCGCCGCAGCATCGCCGAGGCGGAGCGGCAACTGGACTGGCGCCAGGGCTACCTCAGTTTCGACGACGTGGCGTTGCCGCAGGCGGTGGCCGAGATCAACCGCTTCAACCGGCGGCCGCTGGTGCTGGCCGATCCGGCGCTGCAGGCGCTGCGGATCAGCGGCAGCATCCGCTGGAACGACCTGGAGGGCTTCGCGCGGCTGCTGGAACGCGAGTATCCGGTCCGCATGGAAGCGCATGCGGAAGCGGTGATCCTGCACCGCCGTTAGCCGCCGCAGCCGCACCGTGCTGCGCCGCGCCGCCCGCCTCGTTCCGTCGCACCACCAGGAGATGGAGATGTCGCATCGCTCGATCCAGCGGAGACTGACGTGGGGCGCGCTGCTCGCCACGGCAGCCGCCGCGGCGATCGCGCAGCCAGGCGGCTTCGACATCCCGGCCGGGCCGTTGGCGCCGGCACTGAACGCGCTGGCGCGGCAGGCGGGCCTGCAACTGCTGTATCGGCCCGACCTGGTCCGCGACCTGTCCACCCGCGGCGTGCACGACATCGCCGATCCGCTGCAGGCACTGGACGCGCTGCTGCAGGGCACCGGCCTGCAGGCCCGACGCGAGGGCAGCGATCTGGTGCTGCGGCGCATGGCCGCGGTCGCCGCACCGGCGCCTGTGCCACCCGCTGCCGCGGCGACGGCGCAACTTGCCACGCTGCAGGTGACCGGCTCGCGCCTCCCGCGCGCGCAACTGGAGGGGCCGGCGCCGGTGACGGCGATCGACGCCGGGCAGATCCGCGCCAACGGCTTCCAGCGCCTGCCGGATGTGCTGCGCGCGCTGACCCAGAACGGCGGCGAGACCCAGAGCCAGCAATCGGCCAGCGGCGCCGACTACACGCCGGGCGCCGAACAGGTGAGCCTGCGCGGGCTGGGTCCGAACCACACCCTGGTGCTGATCAACGGCCGCCGCGTGGCCGACTTCCCATTGCCGTTCAACGGGCGCAGCAACTTCGTCGACGTGGCGAGCATCCCGCTGGCCATGGTCGAGCGCATCGAGGTGCTGAGCGGCAGCGCCTCGGCGATCTACGGCTCCGACGCGATCGCCGGGGTGATCAACATCCTGCTCAAGCGCGACGCCGACGGCACCACCGTGGACGCCCGCGTCGGCCAGAGCAGCCGCGGCGACGCACGCACGCTGCAGGCCAGTCTCACCCACGGTTTCTCTGGAGAGACGCTGTCCGGCCTGGTCAGCGTCGAGGCGAATCTGCAACAGCCGCTATGGGCGTATCAGCGTGCCCGCCAGGATTCCAGTAGCGACGCCCCCACCGCACGCGCGGCGGCGCCGCGGCGCGCGTTCCTGCGCACCGATGCCAACGACGTGTATCTCGATCCGGGCGCGGCGACCTGTGCGCGGCTGGCGTCGCTCAACGATCACGACACCCGCTACAGCGCGCGCGACGGCGAAGGTGGCGGCGGCCTGCCCGGCTACTACTGCGGGAGCCGTCGCGCCATCGGCTACGGCACCGTGCTGCACCGCCGGCGCAGCGTCGATGCCTATGCCACGCTGCACCGCGCGCTGGGCACGCGTGCCGAGTGGTTCGCCGACGTGCAGGTGGGCCTGCAGGACATCGCGCTGATGCGCGGCGTTCAGACCTGGGCCTACATGCGCCCGGACGGCAACGAGGAAGGCTATTTCTACAACCGCCGCACCGCCCAGGTGGAGTACTGGAGCCGGCAGTTCGCCCCGGAGGAAATGGGCGGGCTGGACGTGGGCATGGTCCACAACCGGCAGCAGCGGCTCAGCGTGGCCACCGGCGTCGAGGGCGCGCTCGGCAGCGGCGATTGGGCCTACGAGGCGGTGCTGAGCCACTCCCAGGCGCGCCTGCGCACCACCTGGCCGCAGATCGTCGCCGCGCGTGCCAATGCCCTGTTCCTCGGCGAGCAGGTCGGCGTGGACCCGGGTTCGGGCTATCCGATGTTCGACGCCGACCCCGCACGGCTGTACACCGCGCTGACGCCGGCCGAGTACGCCGCGATCGCCGCACGCACCACCTACCGACCGCAAACGCGGGTCGATGCGGCCACGCTGACCCTGCGCCAACCGGCACTGTTCGGCCTGCGCGGCGGCGACGCCGGCCTCGCCCTGACCGCCGAGGTCGGCGCGCAGGCCTACGCCCTGCACCCCGACCCGCTGGCGACCCAGTCCTACTACTACAGCTGGCGCGACGCCGACGGCGCCGGCCAGCGTCGGCGCGGAGCGCTGGCCGCGGAACTGCGCCTGCCGCTGCTGGAGCCGCTGACCGTGGACAGCGCGGTGCGCTACGACCGCTATGCCTATTCCGGCCGCCAGATCGGCCGTTTCACCTGGAGCAGTGGCCTGGAGTGGCGACCGAGCGACCACCTGCTGCTGCGTGCCTCGCAGGGCCTGGCGTTCCGCGCGCCCGACCTGCACTACCTGTACGCCGGCGAGGGCATCGACGAAAGCGTGGGCACGGACTATGTCCGTTGCGCCCGCGAAGACGCCGCCGTGGCCGCGGCCGATTGCCGCTTCGACAGCGAACCGCTGCTGCGCCGGCGCCGCGGCAACCTGGACCTGAAGCCGGAGACCAGCCGTTCGTGGACGGCCGGGCTGGTGTGGTCGCCGCTGCAGGGGCTGGACCTGAGCCTGGATTACTTCGCCATCGATCTGCGCGACCAGGTGCAGGATCTGTCCGCCGACCGCGCGCTGCGCGACGAAGCCGACTGCCGCCTGGGCCGCCGCCCGCTCGCCTCGCCCGCCTGCCAGCAGAGCATCGCCCGCGTGGTCCGCAGTGCCGACGGCCGGCTCTACGCCGTCGCGCTGGCGCCGATGAACCTGGCGCGCACCACCACCAGCGGCATCGATGCGCTGCTGCACGGGCAACGCGAGACGCGCGTCGGGACGTTCGACGTGTCGCTGGCCTACACCTGGGTCCGCCAGTACCGCACCCAGCTCTACGCCGGCGAGCCGATGCAGGACGCGTTCGCGGCGAACAGCGGGGTCGACATGCCGCGTACCAAGGCCAACGCCAGCCTGCGCTGGTCGCGCCAGGCCTGGTCGGCGACCCTGCATGCGCAACGGCTGGGGCGCCTGCCCAGTTGGGAATCGGCCTTTGGCCGCTACGATGCCGGCAGCGGGCGATCGGCCTGGATCGGCGCCAGCTACCGCGTCAACGCCACCGTGGAATGCCGGCTCGATGCGCGCAGCACGCTCTCGCTGGCCGCGACCAACCTGCTGGATGCGATGCCACCGCGCGATCGCAGCGCCACGGTGTACCCGTTCTACGACATGTCCTGGTTCGACACCGTCGGCCGCCAGCTGTTCGTGCAGTACACCCGGCGCTTCGGGGCGGCGGCGCCCTAGTCGCGCGAGGCGGCAAGGTAGGGAAAGCCGCGACTGGCTCGTCTATCTACCGCAACGTCCCCCGCGGGAGACGCTGCCGCGCACTGCTGCCGGTTCCCGCACCGCCCTGTTCCGGAGCATCCGCTGCATGCAGACCCTGATCCAACGCGGCATGGCCGCCCTCCACCAGGACGACCTCGAGGGCCTGTACACGCTGTGGTCCGGCACCACCGTGCTCAACCATCTGCAGGCGGCCGACCTCGATCTGCTGATGCAGCGCTGCGATGCACGGATCCAGGCCGCGCCCGGCGAGGCGGCGCCGTGGCGGCTGAAGTGCCTGGTCTACCTGGACCGCAGCGAACACTTCAGCAGCGACCGCGCGCAGGCCTTGCGCACCGTCGCCGCCTGGGCCGAGCGCGCGATCGGCCTGGCCCCGCACGACGCCGAGGCGCATCGCCTGCTCGGCAGCGCGCACTACTGGCTGGACGAACCCGCCGCCGCGATCGGCGCCTACCGCACGGCGCATGCGCTGCAGCCACAGGTGGATCTGCAGGTGCGTCTGTTCGAGATGGAAGCGCTGCCGGCCGGGCAATCACCACAGCTGCTGCAGCTGGATTTTCGCGACCGTCATGCCTGCCACTACTACGGCGCCGGCGTGTCCATCGGCAAATGGAAGCACGCGGGGATGGATCCGGCCGACGCGGGCTACGTCGACGCTGTGCAGTTCGCACTCTACGAGCACGGCACCACGCTGTTCCGGCAGGCGCTGGAGTTGGGCGATGCAGCGACCTGCAACACCGACACACACAGCTTCGCGATGTGCTGCAACAACCTCGGCCTGCTGTACCTGGACCGCGGGCTGTACGCGCAGGCGCAGGCCATCCTCGAGGAAGGCCTGCGCCACAGCCAGTTCCAGTTCCTGTACCAGAACCTGCGCACGGCCTATCGCTACCAGGGCATGCACGCCGAGGCGGCGGAGCTGGCGCTGACCCTGATGCTGGACTACGACCTGGACACCCCGCTGTTCCTGGATTGCGCGCAGGCGGCGTGCAGCCATCTCAACCGCGTCGGCCGCCATGCCGACGTGCTGGAAATCGCCGATGCGGCGCAGGAGGCGTTCGAGACGCTGCCCGACGACGCGCAGGCCGATCCGGACCTGCTGCGCCTGTACGCGCTGGTGCAGGCGCACCACCGCCTGACCGCGGCGCGGGCGCTGGGCCGGCTGCAGCCGCAGCAGGTCGACACCGACCTGTCGCAGGCGGCCGCGCAAGCGAATCCGCACGACCTGGACACGCTGTTCGTGCATGCCAGCGCGCTCGGCGAGGCCCGCGCGTACCCGGCCGCGGTCGACGCCTACGGCGCCTTGATCGCCCAGGCCACGCAGCAGCAGGACGCGCAGGCGCTCAAGCGCGCGCGGCACGGGCGCGGTTACCTGCTGCTGTACTATCTGCCGGACGCCAAGGCCGCATTGCAGGACTTCCTCGCCGTGCAGCGCGACGGCACGGACGACTTCTACACGCACTACTACCAGGCCAACTGCCATTACGTGCTCAAGGACTATCGCAGCGCATTGCCGGCCTGCGACGCGGCGCGCGCCCTGCTCGACGACGACCTGTTGCAGGCGGACCCCGGCTCGGCGGCGCAGCTGTACATGATGGAAGCCAATTGCCACATGAATCTGGGCGCCTATCCTGCGTCGGTCGCCGCCTTCGAGCGCTCGCTGGCGCTGCACGAGCGCGCGGACGTGCGCGAGAGCTACGAGCTGGCCCGGCAACTGGCGGCCAAGCCGAAGAAGCGGCTGTTCGGGCTGTTCTCGTGATCGCCGGCGCATGAGCCACGCTTCGCACACTGCCCGCCCGCCGGGGCAGTGGCCGCGCGTGTCCTGACCCGGCCGCCGTGTCACTGCGCCATGCGCTCCTCGGGCTGAGCCTGCTGCTGGTCGGCTGCGCGGCGTCGGCACCGGCACCGCTGGAACAGCAGGTCTACGTCTGGCAACGGCAGTGGAGCGCCGCGCATGCAGTGGCGCTGGCGCAGACCCGCGCGGACTTCGCGGCGCTGCGCGTACTGGCGCTGCAGGCGCATCCGCGCGCCGGCTGGGGCCGCGCCGCGGTGGATCTGCGGCAGCTCGCCGCCGATGGCCGCCCGGTGATCGCGGTGGTGCGGCTGGACGGCCAATTGCCGGCACTGGACGCGGCGCGGATCGACACCGAGGTCCTGCAGTTGGTGCGCCGCTGGCGCGCGGCTGGCGTGGCGCTGCGCGGCGTGGAGATCGACCACGATTGCGCCACCGCGCGCCTGCCCGCCTACGCCGTGCTGCTGCGTCAACTGCGCGGCGCGCTGCCGGCCGACCTGGCGCTGAGCATCACCGCCCTGCCCGCCTGGCTGGACAGCACGGCGCTGGCGCCGCTGTTGCGCACGGTCGACAGTTCGGTGCTGCAGGTGCATGCGGTGGACGCGCCCGCGGCCGGCCTGTTCGATCCGGTACAGGCGCGGCGCTGGGCCGACCGCTACGCCCAGCGTAGCGCCAAGCCGTTCTGGCTGGCCCTGCCGGCCTACGGTGTGGCCCTGGTCGACAACGCCGATGCCGATACCGACGCCACGCCGCTGATCGAAAGCGAAGCGCCGCTGTCGGCACGCGGCACGCGCCACGAATTGCGCGTGTCGCCACAGCAACTGGCCGTCTTCGTCGAGGCGCTGCACGCGCACCGCCCGCCGCACCTGACCGGCATCGTCTGGTTCCGCCTGCCGCTGCCGGGCGATCGCCGCGCCTGGTCGCTGGCGACGCTGCAGGCGGTGGTGCACGGGCGTCCCTTGCAGGCGGCGGTGCAGGTACACGCCAGCGGCAGCGGCCCGGTCTACGACCTGATCCTGGCCAACCACGGCACCGCCGCGGCTGCGCTGCCGCGGCGCGTGGTCCTGCACGGCAGCACCTGCGAGGCCGGCGACGCCCTGGGCGATTACCGGCTGCACCTGCCGGAGCAGGGGCTCCGCTTCGACCGCACCACCGCTTCCTCGCCCCTGGCCGCCGGCGAACGCCGCGCACTTGGCTGGGTCCGCTGCCGCAACCTGCACACAGGTGCCATCGATGTCCTGCCGTGATTCCCGGCGCGCCGCCGCGCTCGCCGTCGCGCTGATCCTGCTGCCGCTGGGCCGCGCCCGCGCCTGCGGCCCGGAGTTTCCCTACCGTCTGCTCGACGACCGCGCCGGCGCGCTGGCGCAGTTGCCGGAAGGCAGCTTCGTCCGCGAGGTGCAACGCCTGGGCGCGCCGATCGACGGCCTCGGCCGCGCCAGCGCAGCGACCCTGCCGCGCTACTGGGACGCCGGCGCGCAGTTCCCGCAGCAGCGCGATGCCGTCGAACGCACGCAACTGGGCGCTGCGCGGTTCGCCCGGATCGAACACCTCCGCGCGCTGGACGACGCGCGGCGCGTCGAGCGCGAAGGGGCCGACCTGCCGCCGGAACTGCGCCTGTACACCGCCGGCGCGGTCGCATTCGCGCAGGGGCATTATCCGCAGGCGGCGGACTATTTCCGCCAGGTGCTGGCCCTGCCCGAAGCGCAGCGCCGCACGCGCAGCACCTGGGCCGCCTACTCGCTGGGGCGCAGCCTGGCGCTGGCCGCCGACGGCGCGTTGGCCGGCGATGCGCCGGCGCAGCGGCAGGCGTACCGACAGCAGGCGCGGCAAGCCTTCCAGCAGACCCGTGCG
Organism: Xanthomonas sacchari; assembly: GCF_040529065.1. Taxonomy (NCBI): domain Bacteria; kingdom Pseudomonadati; phylum Pseudomonadota; class Gammaproteobacteria; order Lysobacterales; family Lysobacteraceae; genus Xanthomonas; species Xanthomonas sacchari. Next base: position 2,148,435 of record NZ_CP132343.1, on the reverse strand, counting down.
CTGCGCCTGGCCGGGTTCGACGATCCGCTGGAGCTGGGCATCGCCAGCCTCGGCGAGGAGGCACGCCTGCTGCTCGCCAGCGGCGACTGGAACGGCGCGATCGGCCTGTACGCGGTGCAGGCGGCGCAGGGCTCTGACACCGGCATGAGTTCGCTCAAGCAGGTGGCCGCCGACCTCGCCCGCCGCAGCGATGCCGAACTGGCGCCGCTGCTGCAGCAACAGGCGGTGCGACGGCTGCTGATCGCCAAACTGCTCAGCGACACCACCGCGTTCGACCCCGAGACCGGCAGCACCCTGTCCTCGGCGCGCTTCCTGCGCCTGCTCGAACAGGCGCAGCGCGAACCGGTGGAAGACGCCGACCGGCTGGCGGCGTTGGCCTATCGCCAGGGCGATTACCCCGCCACCGCGCGCCTGCTCGCGCATGCCGGCGACAGCGGCCTGGCCTGGTGGCTGCGCGCGAAGATGGCGCTGCGCGCCGGCGACGCCGCGCGCGCCGCCCAGGCCTATGCGCAGGCATCCCGGCGCTTCCCGCCGAACGAAGACTGGGGCACCCGCCGCAACGGCGACTGGAGCAACGAGACGGTCAAACCGCAGTGCCGCATCGAGGGCGAAGCGGCGATCCTGGCCCTGCAACGCGGCAGCTACGTTGACGCGTTCGCACAGCTGTACCGCAGCGGCGACCTCTACTGGGAAGACGCCGCCGCGGTCGCCGAGCGCGTACTCACCGTGCAGGAACTGCAGGACTACGTGGATCGCCACGTCCCCGCTGCGCCGCCGCCCGCCGCGGAGGCGGCAGCGGAGTACTGGGAGCGCACACCGGCGCTGAAACTGCGCGAACTGCTGGCGCGCCGGCTGATGCGCGACGGCCGCTACGACGCTGCGCTGCCCTACTTCGCCCAGGCCGGACTGCGCGAGGCGGCACGCCGTTACCGCGATGCGCGGCGGCAGGGCGCATCGGCCTGGACCGGCATCGGCCGCGCCGAGGGCCATTACCGGGCCGCATTGATCGCGCGCCGCCAGGGCATGGAACTGCTGGGCTATGAGCTGGGGCCAGACAACCGGGTCTACGCCGGCAACTACGCCGAAGCGGCCTCGCATGCGCAGCTGCGCCCGGGCGGCCTGATCGCCGCCGCCGAAGCGCAGCGCTGGACCGCCACCGCCGCCCGGCCCTACCGCCGCTATCACTACCGCTGGATCGCCGCCGCCCTGGCCGATCGCGCCGCCGACGACCTGCCCACACGCAGCCAGGCCTACGCCGCGGTGCTGTGCCAGGCCACCGACTGGTTGATCACCCTCGACCCGGCGCAGGCGCGCCGCTCCTACCAGCGCTATGTCGCGCACGGCGCCCTCAACCCGGTGCCCGGCAAGGCCTATGTGTTCGGCGTGGGCGCTTGCGAGACTCCGGATTTCGAAGGCGCGCGGCGGCGCCTGTGGATCGAGCGCGGTCAGGCCGTGCGCCAGTTCGTGCACACGCATCGCGTCGGCCTGGGCGCGGCCGGGCTGGCGCTGCTGGCCGCGGCGGCCTGGCTGGTGCGTCGGCGCGTGCGGCGCAAGTCGCGCGATAGCGCAAATCGGACGCCACAGGGCTGAGCCACGCGCCAAGTCGGACGAGCGCATGACAGCGGCCGCGTGCCATCACCGACGAAACCGTCAGGCCCGCGCTACACCGCCCTGACCAATCACGAATCCCGACTCCCGACTCCCCAGGTAGGGATCGCCCTCCCTCGCTCGTCTCTTCTCCAGGAGTTTCCCTTTCGGACTGGAATCGCGTCGGCGCACGCGGCGCCGGCCGCTCTGCCGTCCTGGACGACCGTTCTCCCGATGCAGCACCGCACCACGCGCGACAAGGACGTCACCGCTCGCGGCATGCGCCGCGTGGCGTTCGCGTGCCTGCGTCAGTCCCGCATGCACGCGGTCTGGAGACGGCGCTCAGTTCCAGCAGTCCCAGGCCAGGCAGGCGATCACCATCGCAGCCAGGCAGCACAGGCGCGTGCTGCGGCTGCGGCTCAGCAGCGCGTGCACGCCCTGCAACAGCAGCAGCGCGGCCAGCACGCACAGGCCGACCAGCCGCCCGTTGCCGCTGTGCTGGAAATTGGCGGAGGACAACTGCGGATCGGGACCGTCCACCCACGCGTACGGGCTACCGGACACGGCGTACAGCAGCAGCATGCCCAACGCATAGCCGCTCCAGGACAGCACCTGCGCGGTGATCGCCACGGCCTTGCGCGCGCCTGCCATCGCGCGGCCTCACTCGCACACGAACAGGGTGCCGGCGGCCGGCCCGGTGCCGCTGGCACGCAGCGGCCTCGCCTCGCAACGCGCGACGTCGCCGACGCGCCGCGACACCTGCACCAGGCCATCGGGTCCATAGCCGCACACCAGGTAAATACCGTGCGGGTCGGGCGCATCGAAGCGCCAGATCGACACGCCCGCATCACCCGGGCGGCGCGTTTCCTCGTTGCTCGGCACCAGCGCCGCCATTTCGCGCGGTGGCCCGGAATAGACGCCACTGGAGAACAGCCGCAGCGACGGCGCGGCGGCGAATGCGACGCGGGCGTCGGCCGGCAGGTCGGGACTCTGCAACGGCGCTTCGGCCACGCGCAGGCGCTCGGGACACTGCAGCGTCTGCCTGGCTGCGGCCGGCACCGCGAACAGCGTGGCGACGAGCAGCGGCAGCGCGCGGCGTGCCGTAGCGGAAATGTCCTTCAGAACCATCGCGTGCTCCTGGTCGACTGCGGCATCAAGACCGGCCAGGGCGTCCCTCCTGGCCTTCCACTCCCGGCGCTCCCCGCAAACACGGCGAGCCAGCTCGGCGGAGCGCGCCTACGGTGCCCACGCCATCGCCAAAGGTCAACGCGCCACCACCACGCCCGACCGGCGCGGTCGCGCGCGTCGACGCTCCCGCATTCCCCCACCCCAACCACCCGAAGAAGAGAACCCCGATGCACAGCACGACCCACGACTACAGCCAGTACAGCCCGAAATGGCAGTTCCGCTTCACTTTCTACGACACCTACGGCGAACCCAAGTCGGCCAGCTTCAAGGAGGCGATGAAGGCGCTGCCGTTCAAGGAGAAGCTGCGCCTCAACATGAACTGGTTCGCCTTCTTCTTCGGCTTCATCTACCTGTTCGTGCTCGGGCTGTGGCGCAAGGCGCTGATGCTGCTCGCCATCTCGCTGTGCTGCGGCATCGTGCTGACCTTCCTGCCGGACGCGGCCAGCCGGGCCTTCGGCATCGCCTACTCGATCCTGGTCGGCATGACCGCCAACTACGCCTACTATCTGGACAGGGTGAAGGGGAGCACCAGTTGGAACCCGTTCGAAGGCATCCGCTGGTAAGCGCCCGCTCGCGCAACGCCCAGCACACGTAGCGTCCGCCGCCGCAACGGCGGCGGACCCATCATTCCCTCGCCACCCAGGCCCGCGCCCAGGCAGCCCTTCCCTCCGCCTGTGCGACCCGTTCGTCGCGCACAGGCATCGCAACGAAGGAGCCGCCTGATGTCGCCCCTGTTCTACCGCCCGGCGTTCGCGCGCCGCACCCGCCGCGTCGCACCGCTGGCCGCCGCCATCGCGGTCCTTGTCACGGCCGGCCCGCACGCCGCGCATGCGCAAGACGCCACCACCCTGCCCGCCGTGCGCGTCAGCGAGCGCAGCGATCCCGGCACGCGCAGCAGCACCGCCACCAAGACCGACACCAGCCTGCTGGAAACGCCGCAGTCGCTGTCGGTGATCGACGATGCGCGCATGCAGGCCCAGGGCGCGCAGACGCTCAAGGACGCGCTGAGCTATACGCCCGGGGTGATCCCCACCCGCTACGGCACCGACTCGCGCTACGACTGGATCTCGCTGCGCGGCTTCGACGCCTATGCGCCCGGCTTTTACCTGGACGGCATGCCGCTGCGCAATAACGGCAACTGGGGCATCTGGCCGATCGAACGCTACGGCGCCGAGCGCATCGAGGTGCTGCGCGGCCCGGCCTCGGTGCTGTACGGACAGAGCGGCCCAGGCGGGCTGGTCAACGCGATCAGCAAGCGGCCGACCGCCGAGCCGCTGCACGAACTGCAAGTGCAGCTCGGCGATCACCAACGCCGGCAGCTCGCTGGCGACCTGTCCGGGCCGCTCAGCGAGGACGGCACCGTGCTGTACCGCCTCACCGCCCTGGCGCGCGAGGCCGAGCTGCCCGCCGGCGGCATGCGCGACGACCGCCGCTTCCTGGCCCCGGCGCTGACCTGGGCGCCGAGCGCGGCCACCCGCCTCACCGTGCTCTCGCAGCTCGGCCGCACCCGCGCCGGCGTGTACCTGCGCATGCGGCCGGCGGTGGGATCGCTGGTGCCGACCGCGATCGGCACCTATCTCCCCAGCCGCCTGTTCGAAAGCGACCCCACCTACAACCGTTTCGACCTGGACACGGCGATGTTCGCCGCGCTGTTCGAACACCGCGTCAACGACGTGCTGCGCCTGCGCCAGAACGCCCGCTACGGCCGCCTGAAGGTGGACTACCGCAGCGTGCAAGGACGCGGTTTCGTCATCGACGATCCCGCCGATCCGCTGGACCCGGCCAACTTCGCCCGACTGCGCCGCACCGCCTCGGACAGCAGGGAAACGGTGCACGCGCTGAACCTGGACAACCAGCTCGAGCTGCGCCTGCACGCCGGCGCCGTGCAGCACACACTGCTGTTCGGCCTGGACTACCAGCGCACGCGCATCGACCAGGTCACCCACAGCGGCGGCACCACCACGCCGCTGGACATCCGCCATCCGGTCTACGGCGATCCGGTCCAGTTGCCTGCCCCCTGGTACGACGGCATCGCCACGGTGAGCCAGACCGGCCTGTACGTGCAGGACCAGGTGCGCTGGCGCGAGCGCTGGCTGCTCACCCTCGGCGCCCGCTACGACCGCGCCGACAGCCGGCTCGACAGCCGCCTGGACGGCAGCCACAGCGACATCGTCGAACGCAAGGCCAGCAAGCGCGCCGGCCTCACCTACGTGGCCGCGAACGGCTGGGCGCCGTACCTGAGCTACAGCGAATCGTTCGTGCCGACCGCCACGCGCGACCCACTGAGCGGCCGCGCGTTCCGCCCGGAAAGCGGGCGCCAGTACGAAGCCGGCCTGCGTTTCCAGCCCGACGGCGGCACCCAGTCGTACAGCGCCGCCGTGTTCAACCTGCGCCGGCGCAACTACCTGACCTACGATCCGGACTACGTCCCGCGCCAGACCGGCGAGACCCTGGTCCGCGGCCTGGAACTGGAGGCGACGCTGCACCCGCTGCCGCGTTTGCAACTGATCGGCTCCTACAGCTACACACCGACGGTGCATGTCACCGCCAGCAGCAATCCAGGTGAACTGGGCAAGCCACTGTCAGCGGTCTCGCGCCATGCCGCCGCGCTGTGGGGCGACTACCGCTTCGACAGCGGCATCCGCGTCGGCCTGGGCGCGCGCTACACCGGCGCCAATCGCGGTGACCTGGACGCCGCGCGCGCCGAGGTGCCGGCATTCACCCTGTTCGACGCACTGCTCGGCTACGACCGCGATCGCTGGAACTTCGCCCTGAACGTGCGCAATCTCGCCGACAGGACCTACCTCAGCAACTGCGACGCCTACGACAACTGTTACTACGGCGAACAGCGTCGGGTGACGGCCACGGCGACGTATCGCTGGTGAGGCTAAGCGTGCGCGACGGCAGGAGGCGCCGTCACGCACGCGCTTCGCGCCGGTCGCTCCCGCGCGCATGCGCGGTCTGAGGACGTTCGCTCGTTTTGGCGAAGCACGCGGATCGATGCGACGACGAAACGATGCACGCATGACGCAACGCAAAAGGGCCGCAGAAAGCGGCCCTTTTACGTTGCATCGAACTGGAGGCCTGGGTCGGAATTGAACCGGCGTACGCGGATTTGCAGTCCGCTGCATAACCACTCTGCCACCAGGCCGGTGGACTGACGTCTTGCCGCAACGCCCATGGCGCCCGACAAAAACAAAGCCCCGCTGCCGGGGCCCTGGCGCGGGAATCGGACAATGCCTTACGGCTTTCGTCCAACACGTTGATTCAAAAGATGTTTTTGAATCAGCCCGACGCACAACGGACTGCATTGTGTACCAAGCTCCCCGGCTTGGCAACCCTGCGCTGCGCGTGCTCAGCGTTTGCGAAGAGCGCACTGCGGACACTACGACACGTGCGTGCCGCCCCACGACGACTGGAATGCCCACCACAGCGCCATGCCGGTGGCAGTAGACAAGCGCGGCATCGCGCGCCATCGCGCACGATCGGCGTCCTGCGCCGCTCTAGCATGGCGCCACACCCAACCGAGGCATCGCCATGAACCGATGGACACGCTGGAGCAGCACTGCGCTGTGCCTGGCCGCGAGCGCCACCGCCACCGCGCAGACCTGCACGCTGCAGTCGCAGACCGTGGACCTGCCGCTGGTCTCCAAGGCCACGCCCAAATTCGCCTATCAGGTGCGCGTGCAGCTCGGCAGCGATGCCGATGGCCGCAGCAACGGCAGCCAGGTGCTGGAAGTCGATACCGGTTCCACCGGCGTGGTGGTGCCGCTGAGCGACGCGCTGCGCAGCGCCTGGGACGCGTCCAGCACGCCCGGCTACATCTTCTACTCGAGCGACGGCAAGTATCACCCCGGCAAGTACGTGGACGTACCGATGCGGCTCGGCGTTTCCGCGGACGGCAAGCGCGCCGCGGCGCGGGTGGACCGCATCACCGTGCTGGCGGCGCAGTGCACCTGCGATGTCGCCAGCATCGCCCAACCACCCAAGCCGCTGGCGCAGGTACCCGCCACCTGCGCCGGCTACAACGGCAGCCCCGCGTTGAGCAGCACCACGCAGGTGCTGCGCGACTGCAGCACCATTGCGCCGGGCTTCGGCATGATGGGCGTGGGCTACGACCGCGGCGTCGACGCCGCGCGCAATCCGTTTCTCAACCTGGCGCAGATGCGCGCGCAGCGCATGAGCCCCGGCTACATCGTCGGCGCCAAGAGCATCACCCTGGGCGTCAGCAAGCGGGCATTGACCGGTTTCGCCCTGGTGCCGCTGCAGCGCGGTGCGGCTACCGCCACCGCGCCCAGCGACTGGCAGGCGCCCACCGCCTGCGCCAGCTTCCCCGACAGCGGCAGCGACTACCGCGTCTGCGGCAAACTGCTGCCCGACACCGGCGTGTCCTACATGATGCTCAATCCGGTGGTGCCGCCCGCTACGCCGGCCAGCCTGCAACAGACCGTGCAACTGGCCGGCCATGCCACGCGCGTGGTGCCGGATGCCACCCAACTGCGACTCGATGTCGTCGACGCCAAGGGACGGCCGGTGTTCGGCTACGGCTTCGCGGTCGGCGACGGCAAGGCGGCGACCCCGGACAGCGTGCAGTGGCGCGGACCGCTGAAGACGCCGCCGGGGCACATCAACAGCGGCCGCCACCTGCTCGCCGCGGGCGACTATGCCTACGACGCCGCCTGCGGACATGCTGGATTCCACGCGGTCTCCCCCGCGCCCTGACTCGGCGCAGGTATGCGGGTGTCGTCTGCGCGATCGCGCACGTCCGCACGGCGTCGCCACCGCTGGCGCGCGAGGTGCAGCAGCACTGGGTGGCACTGCTGCGTCTGCGCATCGCCGGTCATCGGTGGCCGGCGATGCGCTCGCTGCCGCAAGGCGTGTCGCTGCGCACGAACAAGCGGCGCGGCACGCGCGACGCGCTAGCGCGCTGCGGTCGTACCGCCCGACTGCGCCTGGGCCGTGTCGTAGATCGTCTTGGCACCGGTGAAGGTCGGTTGCACGTCTTCGTTCTTGCCGTCCAGACCATGATCGTTGTCGAGCCGCCAGCTGAACATGCCGCGCAGTCCGTGCTGCAAGGCGTAATTTGTCCAGGCGGCGGTGTCCTCGAGCGAGGTCTGCACATCGCCATTCTCGGTGGCCACACCGCCCATCAGGATGCCGGCGCTGACTCCGGCATCGAGCCACACCTGCGCATCCTGCGGCGTGCCCAGCGAGGAATAATCCTGCAACTCCGCGGCATCGACGTACTGATTGAATGCCGCCACCGCACCCTCGCCATACAGGCCGTCCGGACCATTGCCTGGCCATGGCACCGACACCGCGATGCCCAGCCCTGCCGCCTTGAAGCTGGCGCTGAGCTGGCCGACCAGCTCGACGACGAATGGCATGCCACCGCCTTCGGCGTCGATGCTGATCCCAGCGAGACCGTGCTGTTGCAGGTAGGCCACGATATTGGCCGTGGAACGGTTGGCGTTGTTGCGGTTGTCGGCCGCCGTCTCGGCCAGTCCGGTGTCGCCCACACCGGCATAGATCACCGCCGTCGGCGCCTGCGCCTTGATCTGGGCGAGATTCTGCATGGCGAATTGCTGGTCCAGATCCAGCGTGTAGCCGCTGGCGGCCGGCACGAAGCTGCCGAACGCCAGGTTGTAACGGCTCGCATAGCCGAGCGGGACCTTGCCCTGCGCAAGATTGTCGGCACCCGTGGCGTTCCATGTGTCGTACCAGGTCGCGATCTCGAAGGTCATCGGTAGCTCCTGAAGTGGCAGGTGAGTGGACGGCATCGCTTCGCGCGGCGCCTGACAGTCGATGCCGGCGCACGCGTTGCCCGCACACCCTGGCCGGGCCAACTGCCTCTCGGCGGGCGCCGCTGCACGGTCTGCAAGCCGCCATCGACGCTACCGCAGGCTTCTATCACGGCGGTCGACACAATCCCGATCCGGAACCGCCATTCCGGTCGCCGGCGCCAATGCGCCAGCATTCGCGCGCGACCGACCAGGCCAATGGCGGGAAGAGGCACCGTCGTCGGCACACGCAGTTGGGAGCAAGGAAACCACACGCGCCACGTCGCGCGATCACGCGGCCCAATGACAGCGACAGGCAGCACGGCGGCTGCGACAGCGGCAGACGATGGCAGGCTGTCCAGGCGAAACGTTGCGCACGACGCCGCACCGTCGGCAGCGGGCAAGGCCCCACTCGCAATGCGCAAGGGTCGCGCCGCGTGCACGTGCCCACCCACCATCGCAGCGCATCACCCAAAACGAAAACAGGACCCGAAGGTCCTGTTTTCATGATCTGGAGCGGGAAACGAGACTCGAACTCGCGACCTCAACCTTGGCAAGGTTGCGCTCTACCAACTGAGCTATTCCCGCTTGAGGCCGCGAATTCTACCGGGACCACGCAGCCTGTCAACCGTTGCCTTCGATTTTTTTCGCGTTCTTTTCCGCTACCGCGGCGCGCTCGTCGTCGCGCAGGCTCGGCCAGGCCGCATGCAGGTACTGGATGCCCGACAACAGGGTCAGGATCGCGGCGATGGCCAGGGTCCAGTCGCCGACGTGGAAGACGAACAGGCCCATCCACACACTCTCCGGCGGCGAGCCGTCTGGCATCACCGAGTACAGCAGGCACAGCAGCGCCACCATCTGCGCGGTGGTCTTGATCTTGCCGATCATCGCCACGCGCACCTTGGCGCGCTGGCCGATCTCGGCCATCCACTCGCGCAGCGCCGACACCGCGATCTCGCGGCCGACGATCACCGCCGCCCAGAACGCCATCCACGGCGTCGGGTGGCCCTGCACGATCAGGAACAGCGCCACCGCCACCATCAGCTTGTCGGCCACCGGATCCAGGAACGCGCCGAACGCGGAGTACTGGTGATAGCGCCGCGCCACCCAGCCATCCAGCCAGTCGGTGAACGCGGCCAGGCCGAAGATCGCCGCCGAGGCGAAGTTGGTCCAGGTGTACGGCAGATAGAACACCAGCACCAGCACGGGGATCATCACGATCCGCAGCAGCGTGAGCCAGGTGGGGATGGTCAACTTCATTGCGCTGCTCTACTCGCCTGCCGGATCGGGTACCGGCAGCCCGTGCAGGTTAGCGTAGATTCGTGCAGCCAGTGCGTCATTGATCCCTTCCACCCGCGCGATCTCGGCCTCGCCGGCGGCCTTGAGCCCGGCCAGTCCGCCAAAGTGCTTGAGCAGGCTGGCGCGGCGCCGCGGGCCGATGCCGGGGATGTCCTCCAGCTTGCTGGTCATGCGCGCCTTCTGGCGGCGCCCGCGGTGGCCGGTGATGGCGAAGCGGTGCGCCTCGTCGCGCACCTGCTGGATGAACTGCAGCGCCGGCGACGCCGCGCCCGGCCGCAGCTCGCGCCCGTCCGGCATCACCAGGGTCTCGTGGCCGGCGCGGCGCTCGGCGCCCTTGGCCACACCGATCAGCAGCACCCCGTCCACGCCCAGGTCGGCCAGCGCCCCGGTGGCCTGCGCCAACTGGCCGGCGCCGCCATCGATCAGCAGCACGTCCGGCAGCACCGCATCGCCCTTGCCCTCGCCTTCGGCGGCGCGACGGAAGCGGCGCTCGATCGCCTGGCGCATCGCCGCGTAGTCGTCGCCCGGCTCGATGCCGCTGATGTTGTAGCGCCGGTACTGGCTGCGCACCGGGCCGCTGGCATCGAACACCACGCACGAGGCCACCGTGGCCTCGCCCATGGTGTGGCTGATGTCGAAGCACTCCACCCGCTTGACCGGCTCGGCCAGGCCGAGCATCTCGCGCAGCGCCTCGCTGCGCGCGTGCTGGGCGTTGCGGCTGGTCAGTTCGGTGACCAGGGTGGCCTGGGCGTTGCGGCTGGCCAGCTCCAGGTAGCCGGCGCGCTCGCCGCGCACGTTCCACTTCAGCTGCACCTTGCGCTCGGCCGCCGAACTCAGCGCCGCCTCGATCAGCTCGGCGTCGGGAATCTCGCGATCCAGCAGCACCTCGCGCGGCGGCGCGTGCTCGACGTAGTACTGCGACACGAACGCGCCCAGCACTTCGGCGGCGCTGTCCTCGCCATTGGTCTTGGGGAAGAACGCGCGGGTGCCGAGATTGCGCCCGTCGCGGAACGCCAGCAGCAGCACGCAGGCGTTGGCGCCCTGGGTGGCGCAGGCCAGCACGTCGAGGTCGGCGGCGCGGCCGTCCACGTACTGCCGGCTCTGCATGCTGCGCAGCGAGCCGAGCAGGTCGCGCAGGCGCGCGGCGCGCTCGAACTCCAGGCGTTCGCTGGCGGCCTGCATGGCCTGCACCAGTTCCTCGCCGAGCTGGTCGCTGCGCCCTTCCAGGAACAGCGTGGAGCGGCGCACCGCCTCGGCGTACTCGTCGGCCGCCACCAGCGCCACGCACGGCGCACTGCAGCGGCCGATCTGGTACTGCAGGCACGGCCGCGAGCGGTTGCGGAACACGCTGTCCTCGCAGCTGCGCAGCTTGAACAGCTTGTGCATCAGGTTTAGCGTCTCGCGCACCGCGGTGACGCCGGGATACGGCCCGAAGTAGCGCCCGGGCACCGCGCGCGGGCCACGGTGCAGGGTGATCCGCGGCCACTCCTCGCGGGTCAGCAGCACGTAGGGATAGCTCTTGTCGTCGCGCAGCGACACGTTGTAGCGCGGCGACAGCGACTTGATCAGCTGGTTTTCCAGCAGTAGCGCCTCGCCCTCGCTGCGGGTGACGGTGACGTCCATGCGCGCCACCTGCGCCAGCATGGCCATGGTCCGCGCGTTCTTCGGCGAGCCGCTGAAGTAGCTGGACACGCGCTTGCGCAGCGCGCCGGCCTTGCCGACGTAGAGCAAGGTGTCGTCGGCGGCGTACATGCGGTAGACGCCGGGCGCGGTACTGAGGTTGGCGGCAAAGGCCTTGCCGTCGAACGGGGGCAATTCGGGGGTACTCATTCGCCGATCGCGAGGTCGCGCAGTTCGCCGCTGGCGATGTCGTAGCGCAGCACCGCATGCGCATCGGTCTCGGCGATCCACACGGTGCCCGCGCTCACCGCCAGCCCGCCCGGGCCGTGCAGGCGCCGCGGCAATACCGCGGTGGAGAGTTCGCCGCCGCCCAGGCGCAGGCTGCGCAGGCTGCCGTTGCCGCTGTCGGCGATCCACAGCAGCGGCGCGTCCGGGCTCAGCGCGATCGCCTGCGGGAACTGCAGGCGGGCACGGCTGCGCGGCCCGTCCTCGTTGCCGAAATCCCACGGCCCCTGGCCGCCGAGCAGGGTCTGCACCAGGTCCCCGCGCAACTGCATCGAGCGCACCGCCGAGCCCAGCGCATCGCACACGTACAGCACCTGCTGCACCGCGGCCAGGCTGCACGGCTGCGCGAACGCGGCCAGGTGGCCGCTGCCGTCGCGCAGCTCCAGCGCACCGGCGCCCGCGCGCCAGCGCAAGCTGCGGCTGCCCAGGTCGTAGCTCCAGATGCGGTTGTCGCCGGCCATCGCCAGGTGCACCTGGTTGTCGGCGATCACCACGTCCTGCGGATGGTTCAAGGGCGCCAGCAGCGGTTGCTCCACCCGCCCCTCGACCGGCTCGCCGGCGCGGCCGTTGCCGCACAGCGTATCGACCTGGCCGGTGAGCAGGTTGATCCGGCGCAGCGCATGGTTGCCGGTGTCGGCCACGTACAGCACGCCGCGCTCCAGCGCCAGCCCGCGTGGGCGATGGAACGCCGCCTCGCCGATCGCGCCATCGATGAAGTCGGCGGTGCCGATGCCGAACTGGCGCAGGACGCGGCCATTGGTGCTGCATTCGAGAATGCGGTGATGGCCGCTGTCGGCCACATACAGCAGGTCGTCGGCCACCACCAGGCCGGTCGGGAAGCGCAGCGGCAGGCGCGGCTCCGGCTGGGTCTCGCGGGCGTCGCGCAGGTCCTCGTCCAGCGGCAACGGCTGCCCGGCGCACAGCGCGTGCAGCGCCTTGTCCAGTTCGGCGCCGCCGATGCCGACCAGGCGCTCGCGCTCGACACCGCCGGCGTCGATCAGCACCAGGGTCGGCCAGGCCTGGATGTCGAAGCGCTGCCAGGCGGCCCAATCGGCATCGAGCAGGATCGGCGCGGACACGCCCTGGCTGCGCAGCAGCTTCAGCGCGCGCTGCGGCTCGCGCTCGCTGTCGAAGCGCGGCACCTGCACCACGATCACCTGCAGCCGTCCGGGATTGCGCGCCTGCCACTGGCCGAGTTCGGCCAGACGCTGCGCGCACCACACCGAGGCGGCATTGACGAAGGCCAGCACCAGCGCCCTGCCCTGCAGATCGCGCAGGCGGATCGGCTCGGCGTTGAGCCAGGCGCCGGACGCGGGAAGTTCCAGGGCGGCGATGGAATTCATCGGCCGATTATGCCGGAGCCGAGGTCGGCGGACAGTCGTGCCACGCTGCCGGCGGCCGCTTCGTCTACCAGTTGCCAGACCTGCTCGAACTGCGCGCTGCCGCCGGTGTAAGGATCCGGGATCTCGCTCCGGCCTTGCACGCCGGCCCACGGCAGCCACAGCGCCACGCGCTCGCGCGCCGACGCCGGTGCGCGCTGCAGCACGTCGCGCAGGTTCGCCGCATCGGCGCACAGCAGCCAGTCGAATTCGGCAAAGTCGCGGTCGCGCAGTTGCCGCGCGCGCAGGCCGGCGATGTCCACGTCGTGCGCGGCCGCGCAGGCCACCGCGCGCCGGTCCGGCGGCTCGCCGCGGTGCCAGTCGTCGCCGGTGCCGGCCGAGTCGACCTCCACCACGCTCGCCAGCGGCGAACGCTGCAGGTGGTGGCGCAGCGCGCCCTCGGCCATCGGCGAACGGCAGATGTTGCCCAGGCACACCAGCAGCAGCTTCATGCCTGGCCGCCCTGCAGATAGGCCTCGGCGCGCGCCAGGTCCTCGGGCGTGTCCACGCCCGGCGGGAACGGCGCAGGCGACAGCGCCACCGCGATGCGGAAGCCGGCTTCCAGCACCCGCAACTGTTCCAGCGACTCGATCCGCTCCAACTGCCCCGGCGGCATCGCCGCGAACCGGCGCAGGAAGCCGGCGCGATAGGCATAGATGCCGATATGCCGCAACCACGGGCCGGGCAGCGGCAGCTGCGCCTGCGAGGCGGCGAAGGCGTCGCGGTGCCAGGGGATCGGCGCGCGGCTGAAGTACAGCGCATCGCCGTCGGCGCGGCGCACCAGCTTGACCACATTGGGATCGAACAGGTGTTCGGCCGCGTCCACCGGCGTGCCCAGGGTCGCCATCTCGGCGCCGCTGTCGGCCAGGGTCCGGGCCACCGCGACGATGCCGGCGACCGGCGCGAACGGTTCGTCGCCCTGCAGGTTGACCACCAGGGTCGCATCGTCCCAGCCGGCGATGTCGGCGCACTCGGCCAGGCGGTCGGTGCCGGAGGCGTGGTCGCTGGAGGTCGTGGCCACGTGCACGCCGTCCAGGTCGGCCACCGCGGCGGCGATGCGCGCATCGTCGGCAGCCACCCACACCTGCGTGGCACCGGCGGCGAGCGCACGCCGGGCCACGTGGCGGATCAGCGGCTCGCCACCGAGCGCACGCAAAGGCTTGCCCGGCAGCCGCGAGGCGGCATAACGGGCCGGGATGGCGACCACGAAGGGCGGCACGGCGGCGCTCATGCCGCCACCGCGCTGGCGGTGGGAACGTCACTGGCGGCGGCAGGCAGGTGCGGGAGGGGGGCGAATCCGGCCATGAATTGATCTTTCTCCGTCAATTATTGAGAATAGTTCGCATTCGCCATTCGACGACCGGACTGTCCCAGCACGCGTGCCGCTGCGACAGCCTCTGGCGCGACGACCGCGTTGCCTTCCGCCCATTCTATAGACCCCACCGATGAACCTCCCCGCTCCCCCGCTCCGATCCGCTGCGCCGCCCTCCTCCGCCACCACGCGCCGTGCGCTGTGCCTGGCCATCGCCGCATTGCTGCTGCCTGCCGCGGCCGGCGCCGCCGAGGCCGACGCCAGCGCGACCGGCGACCGGCAACCCACCGAGCTGGAGAAGCTGGATGTGGTCGCGCAGCGCAAGGATGGCTATACCCCGCCGCCCAGCGCCACCGGTACTGGCTTGGTGCTGAGTCCGCTGGAGACGCCGCAATCAGTGAGCAGCATCGGCCGCGAGCAGATGGACGATTTCGGCCTGGACAACGCCAACGCGGTACTGGCCTTGGCCACCGGCGTCAACGTGGAGAAGATCGAGACCGACCGCACCTACTACACCGCGCGCGGCTTCGACATCATCAATTTCCAGGTCGACGGGCTGGGCCTGCCGTTCACCAACGGCGGCGCCGAGGGCGACCTGGACACGGCGATGTACGAGCGCGTGGAGGTGCTGCGCGGCGCCAACGGCCTGCTGTCCTCGACCGGCAACCCGTCGGCGACGATCAACTTCGTGCGCAAGCGCCCGACCCAGGACCTGCAGGGAAGCGTCGGCGTCACCGCCGGCAGCTGGGACATGCGGCGGGTGGACGCGGACCTGTCGGGCAAGCTCAACCACAGCGGCAGCGTGCGCGGACGCATCGTCGCCGCCGGCCAGGACGGCGACAGCTACCTGGACCGCTACTCGCTGAAGAAGCGCAGCGTCTACAGCATCGTCGAGGCCGACCTGAGCGACAGCACCCTGCTCAGCGTGGGCGCCAGCGACCAGAAGAACGAACCCCATGGCGGCATGTGGGGCGCCCTGCCCCTGTACTACAGCGACGGCAGCGCCACCCACTATGCACGCTCGACCAGCACCTCGGCCGACTGGTCGTACTGGAACAGCACCGACAAGCGCGCGTTCGTGGAACTGCAGCAGGCGCTGGGCGGCGGCTGGCAGCTCAAGGCCGCGCTGAACTACCGCAAGCTGGAGTCGGACGGCAACCTGTTCTACGCCTACGGCACGCCCGATCGCGCCACCGGGCTGGGGCTGTACTCCTATCCCTCGCGCTACGTCAGCCACGAAACCCAGAAGTACGCCGACCTCTACGCCAGCGGCCCGTTCGTGCTGGGCGGACGCGAGCACGAACTGGTGGCCGGCGTGAAGTGGGCCGGCATCGACGTCTCGCAGGTCTCCACCTACCCCGATTCCAGCGACACCAGCGCCTGGTTCGCCCTGCCCAGCCTGGAGAACTGGAGCGGCGACATCGCCCTGCCGGCGTTCACCACCGCGCCGACCGGCGCCGCGTTTGACATGATCCGCCGCAGCGCCTACGCCACCGCGCGCTGGAACCTGAGCGATGCGCTGAAGCTGATCACCGGCGTCAACCACACCCGGATCGAGAGCCGCGGCCAGAACTACGGCGTGCAGCACGTCTACGACGCCAGCAAGACCACCCCGTTCGTCGGCGCGGTGTACACCTTCGGTCCGAACTACGCGCTGTACGCCAGCTATGCGGAGATCTTCAATCCGCAGACCGAACTGGACCGCAACCTGCGGGTGCTGGACCCGATCACCGGCAGCAACGCCGAACTGGGCATCAAGGGCCAGTGGCTGCAGCAGCGGGTCAATGCCTCGTTCGCCATTTTCCGCGCCAAGCAGGACAACACCGCCGAAGCCGATGCCTACGTCGGCACGCTGCAGACCTACAAGCCAGTGGACGCCACCTCCACCGGCTACGAGTTCGACATCGCCGGCCGGCTCGGCGAACACTGGCAACTCAATGCCGGCTACACCCAGCTGAGCCTCAAGGACGACGCCGGCAACAACGTGCGCACCTACGTGCCGCGCCGCACCTTCAAGCTCGCCAGCACTTACACCGTGCCGCAGTGGGAAGCGCTGAAGCTGGGCGCGACGCTGACCTGGCAAAGCGACATCTCCCGCGACCAGCAGGCCGTGGACACCAGCGGCAATGAGATTTTCACCCGACAGGACAGCTACGCGCTGCTTGGGCTCATGGCGCACTACGACTTCACCCCGCAGTTCAGCGCCACGCTCAACGTCTACAACGTCACCGACCGCAAGTACATCAACAGCCTGTACTGGGCGCAGGGCTACTACGGCGCCCCGCGCAACACCGCGCTGTCGCTGAACTATCGGTTCTAGCGCGGTTGGCCGACGCAACGCGGCGCTCAAGGCGTGGGCTGCGACGAGCGGCGCAGCAGGCCCGAGCGTCGCGCCGCCTGCGTGCCTCCAGGCACCTCTCGGAAGCGTCTTGAACGTCCTGTAGGAGCGGCTTCAGCCGCGACGGGCCTTACCGGTAACGCCCATCGCGGCTGAAGCCGCCCCTACGGGAGACGCTGGATCCGGCGCGATTGCGGCGGAAACAGCCGATGCGCGGCGCCGCTAGTCGCCGGACTCGCCGGCGCGGCCGCGCAGCTTGTCCAGCCGATCCAGCAGGCCGATCCAGAACGCCGCCGGCAGCTCGGCGACCAGCGGCACGCTGAAGCACCAATCGTTGACGAAGGCGGCGCACTTGACCGCGTCCTTCTCGGTCATCAGCACCGGCAGTTCGCTGCCGAAAGCCAGGTCCGCGGCGCGGTACTGGTGGTGGTCGGGAAAGGCATGCGGGACCACGCCGATGCCCTGCGCGCGCAGCATGTCGAAGAAGCGCTGCGGATGGGCGATGCCGGCCACGGCATGCACGCGCTGGCCGGCGAAGCTGCGCAGCGGCCGCGCACGGCCCCCGCGCAACGGCTGCGCGCTGTCGATGCGCAGGCGCATCGCCCATTCGCCGAAGCCGGCTTCGAGCGCGCCGCTGTCGCTGGCCTGGCCGAGGTTGATGACCCGGAAATCGCATTCGTTGCCGCGCGCCACCGGCTCGCGCAGCGGCCCGGCCGGCAGCAGACGGCCGTTGCCGTAGCGGCGCTGGCCGTCCACCACCTCGATCTCGATGTCGCGCTGCAGGCGGTAGTGCTGCAGCCCGTCGTCGCAGACCACGATGTCGCAGCCGGCCTGCAGCAGCGCGCGCGCCGCGGCGACGCGATCGCGGTCCACCCGCACCGGCACGCCGGTCTTGCGCGCGATCAGCACCGGCTCGTCGCCGCCCTGCTCGGCCGAGGTGCCCGGCTCGATCCAGCGCGGCTCCTGCGGCTGGCTGCGGCCGTAGCCGCGGCTGGCCACGCCTGGGCTCCAGCCGGCGTCGCGCAGGCGCTGCACCAGGGCGATGGTCAGCGGCGTCTTGCCGGTACCGCCGGCGGTGAGGTTGCCGACCACCACCACCGGTGCGGCGATGCTGTGGCGCTTGCGCCAGCCGCGCCGGTACAGCGCACGGCGCAGCGCGATCGCCGCCGCGTACAGCGGGGTCAGCACGCGCGCGTGCAACGGCGGCGAACCCGTGCCGTACCAATAGGCGGGGGTGTGTGGCCCGCGCTCGCTCATCCGAGCTGCCTTTCGCGGAACTGCATGCTGTGCAGGTGCGCATACACCCCGCCCAGCGCCAGCAGTTCGTGGTGGGTGCCGCGCTCGACGATGCGGCCATGGTCCATCACCAGCACCTGGTCGGCGTGTTCGATGGTCGACAGGCGGTGGGCGATGACCAGCGTGGTGCGGTCGGGCATCAGCCGGTGCAAGGCATCCTGCACCAGCCGCTCGGATTCGTTGTCCAGCGCCGCGGTGGCCTCGTCGAGGATCAGGATCGGCGCGTCCTTGAGCATGGCGCGGGCGATCGCCAGGCGCTGGCGCTGGCCGCCGGACAGGCGCCCGCCCTTGGCCCCGACCTGCGCCTGCACGCCCTCGGGCAGGTGCTCGACGAACTCCATCGCGTTGGCGTCGGCGATCGCCTGCTGCAGTTGCGCCGGGCCCGCGTCGCGCATCTCGCCGTAGGCGACGTTCTCGGCGATGCTGCCGTCGAACAGCATCACCTGCTGGCCGACCAGGGCGATCTGCCGGCGCAGATCCTCCAGGCGGTATTCCTGCAGCGGATGGCCGTCGAGCAGGATCTGCCCGGACTGCGGGTCGTAGAAGCGCGGGATCAGCTTGACCAGGCTCGACTTGCCGCTGCCGGAGCGGCCGACGATGGCGGTGACGGTGCCGGGTTCGGCGACGAAGCTGACCTCGGCCAGCGCCGGCCGCGCCTGCCCCGGATAGGCGGCGGTGACCTCGCGGAACTCGATCCGGCCCTGCGCGCGCTCGATGTGGCGGGTGCCGCTGTCCTGTTCCTCCGGCGCGTCCAGCACCACGAACAGCCGCTGCGCCGAGGCGACGCCCCGCTGCAGCATGTTCTGCACGTTGGTGAGGTTCTTCAACGCCGGGATGATCGCCATCATCGCGGTCATCAGCGACACGAACTCGCCGGCGGTCAGGCGCCCGGCCAGCGCCTCGTGGCCGGCGATCAGCAGCAGCGCGGCCAGGCCGATCGCGCCCAGCAACTGCACCGCCGCCGAGGAGATGCCGCGGGTGGATTCGACCTTCATCGCCAGATGCAGATTGGTATTGGCCAGGTGCTGGTAGCGCTCCATCTCGCTGGCGCGCGCGCCATAGACCTTGACCTCCTGGTTGCCGGACAGCGCCTGCTCGGCGGACTGCATCAGTTCCGCGTTGCTCTCCTGGATGCGATGGCTGACCCGCCGGTAGCGCTTGGCCACGCGGTCCATCACCCAGGCCAGCGGCGGCGCCACCAGCAGGATGGTGACGGTCACGGTCCAGCTGTACCACAGCATCACCGCCAGCGCGCCGACGATCTGCAGGGTCTGCTGCACCATTACCTTCATCGCGTCGACCGCGGCCTGCGCCACCTGCTCGCTGTCCGAACCCAGCCGCACCAGCATCGAGGCCACCGGCTCGGCGTCGAAGCGGCTGCCCGGCAGGCGCAGGTACTTGTCCAGCACGTTGACCCGGAAATCGCGGGAAATGCTCCGCGCCGCACGCCCCATCGACATGTCGGTGACGTAGCCGGCGATGCCGCGCAGCACGAACAGGCCGACGATCTGCAACGGCAGCCACATCGCCACCTCGCGGTTGCGGGCGATGAAGGTCTCGTCGGTGATCGGCTTCATCAGCGCCAGGAAGCCGGAGCCGGCCAGCGCTTCCAGCAGCGCGCCGACGGCGGCGATCAGCAGCAGGCCGCGGTAGCCGCCGGCATAGGACAACAGGCGGCGATAGGTCCGCCAGGGAGAATCCTGGACGGGCACGTCGGTGGGTACATTCACTTGGAGCTTCCGTCCCTGTTGACTTCGGGGGCAGTGGCGATGGCGATGCGGCGGAATCCGAGCTGGCCCAGCGCGTCCTGCGCGGTGACCACCGCCTGGTACGGCGTGCGCGCGTCGGCACGCAGCAGCACCGGCTGCTCGCGGTCGTCGCCGGCGACCTGGGCGATGCTGCGCTTGACCGACTCCACGTCGGTGCGCAGCACTTCCTGGTCGTTGATGAAGTAATGCCCGTCGGCGTTGATCAGCACGCTCAGCGCGCGCGCCGGCGGCGGCGCATTGCGGTCGCTGGCGTTGGGCAACTGCAGTTGCAGCGTCGAACGTGCATCGAAGGTGGTGGTCACGACGAAGAAGATGATCAGCACCAGGATGACGTCGATCAACGGCACCAGGTCGATGTGCGGCTCGTCCTGGCCACGGTCGTCGCGGATCCGCACCGGCTCAGCCCTTGGCCGTCGCGGCGTTCGACGCGGCGCCGCGTGCCGCTGGCGCCACGGCACGGCCGTGGCCGTCCAGTGCATCGGTCAACGCGGTGGCTTCCTGCTCCATCTCGATCACGTAGCCGGCGATGCGGCCCTTGAAATGGCGATGGAAGATCAGCGCCGGCACCGCGATGATCATGCCGGTGGCGGTGCACACCAGCGCCTTGCCGATGCCGCCGGCGAGCTGGTTCACATCGCCCAGGCCATGGTCGAGGATGCCGAGGAACATCTGGATCATGCCGACCACGGTGCCGAGCAGGCCCAGCAGCGGCCCGGCCGAGGCGATCGTGCCCAACGCGTTCAGGTAACGCTCCATGCGGTGCACGACATGCCGGCCGGTGTCCTCGATGCGCTCGCGCACGATCTCGCGCGGGCGGTTGCGCACGTCCAGGCCGGCGGCGAGCAGCGCGCCCAGCGGCGAATTGCGCCGCAACGATTCGATGTGGGTGGGGTCGAGCTTGCCGCGCGTGGCCCAGTTGCGCACTTCCTGGCCCAGTCCCGGCGGCAACACTTCGCTACGGCGCAGGCTCCAGAACCGCTCCAGGACGATCGCCAGCGCGACCACGCCCAACAGCAGCAACGGCACCATCGGCCAGCCACCGGCCTTGACCAGTTCCCACACGTCGCAACCCTCCGGCACGCTCGGCCGTTCGTTCACTGGCCGATAGGATAGCAGCCGCCCGCGCCCGCTCCGCCGCGTCCCACAGCCGCGCCCGCCAGGGCCGCCGCTCGCGCAGTTGCAGGCCGGCGCGCCCCAACCACACGCGCAGCGCACCGCCCTGCGGGGTGTCGGCGACCTCGGCGCCGGCGGCCTGCCAGCGCGCCACCACGCCCGGATGCGGATGGCCGAAGCGGTTGCCGTAGGCCGCCGAGACCAGCACCAGCCGTGCGCTGGTGGCGGCGACGAAGGCCGGCTGCGAGGAATGCGCGCTGCCATGATGCGGCGCCACCACCACGTCGGCGCGCAGCGCCTGCGGTGCCTCGCGCAGCAGCGTGCGCTCGACCACGTCGCCAATGTCGCCGGCCAGTAGCAACGCGCCATGCGCGGTCTCCACGCGCAGCACGCAACTGGATTCGTTGCGCAGATAGGGAAAGTGCCGCGCCGGGTGCAGAAATTGGAAGCGCACCCCATCCCACTCCCAGGCCTCGCCGGCCACGCAGGCCCGGTCCACCGGCAACGGCGCGCCGGCGGGGGCCTGGACCAGGCCGACCGGCAACGCCGCGCGCACCGCGGCCAGGCCGCCGGCGTGATCGTTGTCGCCATGACTGATCACCGCGCGATCCAGCCGCGCCACGCCAAGCGCATGCAGCGCCGGCACCACCACCCGCTCGCCGGCGTCGTAGCCGTCCTCCACCGCCGGCCCGGTGTCGTACAGCAGCTGATGGTGGGCGGTGCGGACCAGCAACGACAGCCCCTGCCCCACGTCGAACATCACCAGATCGACCTCGCCCGGCCGTGGCCGCTCCAGTGGCGGGTGCAGCAACGGCAGCCACAGCAGCGCCGCCAGCGGCTTGCCCGGCACGGCGCGCGGCAACAGCAGCCAGAACGCGCCCAGCAGGGCCAGCGGCAGCGCCCAGTCGCGCGCCTCCGGCAGCCAGCGCAGGGCGAAGCGGCTCTCGCCCAGGGCGACGAACAACGGCCAGGTCAGGTCGAAGCAGGCAGCGGCCAGGCGCCACAGCCAGACGCCCGTGCCGGCATGCAGTGCCTCCAGCGCGGTGCCGAGCAGGGCCAGCGGCACCACCACCAGGCTCCACCAGGGGATCGCCAGCAGATTGGCCAGCGGCCCGACCAGCGAGGCCTGCCCGAACAGCATCGTGCTCACCGGCAGCAGGCCGACCGTGGCCACGCCCTGCGCGGTCAGGAAACTGCGCAGCGTCTCGCGCCAGCCGCGCCCGGCGTCGGGCATGCACCAGGCCAGCCAGGCGACGCCGAGGAAGCTCAGCCAGAAGCCGGCCGAGAGCACCGCCAGCGGGTCGCAGAGCAGCATGGCGATCGCCGCCAGCGCCAGCGCGTCGACCACCCGCACCGGCCGCCGCCACAGCCGGGCCGCGACCACCACGGCGATCATCAGCGCGGTGCGCACGGTCGGCAGGGCCATGCCCGACACCAGGGTGTAGCCGCCGGCCCCGAGCAGCGCCAGCGCCGCCGCGGCCTGGCGGCGCGGCCAGTAGCGGCCCAGTTGCGGCCACAGCCGCCACAGGCCACCGCCGAGCAGTGCGAAGGCACCGGCGACCAGGCCAACATGGAAGCCGGAAATGGCGATGAGATGGGTCAGGCCGGCGGCACGCAGGATGCGCCAGTCGCGATCGTCCAGGCGCCGCGTGTCGCCCAGCGCCAGTGCCTGCACGTAGCGCGCCGAGGCCTGCGGCACGGCCGCGGCGATGCGTGCGGACATCTCCGCACGCCAGGCGTCGATGCCCTGACCCGGCGTCAGTTGCGCTGCCACACGCGGCACCACCACGTAGCCGCTGGCGCTGATCCGCTGCGCCAGCGCATAGGCCTCGGCATCGAAGCCGCCCGGATTGCTCAAGCCGCGCGGTGCACGCAGGCGCACTTTCAACTGCCAGCGCGCGCCGGCGCGCAGGGCGCTGCGCGGCCCGGCTTGGTGCGTGCCGAAGTCGTCGTACCACGCCAATTGCAGCAGGCGCCCGCGCACCGGCGCCGGCTGCGCCGCGTCGTTGCCTACGCGGAACAGGAAGCGGGTGCGGCGGGTCTCCGCCTGCGGCAGTTCCACCACCTGGCCACGGACGTCGACCACGCGCTTTTCCCAGTCGGCCGGCAACTGCCTTGCCAGCACCATGCCGGCGACCAACGCCAGCCAGCCGGCACCGATCGCGAACGCCCCCAGCCAGCGCCAGCGCGGCGCCGCCACGTACAGCGACGCCCCGACGAGCAGGATCGCCACGGCCAGCGGCCAGGGCAGCAGGCGCGGCAGCCACAGCGCGGCCAGCACACCGGCGGCGAGGCTGGCCGCGACCGCAGCGCCGAACGGCGCCGGTGCCGGCCAGCGCGACCCGCCAACGCCAGCGACGTCTCGACGCGACACGGCCTCTGCTGCCAGTTGCATGTGCTTGCCCTCCATGGCATCGGCGGATCGGACGCAACGACACGACTCCGCGCGGGCATCCACAACGTGCAATGCCATCGCGATCGCCGTGCCAGCGTCGCATCGCGCTCCGACGCGGGCCATCGGGCTACGCCGGGACACCGCGTCAGAATTTGCCTAAGCCGAGCGCGCGCCGCGTCACAGTCCTGGCGCAGTTCGCCGCAGCTTCATCGCCAGGCGCCTATGGTGCTGTGCCCAACGTCGTAAGGAGTGCGCGCATGCGCAAGGGCATCGCACTGATCGTCGGAGTCACTGGCATCTCCGGCTACAACCTCGCCAACGTGCTGGTCGCCGACGGCTGGACCGTCTACGGGCTGGCGCGCCGCCCGGTGCCGCAGGAAGGCGTGATCCCGGTGGCGGCCGATCTGCTCGACCGCGAGGCCACCGTGGCCGCGCTGCGCGGGCTACCGATCACCCACGTGTTCTTCTGCACCTGGACGCGGCGCGACACCGAGAAGGAGAACGTCGCCGCCAATGGCGCGATGCTGCGCCACCTGTGCGAAGGCCTGGACGGCGCAGCGCTGCAGCACATGGCGCTGGTCACCGGCACCAAGCACTACCTGGGCTCGTTCGAGCACTACGGCAGCGGCAAGGCGGAGACGCCATTCCGCGAGAGCGAACCGCGGCAGCCGGGCGAGAATTTCTACTACACGCTGGAAGACCTGCTGTTCGACGCCGCCGCGCGCCATGGCTTCGGCTGGAGCGTGCACCGCTCGCACACCATGATCGGCCAGGCCAACGGCAGCAATGCGATGAACATGGGCGTGACCCTGGCGGTGTATGCGACGCTGTGCAAGCACACCGGGCAGCCGTTCGTGTTTCCCGGCTCACGCGCGCAGTGGGACAGCCTCACCGACCTCACCGACGCCGGCCTGCTCGGCCGCCAGTTGGCCTGGGCGGCGACCAATCCGGCCGCACGCAACCAGGCCTTCAACACGGTCAACGGCGACGTGTTCCGCTGGCGCTGGATGTGGGGCGAAATCGCCGCGTTCTTCGGCCTGGACCCTGCCCCCTATCCGGAGGCGCCGATGCCGCTGCAAGCGCGCCTGCAGGACGCCGCGCCGGCCCTATGGCGCGAGATCGCCGAGCAGCATGGGCTGGTGCAGGCGGACGTCAACCAACTCGCCTCGTGGTGGCACACCGATGCCGACCTCGGCCGCGAGATCGAGTGCGTCAACGACATGACCAAGAGCCGCGATCTCGGCTTCCTCGGCTACTACGACAGCCGCGCATCGTTCCTGGAGCTGTTCACGCGACTGCGCGCGCAGCGGGTGATTCCCTGAGGCGCGCGGCTGGGTGACACGTGTAGGAGCGGCTTGCAGCCGCGACGGGCCCTACCGGTGATGCTCCGTCGCGGCTGAAGCCGCTCCTACGGGGCGCTTGCGATCGAAGTGCTTGCGCCTGTCCGAGGATCGCTGGTGTCGGCAGATGCAGTGAAGCCACTGCGGCTCGCTGCCTGGTTCGTCGCGCGTGACGTCGCTCCACCGCGCGGCGAAGCGTCTATGTGCACTGTGGGAGGGACTTCAGTCCCGACGCGCATTGCATCGGGGCGCAGGACACCGCTCTTGTCGTGACCGCGAGCGCTGCACAGCAAGCCAGGCTGTCACGCCCGGCCCCGCATGCAACAGACTTCGGCGGCTCGCGACCTCAGGCCGCGACTATTCCCGACACCGTGCAAGGTGGCGACATATGCCGCCACCACGCTCGCTCAAACGTCCGCAGGCGCCAATTCGCGCAGCTTGCCCTGGTGCAGTTCCAGCACGCGATCCAGCTTGCGCGCCAGGCTGCGGTCGTGGGTGACCAGGACCAGGCTGGTGCGTTGCGCGCGGTTGAGTTCGAGCATCAGCGCGAACACGTTGGCCGCGGTCTTGTCGTCGAGATTGCCGGTCGGCTCGTCGCCGAGCACGCAGGCCGGGCGATTGACCAGGGCACGCGCCACCGCGGCGCGCTGGCGCTCGCCGCCGGACAACTCGCCCGGCTTGTGTTCCAGACGATGGCCCAGGCCCACCGATTCCAGCAGCGCCCGCGCGCGCGCATCGGCATCGGGCATCGGCGCGCCGCCCAGCAGCACCGGCATCATCACGTTCTCCAGTGCAGTGAACTCGGGCAGCAGGTGATGGAACTGGTAGACGAAGCCCAGCGAGCGGTTGCGCAACTGCCCGCGCGCCGCGTCGGTCAGCGCCGACATGCGCTGCCCGGCCACGTAGACCTCGCCGGAGGTCGGCACGTCGAGGCCGCCGAGCAGGTGCAGCAAGGTGCTCTTGCCGGCACCGGACGCGCCGACGATGGCCACGGTCTCGCCAGCGGCCACGCTCAGCTCAAGGCCGTCGAACACCGGCGTGCGCATCTTGCCTTCGGCGTAGGTCTTGGCCAGGCCTTCGGCGCGGATCGCCGCGCCCGCTTGTGGCTTCTGCATTCCCGATTCCCGATTCCCCATTCCCGATTCCCGGCCCTCATTCATAGCGCAGCGCCTCCGCCGGCTGCGTGCGCGCCGCACGCCAGGCCGGGTACAGCGTGGCCAGGAAGCTCATCAGCAAGGCCACGATGGTGATCACCATGACGTCGTGCGGCTGCATGTCGGTAGGCAGGCCGGTGATGTAGTAGACGTCCTCCGGCAGCAGCTTGATGTTGAACACCGCCTCGATGCCGGCCAGGATCCGCTCCAGGTTGAGCGTCAGCACGATGCCACCGATCACGCCGGCGACGGTGCCGATCACGCCGATCAGCGTGCCCTGCACCATGAACACCTGCATCACCCCGCCCGGGCTCAGTCCCAGCGTGCGCAGGATGGCGATGTCGGCCTGCTTGTCGGTCACCAGCATCACCTGCGAGGACACCAGGTTGAACGCGCCCATCGCGATGATCAGCGACAGCAGGATGCCCATCACCGTCTTTTCCATTTTCAGCGACTGGTACAGGTTGGCGTTCTCGCGGGTCCAGTCGCTGACCATGTACGGGCCGTGCAGGTTCAGCGCCAGGTCGCGCGCCACGTTCCAGGCCTGGTCCATGTCGTACAGCTTCAGGCGCACGCCGGTGACGCCGTCGCCCATGCGCAGCACGCGCTGCAGGTCCGGCATGCTGGTCACCGCCAGGCCGCGGTCGATCTCGTTGTAACCGGCCTCGAAGATGCCGCTGACGGTGAAGCGCTTGTAGCGCGGCACCATGCCCATCGGGCTGGCCTGCGGCTCGCCCAGCATCACCACCACCTTGTCGCCGACGCCCACGCCCAGCCACAGCGCCAGCTCCTGGCCAAGCAGGATGTTGTAGGACCCCGGGGTCAGGCTGTCGACCGAGCCCTGCTTCATCTTCTGCGCCAGCACCGAGACCTTGGCCTCTTCCTTGGGCAGGATGCCGCGGACGATCGCCGGCTGGTTGCGCTGGCCGGTGAGCAGGGCCTCCTCCTCGACGTAGGGCGCGGCGCCGGCGACGCGCTTGTCGCGCATGGCCACGTCCACCGCGTGCTGCCAGTCCTCCATCGGCGCGCCCTGCGCGCTGACCGTGGCGTGCGCGGCCATCTGCAGCAGGCGGTCGCGGATCTCCTTCTGGAACCCGCTCATCACCGCCAGGGTGGTGATCAGCACGGTCACGCCCAGGGCGATGCCGAGGATCGAGGCCATGGAGATGAAGGAGATGAAATTGTTGCGGCGCTTGGCGCGCAGATAGCGCAGGCCGATGGCCACGGGTAAGGGTTTGAACATGCGCAGCCACCATCCAGGGAGCGCTATGGTGCCATTTGCGGCGGCGCAGACGAAGCGGCATGGGCGGCAGCGGCCAGACGCAGTTCACGTCGTGCCGCCGGTGGCAGCGTGTCCGGCCACCACGCCAGGCGCTGGGTGCGCCCCTGCGCGTCGCGCCAGCGCACGAACGCCAGCGGCCCGCGCCAGGCGACCTGCAGCGCGCTCACTGCCGCGCCGTCGACGCTGGGCGCACCGGCGCCGGCAGGAAGCACCAACGTGCGCGGCGCCCGCCCGGCCTCACGGCGCAGCAGCCACGCCGCGTAGAGCAGCGCCAGCACGGCGGCCGGCCAAGCCAGACGTAACGGCAGATCGGAACCGAGCAGCGACAGCGGCGCCAGCGCGCCGAGCAGGGTCAGCGCGGCCAGCAGCCAGCGCGAGGGGCGCCAGTCAAGCCGGCATGGCGCGGATGGAAGCGATGAGATCGGCGGCGCGCGCATCGGGACAGGCCTCGTAGCCCATGAACCAGCGCCACAACTTATCGTCCTCGCAATCGAGCAGGTATAGGAAAACCCCGCGCTCGGCCTCGGAAGCCTCCCCCCAGCGCCGGTCCAGGTAGCGGCCGAACAACTGGTCCAGTTCGCGCATGCCGCGGCGGCAGCGCCAGCGCAGCTTCTTCAGTTCGGTGCTCTCGTCCATCGCATGCGCCCTTGCCTGGGGGCGGCGCCGCACGGCAGCCGCCGAAAACGAACGCGGCACCGAACCCGAAAGCCGGTGCCGCGCGATCGGCGGGCAGGCCCGCCGCTTGGAACGTGCGCCGCTGCGATCAGGCGCGGCGCGCCATCATCAGCTTCTTGATCTCGGCGATCGCCAGCGCCGGGTTCAGGCCCTTCGGGCAGGTCCGCGCGCAGTTCATGATGGTGTGGCAGCGGTATAGCTTGAACGGATCTTCAAGATCGTCCAGACGCGCACCGGTGTCCTCGTCGCGCGAGTCGATGATCCAGCGGTAGGCCTGCAGCAGGATCGCCGGGCCCAGGTAACGTTCGCCGTTCCACCAGTAGCTCGGGCAGCTGGTCGAGCAGCAGGCGCACAGGATGCACTCGTACAGGCCGTCGAGCTTCTTGCGGTCCTCCGGCGACTGCAGCCGCTCGCGATCCGGCGGCGGCGGAGTCTGGGTGCGGATCCACGGCTTGATCGAGGCGTACTGCGCGTAGAAGTGGGTCAGGTCCGGCACCAGATCCTTGACCACGCTCATGTGCGGCAGCGGGTAGATCGGCACTTCCTTCTTGCCGCAGTCGGCGATCGCCTTGGTGCAGGCCAGCGTGTTGGTGCCGTCGATGTTCATCGCGCACGACCCGCAGATGCCCTCGCGGCACGAGCGGCGGAAGGTCAGGGTCGGGTCGATCTCGTTCTTGATCTTGATCAGCGCGTCCAGAACCATCGGGCCGCACGCGTCCAGATCCACCTCGTAGGTGTCGGTCCGCGGGTTGCTGTCGTCGTCCGGATTCCACCGGTAGACCTTGAAGGTCCGCACATTTTTCGCGCCCTTGGCGGGAAAGTGCTTGCCCTTGCCGATCTTGGAATTCTTGGGGAGGGTGAACTCTGCCATGGCTTTAAAATCCGGGAATGGGGATTGGGGAATGGGGAATGGGAAGCGGGAGCGAAGAGCGCATGCGCTGTTCTCGATTCCCGATTCCCTACTCCCGTTTCCCGGCTGTGGTCAGTAAACGCGCGGCTTCGGCGGCACCACGTCCACGTCCTTGCTGAGCGTGTACATGTGCACCGGGCGGTAGTCGAAGCTGCACTGGCCCTTGTCGTCGACGGTGACCAGCGTGTGCTTCTGCCAGTTGACGTCGTCGCGGTCGGGGAAATCCTCGTGGGCGTGCGCGCCGCGGCTTTCCTTGCGCTGTTCTGCCGAGTTGATCGTCGCCACTGCGTTGAGCAGCAGGTTGTTCAGCTCGTAGGTCTCGATCAGGTCGGAGTTCCACACCAGCGAGCGGTCGGACACCTTGACGTCCTCGAAGCTGGCGAAGATGTCGGCCATCTTGTCCACGCCTTCCTTCAGCGTCTTGCTGGTGCGGAACACCGCCGCGTCGGACTGCATGGTGCGCTGCATCTTGTCGCGGATCACCGAGGTCGGGGTGCTGCCGTTGGCGTTGCGCAGCTTGTCCAGCAGGCCCAGCGCCTTGTCGCAGGCGTCGCCCGGCAGGCCCTTGTGCGGCGCGCCGGTCTTGATCGTCTCGGCGCAGCGGTTGGCCACCGCGCGGCCGAACACCACCAGGTCGAGCAGCGAGTTGGAGCCCAGGCGGTTGGCACCGTGTACCGACACGCAGGCGGCCTCGCCGATGGCGTACAGGCCCGGCACCACCGCATCGGGGTTGTCGCCGTCCTTGCGCACCACTTCGCCGTGGTAGTTGGTGGGGATGCCGCCCATGTTGTAGTGCACGGTCGGGATCACCGGGATCGGCTGCTTGTGCACGTCGACACCGGCGAAGATGCGCGCGCTCTCGGCGATGCCGGGCAGCTTGTCGTCGATCACGCCCGGGCCGAGGTGGGTCAGGTCGAGCAGGATGTGGTCCTTGTGCTCGCCGACGCCGCGGCCTTCGCGGATCTCGATGGTCATCGAACGCGACACCACGTCGCGCGAGGCCAGATCCTTGTAGTGCGGCGCGTAGCGCTCCATGAAGCGCTCGCCGCTGCTGTTGCGCAGGATGCCGCCTTCGCCGCGCACGCCTTCGGTGATCAGGCAGCCGGCGCCGTAGATGCCGGTCGGGTGGAACTGCACGAACTCCATGTCCTGCATCGGCAGGCCGGCGCGCATCACCAGGCCACCGCCGTCGCCGGTGCAGGTGTGCGCCGAGGTGGCGCTGAAGTAGGCGCGGCCGTAGCCGCCGGTGGCCAGCACCACGCCGTGGGCACGGAACAGGTGCAGCGAGCCTTCGGCCATGTCCAGGGCGAGCACGCCGCGGCAGGCGCCTTCCTCGTCGAAGATCAGGTCGAGCGCGAAGTACTCGATCATGAAGCGCGCGTTGTGCGCCAGCGACTGCTGGTACAGCGTGTGCAGCATGGCGTGGCCGGTGCGGTCGGCGGCGGCGCAGGTGCGCTGCGCGGACGGGCCTTCGCCGTACTTGGTGGTCATGCCGCCGAACGGACGCTGGTAGATCTTGCCGTCCTCGGTGCGGCTGAACGGCACGCCGTAGTGCTCCAGCTCGATGATCGCCGGGATCGCCTCGCGGCACATGTACTCGATCGCGTCCTGGTCGCCCAGCCAGTCCGAGCCCTTGATGGTGTCGTAGAAGTGGTAGCGCCAGTCGTCCTCGCCCATATTGCCGAGCGCGGCGGAGATGCCGCCCTGCGCGGCCACGGTGTGCGAACGGGTCGGGAAGACCTTGGTCAGGCAGACCGTCTGCAGGCCCTTCTGGGCCAGGCCGAAGGTCGCGCGCAGGCCGGCGCCGCCGGCGCCGACCACGACCATGTCGTACTTGTGTTCGGTGATCTTGTAAGCGGACATCGAAATGTGGTTCCTAGAGGGGGCGCCGATGGATCAGGCGATGCCCAGCGCGATGCGCGCCACGGCGAAGATGCTGACGATGGCGCCGAGCACGGCGACGAAGCGCACGATGGTCTGCGCGGCCAGGGCCAGCAGCGAGGTGTGCACGTAGTCTTCCAGCACCACCTGCATGCCGAGCTGGGCGTGCCAGAACGCCGCGATCAGGAAGCCGACCAGCAGGATCGCGTTCCACGGCTTGGCCACGGCCTCGGTGGCGGCGACGTAGTCCGAACCGAGCAGGCTCAGCACGAAGATCAGGAACCAGATCGACAGCGGCACCAGGGCGGTGGCGGTCAGGCGCTGCAGCACGAAGTGCTCGGTGCCGGTCTTGGCCGCGCCCAGGCCGCGGACGTTCTTCAACGGGGTGCGATAGCGGCTCATGCGGTGGCTCCCAGCAGCACGTAGGCCCACACCGCGGCGGTCAGCACGAAGCTGAGCACGACCGACAGCCAGCCGATGGTGACGAAGGCGCGGACCGCGTAGCCCTGGCCGAAATCCTGCAGGATGTGGCGCAGGCCGCCGAACAGGTGGAAAGCGAAGCACCAGGTCCAGCCGAACAGGAACACCTGGCCGTACCAGGCGCCGGCGATGTCGCGGAAGAGATTCCAGGAGGCGGGGCCGAGCATCAGCGCCAACAGGCCGGCGGCGATGATCAGGGCACCGATCGACAGCACGATGCCGGTGGCTCGATTCAGGATCGAGGTCACCATCTGGATCTGCCAGCGATAGACCTGCAGATGCGGGGAAAGGGGACGTTCGCGCGTAGCCATTCGCTGGGCTCGTTGTCTCGGCTGGGCGGCGTGCTTAAGGCCGCGTTGGCTCAAAGCTGCTCAAAAATCGATGCAGCGTCCGTTTTTCTCCCAGTCGCCGTAGCGCGTCGGCTCGAGGCCGCCGCGCCCGCCGATCTCCCGCGGCGCAGGCTCGGTCTGCGGAGGGGTGTCCTCGGCAGGCCGCTGCGTTTCGGGATCGGACTCGGGTGTGGGGGTTGGTTGGCCTATCATGCGGGTCTCACAACTCGTCAATTTTAGTCCTCCCCTCTCGTGCCTGACAACCTGAATCTGGAATCCGGCGGTTTTTCCGCCTTGCCACACCTGCAATACGTCGCCTTGCGCGGTCCGGATGCAGCGGCCTTCGCCCATGCGCAATTCGCCAACGACGTGCAGGCGCTGGCACCCGGGCAATGGCAATGGAACGCCTGGCTCACCGCCAAGGGCCGGGTGATCGCGGTGTTTGCGCTACTTCGCCAGGCCGACGACGCCTTGCTGATGCTGCTGGCCGACGGCGGCGCCGAGGAACTGGCGACGGCACTGGGCCGCTTCGTGTTCCGGCGCAAACTGCGCGTCACGGTCGAGGACACGCTGCATGCCTTCGGTCGTTTGAGCGTACCCGAGCAGGCCCGGGGCGCGGCGTCGGCGCGCGATGAGGCCGGCGTGATCGAACTGGACATGGGCGGCGACGGCCTGCCGCGCACCCTGCGCCTGGTGCCGGCGCCGGTCGCGGATGCGCCGGCCGCCGACCCGGCGCTGGCGCAGGCCTGGCGCGCGGCCGACCTGCGCCTGGGCCTGGCCCGGCTTGCGCCGAGCCAGCGCGAACAATGGACGCCGCAGCAGTTGGGCCTGGACCGGCTGCACGCCTTCAGCGTCAAGAAGGGCTGCTACCCCGGCCAGGAAATCGTCGCCCGCACCCACTTCTTGGGCAAGGCCAAGCGCGCCGCGCAGTTGCTGGAAGTGGATGCGACCGTCGCCATCGACGCACCGGTGCTGCGCGACGGCCAGCCGTTCGGCAGCGTGGTCAGCGTCGCCGGCACCCTGGCATTGGCGGTGCTGCCGCTCGAGGAGGCGCCGCCGGCGGGACTGGACGTCGACGGCCACCCCGCACGGTGGCAGCCACTGGTCGACGGCCTGGCGCGCTGAGCGCGCGCCGTAACGCCAGCTTTCGCTTACGGCTGTTGCGAATCCCCAATCCCAAATCCCGAATCCCGCGCCTCCAGGCGCCCCCCACTCTCGGCATCGAAGAAGTGCAGCGCGTCGCCGCGCACCGCCACCCGCAGGCGCTCGCCCAGGCCCGGCAGCGCGCGCGGCGCCACCCGCATCACCAGCGGCTGCGCGCCGTGGCTGAGATTGACGAAGATCTCGTTGCCGACCGGCTCGATCACCTCGATGGTGGCCTCGAAGCCGCCCTGCGCGTCGTCGCTGGGCTGCAGGTGCTCCGGCCGCACGCCGATCGCCAGCTCCCGGCCCAGCCATTGCGGCGCGACCTGCGCACCCGGCAGCGGCACCCGGTCGCCGTCCTGCAACTGCAGCTGCAGGCCGCCCTCCTCCACCAGCCGCCCGCGCAGCACGTTCATCGCCGGGCTGCCGAGGAAACCGGCCACGAACAGGTTGGCCGGGCGGTCGTACAGCGCCATCGGCGTGTCGATCTGCTGGATCACCCCGTCCTTGAGCACGACGATGCGCTGGCCCAGGGTCATCGCCTCGACCTGGTCGTGGGTGACGTAGATCATGGTGGTGCCGAGCTTGCGGTGCAGTTGCGCGATCTCGGTACGCACCGAGTGGCGCAGCTTGGCGTCCAGGTTGGACAGCGGCTCGTCGAGCAGGAATACCGCCGGCTCGCGCACCAGCGCGCGACCCAGCGCCACGCGCTGGCGCTGGCCGCCGGACATGGCGCGCGGCAGCTTGTCCAGCATCGGGGTCAGGCCCAGGGTGTCGGCGGCGGCGGCCACGCGCTGGCGGATGACCTCCTTGCTCTCGCCGCGCAGCTTGAGCCCGAACGCCAGGTTCTCGGCCACGGTCATGTGCGGATACAGCGCATAGCTCTGGAACACCATTGCGATGTCGCGGTCCTTCGGCGCCACCTCGTTGACCACGCGCTCGCCGATGCGCAGCTCGCCGCCACTGATCTCTTCCAGGCCGGCGATCATCCGCAGCAGCGTGGACTTGCCGCAGCCCGATGGCCCGACCAGCACCATCAGTTCGCCGTCGGCCACTTCGAAGCTGGCCCCGTGCACGGCGACCTGACCGTTGTCGTAGACCTTGCGGATGTTGTCCAGTTGTACTTTCGCCATGTATCCGGTTTCCGGCAGTGAGGAACGGGCTGCCGCCGGTCCCTCCCGAGGGCAGTGCATACGAATTCGGGTCGCATCATGCCCGCGCGCAGGCAACAATGGATCGCGATGCGGTATTCTGCCATGTAACCGTTTTCACGGGGCAACATCGAGCCTGGGAGGGCATGCAATGCGATCCGCCAGCCGCCGCTCCGGCGCGCCGCCGTCATCCTGCCGGATGACGACCGACCTGCAGCATGAGGCATTGGAGAGGTATGCTCAGAGGTCTGGCAGTCGTATTCATCTCCTGGATCGTGCGTTCCCGCCTGGCGGCCCTCCCGCGTCACGCCCTCGCCCGAACCGGCCGGATACAGGCCGTCGCCGCCGTTCGCTTTCCCACGCCACGTCACTCCCAGCCCCCAGGTGATCGACACCATGTCACCCGAAACCGAAACCCGGCCGATGCACGATACCTTCCTGTTGTTCGGCGCCACCGGCGATCTGGCCCAGCGCTACCTGTTCCCCTCGCTGCTGCGCATGCTCGACGACGGCTTCCTGCCGGAAGACTTCCGCATCCGCGCACTGGCGCTGTCGCCGCACGACACCGCCAAGTTCCACGAGATCCTCAAGCCGCGCCTGCAGGCGGCGATGCCGCAGATCGGCGAATCGATCGTGCAGGCGCTGCTGGCGCGCATCGACTACCGCTCGGTGGACCTGCGCGATGCCGAATCGGTGGCCGCCGCGGTGCGCGATCTGACCGCGCGCCGCTGCGTGAGCTACCTGGCGATCCCGCCGGGGCTGTACATCAGCACCTGCCAGGGCCTGGCCCTGGGCGGCGCCCTGGCCGCACCGCACCGGCTGATGCTGGAGAAGCCGATCGGCCACGATTCGGACAGCGCCCGCGAGATCGTGCAGGCGATCGGCGCGCTGATCGACGAGGACCGCGTGTTCCGCCTGGACCACTACCTGGGCAAGGCCGCGGTGCAGAACCTGATCGCGCTGCGCTTCGGCAACACCCTGCTGGAAGCGGTGTGGAATCGCAACTACATCGAGTCGGTGGACATCCTGGTCGCCGAGAGCGAAGGCGTGGACGGCCGCGACGCCTACTACGCGCGTTCCGGCGCGCTGCGCGACATGGTGCAGAGCCATATCCTGCAGCTGCTGTGCCTGGTGGCGATGGAGCCGCCGGCGTCGCTGGAAGCCGACCGCATCCGCGACGAGAAGGTCAAGGTGCTGCGCGCGCTGCGTCCGCTCAGTGCAGAACATGCCGCCCGCGACAGCGTGCGCGGGCGCTACACCGCCGGCACCATCAACGGCCAGCCGGCGCA
This sequence comes from Xanthomonas sacchari, assembly GCF_040529065.1. Lineage (NCBI taxonomy): Bacteria > Pseudomonadati > Pseudomonadota > Gammaproteobacteria > Lysobacterales > Lysobacteraceae > Xanthomonas > Xanthomonas sacchari. The sequence goes on along the minus strand of NZ_CP132343.1, from coordinate 2,113,440 downwards.
GGCCTACCAGCCGCCGGAAGGCAGCGACGTGGAGACCTTCGCCGCGGTCACCGCCTACATCGACAACTGGCGCTGGGCCGGCGTGCCGTTCCGCCTGTGCACCGGCAAGCGCCTGGCCGAGCGCTCCACCCGCGTGGTGGTCACGCTCAAGCCGGTCACCCACTGGCTGTTCGAGCGCCCGGCCGCGCAGCAGGTGGCGCCGAACCGGCTGACCTTCCAGTTGCAGCCGCAGGAGAACATCGAACTGGGGCTGATGAGCAGCCTGGCCGGCCCGGAATGGGGCGCGCTGGAACTGCAGCCGCTGGAACTAGAACTGTCGGTGCCCACCGGCCTGCACCGGCGCATCGCCTACGAGCGGCTGATGCTCGACGCGCTCAACGGCAACCATGCGCTGTTCGTGCGCGACGACGAAGTCCGCGCCGCCTGGGCCTGGATCGACAGCGTCAGCGCCGCCTGGGCGCAGGCGCAGCTGCCGCTGCTGCCCTACCCGGCCGGCAGCTGGGGGCCGGAGGAAGCGCAGGCCTACGTCTCCTGCGACCAGTCCGGCGCCGCGCCGAAGGTCGCGCAATGAGCGCGCCGCAGCGCCCGGTGCTGGTCGCCGACATCGGCGGCACCAATGCCCGTTTCGCCCTCGCCGATCTCGACGCCTCGGTGCCGCTGCTCGACGACAGCACCCAGACCTACTCGGTGGTGGAATTCCCGTCGCTGGGCGACGCCGCCCGCCACTACCTGGAACAGACCGGGGTGGACGCGCGCAGCGGTACCTTCGCGGTCGCCGGCCGCGTCGACGGCGACGAGGCGCGCATCACCAACCATCCGTGGGTGATCTCGCGGGCGCGCACCCGCGCCATGCTCGGCTTCGACGAACTGCACCTGATCAACGACTTCGCCGCGCAGGCGATGGCGATCAGCCTGCTGCGACCGCAGGACGTGGTCCAGGTCGGCGGCGCCAGCTGGACGCCGTCGCCGATCGAGGTGCCGCGCAACTATGGGGTGATCGGCCCCGGCACCGGCCTGGGCGTGGGCGGCCTGCTGATGCGCGGCGGGCGCTGCTTCCCGCTGGAGACCGAGGGCGGCCACGTCAGCTTCCCGCCGGGCACGCCGGAGGAGATCCGCATCCTCGAACTGCTGTCGCAGCAGTTCGGCCGCGTCTCCAACGAGCGCCTGATCTGCGGCCCCGGCCTGGTCAACATCCACCGCGCGCTCAGCGAGATCGCCGGCGACGATCCGGGCCCGCTGCAGCCGGAGGACATCACCGCCCGCGCCGCGCAGGGCGACTACCGGGCGATGCGCACGGTGGACGTGTTCTGCGCCGTGTTCGGCGCCATCGCCGGCGATCTGGTGCTGATGCAGGGCGCCTGGGACGGCGTGTTCCTGACCGGCGGGCTGGTGCCGAAGATGCTCGACGCGATCCAGCATTCCGGGTTCCGCCAGCGCTTCGAGCACAAGGGCCGGTTTTCGTCGATCATGGCGCGGGTGCCGTCGCTGGCGGTGATCCACCCCCGTCCCGGCCTGCTCGGTGCCGCCGCCTACGCGGTGGACGCCGCGCGGCAATCCCCAGGAGCCATCGCATGAGCCCCACGCTGTCCGACCGCATCACGCTGATCCGCTACGACGATCCGGACGAATGGATCGACGCGGCGGCGGCCGAGATCGGCACCGCGCTGCGCGAGGAGATCCAGCGCCGCGGCGGCGCGCGCCTGCTGCTGTCCGGCGGCACCACCCCGGCGCCGGTGTACCAGGCACTGGCCGAGTTGCCGCTGGACTGGTCGAAGCTGGAAGTCGGCCTGGTCGACGAGCGCTGGCTGTCGCCGCAGGACAGCGACAGCAACGCCTACCTGGTCCGGCACAGCCTGCTGGACCGCGCCGAGGAGGCGCGTTTCGAACCGCTGGTGCGGGTCGGCAAGCCGCTGCAGGAGAGCGTGCACGCCGCCAACCTGCACGCGCAGCACGCCCCGGCCGCGTGCATGGCGGTGCTGGGCATGGGCGGCGACGGCCACACCGCCTCGCTGTTCCCCGGCGCCACCGACCTGAACAAGGCGCTGACCAACCCGCTGCCCTACGCCGCGCTCGACGCCACCGGTTGCCCCGGCGCCAACACCTGGCCGCTGCGCATCACCCTGACCCCGGCCGGCCTGGCGCCGATCGGCCAGCGCATGCTGCTGTTGCGCGGCAAGCAGAAGCTGGAGGTGCTGGAGCGCGCGCTGGCCGGCACCGATCCGCACGAGTATCCGATCCGCGTCGCCTTCGATACGCCGGGTGCGCGCCTGCGCGTGCATTGGTGCGAGTGATGAGGCCGGGATTGGGGATTGGGGATTGGGGATTCGCAACAGCTGCGCGCTGATGCGTTCCTGCTCTTCCGATTTCCGATTCCCGCTCTTTCGATTCCCGATTCCCGATTCCCGATTCCCCCTTCATAGCCATTTCCGCCAATGAGCCTGCATCCGACCCTCCACGCGATCACCGAACGCATCCGCCAGCGCAGTGCGCCGTCGCGGCGCGCCTACCTGGCCGGCATCGACGCCGCGCTGCGCGACGGTCCGTTCCGTAGCCGCCTGAGCTGCGGCAACCTCGCCCACGGCTTCGCCGCCTGCGGCCCCACCGACAAGAGCCGGCTGGAAGGCGGGATCACCCCCAACCTCGGCATCATCACCGCCTACAACGACATGCTCTCGGCGCACCAGCCGTTCGAGCACTACCCAGAGATCATCCGCAGCACCGCGCGCGCGCTCGGCGCCACCGCGCAGGTGGCCGGCGGCGTGCCGGCGATGTGCGACGGCGTGACCCAGGGCCGGCCTGGCATGGAACTGTCGCTGTTCTCCCGCGACGTGATCGCCCAGGCCACCGCGATCGGCCTCAGCCACGACATGTTCGACACCAGCCTGTACCTGGGCGTGTGCGACAAGATCGTGCCGGGCCTGCTGATCGGCGCGCTGGCCTTCGGCCACCTGCCGGCGGTGTTCGTGCCGGCCGGGCCGATGACCCCGGGCATCCCCAACAAGCAGAAGGCCGAGGTGCGCGAGCGCTACGCCGCCGGCCAGGCCACCCGCGAGGAACTGCTGGCCGCCGAATCGGCGTCCTACCACGCTCCCGGCACCTGCACCTTCTACGGCACCGCCAACTCCAACCAGGTCCTGCTGGAAGCGATGGGCGTGCAGTTGCCGGGCGCCTCCTTCGTCAACCCCGGCACCCCGCTGCGCGAGGCGCTGACCCAGCAGGCGACCGAGCGCGCGCTGCGCATTACCGCCCTGGGCAACGACTTCCGCCCGCTGGGCCGCTTGATCGACGAGCGCGCCATCGTCAACGCGGTGGTCGCGCTGATGGCCACCGGCGGCTCCACCAACCACACCATCCACTGGCTGGCGGTGGCGCGCGCGGCCGGCATCGTGCTGACCTGGGACGACCTGGACGCGCTGTCGCAGCTGGTGCCGCTGCTGGCGCGGGTGTATCCGAACGGCGAGGCCGACGTGAACCACTTCGCCGCCGCCGGTGGCATCGGCTTCGTGTTCCGCGAGCTGATGGACGCCGGGCTGATGCACGACGACCTGGCCACCATCGTCCCCGGCGGCATGCGCGCCTACGGCGACGAGCCGTGCCTGCAGGACGGCAAGCTGAGCTACGTGCCGAGCCCGGCCAAGAGCGCCGACGAGGCGGTGGTGCGCCCGGCGTCCAACCCGTTCGAGGCGCAGGGCGGCCTGCGCCTGCTGCGCGGCAACCTCGGCCGCTCGCTGATCAAGCTGTCGGCGGTGAAGCCGCAGTTCCGCACTATCGAAGCGCCGGCCGTGGTGATCGACGCGCCGCAGGCGCTGAACAAGCTGCACGCCGCCGGCGCGCTGCCGCACGACTTCGTGGTGGTGCTGCGCTACCAGGGCCCGCAGGCCAACGGCATGCCGGAACTGCATTCGCTGGCGCCGTTGCTGGGCCTGCTGCAGAACCAGGGCCGGCGCGTGGCGCTGGTCACCGACGGACGCCTGTCCGGTGCATCCGGCAAGTTCCCCGCGGCCATCCACGTGACCCCGGAAGCGGCACGCGGCGGCCCCCTGGCGCGGGTGCGCGAAGGCGACATCGTGCGCCTGGACGGCGAGGCCGGCACCCTGGAAGTGCTGGTGGACGCCGCCGAGTGGGCCGCGCGCCCGCTGGCGCCGAACACCGCGCCGGCCGCGCACGACCTGGGCCGCAACCTGTTCGGACTCAACCGCCGCATGGTCGGCCCCGCCGACCAGGGCGCGCTGTCGATCTCCTGCGGCCCGCCGGCCGCCGACGGCGACCTGTGGAACTACGACGCCGAGTACGACCTGGGCCGCGACGCCGAGGCCGCCGCCGCGCCGCACGAATCCAAGGACGCCTGAGCCGCCGCCTGCCTCACCCTGCCCTGGCCGTGCGCGGCCGGGGCCTCGCCCTCCTTCGCAACCGAGACGCCCATGACCATCGCCGAACACCAGACCAAGGCCGAGCAGCTGCTGCGCGCGGCCGGCATCCTGCCCGTCGTCACCGTCCACACCCTGGAAGAAGCGCGCCGCGTGTCGGCCGCGCTGCTCGAAGGCGGCCTGCCGGCGATCGAGTTGACCCTGCGCACGCCGGTGGCGATGGAAGCGCTGGCGATGCTCAAGCGCGAACTGCCGGACATCGTGATCGGCGCCGGCACCGTGCTCAACGCCACCCAGCTGCAGCAGTCGATCGACGCCGGCGCCGACTTCATCGTCACCCCTGGCACCACCCCGACCCTGGCCGACGCCCTGGCGCAGGCGCCGCTGCCGGTGGTGCCGGGCGCGGCCACCCCCAGCGAGCTGCTGGCGCTGATGGAGCGCGGCTTCCGCGTGTGCAAGCTGTTCCCCGCCTCCGCCGTCGGCGGCCTGGCGATGCTCAAGGGCCTGGCCGGCCCCCTGGCCGAGCTCAAGCTGTGCCCCACCGGCGGCATCGGCGAAAGCACCGCCGCCGAGTACCTGGCCCAGCCCAACGTGGTCTGCATCGGCGGCTCGTGGATGGTGCCCAAGGACTGGCTGGCCGACGGCGCCTGGGACAAGGTGCGCGAGAGCTCGGCGAAGGCGGCCGCGATCGTGCGTGAAGCCGGGAATCGGGAGTCGGGAATCGGGAATCGGTAAAAGCCCGAACCTCGGCTCTCACAGCTCAGGACTCCAGAAGCAAAAAAAGCGCCGGCATGCCGGCGCTTTTTCTTTTGCTGTTGCGATTCCCTATTCCCGACTCCCGATTCCCAGCTTCAACGCACCTCAATCTGCACATCCGCCGGCAACGCGTGGATGCGCAGTTCGCCGTGCTCCCACTGCGCGGTTTCGCCGTTGACCAGGGTGCGGCCCGGTTCGCCCGGGTATGGCCACGGCAGCACCAGGCCGCCGCTGGGCATGTGCAGGCCGTCGGGAATGTTCAGCAGCAGGCGGTTCTTCTGCCGCCGCAGCTGGTAGCTCAGCGGGCCCTGCGGGGTGCGCAACTGCTCGATCGCCACGCCCTTGCCGTCGAGCCAGTCGGCGGGGATGCCAGCGGCCAGCACCAGGCTGTCGTCGACGTCGCGGGCGTAGGCGAACATGTCCAGCACCGAGCGCACGAAGTCCGAGGCGACCCAGGCATGCGGCAGGTCGCCCAGGAAGAACGGCTTGCGCGGCGTGCGCGAGACCACCTCGGCCCACTGGTTCCATGGCTGCGGGGTGCGGTCCTTGAAGAAGAACTGCGTCGCCTCCCAGGCGCGCTCGCGCCAGCCCAGGCGCACGAACGCGGACACGTTGCGCCACTCGTAGGGGGTGTAGTCCTTCCACTCGCGGGTGCCGTCGCGGCGGCCGACGAATTCGCTCCAGTAGCGCTCGAAGGTGTTGTCGAGCAGCGCCTGCGGCAGCCGGCCCTGCTCGCCGCCCGGCGCCAGCGCGATGGTGGTCGAGGTCGGATCGAAATCGCCCAACTCCGCCGAGCCCGGCAGGAAATTGATGTGGTGCTGCTGGGTGGCCGCGTCCAGCGAGGCGTACAGGTCCTGGCGGAACTGATCGCGCGAGGCGGCGAAACGCGCGGCATCGTCGATGCGGCCCAGTTCGGCGGCGATGCTCACCGCGTCCTTGTAGCCGCGCAGCGCCCAGAAGTTGTCCCAGTAAGAGTGCATCGGCTTGGCCGAATAGCCCTCGTGGCTGATCGACACCGGCATCATCCCGTAGAAGGCCGCATTGCGGGCGCGGTTCTCGTCGGTGCGCTCGCTCAGCCGCAACTGCTCCATGTAGGTGTACGCACCGAGGACGTGCGGCCACATCTGTTCCAGGAAAGCGCGGTCGCCGCTGTAGCGGTAGTAATCGGCGACGCTGTAGATCAGTTCGCCATGGCTGTCGTTCTCCGGCACCGGGTCGCTGCCGCGGTCGTCGACGCAGCACGGCACCATGCCGTTGGCGAACTGGTAAGGCGCGTACCACTCCACATACTCGCGGACCACGTCGGCGCGGCCCAGCCGTAGCAGGCCTTCGGAGATCATCGCGCCGTCGCGGATCCAGCTGCGCGAATACGAGCGCGTGCCCGGCTGCAGGCGCGGGCCGATCCGCGAGATCAGCATGTGCGCCAGCGCTGTGCGCAGCGTGTCGGTGACCGCCTTGCCCTGCGCCGGCACATGCAACTGCACGCGGTCCAGCTTCTCGTGCCACTGCGCGGCGACCTGCTGCTGCGCGCGTGCCGCATCGAACCCGGCTGGCAGCGCGGCGTTGCCGGTCTGCGGGATCACCAGCGCCACCTCGCGCACCTCGCCCGGGGCCAGCCGCCCGCGGTACAGCAAGGCGCCGGAGGCCAATCCGTCCGGATCCTGCGCCTGCTGCGGCAGGCCGCTGGCGTCGGTGCTTAGCCGTTCGACATCGATGCCGGCATCGAACGCGCTGGCGTAGGCGGCATCCGGCTTCTGCACCGCGAACACCCGCGGCTGGCCGTTGACCTGCACCTGTGTCCCGGCGAAGGCCAGCGAGCGGATCGGGCTGACCCCGCCGACGGTGTTGAGGAACTGGCTGGGCGGATTGACCTGGAACGGACGCACCGCCAGCGCCAGGGTGTAGTCGTGCGGCTGCTTGCTCGGATTGCTGAGCCGGTAGCGCGCCACCAGTTGCGCCTGCTCCGGCTCGCCCTGCACGAACGCGGTCACGCGCAGCGCGGCGTTGTCGTGGCTCCAGTCCACGCTGGGAATCGGCAGGTAGTCGTCCTGCAGGCTTTGCGCGGTCTTGACGTCGGCCCAGCTCAGGCGCTTGCCGTCCAGCAGCAGGAACGGCTCGATGCTGAAGCCGCCCTTGCCCACCTCGATCGCGCCATCCTCGCCGACCAGGCCCTGCTCGCGGCCGCCGTCCAGGCCGATGATGGTCCAGTACGGCTGCTCGCCGCTGAAGCCGCGCGGGAACCAGCCACGGGTGGACTGCGCCGCCACCGACTTGATGAAGTCGTTCTGGGTCGCGGCGAAGGCCAGCGGCTGCAACGCGATGTCGGCGATGCCGTAGCGGAAGCTGGGGCCGTCCTGCAGGTCGAAGCGCACGTAGCGCGCCTCGGTCTCCGGCAGCGCCAGCCAGTCGGTGCCGCCGTTGCCGGCGGTCACGGTACGCAACTCGCGCCAGCTACGGCCGTCGGCCGAGCCCTGCACGGTGTAGCGCGAGGCGTACACGCCCGGCGCCCACTGCACCTTGGCGCCGCCGAACTCGCGCACCTTGCCCAGGTCCAGCATGATCGTCTGGTTCTTGGCGTTGCCGCTGTACCAGACCGTGTCCGGCTTGCCGTCGGCGATGCGCTGCTCCAACGCCGGCGCGGTATCGGCGCTGACCTTGACCGTCAGCGGCGAGGTGTCCTGCGGCGGCAACGGGGTCAGGGTCAGCTGGTCGAAGCACACCGTGCCGGCGCCGCCCACCTGGTTGTAGATGGTGAACTCGATCTGCGCGCTGCGGGTCAGCTCCTTTTCCGGGCTCGGCCCCCAGGCCTTGTCGATCTGCCGCTTCTTGTAGGTGACCGTGCTCCACTGCGTGGGGAAGTCGTAGCGCGGACGGTTGACCCACCACACGTTGTCGCCGCTGGCGTCGACCAGCTTGAACTGCAGGTCGTTGCTCGGCGAATCGCCGCGCAGCTGGAACGCGAACTGGTAGTTGTCCGGGTAGTCGATCGGCACGCTGCGGCGGATCCCGGCGTAGCCGGACACGCCGTTGAAGTCGTAGTCCAGGCACAGCGCCTTGGCGCGGCCGCCGCTGGGCGCCTGCACCAGCCGGGTGGAGGCTGTGACCTGGTTGGAGACGACGATCTGCCACTTGTCCAGATCGTTGAAGCTGTCCAGCGTCACCGTGGAGGTCGGCGGCGCGGCGACGGCCTGGGCGGCCGCCAGTCCCAGCATCGCCAGCATTGCGCGTGCGCACGTCGTCGCCATCCCGTCCCTCATCGTGTTCCCCGTTCGTTGCCTTGCGTGTTTGCTGCTGCGTCTCTGCTGGTGCCAAGGTCGGTAGCCCGACTGCGGTCGCGGCTGAAGCCGCTCCTACGCTTCAGGACCCGCCATCCCTGGCGTAAACAATCCCACACCAGATCGTCCGGCCTGACCATCCATGGCCACGCGTTCGCGAACGCGCGAGCCCGTGGCCCGCAAGCGCGTCGCCGCACTCGCCTCTTTCCCATGCCGTCCCTGGCGCAACCGATCGGCTCCGGACGACCCGGCCCGGCCATCCATGGCCGGGCGTTCGGCGCAACGCGCGCCAGTGGCGCGCAAGCGTTGCGCCTCACCCCTTCACGCTGCCGAGCAGCAGGCCCTGGATGTAGTAGCGCTGCAGCGCCAGGAACAGCGCCAGCACCGGGATCACCGTGACCACCGCGCCGGCCATCATCATCTCCACGTCCATGATGTGCTCGCGCGACAGCGCCGCCAGCGCCACCGGCAAGGTGTAGTGCTCCTGATCGGTCAGCACGATCAGCGGCCACATGAAGTCGTTCCACGCCGCCATGAAGGTGAAGATGGTCAGCGTCACCAGCACCGGCTTGAGCATCGGCAGCACGATCTGGAAGAAGATCCGCAGCTCGCCGGCACCGTCGATACGGGCGGCCTCCAGCAGCTCGTCCGGGATCGAACGCGCGTACTGGCGCACCAGGAAGATGCCGAACACCGTCGCCAGCGCCGGCACGACCACCCCGCCGAAGTTGTTGACCAGATGCAGCTGCTTCATCAGCAGGAACAGCGGCAGCATCGCCACCTGCGCCGGGATCACCAGCGCCGCCAGCAGGATCTGGAAGATCCGTTCCTTGCCGACGAAGCGCAGCTTGGCGAAGGCATAGCCGGCCATGGTGTTGATCAGCAGCGAGCCGAAGGTGATCGCGCACGACACCAGCAGGCTGTTGGCGAAGTTGCGGGCCATGCCGGTGCGCGAGAAAAGCTCGCCGTAGTTGGCCAGGGTGGCGCCGGTGGGCAGCATCGGCGGCGGGAAGCGGCTGGCCTGCCCCGCCGGCATGAACGACACCGACACCATCCACAACAGCGGCGCCAGGCTGATCACGGCGAGCAGCAGCAGCCCGCCGTTGACCAGCAGCGTGTTCCAGCGCGAGGCGCCGATCTCCCGGCTCATACCAGGTCCCTCTTGCGGCCGAAGCGCAGCATCACCGTCGTCACTCCCAGGATGATCAGGAACAGCAGGAACGCCACCGCCGAGGCACGGCCGAGGTTCCACCACTTGAAGCCTTCCTCGAACATGTAATACAGCACGCTGACCGTGCTCTGCAGGGGGTCGCCACGGGTCATCACGTAGGGTTCGGCGAACAGCTGGAAGTAGCCGGACACGGTGATCACCCCGACCACCAGCAGCACCGGTCCCAGCATCGGCAGGGTGATGTGCAGGAACTGCCGCCACTTGGAGGCGCCGTCGATGCGCGCGGCCTCGTACAGGTCCTGCGGGATCGCCTGCAGGCCGGCGAGGAAGATCACCATGTTGTAGCCGAAGTTCTTCCACACCGCGAACAGCATGATGGTCGGCATCGCCCAGTGCGGGTCGCCGAGCCAGTCGATCGGGCCGATGCCCAGGTGCGCCAGCCCGTAGTTGACCAGGCCGTAGCTGGTGTGGAACAGGTAGCGCCAGATCACCGCCACCGCCACCAGCGTGGTCACCACCGGCGCGAACAGCGCGGTGCGGAACAGCGCCTTGAAGCGCGCCACCGGCGCGTTCAGCAGCAGCGCCGCGCCCAGCGAGGCGCCGATGGACAGCGGCACGCCGACGATCACGAAGTACGTGGTGTTCCACAGCGACTTCCAGAACATCGGCGTCTGCAGCAATTCGATGTAGTTGCCGAAGCCGACGAAGCGCAGATTGTGGCGGTCGGCCAGCGAATACAGGTCGAAGTCGGTGACGCTCAGCGCCAGCGCCGACAGCACCGGCAGGCCGAAGAACACGCCGATCACGATCAGCGCCGGGCCGGCGAACAGCCAGCCGATCAGGGAACCGCGCTTCATGGCGCCGCTCCCGCGGCCGGCGCCGCCGTGCCTTCGCGGTGCTGCTGGTGGATCCAGCGACGTTTCTCCAGGATCTCGTCGACCCGCTTGTCCAGTTCCCGCATCGCCTTCTCCTGCGGCTCACCGCCGCGCACCACGCGCTCGGTGGCCAGCCGCATCTCCTGCACGATGCGCTCCCACTCCAGCACCTTCGGTGCCGGCTTGACCCGTTCCAGCTGATCGCGGAACGCATGCGCCAGCGGATCCTCGGCCAGCGACGGATACGCCCAGGTGCTGCGCCGCGGCGGCATGTCGCCGATCAGCGCGTGGAAGCGCGCCTGGATCTGCGGCCGCGACAGGAACTCGATCAGCTTCCACGCCGCGTCCTTGTGCTCGGACTTGCGGAAGATCACCAGGCTGGTGCCGCCGGCGATGCCGGCGCCGGGGCCGTCCGGGCCGGGCAGCGGCATGGTACCCCACTGGTCCTTGAGCGCGGCCGGCTGCACCTTGCGGAACTCGCGGATGTTCCACGGGCCGGAGATGTAGAACGCGTAGAAGCCGTTGAAGAACTCGTCCCAGACGTTGGAGATCTGCGTCTCCGACATCTTCGGCGCCCAGCCCTGGTCGAACATGTTGGCGTAGAACGCCAGCGCCTTGCGGAAGCCGGGGCTGTTGAAGTTGCCGTAGTTGTCGTGGTCGCGCAGCAGCGGATCGGGCATCTGCAGGCCCAGCGACAACTGCTGCTCGAACTCGTTGAGCGGCATCAGGATGGCGTAGCGCTTCGGCCCGACGTGCTTCTTCACCGCCGCCATCGCCTGCTCCCACTCGGCCCAGGTCTGCGGCAGCTTGGTCACCCCGGCGTCGCGCAGCATGTCCTTGCGATAGAACAGCAGGCGCGTGTCCACGTACCAGGGGATGCCGTAGAGGTGGCCATCGATGACGCTGGTGTCCCAGATGCCCGGGAAGTAGTCCTTCGGATCGACCACCTTGGAGCGGTCGACGTAGGGCTGCAGCGGCTGCAGCGTGCCCAGTTCGGCGAATTCCGGGATCCAGGTGTTGCCCAACTGGCACACGTCCGGCAGGCCGTCGGCGGCGAAGGCGGTGAGCAGCTTCTCGTGCGCGGCGGTCCACGGGATGTTCTGGATGTCCACGTGGATGCCGGGATTCTCCTTCTCGAACTGCGGGATCAGCTCGGCCACCACCTCGGCCTCGCGGCCCATCGCCCAGAACCGCACCACCTCGCCCTGCGGCGCGCGTGCGCAGCCGCACACAACCAACATCAGCACACCCAGCGAAAGCCAACGACCGATCATGCGTGCTGTGCTCATTCCGGTTGCTGCGGCTGGCGCTGGGCGGGGTTGGACTGCGCCTCGGCGGCGGCGGCACGCGACTCGGCGATGCCCAGCGCACGTGCATTGGCCGCCTGCTCGTCCTTCTTGGGCAGCGGCTGGGCCTCGCCCTCCGGGGTCAGCCAGCCGCCGGTGAAGCCGGCGCGTTCCAACCCGGTGCGCAGGTACTTGTTTTTCTTCATCACGTTCCAGACGAACTCGTTGCGGTAGTTGGCGATCATGGTGACGATCGCACCCTGGTCGATGCCGATGTAGTCGCCGGCCACCCAGCCGCGGTTGGGAATCATGCGGCCGGTCTTGAGCGGAATATCGTAGTTGAAGCTGGGGTTGAACGAATCCAGGAAGCCGTAGCTCGAATACAGGAAGTCGCCGAAGCGCTTGTGCATTTCCTGGGTCGCCGGAATCACCACCTCCGGCGCGAACACGATCGAGGACACTGCCGCGGTCGGCGCGATGGTGCCGTCGTCGAAGGCCTCGAACAGGCCGGCGCCGCGGGTGCGGTAGTGGAAGAACTGGCGCTGCTCGCCGCGGTACTCCTGGGTGGTGTTCTGCGGACCGTCGCTGGCGGTCAGGCCCCACACGTTCTCGCCGTACTCCTTCCACTTCATCGGATTGTCGATGGCGTACTCGCGCTGCGCCAGTGTGGCGCGGCGGCTGTTGAGGAAGTAGTCGATGCCATGCTCGCGCATGTACTGGTCCTGGATGTCGCGGAAGTCGATCCAGACGTGGTTGTACTGGTGCGCGAACAGCGGACCGAACGCCAGGTATTCCTGGCCGTAGTACACGCCCCAGTCCTTGTTGTAGGTGCGGGTCCATTCCTGCCACGCGTCCGGCTCGATCGGATGGGTGGGCGAACCCAACGCCAGCAGATACACCATCATGCCTTCGTTGTAGCCCATCCAGTCGTGCTGGATGAAGCCGCGCTCGGGATACCAGCCCATCGTGATCAGCGGCTTGCGCTGCTGCATCCACGGCCAGTCCACCCGCCGGTACAGGGTGTCGGCGATCTGGCGGATCTCCTTCTCGTCGGCGGTGTCGCCGTCGTAGTAGGACTGGGCGAACAGCACGCCCATCATCAGCAGCGCGGTATCGATGGTCGACAACTCCACCCACTGGTCGTAGCGCAGCCCCTTCTGCATGTCCAGGAAGTGGTAATAGAAGCCCTTGTAGCCGGCGCGGCCGGAACGCTGCGGGCCGACCGGCACGTCGCGCAGGAAGCGCAGCGTGGTCAGGGTGCGCTGCACCGCCTGCTCGCGGCTGATCCAGCCGTTTTCATAACCGATCGGATACACGGTCAGGGCGAAGCCGATCGAGGCGATGGAGGCGAACGGGCGCGACGGATAGCGGTCCACCGCCATGCCGTTCTGCTCGTTGGTGGTGTCCCAGAAGAACTGGAAGGTACGGCGTTCGATGTCCTCGAACAGCGGGGGCAGTTCCGGCTTCAGCAGCTTCGGCGGCAACTCGGCCTCCACCAGGATGACCTTGACCGGCTTCTTCTCCACCGCCTTCGGCTCCTCGTCGGTCTTCTTGCACGCCGTCAGCAGCACCCCTGCTGCCATCAGCATCAGCGAAAACCTGATGAAACTGCGCTGCTTCTTCATCCTGCCCCCCGTGAAATCGTTTACACGCCCGCAAAAAATAACCCACTTCCGCATCGCCGCGGCCCCCGTCCGAGGGGAGCCGCGGCGACCTTGCTTACCAGTTCAAGCCGAACGACAGCTTGAACGTCCGCATCGGCGAGGCCAGCACGCCGCTCGGCGAACCAAACGCCGTATTCAGGTCGGCATAGGTGCCGGTATCGGTGTTGTAGTCCGCGTAGTTGGTCCAGTTGAACAGGTTGATGACATCGGCGCGCACATTGAACTTGATGCCCGACCCGGTGTCCCATTCCTTGTTCGCCGCCAGGCTGAATTCCTTGTAGCCCAGCGTGGCGTCCGGCTTGTACTGGATGATATAGCACTGGTCGTTGCCCGCCAGGCAGTTGGTGCCGTAGCGCGGGGTCTGGCTGGCCAGCGACAGCTTGGCCGACAGGGTGATGTCGTACGGCAGGTCGTAGATGCCGGTGACCACCAGGCGGTTCTTCGGAATGCCGCCGGCCTCACGCCAGCCGTAGCCGGCCATCGACGGCTGGTCCAGCGCGTAATGCTCGCCGTACTGACGGTTCTCCTTCGCATCGGAGAAGGTGTAGGCCACGGTCAGGCCCCAGCCCGATTCCTTGTCGTAGGGCTTGTCCAGCTTCAGCGCCAGCTGGTTGTTGCGCGTCTTCAGGCCGTTGGTGCCGAGCACGATCGCGCTGTAGCCGTTGGGCGAGTCGGTGGGCACGCCGGAGGTGGTGCCGGGCAGGAAGAACGAACCGTCGGCACGGCGATTGCCGCGCAGGAACACGAAGCCGTCCTCGCTGACGATGCGGCTCAGGGTCACGTCCGTGTACCAGTCGTTGCCCCAGAAATGCACCATGTTGCGCATGCCCAGGCTGAACTGGTCGGAGTACGGCACCTTGATGTTGTTGTCGATCAGGTACACCTCGCGGCCGCCGCCGGTGCCGGCGCTGGTGGAGGCGGCCAGCCCGTTCAGGCCGGCCTGGGTCGCATAGCTCGGGTCCCAGGCCACGCACGGCTGGCCGAGGCACGGCGTGTTGGCGCTGCTGAAGTAGTAGCTGTAGGAGCGGAAGTTGTTGTTGAGCTGCTCCAGCGCCAGGTAGTCGAACAGGTTGCGGTCGTAGGCGCGGCCGGCACCGCCGTAGATCACGTGCGCCTGGTCGCCGAACAGGTCGTAGGAGAAGCCCAGGCGCGGCTGCCAGGCGTCCTTGAACGCCTTGCGGTTGTTGCCGGTGCTGATGTAGTTGGCGATGTCGTAGTTGGCGTTGTCCAGGTTGCGCCAGGTCAGCAGCGCGCTGGCGACGTCGGCCGGGGTGACGAAGTCGAGGAACGACGGGGTCTTCTCGTAGTCGTAGCGCACGCCCAGGTTCAGGGTCAGGTGCTCGTTGACCTCCCAGTCGTCCTGCAGGTAGATGCCGTACTGCTTGTTCTGCGACTGCACCGAACCGCCATCGCCGGTGTCGCCGAAGCGCACCCGGTACGGCGTGTCGACGTCGCTGAGGATGTTGTAGTAGTACTGCGGATTGGCCGGATTGATCTGGGTCGAATCGAGCTGGATGTCCTTGTACTTCACACCCATCTTGATGGTGTGGCTGCCGTGCCACTCGAGGCTGTTGAGGGTCAGGTCGTCCTGCAGGGTCCAGCCCTTCTGGCCCTTGTTCTGGAAGCTGCTGCCGGCGCCGGCGCTGAGGATGGTGGTCTCGTTGCCGGCCTGCGGCACGTAGGACAGCACGTAGCCGTTGCCGTCGTTGAGCGGGGTCTGGGTCCAGAACGCGCTCTCGTAGCTCAGGTTCAGATCGTTGAGGAAGGCCTCGCCGCTGTACTGCCAGCGCAGGTTGGCGCGCTTTTCCTTCTGCCCGTTGCTGCTGCCGTGCTGGTAGGTGGTGGTTTCACCGATGTCCGACAGCTCGTCTTCCTTGCGGTACTTGCCGGTCAGCTCGAACAGGTTGTTGTCGCCCAGGGTCCAGTCGATCTTGCCGAAGTACAGGTCTTCCTTGAACGGGGTGCTGTAGGTGGCGACCAGCGGCTGCAGCTGCGCCGGCAACTGGTCGACGCGGTCGGCGTAGATGCCGCCCGGGATCACCGTGTTCGGCGTGGTGTATTCCTTGGCCTCGTAGGCCACGAAGAAGTGCGCGCGGTCCTTGAGGATCGGGCCGCTGAAGGTGGCGCCGTACTGGGTCTCGGAGAAGTCGTCGCGCTGGCCGGCCTTGCGCTCAAGCGGGCTTTCGGCGCGCCAGTCGTCGTTGGTCGTATCCCAGAAGAAGCTGCCGTGGAAATCGTTGGTGCCGGACTTGGTCGAGGCCACGATCGCCGCGCTGCTGACCTGGTCGAACTCGGCCTTGTAGTTGGAGGTGATGACCTTGTACTCGCCGATCGCCGACTGCGGGAACGGGTTGCCGCGGCTGGAATCCTGGCCGCTGACGCCACCGGTCAGCACGTAGTTCTTCTGGCTGATGCCGTCGATGTAGACGTTGGTGCCGTTGGCCGAGGTCGCGCCGGAGCGAACCGTGGTGTTGCCCTTGGCGTCGCGCTGGAACTGCACGCTCGGCACGCTGTCGGCCAGCTCCAGGAAGTTGCGCGTGGCCTGCGGCAGCTTCTCGATCTGCACGTTGGAAATATAGGTGGCGTTCTCCGAGGTGCGGGTTTCCACCAGCACCGGCGGCGCCTGCACCTGCACCGCGTCCAGCGTGGTCGCGCCCTGCCCGTTGGCGGTGGCCGCTTCGCCGCCCACGCCCAGATCCAGGGTCGCGGTCTGGCCGACCTGCACGGTGACGTTCTGCGAGGTGGTCTTGCCGTCGGCGGTGACGTCGATGCGGTAGGAGCCCGGCGGCAGGCCGCCGACCGAGTACACGCCGTTGTTGGCCTGCACGCTGCGGCTCAGACCGGTGGCCAGGTTGGTGGCGGTGACCTGCGCGGACACGGCCAGCGCCGAATCGACCTTGACCTGGCCGCGGATAGTGGCGCCGGTGCTTTGCGCGAACGCCGGCGCGGCGCCCAGCAGCAGGCAACTGGCGAGGGCGCAGCTCAACAGCTTGCGCGTGGGCCGGGCGGAGTGCGGGGTGTGTTGCATGTGGGGTTTTCCCTCCAGGAAGACGTGATGCTCGTTATGGGTGGTGCGTGGTGCTTCGATGGAACGAAGTGGAACAAGCGATGCGGCGCGGAACACCGCGTCGCATCAGGAACGGGCCGTGCTGGAATCGCGCACGACCAACGTAGGAACCAGGGTCTGCCGCTGCCGGTCGTCGGCGTCGGGCCGATCGATCAGTTGCAGCAGGCGATGCATCGCCTGCTCACCAAGCCCGGCGATGCTGACGCGCATGGTGGTGAGAGACGGGTGAACGAAACGCGCCAGCGGAATGTCGTCGAAGCCGGCCAGCGCGATGTCGTCGGGCACGCGCACGCCGCTCTGGGTGAAGGCGTAAAGGCAGCCGAGCGCGGTCATGTCGTTGGCAGCGAACACCGCATCGGGCAGCGTGCCGGCCTGCAGCATCGCCTGCCCCGCGCGATAGCCGGAGGCTTCGTCGAAGTCGCCCGGAAACTCCTGGCCGTGCGCTTCGCCGGAATGACGTGCGATGGCGTCGCGGAAGCCGCGCAGGCGTTCGCGCGCATCGAAGTTCAATTCCGGGCCGCCGATGAAGGCGATGCGGCGATGCCCCATCTCCAGCAGGTGTTCGGTCATCGCCACCGCGCCGGCATGGTCGTCGATGCTCAGCACCGGGTACTCGGTGCCCGGCAGGTGGGTGTTGATCAACACCGTCGGCAACGCCTGCGGCAGGTTGTCGGTGAGGAAGCCAGGGCGCTCGGCGTACGGCGACAGCACCAGCAGGCCGTCGACGCGGCCGCGCATCGCCCGCAGCGCCCGCCCCTGCTCTTCCGGGTCGCCGTGGTAGCTGGACACCAGCAGGTGCTGGCGGCGCGCGCGGGCGGCGCCGTCGATGCCGCGGATCAGTTCGGAGAAGAATTCGCCGTACAGGTCGGGCAGCACCACCCCCAGGGTCTGGGTGCGGCGGCTGCTGAGGCTGCGCGCGGCCGCATGCGGGCTGTAGCGCAGGCGCTCGGCCACTTCCAGGACCAGGGTCCGGACCGGCGCGGCCACGTTCTCGTGGCCGTTGAGCGCACGCGACACGGTGGCCACGGAGACCCGGGCCTCGCGTGCGACATCTTTGATGGTGACCGCGCTCTTCGCCATCGTGCCGCCCTCCGCGGCAGAGACCTTGAGAAACTGGCGCGGACTGTAATCGTTTTCAGCGCAAGGCAGAAGCCTTTTGTTATTTTCCCAATAAAATCATTGCTTTTCAGTCACTTGGATAATGCGAAAGCGGCCGGAATCGTACCGCAGTGCAACATAATCCAGGTGCAGATTCCGGTTCTGCACGGGGTGCCCACCCCGTTTTCGGGCCAGCGGCACCCCACCCGCCGCGCGCGTCAGCCGCCCGTGCCCGGCACCTCGGCGCGGATCGACAGCGCATGAATATCGGTCTGCATCATCTCGCCCAGCGCCGCGTAGACGGCGCGGTGTCGGGCGAGCGGCCCCATGCCGGCAAAGGCCGCACTGACCACGCGGACATTGAAATGTCCGCGGCCATCGCGCGCGCCGGCGTGGCCGGCATGACGATGGCTGTCGTCCTCCACCTCCAGCGCCTGCGGCGCGAACGCCGCCTCCAGCGCGGCGCGGATCCGCGCCACCCGCTCGGCGCCGACCTGGCTCATGGCAGCACCTTGCGGAACGGCCGCACCTCGACCCGCGCATAGACGCCGGCGTCGACATACGGGTCGGCCTCGGCCCAGGCCCACGCATCGGCCAGCGAGTCGAATGCAGCCACCACCAGGCTGCCGCTGAAGCCGGCCGGACCCGGATCCTCGGCGTCGATCGCCGGGCACGGCCCGGCCAGCAACAGCCGTCCGGCCTCCTGCAACTGGGTCAGCCGCTGCAGATGCGCCGGCCGCGCCGCCGCCCGCCGCGGCAGCGCATCGGCCACGTCGTACCCCTCGATCACGTACCACATCGCGTCTCCGCCCTCATACCTTATCTATGGACATGGCATTGTAGGACCTGGCCCGGCACGGCGGCGCTGGACACCGACCCCGCCGGCGCATTACCCTTGGATCCATTGCACGCGGCCGGATGCAGCGGCCCGTCGGTGATCGGCGACCCCAAGCCCCTTCCGACGACCGATTCGCTGCCTGACACCGCCCGCGCAGACGTCCTCCTCCGTAGGTCCCGCCGCCGCGACACGCGTGGCGTGCGTCGTGTGTCTTGTTGAAGTACCGAGCGCGTTGCGGGGACGACGCGCCCTTGAACCGCAGCACTGTCGGCAAGGAGCCGCGCCGGGTCGCGCCTGCCCGGCCCTTCGCCACCGCAACACCGATGTCCAACCGATGACTTCCGAACTCGCGCTCGACGCGAACCCGCCAACCCAGACGACCCCGCCACAGCAGCAGGAAATGCCGCTGGCGGTCGTGCATGGGCAGCCGGTGCTGCAGATCCCGCAGGATCTTTACATCCCGCCGGATGCGCTGGAAGTGATCCTGGACGCGTTCGAAGGCCCGCTGGACCTGCTGCTGTACCTGATCCGCCGGCAGAACCTGGACATCCTGGACATCCCCGTCGCCGAGATCACCCGGCAGTACGTGGACTACATCAACGTGATGCAGGAGCTGCGCTTCGAACTGGCGGCCGAATACCTGGTGATGGCCGCGATCCTGGCCGAGATCAAGTCGCGGATGCTGCTGCCGCGGCCGCCGGCCGAAGACGGCGAGGAAGTGGACCCGCGCGCGGAACTGGTCCGCCGCTTGCAGGAGTACGAGCGCTTCAAGCAAGCGGCCGAAGACATCGACGCGCTGCCGCGGCAGGACCGCGACACCACCCCGGTGCACGCCCACGTGCCGGACCGTGCCGCGGTCAAGCTGCCGCCGCCGGTGGAGCTCAAGGAAATGCTGCTGGCGCTGTACGACGTGCTCAAGCGCGCCGAACTGTTCAGCGGCCACGCGATCAAGCGCGAGGCGCTGAGCGTGCGCCAGCGCATGGGCGATGTGCTGGGCCGTCTGGACGATGGCAAGTTCCACCGTTTCGAATCGCTGTTCAGTGCCGAGGAAGGCAAGCTCGGCGTGCTGGTCACCTTCCTGGCACTGCTGGAACTGGCCAAGGAGCAGTTGCTGGACATCGTCCAGGAGCCGCTGGCGCACGTCCCCGCCGAGGCCACCGAGCGGCCGCCGATGCCACCGATCTACGTCAAATCGCTGGCGCTGGGCAACACCAACGCGCCGCTGCAGTTCAACAGCGAGTTCGACGACAGCGACGCCGCCGACGCCACCACCTGAGTCCACCGAGAACCCGCCCCCGCATGGATCAAGCGCTGATCAACCGCATCGTCGAGGCCGCCCTGCTCGCCGCCAACCAGCCGTTGCCGCTGGCGCAGTTGCACGGCCTGTTCCCGGAGGAGGAACCCGCGCCGCCGGGCAGCATCGAGCGCGCGCTGGAACTACTGCGCGAGGCCTGCGAGGGCCGCGGTGTGGAACTGGTCGAAGTGGCCTCCGGGTTCCGCTACCAGGTGCGCAGCGACGTGCACGCCTGGGTGGCGCGGCTGTGGACCGAGCGCAAGACCCGCTACACCCGCGCCACGCTGGAGACCCTGGCGCTGATCGCCTACCGGCAGCCGATCACCCGCGGCGAGATCGAACAGGTGCGCGGCGTGGCGGTCAGCAGCAACATCATTCAGGCGCTGGAAGAGCGCGAGTGGATCCGCGTGGTCGGGCACCGCGACGTGCCGGGCAAGCCGGCGCTGTTCGGCACCACCAAGACCTTCCTGGACTATTTCGGGCTCAAGCGCCTGGACGAACTGCCGCCGCTGTCCGAACTTAAGGACATCGGCGAACTGGAACCGCAGCTGCCGCTGGACCGCGACGCGCTGCCGGTCGGCGACATGGCCCAGGCCGACGCCGCACCGGGCGAGGCCGCCGATCAGGGCGACCCGGGCGACACCACGGCGCAGGCCGCAGCCGCTGGCGACGCCGCCGAGCCTGCCGCGATGGCGCAGGCAGACGCGGCCGTGGCCACAGACACCGACACCGCCACCGCCACCAGCGACACCGCAACACCGCACACCCCCGCGACCGACGACGCCCACGCGCCGACGGCCACGGATTCCACGACCGCCCCGACGGGCGAACCCGAAGCCGCGCCGGGAGAGCGCGCGGCGGATGCGAACGAAGCCGAAGACAACGCCGTCGCGACGACGACCGTGGCTGTTGACGATGCCGATTCCGAACCACAGGCCGACGCGCAACGCGCCGGCCGGAGCCAAGTAAATGAGTGACACCTCCCGCAAGCTGTCGTTGAACAAGCTCTCGCTCAAGCGCGACGCCGCTGCCGCCGAGCAGCCGAAACTGGAAGAACGCCTGCACAAGGTCCTGGCCCAGGCCGGACTGGGCTCGCGCCGGGCGCTGGAACAGCGCATCGCCGACGGCCTGGTCAAGGTCAACGGCGAGGTCGCGCAGACCGGCATGTCGATCCGCAGCGGCGACAAGATCGAGCTGGACGGCCGCAGCTTCGTCGCCAGCGCGCTGACCGAGCCCTCGCGCGTGCTGATCT
This sequence comes from Xanthomonas sacchari, assembly GCF_040529065.1. Classification (NCBI taxonomy): domain Bacteria; kingdom Pseudomonadati; phylum Pseudomonadota; class Gammaproteobacteria; order Lysobacterales; family Lysobacteraceae; genus Xanthomonas; species Xanthomonas sacchari. The sequence goes on along the minus strand of NZ_CP132343.1, from coordinate 2,092,497 downwards.
ACAACAAGCCCGAAGGCGAAGTGACCACGCGCGAAGATCCCGAAGGCCGCCCGACCATCTTCGAGGCACTGCCGGCGCTGAAGGGCGCGCGCTGGATCGCGATCGGCCGCCTGGACATCAACACCACCGGCCTGCTGCTGCTCACCACCGACGGCGAGCTGGCCAACGCGATGATGCATCCCTCCTACGAGATCGAGCGCGAGTACGTGGTGCGCGTGCGCGCCCCGGAAGGCGAAGAGACCGTGCCCGACAGCATGATCGAGCGGCTCTCGCGCGGCGTGCTGCTGGAGGACGGCGGCGCCAAGTTCGACGAGATCGAACGCATCGGCGGCACCGACTCGCACGACTGGTTCCGGGTGGTGGTCAAGGAAGGCCGCAACCGCGAAGTGCGGCGCCTGTGGGAATCGCAGGGCTGCCAGGTCAGCCGGCTCAAGCGCACCCGCTACGGCAAGATCGCGCTGCCGCGCGAACTGCTGCGCGGGCATTCGGTCGAGCTGGCGCAGGACAAGGTCGAGGCGCTGCGCGCCGAACTGAAGCTGGAGGAAGGCACCCCGTCGGCGCTGACCCTGCAGCCGGTGATCGGCCAGCGCAAGGCGGCCAAGGCCACCGTGCAGGTCGGCCGCGGCGGCAACGCCTACGTCAACGGCCACAACACCGCCGACGAAGGCCGCGAGCTGCGTCGCTTCGACACCTTCAGCGAGGACCGCGGCCGCGGCCGCGGCGGCAAGAAGCCGCATGGCGGCCTGACCGTGAGCGGCGAAATGGCCGCCAAGCAATCGCAGAAGCCGTTCAAGCAGCGCACGCCGAAGGGCCCCAAGCCGCTGCCGGACGGCAACCCGGCCGCGTTCCGCACCTGGTACGTGCCCGATGGCGTCAGCACCGGCCCGACCGGCCACCGCAACGCCGGTCCCGGCGGTCGTGGCCAGGGTCAGGGCCAGGGACGTCCCTACGCCAAGCCGCGTCCGGCCGGCGCCGGCGCCGGTGCGGGCGCCGGCCAGGGCCGCGGTCCGGGCCAGGGCCAGCAGCGCAAGGCGCATCCCTACGGGCATCCGGGCAACGCGCCGAGCTTCCCCTCCGACCACGCCACCCCGGGCTTCAACCCCTACGGCGCCGCGCCGCGCGCCGCGCGCCCGGCCGGCGGCCAGAAGCGCGGCCCGGGTCCGGGTGGACGTCCCGGCGGCGGCAATCGCCCGGCCGGTGGCCGCCCGGGTGGCGGTGGCCGTCCCGGTGGCGGCGGCAACCGCGGTCCGCGCGGCGGCTGAGTCGCGGCGCCGGCGCATCGCGCGTCGGCGCGCACCGTACCCGACAGGGCGCCTGCGCAAGGGGCGCCCTGTTTTTTTAGGGACGCTATCGACAACGGGGACCGCTTGCGCCGTCAGGCTGCGGCAGCCCCCTCACGCAGGTGGTGCGACGGCCCGCATCGCGGCCGCCGTGCACTCACGCGCCGGCGGGCGCGTTCTTGCAGTCCGCAAACCCCGCAGGGACCTGCCTGGCGGTCCACATGCCCTGAGACGCTGTCGAAACCAGCAACGCCGAGGTTGCGTTGTAGCTGGGCGCGCGTGGCTCGCCGGGCTTGGCCAATCCCGTGTCATGGAAGCACAGGCGCACGGACGTGGCATCGGCCGACAGCACCTCGAAGCGCATCATCCAGCCCTTGTCGGTCTGGAGCAGGCGCGCGCCATCGGCGGTTTTCGTGACATCCACGAAGCCATAGTCCGCGAACGTCGTCTTCCCCGGCAGGCGGCGCGGGCCGAGCGAGTTGGGAAACGAGGTCAGGTCCAGATGCTGGATGACCGCGTCCGTGATGCCCGCCTGCGGCGGCGCGGCCGGGGACGAAGCGCCGAGGCCAAGCGCGACAAGGCCAACAAGCATTCCGGAGTTCATGCGGACGATCTCGCGTGCAGAGGCAGGATCGGATGATAGGCGCCGGGAACGCCGGCACTCAATGGAAAGGGCCGTGACGGCTGCAGCCGAAGCGGCCCCCGACGGTGTCCCCGCCATTTGCACGGAATGCGTGTGGCGATACCAGGGCGACCGGCATCGCGCCGTTCGCCCTGCGCGAACGAAGCCGATATCCTGACGCATCCGGCGGCCGCCGCGGGTGGCCGCCCCTCACCGACCAGGAATCCCGATGACACGGAAGATGAAGATCGCCCTGCCGCTGCTGATCGCCGGCGTGCTGAGCCTCGGCGCCTGCCAGAAGGCGCAGCAGAAGGCCCAGGAAGAGATCGCCGCGGCGCAGAACCCCTACCCTGCCAGTTCGCCGCTGCACGCACCGTTCGATCGCATGCTGCGCAAGCTGGCCAACGATCCGCGCTACGTGGCGCTGCTCAAGCAGAGCGGCCCGCAGGCGCAGCAGGCCGGGTTCCAACTGGCGCAGAACGGCATCGCGCGGCTGGACCACGCCACGCTGGAACAGCGCCTGGAGATCCTGTCGCAGGTCAGCGACAAGGTCGACGTGCCGCAGTGCGCGGTGCTGGCCCGCGGCGGCAATCCCAACGACGCGCAGGCGTTGAGCGCAGCGATGCTGTCGGGCCTGGAAAAGCTGCCGCAGGCGCAGATCGACCGCTGGTTCGACGTCTCGCTGAAGGCCACCGATGCGGAGTTGAACAAGACCCCGGCCCAGCCGGTGGCGCCGCAGCAGATCCAGGCGGCGATGGGCACCCTGGTGAAATCGCTGCCCGCCGACCAGCAGCAACGCCTGATGCGGGTGTTGCCGCAGATCGCCACGGCCAACGACGAGGACGCCTGCTGGACCGCACGTACCCTGTATCGCCAAGCACTGGCGACGCCGGAGCCGGTGCGCGGCCAGTTGGCCTGGGTGTTCGCGCAGCAGTAAGCGCGCAGCGCGCGCGAAGCGCGTCCTCGTCCAGGGCGCGCTTTGCCGGGTCGCATCGCACATCTGCCCCACGGCCGGCATCGGCGCGCGGCTGCGGAACCCGTTGACCTAAAAAAAGAATCCAGGCGCGATGCGCCTGGATTCTTTGCTTTCTTCGCCTTTTTGTCGGTTCTGCCTGCGCCGCAGCGCAAGCAGAACGTGGCGCCTTACCGACGGCGCTCGATCACGAAGTTGCCGACGTTGACGCCGAGGTCGACGCCCTCGCCGGTGCCGGCCAGGGCCAGCGAGATGTCTCCCTTGGTGACGACCTGCGCGGTGCTGGACTTCACCACGCCCGCATGGGCTTCGGCGGCGGCATAGGTGCCGAACAGGTCGTTGAGGCTGTAGGCGCCGCTGAAGGTGCCGCGGCCGCCGACGATCTTCGACTTGCCGACCGTCAGGCCACCGCCCTTGCTGCTGATCTTGACTGGGATCACCGCGCCGTCGTTGCAGGTGATGGTGCCGGTGCCCTTGGCGGTCTTGTAGAACACCGACCAGCCGGACAGGTTGAAGGACAGCTTGCAATCGATGTTGCCGGCGGCCTGGGCCTGCGGCGCCAGGGCGGCCGCGCCCAGCAGTGCGAGCAGAGAAAGCGACTTGATCATGTGGGCATTACCGGTGGGAGGACGAGGCGCGAGCGTAGCAACGGGGGTGTGGTGGCCGCGACAAGGCTGCCAGGGCGCCGCGGGTGCGTTCAGCAGGCATTGCCACTCGCGGCGGGCACGGCCGGCCCCGGTCTGGTGCGAGCACAGGCAGGACGCGAGGCCGGCGCCAAGCATCCCCAGCACTCGTCTGCGGCGGCGTGGTCTCACTGGCTTGGTGCTTTGTGAGCATCAACGCGCATGCAGCGGCGACGTGCGAGGTGTTTTCTGATGGCGCAATGCGTCGGGACTGAAGTCCCTCCCACAGTGCACCCGCCACGCTTGCCGCAACATGCTGCGGGAGGGGGTCTTGCCGCGTTTTCGAATCAGCCGCAACAGGGGTGCCGGGAACGCCCGTCGCGGCTGAAGCCGCTCCTACAACAGGGGCCTTCAGCGGTAGCAAAGGTGAGCCTTCCGGCGTCACTGGAGCCGCAGGCTAGTCATCCAGGCTGAAGGCGTCCGCGTCGAGCATGGCCGGGAAGCGCGCGCGATGCGCCGCCAGCGCCGCGGCGGAGATGGTGGTGGTGGCGACCTGCTCGCGCTCGCGGATTTCCAGTTGCGGCTGGCCGAGGAAATCGATCACCGCGCTGTCGCCGGCATAGTGCAGGTCGTTGCCGTCCACGCCGACACGGTTGACCGCGGCCACGAAGCACAGGTTCTCGATCGCGCGGGCGCGCAGCAGCGTGCGCCAGGCGTAGGCGCGCGCCGACGGCCAATTGGCGACGAACAGCTGCAGGTCGAAATCCAGCTGACCCGGGCGTTCGACGTCGTAGCGGTTGCGGCAGAACACCGGAAAGCGCAGGTCGTAGCAGACCTGCGGATTGATCCGCCAGCCCTTCCACTCCACGCACAGGCGCGCGCGCCCGGCGGCATAGCGCAGGTGCTCGTTGCCATAGCGGAACAGATGCCGCTTGTCGTAATGCTGCAATGCGCCGTCCGGCGTGGCCCACAGCAGGCGGTTGAACACCTTGGCCTCGCCAGCGGCGTCGGGCACGCGCAACTGCACGCTGCCGGTCACCGCCGCACCCAGCCGCGCCGCCTGCTCGCGGATCCACGCCACCGTCGGCCCGTCCATGTCCTCGGCCTGCGCCAGCGCATCGTTGGAGAAGCCGCTGGTGAAGGTCTCCGGCAGGACCACCAGGTCGGTGACGCCGGCCAGCGGCGCCAGCAATTCGGCGTAATGCGCGCGGTTGCCGGCCGGATCGTGCCAGCGGGTATCGCCCTGGACCAACGAGATCCTCAGATCCTGTGCCACCTGTGTCATCCCCAACGTACTCCGATGCAGATCGTGCCGACCAGGCACAGCAGGCCCAGTGTAGGCGTTACCCATGGCAGGTGCCGCACCAGCCGGTTGGCGAGCGTGCCCCGCTCCTGCGGCGTCAGCAGCGCGAGGTAGCGGTCCACATAGGCCTGCCGCCGGAACGGCACCACGCTGAAATCCATCCCCACCCGCTGGCCGCGATCAGCCAGACCGGTCAGCACATGCCCGTAGAACAGCGCCCCGTCGACCACCGCGCAGACCGCCGCCAGCCCAAACGTCACGCCGAAATAGATGCCTGCCACCGACATGCCCCACCCCACACCAGGAACCCGCTTCTACGAATCCCAAATCCCGAATCCCCAATCCCGGCGGCTCGTCAGAGCCGCTGCAAGCGCTCGATCGCCGCATCCAGCGTCGCCTCGTTCTTGGCGAAGCACAGCCGCGCAAGGCGCTGGGTGGGCGGCGGGTCCTGGTAGAACGGCGACAGCGGGATCGCCGCCACGCCCTTCTCGATGGTCAGCCACTTCACGAACTCGGTGTCGGGCAGGTCGCTGACCGCCGAATAGTCCACGAGCTGGAAATAGCCGCCCGGCACCGGCAGCGGCTTCAGCCGGGTACCCAGCAATTGTTCGCGGAAGCGGTCGCGCTTGGCCTGGTAGAACGCGCCGAGTTGCTCGTCGTGCTCCGGCTCCTCGCGGATCATCGCGGCGAAGGCGTGCTGGGCCGGGCCGAAGCTGGCGAAGGTGTTGTACTGGTGGACCTTGCGAAACTCGGCGCTGAGCGCCGGTGGCGCGATCGCGTAGCCGATCTTCCAGCCGGTGCAGTGGTAGGTCTTGCCGAAGCTGGAGACGACGAAGGCGCGCGCGCGCAGTTCCGGCCAGCGCAGCACCGACTCGTGGCGGCGGCCGTCGAACACGATGTGCTCGTAGACCTCGTCGGAGATCAGGAAGATGTCGCTGCCGCGCAGCAGCTCGGTCACCGCCTGCAGGTCGTCGGCACCGAACATCGCCCCGGACGGGTTGTGCGGGCTGTTGAGCATCAGCAGGCGGGTGCGCGGGGTGATCGCCGCGCGCACGCGCTCCCAGTCCACCGCGAACGTCTGCGGGTCCAGCGGCACGTGCACCGCGCGTGCGCCGGCCAGGTCGATCGCCGGCTCGTAGCTGTCGTAGGCCGGATCCAGCACGATCACTTCCTCGCCCGGGCGCACCACCGCGTGGATGGCGTTGAACAGGGCCTCGGTGGCGCCGCTGGTGACGGTGACCTCGGTGTCGGCGTCGACCTGGGCGCCGTAGCAGCGCAGCGCCTTCTCGGCGATCGCCTGGCGCAGCGCCGGCACGCCGGTCATCGGCGGGTACTGGTTGTGGCCGTCGCGCATCGCCCGGTCCAGCGCCTCGATCAGCCGCGGCGGCACCGGGAAGTCGGGAAAGCCCTGACCCAGGTTGACCGCGCCGTGCTCGGCGGCCAGTTGCGACATCACGGTGAAGATGGTGGTGCCCACCTTGGGCAGCTTGGTCTGCGGATGCATGCGGGGATCTGCGGGCAGCGGGAAAACGCCGAGTGTACGCAAAGCCGCTTGCCGGCGATGCGGCAACGGCCCGCTGCCCTTGCCGCAGTGCGCGCACATCGCCGCACATGGCCGCCGCCGGCATCCGCCGGACGCCCGCATGCCGATACAATGCGCGCCTTCCCTTGCCGCCCGCCGCCGCGCCATCGCCGCGGCCTTCGCCGATGACCGATCCGCTGTACACCCCGCCGCCGCTGCTGGCCGCGCACGGGCTCACGTTCGCCCGCGACGACGCCGCGGTGTTCGGTCCGCTGGACTTCCACCTGGATGCCGGCGAGGCGCTGCTGGTGCAGGGCGACAACGGCGCCGGCAAGACCACCCTGCTGCGGGTGCTGGTCGGCCTGCTGCGCGCCGAGGCCGGGCGCATCGAGATCGACGGCCACCCGGTGCGGCGCGGCGACCGCGCCCGTTTCATGGCCTACCTGGGCCACCTGGGCGCGCTGAAGGCCGACCTGAGCACCCTGGAGAACCTGCACTATCTGTGCGGGTTGCAGGGGCGCCGCGCCAAGCAGATGCCCGGCAGCGCCCTGGCCATCGTCGGCCTGGCCGGCTACGAGGACACCCTGGTGCGGCAGTTGTCGGCCGGGCAGAAGAAGCGCCTGGCACTGGCGCGGATGTGGCTCTCGCCGGCGCCGCTGTGGCTGCTCGACGAGCCCTACGCCAACCTCGACCTGGACGGCATCACCCTGGTCAACCGCATGATCGCCGCGCACCTGCGCAGCGGCGGCGCGGCCCTGGTCACCACCCATGGCGCCTACGCCGCCCCACCCGTGCGCACGCGCATGCTGACCCTGAGCGGAGTCGCCGCATGAGCCTGGCCACGCCCGTTCCCTCGCTGTGGCAGGCCACCCGGGCGCTGCTGCTGCGCGACCTGCGCCTGCTGTGGCGTCGCCGCGGCGACGCGCTGCAGCCGGCGCTGTTCGCCCTGCTGATCGTGGCCCTGTTCGCGCTGGCGCTGGGCAACCAGCCGCGCCTGCTCGGCGAGGTGGCCGGTGCCGCGCTGTGGCTGGCGGTGCTGCTGGCCGGCCTGCTGGCGCTGGACAGCCTGTTCCGCAGCGATGCCGAGGACGGTTCACTGGAGCAATGGCTGCTGGCACCGGTGCCGCTGGCCTGGCTGGTGCTGGTGCGGGTGCTGCTGCACTGGGCCACCACCGCCTTGCCGCTGATCGTAGCCGCGCCGCTGCTCGGCGAATTGCTGCACCTGCCGCATGACCGCATGCCGGTGCTGCTGGCATCGTTGGCGCTGGGGACCCCGCTGCTGAGCTTGCTCGGCGCGGTGGTCGCGGCGCTGACGGTGGGCATGAAGCGCGCCGGCATCCTGGTCGCGCTGCTGGCCTTGCCGCTGTACGTGCCGGTGCTGGTGTTCGGCGCCGGCAGCGTGGCCGCGGCGGCGCAGGGCCTGGATCCGGCCGGCGGCCTGCTGTTGCTGGCCGCGGGCCTGGTGGCGGGGCTGGTGCTGGCGCCATTGGCGGCGGCGGCGGCGATCCGCATCTCGCTGAGCTGAGCCATTGGCGCAGCGCGGGCGCGGCGGCGGACGTACCATGCAAGCGCAGTGCTCCCTCGCCGTTCCGTCGTTGTCGCATCGAAAGTTGTCGCATCGAAGCCCGCCTTCCGCCAGCTAGAATCGTCCGCATGGCCTCTCTCGTCCGCTGGTTCCACCAACTCGGTTCGCCGCCGACCTTCGATCGCTTCGCGGCGCGCTGGACCCCGTGGTGCTACCTGGCGGCGCTGCTGCTGGCCGGGGTGGGCATCTGGCAGGCGCTGTTCGTGGTGCCGGCCGACCGCCTGCAGAGCGACGCCTTCCGCATCCTCTACATCCATGTGCCCAGCGCCTGGATGAGCCTGTTCGTGTTCGGCCTGATGGCCGTATACGCCGCCATCGCCCAGGTGTGGCGGATCAAGCTGTGCGAGATCCTGGCGATGGCCTGCGCGCCGATCGGCGCCGCCTTCACCCTGATCACCCTGCTGACCGGCAGCATCTGGGGCAAGCCGATGTGGGGCGCCTGGTGGGACTGGGACCCGCGCCTGACCACCGAACTGATCCTGCTGTTCCTGTACATCGGCGTGATGGGCCTGTACCTGGCCATCGAGGACCGACGCACCGCCGCACGCGCGGCCGGGCTGCTGGCCATCGTCGGCGTGGTGCTGCTGCCGGTGATCCGCTATTCGGTGGTGTGGTGGAACTCGCTGCACCAGGGCCAGACCATCCGCCTGTTCGGCCAGTCCAGCATGGACCCGAGCATGCTGCCGCCGCTGTGGCTGATGGTGGCCGCGACCAAGTTCTGGTTCGCCGGCTCGCTGCTGGCGCGCGCGCGCGCCGACAATCTGCGCCGCGAGGCCGGCAAGGACTGGGTGACGCAACTGGCGGAGGCGCGCGGATGAACTACCTGCCGTATGTGGTCGGCGCGTATGCGGTATTCGCCGGGGTGCTGCTGGCCGATTTCGTGCTGGCGCGGCTGCAGGTGCGCAACGCCCTGCGCGCGGCGCGGCTGCGCGCGCAACGCAAGCGCCAGGCCAAGGCCGAGCCGGCGCCGCCGCTGGAGCTGAGCCGATGAACCCGCAGCGCAAGCGCCGCCTGCTGTGGCTGATGCTGCTGGTGCTGGCCGCCGGCCTGACCACCACCCTGGTGGCGATGGCGCTGCAGCGCAATGCCGCCTACCTGTACACGCCGGCCGAGGTGCTGGCCGGCAAGACCGGCGCGCACGCGCGCTTCCGCCTCGGCGGCATGGTCGAGAAAGGCTCGTTCCAGCGCGCGCCCGGTTCGCTGCAGTCGCACTTCCGGGTCACCGACGGCGATGCGCAACTGACCGTGCGCTACGACCGGATCCTGCCCGACCTGTTCCGCGAGGGCCAGGCGGTGGTGGCCACCGGCAGCATGCACGACGGCGTGTTCGTCGCCGAGGACGTGCTGGCCAAGCACGACGAGACCTACATGCCGAAGGAACTGGCGGACAAGATGGGCAGCGCGCATCGCAAGCACGATGTGGGGGCGATGCAGTGAGGGGCGGGAACCGGGATTGGGGAATGGGGAATCGTCGAAGCAACAGCGCTGGCACGATCATTGGCACCACCAAGCAGCGGCGACGGAACCCCGGGGAGCAATCTCGCGCCACGTGTATCCCGCAATCCGCTGCGCGTCCCGCCCTACCCGCTCGCGCGTTCCGCAAGCGCCATGCTGCCTGAGGTCGGTCAGCTTCTGCTGATCCTCGCCCTGCTCACCGCGGTGTTGCAGGCGGCGCTGCCGCTGGCCGGCGCGCAGCGCGGCGATGCGCGCTGGATGGGCGTGGCGCGGCCGGCCGCGTTCGCGCAACTGGCGCTGGTCGCCGGCGCGTTCGCGATCCTTACCCACGCCTTCGTGGCCCAGGATTTCTCGGTGGCCTACGTCGCCGAGAACTCCAACTCGCTGCTGCCGCTGGTGTACCGCTACTCCGCGGTGTGGGGCGCGCACGAGGGCTCGCTGCTGCTGTGGACGCTGATCCTGGCGCTGTGGACCGGCGCGGTGGCACTGTACTCGCGGCGCCTGCCGGCGCACGTCGTCGCGCGGGTGATCGGCACCCTGGCGCTGGTCAGCATCGGCTTCCTGGCGTTCCTGCTGTTCACCTCCAACCCGTTCGCGCGGCTGCTGCCGGCGCCGCTGGAAGGGCGCGATCTCAATCCGCTGCTGCAGGATCCCGGCCTGGTGATCCATCCGCCGCTGCTGTACGCCGGCTATGTCGGCTTCGCGGTGCCGTTCGCCTTCGCCATCGCCGCGCTGCTGGACGGCCAGGTGGATGCGCGCTGGTTGCGCTGGACGCGGCCGTGGACCAACGTGGCCTGGGGCTTTTTGACCATCGGCATCGCGCTGGGCAGTTGGTGGGCGTACTACGAACTGGGCTGGGGCGGCTGGTGGTTCTGGGACCCGGTGGAGAACGCCAGCTTCATGCCCTGGCTGGCCGGCGCGGCGCTGCTGCATTCGCAGGCGGTCACCGAGAAACGCGGCAGCTTCGGCGCCTGGACCCTGCTGCTGGCGATCGCCGCGTTCTCGCTGTCGCTGCTCGGCACCTTCCTGGTGCGCTCGGGCGTGCTGACCAGCGTGCACTCGTTTGCCGCCGACCCGGCCCGCGGCCTGTTCATCCTGGTGTTCCTGAGCCTGCTGTGCGGCGGCGCGCTGCTGCTGTACGCACTGCGCGGCGGCCGCGTGGCGGCGGCGGCCGACGAGGCGCGGCAACGTTTCGCCCCGGCCTCGCGCGAGACCTTGCTGCTGGCCAACAACCTGCTGCTGACCTGCGCCTGCGCCATGGTGCTGCTGGGCACGCTGTATCCGCTGCTGGCCGATGCGCTGGACCTGGGCAAGCTGTCGGTGGGGCCGCCCTACTTCGGCACCTTGTTCATCGTGCTGATGGCGCCGCTGGTCGCGTTGCTGCCGTTCGGTCCGCTGACCCGCTGGCAGCGCGAACAGGCGTCGCGGCCGCTGGCGCTGCTGGCGCCGTGGGCAGGCCTGGCGCTGCTGGCCGGGGCGATCGGCTTCTTCCTGGCGCCGCAGGGTGCGTGGAAGACCGCTGCCGGCGTCGCCGCCGCGACCTGGGTGCTGCTGGGCACCGCGCGCTTCGTGTGGAGCCGGCGCCAGCTCAAGGGCAGCCGCTTCACCGCCGAGATGCTGGGCATGACCCTGGCCCACACCGGCATCGCGGTGTTCCTGGCCGGCGCGCTGCTGGTCGAGGCGCTGGAACAGCAGCGCGAAGTGGCGCTGGCGCCGGGGCAGCATCTGGACCTGGGCCGCTACCGCTTCGAGCTGCAGGGCCTGGACCAGCGCAAGGGACCCAACTACGTGGCCGAGCGCGCGCACGTGCAGGTGCTGCGCGACGATCGCCCGCTGGCGCTGCTGCACCCGGAAAAGCGCCTGTACGCCAGCGGCGGCCAGAACATGACCGAGGCCGGCATCCACCCCGGCCTGTTCGGCGATGTGTACGTCGCCCTCGGTGAGCCGCTGGGCGGCAACGCCTGGGCGATGCGCGTGCACGTCAAACCTTTCGTGCGCTGGATCTGGCTTGGCGCGGCGCTGATGGCGCTGGGCGGTTTCGTCACCGCCGCCGACCGGCGCTTCCGTCGTTCTCCGGAGACCCCCTGATGTCCGCTCCCGCTCCACGTCGCCTGCCGCTGCCCGCCATCGTCCTGGGCGCGCTGTTCTTCCTCGGCCTGCTGGCGTTGATGGTGTATGCGGTGCAACGCTCCGGCAGCGCCGATCGCGACGCGCTGCCGTCGGCGCTGATCGGCAAGCCGGCACCGGCGTTCGCACTGCCGTTGCTGCACGATGCCTCGATCCGCGTGCGCAGCAGCGAGCTGCTCGGCGCGCCGTACGTGCTCAACGTGTGGGGCAGTTGGTGCCCGGCCTGCCGCGAGGAGCACCCGGTGTTGACCCGCTTCGCGCTGAGCAAGCGCGTGCGGGTGATCGGCTACGACTGGAAGGACAGCCGCGAGGACGCGTTGCGCTGGCTGGAGCAGTTGGGCAATCCGTTCCTGGCGGTGCTGTTCGATCCCGACGGGCGCACCGCGATCGACTGGGGCGTGGCCGCGGCGCCGGAGACCTTCCTGGTCGATGCGCGCGGCGTGGTGCGCTGGAAGCACGCCGGCCCGCTGACCGACGCGATCATCCGCGACGAACTGCTGCCGGCGTTGGAAAAGGCTGAGCGCGACGCCCCGCCGACGCGCGCCCAGGGCAAGGCCACGCCATGAGCCAGCACCGCCGGCCTGCGCTGCGGCTGGGCCTGCTGGCGCTGCTGGCGTGGTCCACGCTGGCCGGCGCCGAACCGGTGTCCGATCCGACGCCGCTGGCCTACCGCTCCGCCGCCGAGGAGGCGCGCTTCCATGCGCTGACCGCGGAACTGCGCTGCGTGCAATGCCAGAACCAGTCGCTGGCCGACTCGCACGCACAGATCGCCATGGACCTGCGCCGCGAAGTGCTGGAACTGATGCACCAGGGCAAGTCGGATGCGCAGATCAAGCAGTTCCTGGTCGATCGCTACGGCGAGTTCGTGCTGTACCGGCCGCAGTTGGAAGCGCGCACCTGGCTGCTGTGGTTCGGCCCCTTGTTGCTGCTGGCCGGCGGCGCCGTGGTGCTGATCCGGATGGTGCGGCGACGCGCGCCGGCAGCGACCGCGCTGCCGCTGCAGGACGAACAGGAATGGTGAGGCGATGCTGAGTTGGGGCATGTCGGCCGCGGCGGTGGCGCTGGCGGCGCTGGTGTTCGCGGTGGTGCTGTGGCCGCTGCGCAGCCGCGGCCGCAAGGGCGCGGTGCTGGCGGTGGCGATCCTGGCGCTGGGCGTGGCGACGGCGGCGCTGTATGCGTTGGTCGGCACCCCGCGCGCGCTGCAGGCGCAGAACCGCGAGGCACCACGCACGCTCGAGGACGGCGTGAAGCAATTGCAGGCGGCACTGGCGAAGGATCCCAACCGGGCCGACGGCTGGGCCTTGCTCGGCCGCAGCCAGATGTCGCTGGGTCACCACGCCGAGGCCGCGGCCGCATTCGCGCGAGCGGTGCGCCTGGCGCCGGAGCAGGCGCCGCTGCTGATCGAAGCAGCCGAGGCGCGGGCGATGGCCAACCCGCAACGGCAGTTCGACGACCAGGCGCTGGCCTGGCTGCAGCACGCCCTGCAATTGGCGCCGGGCAGCGAACGTGGCGCCTGGTTCCTGGGCATCGCCCAGCGCCAACGCGGCCAGGACGCCGCCGCAGCAGCCACCTGGGAAGCGCTGTTGCCGCGCGTGGACGCGGCCACCGCCGCGGCGCTGCGGCCACAGATCGATGCGGCGCGCAGCGCGGCCGGCCTGCCGGCGCTGCCCGCGGCGCAGGATGCGCAGGCGCCGGCGAGCACCGGCCTGACCGTGGCCGTGTCGCTGGACCCGGCTTTCGCCGCTCGCGTGCGCCTGCGCGGCGACGCCAGCGTGTTCGTGATCGCGCGCGTGCCGGGCGGCCCGCCGATGCCGGTGGCGGTGCAGAAGCATCCGCTGCAGGCGCTGCCGTTGCGGGTGACGCTGAGCGACGCGGACAGCCCGATGCCGACGCAGAAACTCTCGCAACTGCAGCAGGTGCAGGTGGTCGCGCGGCTGTCGGCCAGCGGCAACGCGATGCGCCAGGAGGGCGATCTGGAATCGGCACCGGTGACGGTGAACCTGCCGGCGACCGCGCCGGTGGAGCTGGTGATCGGCAAGCCCTGACCACTGCGACCTCGTGCAGACGCGGTGGATGTCGACCGCCGCCAGAGGCGCCTCCCGCAACGGCGGGAGCGTCGCGTAGGAGCGGCTTCAGCCGCGACGCGCGCTACCTGCAATGCCGTCGCGGCTGAAGCAGCTCCTACGCGGCATAAACGGTTCGTACAAGCCGGGCCAGCGTCTGCGCACCAGCGGCGGCCATCGCCATCGGCATGCTGCATCTCGCACCACGCATACGCCGGATGCGCGATGGCGCGGCTAGAATCGGCGCATGACCGAATTCATCCCGCCCGGCAGCCGCTTCCACGCCCTGCCCTCGCCGTTCCCGATGAAGCGTGGCGGCCAATTGCACGGCGCGCGGGTCGCCTACGAGACCTGGGGCACGCTGTCGGCCGCACGCGACAACGCGATCCTGATCGTCACCGGGCTCTCGCCCGACGCGCATGCCGCGGCCAATGCCGACGATCCCACGCCCGGCTGGTGGGAAGGCATGCTCGGACCGGACAAGCCGATCGACACGCAGCGCTGGTTCGTGATCTGCGTGAACTCGCTGGGCAGTTGCAAGGGCTCGACCGGCCCGGCCTCGCCGCATCCGGACGACGGCCAGCCGTACCGGCTGCGCTTCCCGGAGTTGTCGATCGAGGACGGCGCCGACGCCGCCGCGCAGGTGGTGCGGGCACTGGACATCGCGCAACTGGCCTGCGTGATCGGCAACTCGATGGGCGGCATGACCGCACTGGCGCTGCTGCACCGGCATCCCGGTCTGGCGCGCAGCCACATCAACATCTCCGGCAGTGCGCAGGCGCTGCCGTTCTCGATCGCGATCCGCTCGCTGCAACGCGAGGCGATCCGGCTGGACCCGAACTGGAACGGCGGCGACTACGACGAGGCCACCTATCCCGAGTCGGGCATGCGCATGGCGCGCAAGCTCGGCGTGATCACCTACCGTTCGGCGCTGGAGTGGGACGGCCGCTTCGGCCGCGTGCGCCTGGATTCGGACCAGACCGACGACGATCCGTTCGGCCTGGAATTCCAGGTCGAGAGCTACCTGGAAGGCCATGCCCGCCGCTTCGTGCGCCGCTTCGATCCGAACTGCTATCTGTACCTGAGCCGCTCGATGGACTGGTTCGACCTGGCCGAACCTGCCGGCGGCGACGTGCTCGCCGGTATCGCCACGATCCGCATCGAGCGCGCCCTGGCGATGGGCGCCAACACCGACATCCTGTTCCCGGTGCAACAGCAGCAACAGATCGCCGACGGCCTGCGCGCCGGCGGCGCACAGGCGCAGTTCCTGGGGCTGGATTCGCCGCAGGGCCACGATGCGTTCCTGGTGGATTTCGCGCGGTTCGGACCGGCGGTGCGGGCATTTCTGGACGCGCTGTAGCGGCTGCGCGCAATTGTACGTCCGCCATGGCGCGAGAGTGATGACGCATTTCGCTCGCCGTGGCTGATTCCACGCAAGGGAACACGCTCCGCTCCTGCACGCGCAATGGTGCGAAAAGCCAGGGGCGTGCATCCCTGATTCCATCTCAGACCTCGGCCTGAAAGGCGCCAGATGGCGCTGTAGGAGCGGCTTCAGCCGCGACCGGCGTTCCCGGTCAGGCGGGTCGCGGCTGAAGCCGCTCCTACAAAGCGCTGCGCAGTAGCGCTAGGTTTCGACCTGCAGCCGCCCCTCCTGCAACCGATAACGCACATGCACCACGCCCTCGGGCAGCGCGTCGTGGCTGATCAGCAGCAGACTGCGCGGGCCCAGCGCCTGCGCCAGGTCGCGCAGCAACGCTTGCGCGGTGTCCACGTCCAGGCCTTCGGTGGGTTCGTCCAGCACCAGCAGCGGCGCCTCGCGCAGCAGGGCGCGGGCCAGGGCCAGGCGCCGCGCCTGGCCGGCGGACATGGTGGCGCCGTTCTCGCCGAGCCAGGCGTCGAGGCCGCCGACTTCGTGCAGCCAGGCGTCGAGCCGCACGTCGGCCAGCACCCGCTGCAGGCGCGCATCGTCGGCCGCGGGATCGCCCAGGCGCAAGTTGTCGCGCACGCTGCCGGCGAACACCGGCGCGCCCTGCGGCAACCAGGCGATGCGGCGGTGCCACTGCGCCTCGGCGACCTCGCGCAGGTCGACGCCGGCGTAGCGGACGCTGCCCTGTTGCGGATCCCACAGCCGCAGCAGCAAGGCCGACAGGGTGGTCTTGCCGCTGCCGCTGTCGCCGGAGAGGGCGATGCGCTCGCCCGGCGCGATGCGCAGGGTCACACCGTCGAGCACGCGCCGGGTCTCGCCCGGCCAGGCGAAGACGACGTGGTCGAACTGCACCTCGCCCGTGGCCGGCAGCGCCTGCGGCTGCGCCGGGTCGAGCACCGGCGGCGCCTGCCCGGCGATCGCCTGCAGGCGCCGCGCGGCGACGCGGCCGGACTGCAGCGCCTGCCAGGCCAGGCCGGCGCCGGCCCAGACCTCGAGCAGGGCCACGGTCAGGAACACCAGGCCCGCGGCCTGTTCGGCGCTGATCGCATCGGCGCGCGCCGCACCCAGCGCCACCCACAGCATCGCCAGCAAGCCCAGCGCCGCGCACAGCGCGTGCAGCGCGTTGCCGCCGATCAACCGCTGCCGCTGGCGCCGATCTTCGCTGCGCAGCGCCTGCGCGCTGGCGTCCACGCGCGCGATCCAGGCGGCCTGCGCCTCGAGCGCGGCCAGGTCAGCGGCGCCTTCCAGGCCTTCGTAGGCCAGCGTGCGCAGGGCTTCGCGCTGCTGCGCGCGTGCGCGTTCGCGGGCTTCGCCGCCGCGCGCCACCACCCACGGCACGCCGACGCCGATCGCCAGCGCCAGCGCGGCCAGCACCAGCGCCGCCGGCCAGTGGATCGCCGCCGCCGCGGCGATGCCGATCGCGCCGACGCCGAGCAGCGCCGCCAGCGGCGCCAGCGCGCGCACCACCAGGCCGTCGACCTCGCCGATGTCCGACATCAGCCGCGCCAGCAACTCGCCGGTGCGGCTGGCGCCGAGCCGCGCCGGCGCCAGCGGCAGCGCGCGGCGGAAGAACCACACGCGCAGGTCGCGGGCGATGCGCAGGGTGGCGTCGTGCCCGACCAGCTTTTCGCCATAGCGCGAGGCGATGCGGGCAAAGGTCAGTGCGCGGATGCCCGCCGAGGGCGAGAAGAAATTGAACCCGCTGCCCATGCCGACCGCGCCGGCCAGCGCCGCGGCGGTGAGGAAGCCGCCGGACAGGCCGAGCAGCCCGACGCCGGCCAGCATCGTGCACAGCACCAGCAGTGCGGTCAGCAGCAGCCGGCCGAGATGGCGGCCGAACACGCCGCGCAAGGTGTCGCGAGTGCCGCCGCTCATGACAGCGTCTCCTGCGTCGCGGTGGACGCGTCGCGCGCCGGCAGCCGCAGCACCGCATCGGCCCAGCGCATCGCCGCTTCGCTGTGGGTGGCGACGATCACGCTGCGGCCGCGGGCGAACTCCGCCAACGTGCGCAGCAGGTCCGCTTCGGTGTCCGCATCCAGGAACGCGGTCGGTTCGTCCAGCAACAGCAGTTCCGGATCGCGCAGCAACAGCCGGGCCAGGCCGATACGGCGCGCTTCGCCGCCGGACAGGCCGAAACCGCGCTCACCGATCGGCGTGTCCAGGCCCTGCGGCAGGCGTGCGGCGAAACGCAGCACCTGCGCCGCCTCGGCCGCCGCACGCACCTGCGCATCGCTGGCCTGCGGATCGGCCAGGCGCAGGTTGTCGGCGATGCTGCCGTGGAACAGATACGGGCGCTGCCCCGCGTAGCCGATGCGCAGCCCTGCGCGCACCTGCAAGGCGCCGGCACGCGGCGGCAACCACCCCGCCAACGCTTCCAGCAGCGTGCTCTTGCCGCTGCCGCTGGGCCCGACCAGGGCCAGGCGCTGGCCAGCGTGCAATGCGAAGTTCAGCTCTTGCACCGCATCGCAGCGCGCGCCCAGCGGGCGCAGATGCAGCGCGCGTGCACGCAGCAATGGCTCGGTACGCGCTGCGCCCGCTGCGGGCACGGAAAACGTCGCTGCAGTGGTATCGGTCTCGATGGGCGTCACCGCGGCAACATCGTTCGGTACGGCCACGCCCGCGTCGCGCGCGACCGGCGTATCCGCATCCTGCGGCAGCCCCTCCAGCAGGCGCTCCACCTCCGCCGCCGCGGCCAAGGCATTGGCGCGGTCGTGGTAATGCGCGGCCAGGCGCCGCAGCGGCGCATAGAACTCCGGCGCCAGCAGCAGGCAGAACACGCCGGTACCCAGGGTCGGCACGCTGCCGTGCAGGGCGATCATGCCGAGGTAGCTCAGGCCCAGGTACAACGCGACGATCGCCACGCTGACCGAGGCGAAGAACTCCAGCACGGTGGACGACAGGAACGCGATGCGCAGCACTTTCAGCGTGCGCTCGCGCACGCCTTCGGCGGCGGCGGCGATGCCGCGCAGTTCGTCCTCGCCACGCCCGTACAGGCGCAACAGGCCCAGGCCCTTGAGGCGGTCGGCGAAGTGTCCGCCCATCCGCGCCAGTTCGCGCAACTGGCGGCGGCCGGCGGCCTCGGCGCCCCAGCCCACCAGCATCATGAAGATCGGCACCAGCGGTGCGGTGAACAGCAGGATCAGGCCGACCACCCAGTCGCTCCACGCCACCGCCAGCACGATCAGCAGCGGCACCACGCTCACTTCCCAGCGCGCGGGCCGGTAGCCGGCGTAGTAACCGTCCAGCGCATCGCCATGCGCCAGCAGCAGCTCGCCCAGTTCGCCGTTGCGCTGCCCGCGCAGCCACAGCGGCCCGCGCTGCAGAAGTTGCCGGTACACGCGCCGACGCAGCGCGAGTTTGGCCGCATCGGCGACATCGCCGGCGGCACGCTGCGCGGCGGCGCCGAGCCCGGCGCGCAGGACCAGCATCAGCGCCAGCAGGCCGAAGGCCGGCAGCGCCTGCGCCAGCTCGCGCCGCTCGACCAGCAGCGCCTGTACCAGCCAGGCGATGGCGCCGGCCTGCACGATCAGCAGCGCGCCGGACACGCTGATCGCCGCCGCGGCCAGGCGCTGGCGGCCACGCGCCGCGGCAGCCAGGGTCTCCAGCCAACGCATGCGCTGCTGCCGCTGCTGCGGCGTGTCGGCGGGCAGTGCGGCGGACGGCTCGGCGGAATCGGTCAAAACGGGCTCGGCGCGGCGAACGAAGCCGCCAGTTTAGCGGGGAAGGCGCTTCCGGGCCGGAACCACCGTGGCCGCCACGATGCCGGGCACGCCGGTTTCGCACATTGATCTGAATCAAGGTCGAACGCGCCACAGCGGCGGAAGATCGCCTCCAATCTCCCGCCACTCGGCCACCCAGATGCACATTTTCCACGAGGTAGCACAGCCATGATCGACACCACTGTCGTAGAGCTGTCGCGGCTGCAGTTCGCCATGACCGCGATGTACCACTTCCTGTTCGTCCCGCTCACCCTGGGCCTGTCCTTCATGATCGCGATCATGGAGAGCGTATACGTCATGACCCGCAAGGACGTGTGGCGGCGCATGACCCTGTTCTGGGGCGTGCTGTTCGGCATCAACTTCGCGATGGGCGTGGCCACCGGCATCGTGATGGAGTTCCAGTTCGGCATGAACTGGTCCTACTACAGCCACTACGTCGGCGACATCTTCGGCGCGCCGCTGGCGATCGAAGGGCTGATGGCGTTCTTCCTGGAAGCGACCTTCATCGGCCTGTTCTTCTTCGGCTGGAGCAAGCTCACGCCGGTCAAGCACCTGATGGTGACCTGGCTGATGGCGCTGGGCACCAACCTGTCGGCGGTGTGGATCCTGATCGCCAACGGCTGGATGCAGAACCCGACCGGCGCGGTGTTCAATCCGGACACCATGCGCATGGAAGTGGTCGACTTCATGGCGGTGGTATTCAACCCGGTGGCGCAGGCCAAGTTCGTGCACACCGTCAGCGCCGGCTACGTGACCGGCGCGGTGTTCGTGATGTCGATCAGCGCGCTGTACCTTCTGCGCGGCAAGCACCGCGACATCGCGCGGCGCTCGTTCGCGGTGGCCGCCGCGTTCGGCCTGGCGTCCTCGCTGTCGGTGGTGGTGCTGGGCGACGAGAGCGGCTACGCCGCCAACGAACACCAGAAGATGAAGCTGGCCGCGATCGAGGCGATGTGGGAAACCGAGCAGGCGCCGGCCGACTTCACCGCCTTCGGCATCCCCAACCAGGCCACGGGCAAGAACGACTACGCGATCAAGGTGCCGTACCTGATGGGCCTGATCGCCACGCGCTCGCTGCACACGCCGGTGCCGGGCATCCTGGAGCTGGTCAAGCGCGCCGAGCACCGCGTGCGTGGCGGGCAGATCGCCTACGGCGCGCTGCAGCGGCTCAAGGCCAACCGCAACGACGCCGAGGCGCGCGCGGTGTTCGACCGCCACTGGCAGGACCTGGGCCACGGCCTGCTGCTCAAGCGCTACCGCGAGGACATCCTCAACGCCACCCCGGAGGAAATCGCCAAGGCCGCGCTGGACACCGTGCCGCGCGTACTGCCGCTGTTCTGGACGTTCCGGGTGATGGCCGGCCTGGGCTTCTACCTGATCGCCTTCTTCGCCGCCGCACTGTGGTTCTCGTGCAAGCACAACTTCGAGGACAAGCGCTGGTTCCTGAAGCTGACGGTATGGACTCTGCCGGCGCCGTGGATCGCGATCGAGTGCGGCTGGTTCGTCGCCGAGTACGGCCGCCAGCCGTGGGCGGTGGAAGGCGTGCTGCCGACCTTCTATGCCGCCTCCGGCCTGGCCCTGCACGACATCCTGATCACCCTCGCCGGCTTCGTGGCGATCTACACCACGCTGCTGATCATCGAGATCAAGCTGATGCTCAAGGCGATCCGCAAGGGGCCGGACGACCTGCCCGCCCTGCTGCAACCCGCCCCGCGTCCCGTCACCCCGATCGCCGCACCTGCGGCCGCCGGCCACCTCTGATTCCGGCAGGAGACACACCATGGACTTCATTGCATTGGACTACACCACGCTGCGCGTGATCTGGTGGCTGCTGCTGGGCATCCTGCTGATCGGCTTCGCGGTGATGGACGGATTCGACCTGGGCGTCGGCGCGCTGCTGCCGTTCGTGGCCAGGAACGACGCCGAACGCCGGCTGGTGGTCAACACCATCGGCCCGGTCTGGGAGGGCAACCAGGTCTGGTTGATCCTGGGCGGCGGCGCGATCTTCGCTGCTTTCCCGCCGCTGTACGCTGTCAGCTTCTCCGGCTTCTACCTGGCCATGTTCGTGATCCTGTTCGCGCTGATCCTGCGCCCGGTCGGGTTCAAGTTTCGCGGCAAGCTGCCCGGCCAGCGCTGGCGCAACGGCTGGGACTGGGCGCTGTTCCTCGGCGGCTTCATCCCGGCGCTGATCATGGGCGTGGCGGTGGGCAACGTGCTGCTGGGCGTGCCGTTCCACTTCGACGACACCCTGCGGGTGTTCTACACCGGCAGCTTCTTCGGCCTGCTGATGCCGTTCGCCCTGCTCGCCGGCCTGCTCAGCGTGAGCATGCTGGTGGCGCACGGCGCGGCGATGCTGGTGCTGAAGACCGACGGCCCGGTGGCCGAGCGCGCGGCGCGCTACGGCAGCGTCGCCGCCCTGGTGGCCTGTGCACTGTTCGCCGGCGCCGGGGTGTGGGTGGCCACCGGCCTGCCCGGCTACGCGGTCACCTCGCAGGTGGTCACCGACGGCGCCACCAACCCGCTGCTGAAGACCGCCGTGCTCGGCGAGGTCGGCGGCTGGATGCACAACTACCAGACCATGCCGCTGACCGCCCTGGCCCCGGCCGCCGGCCTGCTCGGCCTGCTGCTCAGCGCGGTGCTGCTGCGCAAGCGCCGCGGCGGCCTGGCCTTCATCGCCTCCGGTGCGGCCATCGCCGGCATCATCCTGACCGTGGGCTTTGCGATCTTCCCGTTCCTGCTGCCGTCCTCCAGCCAGCCGGGCTCCAGCCTGACCGTGTGGGACGCCTCCAGCAGCCACCTGACCCTGTGGATCATGCTGCTGGCCACCGTGGTGTTCCTGCCCATCATCCTCGGCTACACCACCTGGGTGTACCGCGTGCTGAAGGGCAAGGTCACCGCCGCTTCCCTGGACGACAACCCCAACGCGTACTGACGCGCCCGCAAGGAGAAACGATCATGTGGTACTTCGCCTGGATTCTCGGTGTGGGCCTGGCCTCCACCGCCGCCATCCTCAACGGCATGTGGTTCGAGGCGCGCGAGCGCAACGCGGCGGATGCCGCGGACGCGGCCGCCGCGGGGGACTGAAATTTTTTTGCAAAGGCGCTTGCCGAATGCGGAAGACCTCCGTATCATGTGCGGCTCCTTCGGGGTGTAGCTCAGTCTGGTAGAGCGCTACGTTCGGGACGTAGAGGTCGCAGGTTCGAATCCTGTCTCCCCGACCAGTTTCAAGGTCACAAGAAGCCTGGAAAACCATCGTTTTCCGGGTTTTTTTGTGCCCGCAATCCGGCAGCGGCCGCGCCCGTTCGCGCCGGCCTGCACCCATTTTCTCCAGCAGCCGGTCCTTGACGCCGTGGCCTGGCGTCTCGCCACAATGGCGACGGGGGAACCGGCGCATTCATCACGACCTGCGTCTTCGGCAACGATACGTGCCGAAGCAAGGCGGCGGGCATGTCCGTTTCGACGCTCACCACTCAGACAAACGGACACGACACCATGAAACTGCAAGCGACGCTCTGTCTCTCATTGATCGCGCTCTACTGCGCGCCGGCGGCCGCGGTGACCGAAACCGACAAGTCGGTGGACCGCCTCGGCGTGCAGGGCGGCACCGCCTACTTCAGCATCAAGGATCCGTTTTCCACCAACTGCAAGTTCGACGTCGTCTATTTCAGCATCGGCGACGATTTCGGCAAGGCCGCCTATGCGAGCCTGCTCGCCGCACAGACCTCGGGCAAGAAGCTTTCGCGCTTCGACTACGCGCAATCCGCTCCCGGCGAAACCTGCACCCTCTCGCTGGTCGAATCGCGCAGCTGAGCGGCGCCACCGCGGTTGCGTTCAGCGCAACCGCGCCTTCAACAGCGGCCGCAGCAGGTAGTTCAGCACGCTGCGCTTGCCGGTCAGGATGTCGACCTCGGCGACCATGCCGGGAATGATCGGCAGCGTGTCGCCGTTGCGGCGCAACTGGCTGCCGTCGGTGCGGATCAGCACCTGGTAGAACGACTCCTTGCCGTGCGCGGTCTGCTCCTCGATGGTGTCGGCGCTGATCTGCTCGACGGTGCCGTTCAACTCGCCGTAGATGGTGTAGTCGTAGGCGGTGATCTTGACCCGGGCCTGCATGCCCGGCACCAGGAACGCCACGTCGCGCGGCTTGATCCGCGCCTCCACCAGCAACCGCTCCTCCACCGGGATGATCTCCATGATCGGCTCGCCCGGCGGGATCACCCCGCCGCGGGTATTGATCAGCACCGTGTTCACCCGCCCGCGCACCGGCGACAGGATCTCGGTGCGGCGCAGCTGGTCGTGGCGCTGTTGCACGATCGGCTCCAGCGCGCTGAGATCGGCCTTGCGCTTGGCCAGTTCGGTGTAGGCCTCCTGGAAATAGCTGTTGCGCAGTTCGCCCAGGCGCCCACGCAGGGTGGCGATGTCCTGGCTGAGCTTGAGCGCCTCGACCTGGCTGACCGCGCCCTTGGCCACCAGCGGGCGCACGATGTTCAACTGGTCCTGGGCCAGGCCGATCTGGTGCTGGATCGCCTGGGTGCCTTCGGCCAGCTTGCTGCGCCGCGAGTCGAACAGGTCGCGCTCGGACCGCAGCAGGGCGCTCTCGCCGGCGATCTGCGCCGGGAAGACGATGCTGGTCTTGCCCAGCACTTCCGCCTCCAGCCGCGCGATCGCCGCATGCAGCACCTGCGCCTGGTTGACCGATTCCTGGTAGTTGGTCAGGAAGTGGGTGCGCTCCAGCCGCACCAGCGGCTGCCCCGGCTTGACCAGTTCGCCCTCCTGCACCAGCAACCGATCGAGGATGCCGCCCTCCAGGCTCTGGATCTTCTGAATGCGGCTGTACGGCACCACCCGGCCGTCGCCGCGGGTGACTTCGTCCAGCTCGGCCCAGACCGCCCAGCCCAGGAACAGCGCCACCGTCGCCAGCACCGTCCACAGCAGCGGCCGGTACCAGGGATGGGTGGACGCCAGCAGCGGGTCGCCCAGCCGCCGCCGCACCGCCACTGCCGCGCGCTCAGCCATGGCTGCCCGCCAATGCCGTCGCCGGCACCTGCACCCGGTTGCCCTGCAGCACCTGCTCCACCGGCCCGTCCACCACCACCCGCCCCTGCCGCAGCACCACCGCGCGCTGCGCCAGTTCCAGCATGCTGCGCTTGTGTGTGCTGACGATCAGCGTGCGCGTGCCCAGCCAGCGCTGCAGGTAGGCGATGAACACGTGTTCGCTGTGCTGATCGAAGGCCGCGGTGGGCTCGTCGAGCAGCACAACGCTGGGGTCCTGCAGCAACAGCCGCGCCAGTCCCAGCGCCTGGCGCTGTCCGCCGGACAGGCTGGCATTGCCCTGGATCGGCAGGTCCAGCCCGAACGGATGCGCGCGCACGAACGTGCCCAGCCCGACCCCGTCCAGCGCCGCATACAGTTCCTCGTCGCCGAGCGCGGCGCCGTGCAGGTTGAGGTTGTCGCGCAAGCTGCCATGGAAAAGCGCCACGTCCTGCGGCAGGTAGCCGATGTTGCGCATGCGGTCGGCCGGGTCGATCTGCGCGATCGCCACGTCGTCCAGCAACAGCCGCCCCGCGTGCGGATCCAGCAGGCCGGCCAGCACCCGCAGCAGCGTGGACTTGCCGGCGCCGTTGCCTCCCAGCAGCGCCACGCGCTCGCCGGCGCCGATGCGCAGCGCCTGCACGTCCAGCACCGGCGGCTGCTCGCCGTAGCGCAGGCTCAGCGCCTCCAGGCGGTAGTCGCCGCGCACGCGCAGCTTGTGCACGAAGCGCTTGCCCGGCGGCCGCTCCTGTTCGGCCCCCAGCAACTGGTCCAGGCCCTCCATGGCCACGCGGGTGTGCTGCCAGCGCCCCAGCACCGCCGCGGCCTGCCCCAGCGGCGCGATCGCGCGGGAGGCCAGCAGCGAACAGGCCACCAGCGCACCCACGCTCATCTCGCCCTGCTGGATGCGGTAGACGCCGAACACCACCACCCCGACATAGGCCAGTTGCTGCACCACCGATGCGGCATAGCTGAGCGCGGTGGTCAGCGCGTAGGTCCGCATCGCCGAGGCGGACAACTGCGCGGTCAGCGCTTCCCACAGCCCCTGGCAGCGGCCTTCGCCGCGCGCGGCCTTGATCGACTCCAGATGCTCGAAGGCCTCCAGCAGCAGGCCGTTCTTCATCGCCCCCTCGCGCAGGTTCTGTCGCGACAACTCGCCCAGCAGTCGCTGCGCCAGCAGCCCCGGCAACACCATCAGCACGCAGGCGACCAGCGGCACCCAGACCACATGGCCGCCGATCAGGGCGATGATCCCCAGGAAGATCGCCACGAACGGCAGGTCGCTGATCAGCGCCGCGCTGGAACTGGTGAAGAACTCGCGCACCGATTCGAACTCGCGCACCTGGGTGCTGAACGCGCCCATCGAGGCCGGCTTGGCGGCCATGCGCATGGCCAGCACGCGCGAGAACAGCAGTGTGGACAGTTGCAGGTCCAGGCGCTTGCCCAGCACCGCCAGCAACTGCCCGCGCAGGGTGCGCAGCACGCCTTCCATCACGATCGCCAGGACCACGCCGCTGGCCAGGATCCACAGCGTGTCGAAGGCGGCGTTGGGCACCACGCGGTCGTAGACCTGCATGGCGAACAGCGCGGTGGCGATGGCCAGCAGGTTGGCGACCATCGCCGCCAGCGCCACTTCCGCATAGGAGCGCCACAGCTTCTTCAGCGGCCCGTAGAACCAATGCTCCGACGCGCTGCCGGCGTACCCGCCGATGCGCCCGTCGTCGCGGAAGCGCGGTTTGGCGAAGACCGCCGATCCGCTGTACAGCGCCTCCAGCTCCGCCACCGGCACCGCCTGCTCGCCACCGCCGGCATGCGGCAGCAGCAGCCGCGCCTGCCCCGCCTCGACCGCCTCCAGCAGCACCGTGCGCCCATCGTGCAACAGCAGCAGCGCCGGCAGCAGGTAGCGGTCCATGCCGTCCAGCGGATACGCCAGCACCTCGGCCGTGAGCTCGGCACGGCGCAGCGCGCGCGGCACCAGGTGCAGCGGCAGGCGTCCCTGCACCAGGGCGATGCCGTCCACCAGTTCGGCATCGCTCAACGGCCGTCCCAGGCGCTGGCACAACAGCAGCAGGCCTTCGCGCAGTCCGTCCGCGGCGCCAGCCCGCGGCGTCGCCACGGATGCCTCGATCCCCCCTTCACCCTGCATGCGTCGTCTCCTGGAACAGCGCGTGCAATGCGCCGATCTGTGCCGCCGCGCGGTAGCGCAGGCGCTTGCGTTCGATCCGCAGGCTGATCAATTGCCGCTCGGCTTCCAGGCGTTCGCGCTGCACGTTCAGCAGCTCGATCACCTCGCGCCGGCCCACGCTCAACTGCTCGCGGTACAACTCGGCCACTTCCACCGCCTGCTGCGCCTGCCGCAGCAGCGCCTGCTCGCGCCCGCGCAAGGCCTCGCCGCTGTCGGCGAGGGTCTGTACGGTGCGCCGCACCTCGCGGCGCATCGCCTCCAGGTTCCACTGCGCCGCTTCCAGGCGCTGGCGCGCGGCCTGCGGGCGCAGGAACGTGGACATGCCCTGGAACACGTCCATGCTCAGCCGCAGCGAAATGGTCGAATCGTTCTGCAGGCGGCCGCCGACGTCGCGACGCAGCGCGGCGGCCTCCAGATTGAGTTGCGGCTTCATCGCCGCGCGCGCCTCGCGTACTTCGGCCTCGGCCGCGCGTACCTGTTCGCCAGCCTTGCGCAGCAGCGGCGAGGCGTCCACCGCCTGCGCCAGCAACGGCGGCGCCAGTTGCGGCAATTCCAGCGTCTCCGGTTCGACCAGATCCTCGGCCTCGACCCCGACCAGCAGCAGGAACTGGTTGCGCAACTCCTGCAGCGCGCCCTGCTCGGTCGCCAACTGGTCCTGGCCGCGGGCCAGTTCCAGCCGCGTACGCTCCAGTTCGCTGCGATCGGCATAGCCGCCGCTGCGCGCCTCGCTGAGGTCGGCGATCACCTGCAGGCGTTGCAGATGCGCCTGCACCGCCTGCAGCCGCTGCTGCGCCGCCAACACGTCCAGATACACCTCCACGATCTGCAGCGCGGCGTCGTCGGCGGCCACCTCCACCGCCGCGTCCTGCCCGCGCTGCTGCGCGCGTGCATTCGCCACCCGGCTCGACACGCGCCCCCAGTCGTACAGCATCTGCGAGAGATTGACGTCGTAGACCATCTCGCCCGGGTCCAGCGCCTTGGGCCCGGCGGCGACCGATAACGCCGGGTAGTAGCCGCTGCGGGCGATGCGCACGTCGGTGGCGGCGCGCGCCGCGTCCGCCATCGCCGCGCGCAACTGCGGCTCGATCGCCAATCCGCGCTGCACGGCCTGCGTCAGCGACATCGCGCAGGCGCACGCCGGCAGCGCCAGCCACAGCCCGACGGCCAGCGCCGGGCCGGACCGGCGCGTGCGCCGGTCCCCATCCCCCTTCCTCGCCATCAGGCCGTCACCACCGCGAGCGTGTTGTCCTCCACCAGCAAGGTCGCGGTGCCGAAGCTGTAGACGTGATAGGTGATGCCGTCGATCGCCTGGGTGGTGCCGCTGTCCACCGCGCCGATCACGTTGAGCACATCCGCCCCGTCGCCGGTGATCTGCAGGGTGTCGTTGCTGTCGGTGATCGCCAGCACTTCCGACGCGGTCAAGGTCAGCGTGCTGCCGGAATCGCCCTTGCCGAGGTCCACGCGCTCGATGTTGCTCAGGGTGCCGATGCCCGCGGCGTTGTAGTCCAGATCGATGCCGTTGGCGAACAGCAGCGTGTCGAAGCCGGCGCCACCGTCGATGCTGACGAACGTGTTGCCGGTGATCTGGATGGTGTCGTCGCCGTTGCCGGCCGACACCTGATCGCCGCTACCGACGTTGAAGATCAAGTCGCTACCGTCGCCGGCGAGGATGCGTTCGCTGCTGCCGTCGGCGCCGGACAGGATGTCGTTGGCGGCGGTGCCGAACACGCTGATCTCGCCGATGCCGAGGCTGGCCCCGCTGTTGGACAGGGTGATGCCGTAGCGGGCGCTGTCGTTGCCCTGGGTATCGGTGCCCACCACCTCGAACGACACCTGGGTTCCCAGGTTGAGCAGGCCCGAGGCGGTGAGCCCGAGCTGGTTCAGCACGCTGGAACTGAGCAGGTTCAGGGCGAAGTCGCCGCTGGCATCGGCCTGGATCGGCGTGAGTTCGACATTGAGCGTAGGCGTGATGACCCGGATCGCCAGGCTCGCGTTCGGCTCGGCCTGCCCGCTGAAGCCGAACGTCGCCGGCAGCAGCGAGAAGTTCACGCCGAAGTCGCCGAGCGTCAGCGGCTGCGCGATGTTGGTGCCCACGCCCAGCGAGACGACAGGGCTGGGATTGCCGGCCGGGTCGGCGCCGACCACCGAGACCTGTGCGTTCAACAGCTGCGCCCAGCTCAGATCGATGTTCAGGCCGGTCAGCAGGTCCAGCGAGGCCAGGCCGCTGTTGTCGGCGGCGAGCGTGGCGGTCGCCTGCACGCCGCCGACGTCGACGTTGACCGTCAGCGCCAGGCCCGGCTCGCTGGAAATCGTCAGCAGGCTGCCGACCAGCGACAGCACCGGCGTCGCCGGCGCGACCGTGTCGATGGTGAAGCCGACCGAGGACGACAGCGGGCCGCCGTTGAGGTCGGCCGTGACTGTCGCCGCCCCTTGCGGCAATGCCGCGCCGCCGCTCGGCGGCAGCACCGACACCAACACGTTGCCGGCGCTCAGGTCGGCGCTGGTCAAGGTGTGGCTGACGTCGACCTCGTAACCGTTCTGGCCGGCGAAGTGCACGGTGACCACCTGCCCGACCAGCATGTTCGGCCGCAGTTGCACCGCCACCTGGATGCCGTCGCCGATTTCCGCGGCGTTGATCCAGGTATCGCTCGCCTCCGCCACGCTGAGCAGCGGCGGCGACAGGTCCGGCGCAGTGAGTAGCGAAGGCGCGCTGACATTGCCGGCGGCGTCGACCGCCACCACCGACAGCGCCTGACCGATCACCAGTGGCGGCGACAGCGGCAAGCTGAAGCTGCCGTTGCCATCCACCTGGATCAGCAGCGGATTGGCGGTATCACCGTTCACCACCACGCGCAGTTGCGCATTGGCCTCGGCGGTGCCACTGAGCAAGGTGCCATCCAGGCTGATCGACACCACCGGCGCCGCCGGCGCCAGCGCATCCACGGTCAAGGTCGCCGGCGGGCTGGCGTTGCCGGCCGCGTCGGTGGCGATGGCGCTGATCACGGTGCCGTTCGGCAATGCGGCCCCCGGCGTCACGCTCCAGTTGCCGGAGGCGTCGGCCGTGGCTTGGCCGATCAGCGTACCGTTGCCGTCGCTGACGGTAATGGTGGCACCGGCTTCGGCGGTGCCGACGATGGCCACGCCATTGCTCGCCTGCAGGATCGGGGCGGCCGGGGCCACGGCATCGACGATCAGCGTCGCCGGCGCACTGGCATTGCCGGCCGCATCGGTCGCGATGGCCGTCACCACGGTACCGTTCGGCAATGCGGCCCCCGGGGTGACGCTCCAGTTGCCGGACGCATCGGCAGTGGCCTGGCCGATCAGCGTGCCGTTGCCGTCGGTGACGGTGATCGTCGCACCCGCTTCCGCGCTGCCGACGATGGCCACGCCATTGCTCGCCTGAAGGATCGGCGCCGCCGGCGCCAGCGCATCCACGATCAACGTCGCCGGCGCGCTGGCGTTGCCGGCGGCATCGGTGGCGATGGCCGTCACCACGGTGCCGTCGGGCAACGCCGCCCCCGGCGTGATGCTCCAGTTGCCCGACGCATCGGCCGTGGCCTGGCCGATCAGTGTGCCGTTGCCATCGGTGACGGTGATGGCCGCACCCGCTTCGGCGGTGCCGACAATCGCCACGCCATTGCTGACCTGCAGGATCGGGGCGGCCGGGGCCACGGCATCGACGATCAGCGTCGCCGGCGCACTGGCGTTGCCGGCGGCATCAGTGGCGATGGCCGTCACCACGGTGCCGTCAGGCAACGCGGCGCCCGGCGTGACGCTCCAGTTGCCGGACGCATCCGCCGTGGCCTGGCCGATCAGCGTGCCGTTGCCATCGGTCACGGTAATGGTCGTACCGGCCTCCGCCGTGCCGACGATCGCGCTGCCATTGCTCGGCTGCAACACCGGCGCCGCCGGCGCCAGCGCGTCGATGGTCGTCGTCGCCGGCGCGCTGGCATTGCCGGCCACGTCGGTGGCGATGGCGCTGATCACGCTGCCGTCGGGCAATGCCGCCCCCGGGGTGATGCTCCAGTTGCCGGACGCATCGGCCGTGGCCTGGCCGATCAGCGTGCCGTTGCCGTCGGTCACGGTGACCGTCGCCCCGGCTTCCGCCGAGCCGACGATCGTCAGGCCATTGCTCGGCTGCAAGATCGGCGCCGACGGTGCCGTCGCATCCACGGTGGTGGTGGCCGGCGCACTGACGTTGCCGGTCGCGTCGGTGGCCACGGCGTTGATCACCGTGCCATCGGGCAGCGGGGTTCCGGGGGTCACGCTCCAGTTGCCGGATGCATCGGCCGTGGTCTGGCCGATCAGCGTGCCATTGCCGTCGGTCACGGTGACGGTCGCCCCGGCTTCGGCGGCGCCGACGATCGCGGTGCCGTTGCTCGGCTGCAGCACCGGCGCCGCCGGCGCCACGGCATCGACGGTCAGCGTGGCCGCTGCGCTGGCGTTGCCAGCCGCGTCGGCGGCCACGGCGTTGACCACCGTGCCGTCGGGCAGCGCCGTGCCGGGCGTGATGCTCCAGTTGCCGGACGCATCGGCGGTGGTCTGGCCGATCAGCGTGCCGTTGCCGTCGGTGACGGTGACCGTCGCGCCGGCTTCGGCGGTGCCGACGATCGCACTGCCGTTGCTCGGCTGCAGTACCGGGGTGGCCGGTGCCACGGCGTCCACCGTGGTCGTCGCCGGCGCACTGGCATTGCCGGCCGCGTCGGTGGCGATGGCGCTCAGCACGGTGCCGTCGGGCAGCGGAGTGGCTGGGGTCAGGCTCCAGGTGCCGGAGGCATCGGCGGTCGCCTGGCCGATCAACGTGCCGTTGCTGTCGGTGACGGTGACGGTCGCGCCGGCCTCGGCGTTTCCGGCGACGACGCTCCCGTTGCTCGGCTGCAGCACCGGCGCCGCCGGCGCCACCGCGTCCACGGTGGTGGTCGCCGGCGGACTGACCGTGCCTGCGGCATTGCTGGCGACTGCGGTGATCACCGTGCCGTCCGGCAGCGGCGTGGCCGGGGTAAAGCTCCAGTTGCCGGCGGCATCGACGACGGCCTGGCCAATCGGCGCGCCATTGCCGTCGCTCAGCGTGATGGTGGCGCCCGCTTCGGAGGTGCCGGCGATCACGCTGCCGTTGGTCGCCTGGATGATCGGTGCCGCCAGCAGATCCGGCGCCTGCACGCTGGTCGGTGGGCTGTTGTTGCCGGCCGGATCGGTCACCACCACGGTCAGCGTCTGGCCGTCGGTCAGCGGCGGCTGTAGCGGCACGCTGAAGCTGCCGTCGCCGCCCACCACGACGGTGAAGTCGGGCACGCCGTCGCCATTCGCATCGACACCCACCGTCGCGCCCGCCTCGGCGGTGCCGGTGAGGGTGCCGCCATCGGCCGAGACCTGCAGATTGCCGGCCGCCGCCGGCGGCGTGGTGTCGGGCGCGTTGACGCTGGCGCCGGGGCCGGTGTTGCCGGCGGGATCGGTCACCACCACGGTCACGGTCTCGCCGTTGGTCAGCGGCGGCTGCAGCGGCACGCTGAAGCTGCCGTCGCTGCCGACCACGGCGGTCACGTCCGGCACGCCATCGCCATTGGTGTCCACACCGACCGTCGCACCCGCCTCCGCGGTGCCGATGAGGCTGCTGCCGTCCGCCGCGACCTGCAGGTTGCCGGCCGCGCCAGGCGGCGTGACGTCCGGCGCCTGCACCATGGCCGGTGGGCTGGACAACCCATCGGGGCTGGTGACCACCACGCCCACCATCTGGCCACCGAGCACCGGCGCCGGCAGCGTCACGGTGAAGCTGCCGTCGTTGCCGACCACGACCACCGTGTCCACCTGTCCGTCCCCATCGACATCGATGCCGACCGAGTGGCCGGGAGGCGCGTTACCGGTGATCTGGGTGCCGTCCGGGGAGATTTGCAGATTGCTCGCCACGGCTGGCGCCGACGGCTGCGGTTGCGGTTGTTGCGGCTGCGGCTGCACGATCTGGTTGCGCTCGTCCTCGCTGCCCATGCTGGCCAGCGCACCCGCGCCGAGTGCGACGCCACCCGCCATCAGCCAGGGCGCAGCCAGCCCACCGGCCGCGCCACCCGCGCCGGCCGCGGTCAAGGATTCGAATCCGGCCTCGCTCCCGACCGGCG
Source organism: Xanthomonas sacchari (assembly GCF_040529065.1). NCBI lineage: Bacteria > Pseudomonadati > Pseudomonadota > Gammaproteobacteria > Lysobacterales > Lysobacteraceae > Xanthomonas > Xanthomonas sacchari. Next base: position 2,060,476 of record NZ_CP132343.1, on the reverse strand, counting down.
CATAGCTGGCCAGCAACACCGCCCCTTCGCCGGCGCCGGCGAACTGCACCGCCAGCAGGTGCTCCTCCTGCGTCAGGAACAACGCGCTCGGCTCTGGCACAGCATCGAAGAAATGGACGATGCGAACCGTCTCGCCGTTCTTCATCCGCACCAGCAGATCGTCGCCTTCGCGGGCGTAGGCGGCGACCCTGTCGGGCGGCACATCCAGCACGACCTGGCTGGCCTGGGTCAGTCGGACCACGCCGTCGGCCGGCAGCGGAACGGCATGGGCACGGGCGATGTCGGTACCGTGCGGGACAACCTTGACCTGGATACTCATGGCGAACACTCCTATCGCGAAATGGGACGGCAGCGTGCGAGCGCAAGCCAAAGGCGTTGGGCGGTCGGCGCGACAGCACGCCGTGCCGGCCGCTGCGCAGGCAAGACCTCACCTGCGCGGCCCGATTGGTCCACGACAAGCATTGGGATTGACGATCAGGCGACGCGGGAGGCGACGAATGCGCTACCGCGACACGTCTGCAGGCAGAACGCGCCTAGCGTCGACAGCGTGGGGATGCCCGATCAGGCGGGCGGCGGCAGTGCAATGCAAGGCAGCGCAGACGGGACCAACCGGCGGTATCGATAGACATCACGAACCCTCCTTCCTTGAGACGCACACAGTTCGAACAGCGGTGCAGCAACACGCGTGCAAAAGCATTGCGCCTGGCTCCCCCTGGCCGCCTTGGCAGAACCGCAGATGATGCCGGCCCCGCCTTTCACTACTGAAGCGATCACGCACATATGGATGCTGGCAACAGCGCCGACGTCGTGTGCGATGCACCTCCGTCTGCACGCGGCGATCTTTGCCAACGACGCCACACGATGGCAAGAAACCGTTACGCGCTGTTTCTGAAAATGTGTTGATGACCAACAAAGACGACGGATTTTTCACCAAGTCGTCTACGCGATCTGCGGCGTGTTTGCGCAAGTCAGCGCGGCGTTGACGCAATGACGACGCACGCGGTGCGCGGCGGGCAACGCAGTATCCGCGCGCCGCACCATCGCCATCGACGCAAGCTACAAACGATTGCACGCGTGTCGAAGCGGCGCCGTACCTGTGCGTACGCAGCCCGTGCATTCGATGAGGCCCGCGACCGGCCATCGCCTTGGTCGAACAGGTGACCCGACATTCGATCGAGGTTGCGCCCGTCGACAGCATGGCGGTGATCTTCATCGGCCTGACTTCCAGCGTCGGCATGACGCCTTCATCGCCGGCGACAACGCGACCGGGATGGTGCCGGAAAAGCTGTTGCGGATCTTCCGCAGCGTCGTCTTCGACCCGATCGAGGCGGTCGCACTCGACGCGCTCGCGCTGAGCAGCCGCAGCACGCTTCGGGTCTCTCTCGGTCCGACAATGCCGAGCACGCCCGCATCGCGCGGACGACCCTCGCCCATGCCAGCGCACAGAGCGATGTGGAATGGTCGCGAGAGCGATGCGAACGGGTGCACCGCCTGCCCGCCCCCAGCAGCGAGTTCCTGCGGTTCATTTGGTCGGCCATCGTCACTGGCATGAATACGCGTTTCGCGCCATCCCGGCGATCGCCCGCCATCCTGGCCACGGCCAGGCGCCGCTCGACGCGCGCAGTCCCGACGAGGACCTGCACGCGCCGGCGTGGCTTGTGGCGCTGTCCCGCCTGCGCCAGGCGATGGCAACGGCAGCCGCGACGGCGCATGCAGCACCAGTCGCGCGTTCAGTCCACCGGCAAACTGATGTAGCTCGCCTGCTGCGGCGTGTGCCAGATCCGCTGCGTCGCCTTCTGGTAGTCGCCCGGCTTGGCGAAGTAGATGTTCGGCACGTAGGTCTGCGGGTTGCGGTCGTACAGCGGGAACAGCGTGGACTGCACCTGCACCATGATCCGGTGGCCGCGTTCGAAGGTGTGGTTGGCCGTCGGCAGGCCGAAGCGGTAGGCCAGCGGCTGGTTCGGGGTCAGCGGTGCCGGATGCTCGAAGCTTTCGCGGTAGCGGCCGCGGAAGATCGCCAGCGACACCGGCAGCTCGTAGCCGCCCAGCTTCGGCTCGGAGGCCATCTGGTCCGGGTACACATCGATCAGCTTCACCACCCAGTCGCTGTCGCTGCCGCTGGTGGACGCCTGCAGGTGCACTTCCGGCGCGCCGGCGATGCGCAGCGGCGCCTGCAGCGGTTCGCTGACGAAGGTCAGCACGTCCGGGCGGCCGTCGACGAAGCGCTGGTCGTGCACCAGCCAGGTGGTCCACATGTCGCGGTCGCCGAACACCACCGGGCGCGGCACGAACGGCACCGGCTTGGCCGGGTCGGACACGTACTCGGTGTACTCGCCCTGCCCGGCCTTGGGCGCCTCGAACGAGACGCGGCCGCCGGCCTCCAGGTACAACGGCTTGCTCTGCGCCGGGCAGCCCTGCGCGCAGCTCAGCGGCCAGCGCTGCAGGCGGTCCCAGTGGTTGGCGCCGGTGTCGTAGATCAGCACCGGCGGCGTGTCGGCCTTGGGCGCGCCATCGACCAGGTACTGGTCGAAGAACGGCTTGAGCACGTCGCGACGGAACTGCAGCGCGGTGTCGCCGTCGAACTGCAGGGCGCCCAGCGAGGCACCCTCGTAGTTCACCTGGCTGTGCCGCCACGGCCCCATCACCAGGTAGTTCTTGTCGTTGCCGGTGTCGCGCGGCTCCATCGCCTCGTAGCTGTGGATCGCGCCCCACATGTCTTCCTGGTCCCACAGCCCCTGCAGCCACATCGTCGGCACCTTCAGCGGAGTGCGCGCCATCACCTTGTCCAGCGCCTGCTCCTGCCAGAACGCATCGTAGGCCGGGTGCTCGGTGAGCTTGCGCCACCACGGCAGCTGCTCCAGCCCGGCGGCCTTGGCATAGTCGCCGGCCGAGCCGGCGCGCAGGAAGTTGCTGTAGTCGTCGTAGCCCTGGCGCGGGATGCCCTCACCCTTGCCGCGCCGGGTCATCTGCCCGGTGAAGTAGTCCAGGTTGACCTGGCGGAAGGCGCCGTAGTTGAGCCAGTCGTCGCCCATCCAGCCGTCGATCATCGGGCTCTCCGGCGCGGCTACCTTCAGCGCCGGATGCGGATCGGCCAGCGCCATCACCACGGTGAAGCCCTCGTAGGACGAACCGATCATGCCGACCTTGCCGTTGGATTCGGGCACGTGCTTGACCAGCCAGTCGATGGTGTCCCAGGCGTCGGTGGCGTGGTCGACCTTGGTCGGGTTGAGCGGCCCGCGCAGCGGTCGGGTCACCACATAGTCGCCCTCCGAGCCGTACTTGCCGCGGATGTCCTGGAACACGCGGATGTAGCCGCCGTCGACGAACACCTCGTCGCCCTGCGGCAGCAGATCGCGCATGTGCGGCGAGGCCAGCCGGCTGGCGCGGCCGCTGGCGTCGTAGGGCGTACGGGTCAGCAGCATCGGCGCGCCGTGCGCGCCCTTGGGCAGCACGATCACGGTGTGCAGCTTGACCCCGTCGCGCATCGGGATCATCACCTCGCGCTTGACGTAGTCGTTGGCCGCCGTCGGCGCGACGAACGGCTTGCCGGTGATGTCCGGGGTCATCGGCGCGGTCTGCGCGTGGGCGGCCGTGGCCAGCACGGTGGCGACGACGGTGGCGAGCAAACGGGTGGCGATGGGGCGCATGAAACCTCCGGGCAGTCAGACCCCGACTGTAGGCGCAACCGCGGCCCGGGCGGAAGTGTCGCCGAGCGGCGGTATCCGCACGCCGTCGCCGTGCGGCTGCATCCAGGACAGGACGCGGAGGAATCGGAGCGCGCAACGGCCAGGCGGCCGCCAAGGTTGCGCAGGTTTGCGGACACGCCGAACGCCATCTGCGGAAACGCGCCGGACACTGCACGCAACGCCTTCCCTGCAACACGCACGGCAGGTACAACGGTGCTTCTGCCCATCGCCGCGGCCACGCGCGGGGCGCCGTCGAGACCCGCCCGATGACCAGCTCCGATCACCCGCCTGGCGATGCCGGCCGCCGCGCATTCCTGAAGCAAGGCGGCGCCCTGGCCGCCATGCTGCCGTTGCTCGGCCTGCCGGCGTTCGGCCGCGCGCTGGCCGCGCCGCTGCGTCCGGCCAGCTCGCCGCTGGTGCCGCCGGCCCAGGCGCTGCGGATGCGGTACGCCAACGTGGCGAGCGAGGCCGAGGTGTTGCGGCAAGGTCTGCCGATCGGCAACGGCCGGCTCGGCGCCCTGGTCGGCGGCGCGCCCGATCGCGACTTCCTGTACCTCTCCGACGCCAGCCTGTGGACCGGAGGACGCAACGACACGCTCGACGCGCAGGGCCAGTTCGGCTACGAAAAGGACAGCTTCGGCAGCTTCGTGCTGCTCGCCAGGCTGTATCTGGAACTGGACGGCCATGCGCCGGCGCAACTGCGCGACTACACGCGCGAGCTGGACCTGAGCAACGGCTGCGTGCACGTGCGCTACGCGCTGGGCGCTGCGCAGTTCACCCGCACCATCTTCGCCAGCCACCCCGATGATGCCATCGTGATCCACCTGGAGCAGCGCGGTGGCGGTCTGCACAGCGGCCGGCTGCGCCTGGTCAGCGCACACGGTGCGCCCGTGCACGGCGATGCGGACGGCGGACTTGGCTGTTCCGGCGCACTGGCCAACGGCCTGCGCCACGGGGCGCACGTGCGGCTGATCGCCTCCGACGGCAGTGTGGAACTGCAGGGCGATACGCTGCACTTCCGTGACTGCCGCGCGCTGCGCATCGTGATCTGCGGCGGCAGCAACTACGTGCCCGACCTGGCCAGGAACTACCGCGATCCGGCACTGGATCCGCAGGCGCTGGCCAGGCAGCGCTGCGCGGCGGCGGCGCAACTACCGCCCGAGACGCTGCTGTACACGCACGTGGCCGACCACCGCACGCTGTTCGACACCATGCAGGTGGCGTTGGGCCGCTCCAGCCCGGCGCAACGCCGGCTCGCCATCGCCGAGCGGCTGCAGGCGCGCGCCGCGACGGACACCCCCGACCCGGAACTGGAAGCGCTGTACCTGCAGTTCGGCCGCTACCTGACCATCGCCGCCTCGCGCGACGCGCTGCCGATCAATCTGCAGGGGCTCTGGCTGGAGAACAACGATCCGCCGTGGATGAGCGATTACCACAGCGACGTCAATGTGCAGATGAACTATTGGCTGACCGACGCGGCCGGGCTGGGGCCGTGCTTCGACGCCCTCGCCCGCTACTGTCTGGCGCAACTGCCATCGTGGACGCAGATCACCCAGGCGCACTTCAACGACCCGCGCAACCGCTTCCGCAACACCTCCGGCAAGGTCGCCGGCTGGGCCGTGGCGTTCTCGACCAATCCGTTCGGCGGCTGCGGCTGGTACTGGCATCCGGCCGGCAACGCCTGGCTGTGCGACAGCCTGTTCCAGCACTACGAATACAGCCAGGACCGTGCCTACCTGCAACGGATCCATCCGCTGCTCAAGGGCGCCTGCGAGTTCTGGGAGGCCCGGCTGATCGAACTGGAGGTCGTGGCTGCCGACGGATCTCGGCAGACGCGCCTGGTCGACGACCACGACTGGTCGCCCGAACACGGCCCCGAGAACGCGCGTGGCATCGCCTATGCGCAGGAACTGGTGTGGAATCTGTTCGGGCAGTATTGCCAGGCCTGCGCGCTGCTCGATGTCGATGCGGCCCATGCCGCGACCGTCGCCGGACTGCGGCAGCGCCTGTACCTGCCGCAGATCAGCCCGCGCAGCGGGCAATTGCAGGAATGGATGTCGCCCGACGAGCTGGGCGAGGCGCACCACCGCCACCTGTCGCCGCTGATGGGCCTGTATCCGGGCCATCGCCTGCATCCCGACCTGGCCCCGCCCGCGCAGGTCGCCGCCGCGCGCGCGCTGCTGGAGGCGCGCGGCATGCACAGCTTCGGCTGGGCCTGCGCCTGGCGCGCGCTGTGCTGGGCGCGGCTGGGCGAGGCCGAGCGCGCCTATGCGCTGATCGCAACCAACCTCAAACCGTCGATCGTGCACAGCAACGGCACCGCGCCGAACTTCTTCGACATCTACGACCTCAGCCAGCACGGCGACCCCACGCTGGGCGGCGTGTTCCAGATCGACGCCAACTTCGGCACGCCCACCGCGATGCTGGAAATGCTGCTGTATTCGCGGCCCGGCCACATCGCAGTGCTACCGGCGCTGCCCAAGGCCTGGGCTGCACGCGGCAAGGTCAGCGGCATCGGCGCGCGCGGCGGCTTCGTGGTGGACCTGGCATGGCGCGACGGCAAGGCGACGCGGATCGTGCTGCGCAGCGTCGGCGGCACGCGTACCGAGCTCGCCTTCAACGGCACGCGGCGCACGCTGGAGCTGGCACCCGGCGAGCGTGTGCGGGTGCGGTGAGCGTCGAGACGACGGCAGACCTCGTAGATACCGTCTTACCCCCTAGCAGGCAAGTCCCCTTTTCGGATCGAACGCCGTACCCGATTTGAGAACCCCGTAGGCCAGGTGCAGGAGCTTGCGCATGGCGGCGCACACGATCTGCTTGCCGGCTTTGCCGCGTTCGCTCAGCCGCTGTTTCAGCGTCCGGATGATCGGGTTGTGGGTCATGGCCACCAGGGCCGGCATGAACAGGCCCGCACGCAGGCGGGGCGAGCCGGTGCGCGAGATGCAGACGTGGCCTTTGCGGTCGCCCGACTGCTGCAGGCACGGATTCAGGCCCGCGAAGGCGGTCACCGCCGCGGCATCGGCGAAGCGCCTCACATCGCCAAGCTCGGCCAGCATCAAGGCCGCGCTGGTGTCGGCAATCCCCTGGATGCTCACCAGCAGCTCGCGCTGCCCACGCAAGGTCGGATCCTGGTCGATGTGGTCATCGATGGCCTGCTCGATCTGGGCGATGTGGTGTTGCAGATCGGCCAAATGGACCTGGATCGAGTCCTTCACCTGGGCCGGAGCGACGTCCAGCCGGTTGCGCTCCATCTGCAGCATCTGTTGCAGATCCTGGCGCCGGCGCACCAGCGCTTTGAGCTGCTTGAGCGCCGGCGGATCAGGGTGCCAACGGCGTAACTGCTCGCGGTGACGCAGGGCATAACTGGCGATCAGCTTGGCATCGCTGCGATCGGTCTTGACCCGGCTGAGCTGGCTGCGTGCGTACGCGGCCGTCTGCGCAGGGTTGAGCACGCACACCTGATAGCCTCGTGCGTGGAGGAACTCGGCCAGCGCCTGGTGATATGTGCCGGTGGCCTCCATGGCGATCCAGCTATCGGGCTGCGCATGCGTCTGCAGCCATGCCTGCAGGGCCTGGAAGCCCTTGGCATCGTTGGACAACTTGGCCTTGGTACGGTGCTTGCCATTGGTCAGATCGATGGCCGCATCGAAACTGCGTTTGGCGACGTCGATGCCGATGACGGGAGACATACGCGATTCCTCCATCGTGTCAGGGTCATGATCGGCGCTGGGCCCGGTCCTGCCTTGTCGATGCGAGTTCACGCCCGGGAGCGGACTCTGGATACCGTTCGGACACACAAGGGCCAGCATGTGGAGGGCGGAGCCGATCTACGATGCAAGCTCGAAGCTTTAGGAGCGACTGGGCCTCCCACACCTCCTCCGATGATCAGTCGGAAGACATGACGCCTGTTTAGGGGCGACATGTCCAGATACAAGGAGCGGCTTCAGCCGCGACGGGCGATACCGGGAAGGCGCGTCGCGGCTGAAGCCGCTCCTACAGGAACTAGCGGCGAGCTCGCCGGGTGCCGGATGCACTGTGGGAGGGACTTCAGTCCCGACGCATTATCCGGTCAGAAAGTACGCCACTTCGTGCGTCGCGGCTGCATGCCAGTTCACTCCCACAGGAACATCGCCGGGATCGGCGGGATCAGTGCCGCACCTGCCCCTCGCCGCGCACCACGAAGCGCTCGACGGTCAGCGCTTCCAGGCCCATCGGGCCGTAGGCGTGCAGGCGCGTGGTGGAGATGCCGATCTCCGCGCCCAGGCCCAGTTCGCCGCCGTCGGAGAAGCGCGAGGAGGCGTTGACCATCACCACCGCCGCGCGCAGCGCCTGCACGAACGCCTCCGCGTTGGCCGCATCCGCGGTGGCGATGACTTCGGTGTGGTCCGAGCCGTAGCGGCGGATGTGCGCGATCGCCGCGTCCAGGTCGGGCACCACCGCGACTGCCAGGATCAGGTCCAGGTACTCGGCGGCGTAGTCGTCGTCGCTGGCACTGTCGATGTCCGGCAGCACGGCGCGGGTAGCGGCATCGCCGCGCAGGGCGACACCGCGTTCGCGCAGCGCCTGCGCGGCCAGCGGCAGGAAGCGCGCGGCGACGTCGGCGTGCACCAGCAGCGTTTCCAGGGAATTGCAGGCGGCAGGCCGCGTGGTCTTGCCGTCGAGGAGCAGCTTCACCGCCAGGTCCAGGTCCGCCGAGGCGTCCACGAACAGATGGCACACGCCCTTGTAGTGCTTGATCACCGGCACCCGCGCGTGTTCGGCGACGAAACGGATCAGACCTTCGCCGCCGCGCGGGATCGCCAGGTCGACGATGTCGTGGAGCTGCAGCAGTTCCAGCATGGTCTCGCGGCGCAGATCCTCGACCAGGGTCAACGCGGCCTCGCCGATGCAGGCTTCGCGCAACGCACGGCGTAGCGCCGCGGCGATGGCGGTGTTGGAGTGGATCGCCTCGGAACCGCCGCGCAGGATCACCCCGTTGCCGGCCTTGATGCACAGCGCCGCGGCGTCGGCGGTGACGTTGGGGCGCGCCTCGTAGATCATCGCCACCACGCCCAGCGGCACGCGGATCTTCTGCACGCGGATGCCGTTGGGGCGCACGTCGTCGCGGGTGACCTGCCCCACCGGGTCGGGTAGGCCCGCCACCTCGCGTAGCGCCGCGGCGATGCCGTCCAGGCGCTTGCGGTCCAGCGCCAGCCGATCGAGCATCGCGCTGCCGACGTCCTTGGCCCGCGCCGCCTCCAGATCGCGCGCATTGGCGGCGAGGATCGCTTCGGCATCCGCCTCCAGCGCCGCCGCCATCGCCTCCAGCAGCGCCTGTTTGGCCGGCGACGACAACTGCGCCAGCGCTTGCGCGGCATCGCGGCAGTGCAGGGCCTGGGTGCGGATGGAGGTCATTGGGCGGCTCCGGTGGATTCGGGATTCGGGATTCGGGATTCGGGATTCGAAAAGGCTACGCGCAGCATCGGGAAATCAGAAGCGGCGAGCGCGAGGCGCGATGCAGGTGCCGGCCTTGCGCCGCCTTCGTGGCCGGCGCGGGGCTGGCGCGCTTACGCCGATTCCCCATTGCCGACTCCCGATTCCCGCACCACCACCAGATCGTCGCGATGGATCACGTTCTCGCCGTAGTTGTAGCCCAGGATCGCCTCGATGTCGCGCGAGTGGCGGCCGGCGATGCGGCGGATGTCCACCGCCGCGTACTGGCTGACCCCGCGCGCCAGGCAGCGTTCCCCGGCCGCGTCGCGCAGACGCACCTCCACCATGTCGCCGCGGCGGAACTCGCCCACGGCGCCGGCGACGCCGCCCGGCAGCAGCGAGGCACCCTTGTCGAGCAGTGCGGCGGCAGCGCCAGCATCGATCAGGATCGCCCCCGGTTCCACCGGCACGTGGCGCAGCCAGTACTTGCGCGCGGCGATGCGGGTGCGCGCGGCATGGATGCGGGTGCCGCGCAGGCTGTCCTGGGCCAGGCCGCGCACCACCTCGGCACTGCGGCCGTTGAACAGATAGGTCTCGATGCCGGCGGCGCCGGCCTTGGCCGCGGCCTCCAGCTTGGTGCGCATGCCGCCGGTGCCCACGCCGCTGCCGCTGCCGCCGGCCATGGCCAGCACCGCCGCGCTCAGTTCCTGCACCTCGTGCAGCGGCTGTGCCTGCGGGTCGCGGCGCGGGTCGGCGGTGTACAGGCCATCGATGTCGGTGGCGATGAACAGCGCATCGGCGTCGACCAGGGCGGCGACGATCGCGGCGAGATTGTCGTTGTCGCCGAGCTTGAGCTCGTCCACCGACACGGTGTCGTTCTCGTTCACCACGGGCAGCGCGCCCAGCCGCAACAGTTCGCCAAGGGTGGCGCGCGCGTTGAGATAGCGGCGGCGGTTGCGCAGGTCGTCGTGGGTCAGCAGCACCTGCGCCACCGGCCGCTCGAAGAAGCGCTGCCACAGCGCGATCAGCTGCGCCTGGCCGAGCGCGGCCAGCGCCTGCCGCGCGGCCAGCGCCGCACCGGCCTCGGCGGCCTTGGGCACGATGGCACGGCCGGCGGCGACCGCGCCGGAGGACACGATCACCAGTTCGCGCCCGGCCGCCAGGTTGGCCGAGACGAACTGCGCCAGGCCCAGCGCGAAGCGCGGCGTGAGGCCACCGCCGTCGGCGGCCAGCAGGCTGCTGCCGACCTTGAGCACCGCGCGCCGCCACGGCGGCAGCGGTTGCTCGGGGAACGGCGACGCTGGGATGGTGACATGCGAGGTCATCCGGACGGCCTCAGCGCACGTTCCATTCGTGCACGGTCAGCTCGGACGCCTGCATCGTCACCAACGGATCGGTGGCGACGATGGCCTGGGCCTCGGCCAGGCTCGCGACATTGCAAAGCACGTAGGCGCCGCCGCTGCCGTCGGCGAATCCGCCGGTCAGCTGCAGCCGGCCCTGCGCACGCAGCGCATCGAGGAAGGCAAGATGCGGCTGCACGGCCGCAGCATCGAAATCGGGCCGGCGCATGGCCAGCACCAGGTAGACGGTCGTCATTGCGGGGTCTCCAATGCAGCGGGTTCGCGGTCGCCGTGGCTGTGCGGGGCCGATATCACCAGGAAGCGGACGTCGGCGTTGGAGGCATTACGCAGTTGGTGCGCGGCGCCCGGCGGCACGTGCAAGCCCTCGCCGGCATGCAGCACATGCACGACGCCCTCCATCTCCAGCGCCGCCTCGCCTTCCAGCACCCGGAAGAACTGGCGCGCACGCAGGTGCAGGTGGCGCGCCTCGGCGGTACCGGGCGGCATGCGCTCTTCGATCACACTCAGGTCCGCCATGTCCAGCAGATGCCAGCCATCGCAGTTCCCGCCCCAGACGTAATGCCGCGCCGAGGCGATGTTGACCGTGCTCATCCGGCCAGCGCCTGCCAGCGCGCCTGCAGCTCGTCCAGGCGCAGATCGGCGGCGGCGCCGGGCGAGACCCGCGCGGCGAGGCTGCCTTCCGGCGTGCGCCCCTGCCCTGCGCTGTCGGCGGACGCGGCGGCGGCCTGGTAGGCCTCGCGGAACGGCACACCGGCCACTGCGGCTTCCACCGCCACGTCGGTGGCGTACATGCCCGAATCGATCGCCGCGCGCAGCCTGTCTTCGCGCCACTCCAGGTTGGCCAGCAGCGCCGGCAGCAGCTCCAGCGCGGCCAGACCGCGGCCGAAGCCATGGAAGATCGCACCCTTGCTGCTCTGCAGGTCGCGGTGATAGCCCGACGGCAACGACAGCAACTGCTCGATCTCGGTGCGCGCGGCGGCCACGCTGGCGTGGGTGGCGCGCATCAGCTCGATCACGTCCGGGTTGCGCTTGTTGGGCATGATCGAGCTGCCGGTGGTGTACTGCGCCGGCAACGCGACGAAGCCGAATTCGCCGCTGGTGAACAGCGACAGGTCCCAGGCCAGGCGGCGCAGGTCCAGGGTGGCGCTGCCCAGCGCTTCCAGCGCGGCCATCTCGAACTTGCCGCGCGAGAGCTGCGCGTAGATCGGGCTGACCTGCAGCCGCGCGAAGCCCAGCGCGGCGGTGGTGTGGGCGCGGTCCAGCGGCAGGTTGACGCCGTAGCCGGCGGCGGTGCCGAGCGGATTGCAGTCGACCAGGCGCAGGGTGTCGCGGGCGCGCACGGCATCGTCGAGGAAGGCCTCGGCCCAGCCGGCCCACCACATGCCGGCCGAGGACACCACGGCACGCTGGATGTGGGTGTAGCCGGGCACCGGCAGGTCGCGCTCGGCCTGCGCACGGTCCAGCGCCACCTTGGCGATCTCCGCGCTGAGCTGCGCCAGCCGCGCCAGCCTGTCCTTCAGCCACAGCCGGGTCGCGACCAGGATCTGGTCGTTGCGGCTGCGTCCGGTGTGGATCTTGCGCCCGGCATCGCCCAGGCGTTCGGTCAGCCGCGCCTCGATCGCCGAGTGGCCGTCCTCGAAGCGCGCATCCAGCACGAACGCGCCGCCGCGGAAATCCTCGGCCAGCACCGCCAGCTCGCGCTGCAGCCCGGCCAGTTCGTCGGCGGACAGGATGCCGATGCGATGCAGGCCCTCGGCGTGCGCGCCGCTGGCGGCGATGTCGTGCAGGAAGAACTCGCGGTCCAGGAGCACGTCGTCGCCGGCCAGGAAGGCCTGGATCTGCGTGTCGACGGCGACGCCGGGTTTCTGCCAGAGGAGGTTGGTCATTGGGGAGCCGGGAATGGGGAATGGGGAATGGGGATTCGGAAAGCGGTGCGCTGCGGCGGTGATGGATGCCGTGCTGACATGGCGCTCTAGTCCGGGGTGTCCATCCGTGGGATCGAGGTCAGTTCGTCCACGCCCAGCGCCAAGTTGAGGTTCTGCATCGCCTGGGTCGCCGCGCCCTTGAGCAGGTTGTCCAGCGTCGCCACCAGCACCAGCCGCTTGTTGCCCGGGGCCAGGGTGAAGCCGCCGAGCTGCACGCCGTGGCGGCCGGCGATGCGGCTGACCCACGGCGCCTCGTCGACTACCTCGATCAGCGGCTCATCCGCATAGCGGGCGCGATACAACTGCTGCACCGCCTCCAACTTCAGCGGCTGCTGCAGCCACAGGTTCACGGTCATGGTGATGCCGCGGAAATGCGGCGCCACGTGCGGCATGAACTCCACCGGCACGCCGAGCTGCGCGGACACCTCGCGCTCGTGCATGTGGTCGGTCAACGCGTACGGCATCAGGTTGTCGAGCAGAAGCGCCGGGTTGTTCTTGTCCGACGGCGTGGTGCCGGCACCGGAATAGCCGGACACGCCGAAGCACTGCGGCGGCCCGGCGAGCTGCTCGCGCAGCGGCGCGATCGCCAGCTGCATCGCGGTGGCGTAGCAGCCCGGGTTGCTGATGCGGCGCTGCCCGGCATAGCCGGCGCGGGTCAGTTCCGGCAGGCCGTAATACCAGGCCGGGTCGAAGCGGTAGTCCGCGGACAGATCGACCACGATCGGGTCGGGCGCGCCGGCGGCGACCGCCGCATCCAGCGCCGCCACGTAGGGCGCGGCCTTGCCGTTGGGCAGCGCCAGCACCACCACGTCGGCACGCTTGGCCGCCACCGCCTCCGGGTCGAGATTCTCGTAGCGCAGTTCGCCCTGGTAAGCGTCGTGGTGGGCGTCGACGCGCTGCCCGTCCAGTTCGCGCGAAGACAGGAAGGCCAGCCGCAACTGCGGATGCGCGGCGATCAGGCGGATCAGTTCGGCGCCGGTATGGCCACGGGCGCCAACGATGCCGATGGAATACATGGGAGTGTTCATGCGTGCGAATCCAGGCGGAACTGCAGGTGGCGTTTCACCCCGGCCCATTCCGTATCGATGATGGAGAAGATGACGGTGTCGCGTGGGGTGCCGTCGGCGTGGCGCTTGTGGTTGCGCAGCACACCGTCCTGCTTGGCCCCCAGCCGCGCGATCGCGGTGCGCGAGGCGTGGTTGAACCAACTGGTCTCGAACACCACGCTGAGGCAGCCGAGCGTCTCGAAGGCATGCCCGAGCAGCAGCAGCTTGGCCTCGGTGTTCAGGCCGCTGCGCTGCACCCGCGGCGCATACCAGGTGTAGCCGATCGACAGCGTCGGCACCTGCGGATCCAGGCCGTAGAAGCGCGTGCTGCCGACGATCTCGCCCTGCGCATCGCGCACCACGAACGGCAGCACCCGGCCCAGCGCCTGCACCTCCAGCGCGGCGGCGACGTAGACGTCCACCCGCTCCGGCGCTGGCACGTTGGTGTACCACAGCGCCTCCAGGCCGCTGCCGCGTACGGCGTTGCGCAAGCCCTCGGCGTGCGCCGACTGCAGCGGCTCCAGGCTGACGTGGCGGCCGCGCAGCGTCGGCACCTGGCGCCAGGATTCGGGAAGCTCGGGATCGATGCTGGACATGGCCTGGGTTCTCTGAACGATTCCGCTCAACCCTGCAGGGTCGGCGTGCGCGTCGCGCAATGCGCCACGCAGTGCTGGATCTGCTCGAAGGTCTCCAGGCCGTACCAGAACACCTTCCACTTCTCCTGCTTGAAGCAGCCGTCGGATTCGGCGTAGTAGAAGATGTTGACCTGGTTGTTGTGGCGCGAGCGCCAGAACAGTTGCGGTGTCTCCTCGCGCATCACGTTCCACACCGCGCGGCCCAGGCCCTCGCCCTGCGCGTCGTCGAGCACCGCGAACTTGTCCAGGTAGGTGTAGCCACCCTCGTCGGTCAGGATCACCGCGGTGCGGTAGTTCTCGCTGACGTAGGCGCGCAGCAGCTTGGTGGTGTCGAAATAGTCGGGCACCAGAGTGCGGCCGAAACTGGATTCGATCAGGGTCTTCAGCCGCGGCAGGTCCAGTTCGCTCCACGCCGTGGCGCGCAGCACCTTCTCGCCGCGCCGCACCAGGGTGCCCGAGCCCTTGTGGGTGAACAGTTCCTTGGCCAAGTCGGCCGGACGCGTGATCGACACCGACGACTCCAGCGGCAGCCGGTCCAGCAGGTCCTTGATCTGCTCGATCTTCACCTTCATGCCGCCATGGATCCACGGCTGCGCGATCAGGTGGTCGTACTCGGTGGACAGGTTGATCGAATCGATCACCCGGCCCTGTTCGTCGAGCAGGCCGCCGGTGCCGGTGAGGAAGATGATCTTGTACGGCTGCAGTTCCTGCACCAGTTCGTTGGCGGCGAAGTCGGCGTTGATGTTGAGGATCTGCCCGCTGGGGGTCTCGCCCAGGCTGGTGATGACCGGGATCGAGCCCGCCTGCAGGCTGGCCTCGATCGGCGCCAGATTCACCGCGGTGACCTCGCCGACCAGCCCGTAGGTGTCGCGGTCCAGGTACTGCGCTTCGAACACGCCGCCGGTGATCGAGGTGGCGCGCGCGCCGTTCTGCTGCAGCGCCTCGACCAGCTTGAGGTTGGAGGCCTGGAACACCCGGCGCACGATCGCCAGCGCTTCCGGCGAGGTCACCCGCAGGCCGTTGACGGTCTGCTTCTCGATGCCGGCGGCGGACAGTTCCGTATCCAGCTGCGGGCCGGCGCCGTGCAGCACGATCGGGGTCAGGCCCACTTCCTGCAGGAACGACAGCGAGGAGGTCAGCGCCTCCAGGTCGTCGCGCAACACCGCGCCGCCGACCTTGACCACGGCGAAGCGCTTGGCGTCCAGTTGCGAGAAGCGCTTGAGGTACTGGCTGATCTCCTTCGCGCTGGCCATGCTCGAGAGCAGGCGCACGATGGTCTGGCGGGTTTGGCGATTGGCGTGCATGGCGTGGGGCGGTGTCCGAAGGAATCCAGGGTGAGCCGATCGCGGGATCGGTCCGGGCGACGTGGGAAGGCGCGCGGCTCAGCGCGCGCCGTTGATGATGCGGTGCACCGAGTCGGCGTAGCGCTGCAGTTGCTCCAGCGTCACGAACTCGTCGGCGGTATGCGCCTGGGCGATGTCGCCCGGGCCGTAGACCAGCGCGGTGTAGCCGCCGGCAGAGAACAGCGAGGCCTCGGTCCAGAAGTCCACCGCGTTGCCGATCGGCAGCTCCAGCGCATCGGCGACGTCGCGGGCGGCCAGGCGCTTGTCCTCGGCGCGCGCGATGTCGCCCGACGGCAAGCTAGGACCACGGAACGTCTCTTCGAAATGCGCCGCGGCCGGCTCGGCGAAGCCAGCGAAGGTCGCCAGCAAGGCATCCACGTCCATCGACGGCAGCGGCCGGAAGCCGAAGCGCAGCTCCGCCGCCGGCGCGATCATGTTGGCCTTGATCCCGCCCTCGACCCGACCGATATTGAAGCGCAGCCCGGTCAACCCGCCGAAGCGCGCGTGCGCCAGCGACTCCACATGGTCCAGTGCACGGCCGCCCCAGCGCATCGCCTGGTGCAGCGCGCTGGCCGCGGCGTCCTGCTTGCCGGAGGCATGCCCGGCACGGCCGGCGAAACGCATCAGCACCGAACTGATGCCGCGATGCGCCAGCACCGCCTCGCTCATGGTCGGCTCGGCCACCAGCACCGCCTCGTAGGCGATACCGCGGGCCAGGAACGCGGCGATGCAGCGCGGGTCGTTCGCTTCCTCGTCGCTGGAGAACAGGAACGCGGCATCGCCGTCGCCGGCATTGGCCGCGGCCAGCAGCGCCGCCGCCGCGCCCTTGATGTCGCACACGCCCAGGCCGACCACGCGATCGTCCAGGCGCCGCATGACGTGCGGATCGGCGCTCCAGTGCGGCGAATCCGGCACCGTGTCCAGGTGCACGTTGAACAGGTACTTCGGCGCGCCGCGCACCGCATACAGGCTGACCGCGCCGGCGCCGTGGTCGATCACCTCCACCGCGAAGCCAGGCAGCTGCGCGCGGATGTAGTCGAAGATGCCATCGGTACCGATCGCCCGCGGCGGATTGCGGGTGTCGAAGGACACCAGTTCTTTCAGGTGGGTCAGGGTGGATTCGAGCAGGTCGGTCATGGCGGATCGGATCAGGCGGCCGTCGCCGCGGCCTGGTAGATGTCGGGACGCAGCACTTCCATCAGCGTCTGCGGCCGCGCCGGCGCGGCGAAGCCGTACTGCGCATACAGCGCATGCGCATCGGAAGTGGCGAGCATGAAGCGACGCAGGCCTTGCAGCTGCGGGTGGGACATCACCGCCGCCACCAACTGCTTGCCGTAGCCGCGGCCGCGATAGGCGTCGAGCACGAACACGTCGGCGAGATAGGCGAAGGTCGCGCCGTCGGTGATCACCCGGGCAAACGCCACCTGCCCGACGCCGTCGAGATGGCCGCCGAAGCACAGCGAACCGGCGATCGCCCGCTGCACCGTGTCCAGCGGCATGCCCAGGCTCCAGTAGGCCTGCTCGCTGAGGAAGCGATGGATCAACGGCAGATCCAGTTCCTGCTTGTCGGTGCTGATGCGCAGTGCGTGCATGGGGTCCATCAGACAGTTCCTTCTCCCTTCGGGAGAAGGTGCCCCGCAGGGGCGGATGAGGGTACGGGCGAAGCCTGGTGAAGCCAATCGCGCTAGCAGGTGAAGATCCTGGCGAAGCTCGCGCAACCAACGATTGCGAGGCTTCGCCCGGACCCTCACCCCAACCCCTCTCCCGGGGGGAGAGGGGCTTTGCTCTTCAGCGATTCACTTGCGCGTACAGCGTCGAGCTCATCCCGAACAGCTTGATGAAGCCCTCCGCCTCGGCCACGCCCCAATCCGCCGACTGCGCATAGGTCGCGCCCTTGGCGTTGAGCAGGTGCGGCGACTTCACCGCCACCGCATCGACGCGGCCGCCGCGGGTCTCCAGCGTCACTTCGCCGTTGACCATCGCCTGCGACGACTTCAGGAACGCCTCCAGGTCGGTCTTCAGCGGGTCGTGGTAGAACCCCTCGTACACCAGCTCCACCCACTTGCGCGCCACGTCCGGCTTGAAGCGGTTCTGCTGCTTGGTCAGCACCGCGTCCTCCAGCGCGCGGTGCGCGGCCAGCAGCGACACCAGGCCCGGCGCCTCGAACACGATGCGGCCCTTCAGGCCGATCACGGTGTCGCCGGTATACACGCCACGGCCCACGCCGTAGGGCGCGAACAGCTTGTTGAGCTTGGCCAGGATCTGTTCGCCCGGCAGCGCCTTGCCGTCGAGTTCGACCGCCTCGCCCTGCACGAACTTCAGCTTCACCGTCAGCGGCTCGGTCGGCCACGCGCTGCGCGGCGCGCACCAGCCGCGGGCGCCCTCGCCCGGCGCTTCCCAGCGGTCGATCTCGCCGCCGGACATGGTCAGGCCGAGCAGGTTCTCGTTGATGGTGTAGGCCTGCTGCTTGGCGCGCACGCCGAAGCCACGCTCCTCCAGGTACTTCTGCTCGTAGGCGCGGGTCTGGGTGTGTTCCTTCTGGATCTCGCGGATCGGCGCGACGATCTCGTAGTCGCCCAGCGCCTTGACCGCCAGGTCGAAGCGCACCTGGTCGTTGCCCATGCCGGTGCAGCCGTGCGCGATAGTCTTGGTGCCCAACTCCTCGGCGCGCTTGAGCGCGGCATCGACGATCAGGTAGCGGTCGGACACCAGCAGCGGGTACTGGCCCTGGTAGCCCTCGCCGGCCCACACGAACGGCTTGACGAAGCCGGCCCAGATCGCCGGGCCACCGTCCACGGTGACGTGGCTGGCCGCGCCCAGTTCCGCGGCGCGCTTCTCGATGAAATCGCGCTCCTCGGCATCCACGCCGCCGGTGTCGGCGAACACGGTGTGCACCGCATAGCCCTTGGCCTGCAGGTAGGGAATGCAGAAGCTGGTGTCGAGGCCGCCGGAGAAGGCGAGGACGATGTCCTTGAGGCCGGGATTCGGGATTGGGGAGTCGGGATTCGTGGAAGCGGATTGCTGCGACATGGGGGAGTCTCTCTGCGGTTGACTAAAGTAAGAACGGATAGGGAAGCCGATGTTGCGAATCCCCAATCCCGAATCACGAATCCCGGCGGCCCTGGCCCACCAGCGCCGCCATGATCGCCTTCTGCACATGCAGGCGGTTCTCGGCCTCGTCGATGGCGATGCAGTTGGGCGAATCCATCACCGCGTCGGTGGCCTTGACGTTGCGGCGCAGCGGCAGGCAGTGCGAGAACACGCCGTTGTTGGTCAGCGCCATCTTGCGTTCGTCGACGATGAAGTGCTGGTACTGGTCGCGGATCGGCTTTTCCGGGCCCCAGTTGCCGAAGAACGGCAGCGCGCCCCAGCTCTTGGCGTAGACCACGTCGGCGCCGGCGTAGGCGCTGTCGATGTCGTGGCTGACGGTCAGCGAGCCGCCGCTCTCCTGCACGTTCTGCGCTGCCCAGCCCATATAGCGCTCGTCGAGCACGTAGTCCGGGGTCGGGCACAGCAGGGTCACGTCCATGCCCAGGCGGGTGGCGATGGTCAGCGCGGAATTGGCCACCGCGGTGTTCAGCGGCTTGGGATGGTAGGTCCAGGTCAGCACGTACTTCTTGCCGCGCAGGTCGCGGGTGCCGAAGTGCTCCTGCAGGGCCAGCGCGTGCGCCAGTTCCTGGCACGGATGGGTGATGGTCTCCATGTTGATCACCGGCACCGGCGAATATTTGGCGAAGCTCTTCAGCACCACGTCCTCGCGGTCCTTGGCCCAGTCGACGAACTTCGGGAAGGCACGCACGCCGATCAGGTCCACATAGCGGCCCAGCACCCGCGCCACCTCGGCGATGTGCTCTTCGGTGTCGCCGTCCATCACCGTGCCCAGGTCGAACTCGATCGGCCACGCGTCCTTGCCCGGCTGCAGCACCACCGCGTGGCCGCCCAACTGGAACGCGCCCAGCTCGAAGCTGGTGCGGGTACGCATGGACGGGTTGAAGAACACCAGCGCGATCGACTTGCCCTTCAGCTCGCTGCCGAGGCGGTTGCGCTTGAACAGCGCCGCCTGGGTCAGCAGCGCGTCGAGCTCGGCGCGGCTCCAGTCCTGGGTGTTCAAGAAGTGCTTCAGAGACATCGATCGATCCTTTGCAGCGGTGGGGACGCGGGACGCGCGGGAGGTGCTGTGGGGTTGTTCTTTACGGGTGAAACTTTTCCGGCCGATGAAAACGAAAAAACCCAGCCTCGGGCTGGGTTTTCAGAACGAACGGCACGACGCTCCGGTTACCCAGCGAGAATGTGGGATTCCGGTCGACGCGCGCGCGACGTCATGCCCGAGGCCATGCGTGCGGCGCTGAGATCGTGCTGGGGCAGGTTCGCTTTCATCGGCGCGCATCCTCGCACGCGCACGCCACAGGCGCAAGCGCACGCGGCGCTCAGCGCGGCGGCACCACCACCGCGTCGGGCACGTACGGAGCCACCGAGACGCGGATGCGCAGCCGGTTGCCCGGATCTTCCGGCAGCCGCGAGCGGTACTTGGTGCCCTTGTAGACATAGTCCACGTCATAGGCGATGGGCCGGCGGAACTCGCGGCCGACCTCGACCATGCGGCAGTTGCGTCCGCCGTTCGGCGCCGTGGCCGGCGCAGCGGCCGGGGCCGGCTCCTCGTGGCGGCGGCTGAAGATGTCCTTCACCGAATCCATCAACCGGTTCAAGCGGCTGTCGTCCTCGGCCGGCTTGGGCGCCGGCGCCGCCGGGGCCGGCGCGGGGGCCGGGTCGCATTGCTGCTCGGTGCGGGTGGCGCGCAGGGTCTGGTACACCGGCTCCACGTTCAGGACCTGGGCGTAGTCCAGCTTGACGTTTTCGATCACCACCACCCGGTTGCGCGCCTCGGAGTCCTGCGCCCAGGCCGGCGCCGCGGCGCAGGCAAGGAGGCCGACCAGCGGCAACAACGGGTTCAGGCGCATCGGCAGCAGCTTCGCAAGGGCAGACCCACGAGTGTAGGCATGGCGGCTTGCGTCGGGCTGAACGCGAGCCGAAAGGCGCTCCCCGCGCCCGCCCCGGGACGGCTGCCGGTAGAATCGGGCGGTTTCCCCACCGCCGATGCCGATGAGCCTGCGCCTGCACAACAACCTGACCCGCCGGGTCGACGCCTTCGAACCGCTCGATCCGGCGGCCGGCCCGACGCTCTACGTCTGCGGCCCCACCGTCTACAACTACGCGCACATCGGCAACGCCCGCGGCCCGGTGGTGTTCGACGTGCTGGCGGCGTTGCTGCGGCGCCGCTACGGCAAGCTGCGCTACGCCCGCAACATCACCGACGTGGACGACAAGATCAACGCCGCCGCGCAGGCGCAGGGCGTGCCGATCTCGGCCATCACCGATCGCTTCGCCGCCATCTACCGCCAGGACATGGCCGCGCTGGGCGTGACTCCGCCGGATATCGAGCCGGCGGCCACCGCACACATCCCGCACATCGTGGCGATGATCGAGCGGCTGATCGCCAGCGGCCACGCCTACGCGGCCGAAGGCCACGTGCTGTTCGCGGTGGCCAGCTTCGCCGACTACGGCAAGCTGTCGCGGCGCGATCCCGAGGAAATGCTGGCCGGTGCCCGCGTCGAGGTGGCCCCGTACAAGCGCGACCCGGGCGACTTCGTGCTGTGGAAGCCCTCCAGCGACGATCTGCCCGGCTGGGACTCGCCGTGGGGCCGCGGCCGCCCCGGCTGGCACATCGAGTGCTCGGCGATGGCCGCCGCGCATCTGGGCGAGACCATCGACATCCACGCCGGCGGCGTCGACCTGCAGTTCCCGCACCACGAGAACGAGATCGCACAGAGCGAATGCGCCCACGGCGGCGCGACCTTCGCCCGCGTGTGGCTGCACAACGGCATGCTGACCTTCAGCGGCGCCAAGATGAGCAAGTCGCTTGGCAACATCGAGACCGTGCACGACCTGATCGAGCGGCATCGGCCGGAGGCCCTGCGCTGCGCGCTGCTGAGCGCGCACTACCGGCAGCCGCTGGACTGGTCCGACGCCCTGATCCAGGCCCAGGTCGCCCGGCTCGACGGCCTCTATGGCACGCTGCGCGATCTGCAGGCCATCGACGCCGAGGCCATCATTCCGGCCGAGATCGAAGAAGCACTGGACGACGACCTCAACACGCCGCTGGCGCTGTCGGTGCTGTCGAGCCTGGCCACGCAGGCGCGGCAGGCACTGCGCGAGGCGGCGCCGGCGGGCGGCCCCGATCCGGCCGATGCCGCGCAACGTGCCGACGCACTGCGCCAGGCCAAGGCCCGCCTGCTCGGCGCCGGCCTCGCCCTGGGCCTGCTGCAGCAGGATCCGCAGGTCTGGTTCCAGGGCGCCGGCAGCGACGACGACGCCCGCATCCAGGCGCTGATCGACGCCCGCAGCGACGCCAAGCAGGCCCGCGACTTCGCCCGCGCCGACGCCATCCGCCAGGAACTGGCCGACGCCGGCATTGTCCTGGAGGACACGCCGCAGGGCGTACGTTGGAAGCGTGGGTGATTGAGCCCTAGTAGAAAAAGGGCGCACGGCTGTTCCCTTCTCCCTCCGGGAGAAGGTGCCCCGAAGGGGCGGATGAGGGTACGGGCGCCGGATGAGGGCACGACGCGAAGCGACTCGCATGGACAAGTTCACGAGGCTGCGCCCGGACCCTCACCCCAACCCCTCTCCCGGGGGGAGAGGGGCTTTACAAGATGCCCGAAGGGGCGGATGAGGGTACGGCGCGAAGCGACTCGCATGGACAAGTCACGAAGCTGCGCCCGTACCCTCACCCCAACCCCTCTCCCGGAGGGAGAGGGGCTTTACATCGCTTGATCTTGGATTGCTATGACCGATACCGACTTTCCGCTCGAACCCACGCCCGCCGACGCCCAGGCCGCCATCGCCGAGGAATTCGGCTTCTTCGGCGACTGGTCCGAGCGCTACCAGTACCTGATCGACCTCGGCCGCAAGCTGCCCGCCTTCCCCGAGCACTGGAAGACCGAAGAGCATCGCCTGCACGGCTGCCAGTCGATGGTGTGGATCGTGCCCGAGGGCAATGCCGAACGCCTGGTGTTCCATGCGATCAGCGACTCGGCGATCGTCTCCGGGCTGATCTACCTGGCGCTGCGGGTCTATTCCGGACGCAGCGCCGCGGACATCCTCGCCACCGCGCCGGACTTCGTCACCGCCATCGGCCTGGGCAAGCATCTGTCGCCGACCCGCAGCAACGGCCTGGCCGCGCTGCTGGCCTTCATCCAGGACACCGCACGCGCCCAGCAGGCATGAGCGCGCCGCTGCCCACCCCACCGCAGACCTTGCGCACGCTGCTGGCGCACCCCGGCTTCGCCTTGGTGCTGGCCTACCGCATCCTGGCGATGCTGTCCTACCAGGTCGTCGCGGTCACGGTCGGCTGGCACATCTACGAGATCACCCGCGATCCGTTCTCGCTGGGCCTGATCGGACTGGCCGAGATCCTGCCGTTCTTCTGCATTGCCCCGTTCGCCGGCTACCTGGTCGACCACCTGCCGCGACGCTACCTGGGCATGCTCGCCAGCGTCGGCCTGGTCGCCACCGCCGCGGTACTGCTGGCGGTGAGCCGCGGCTGGCTGGCGGCGCAGGGCGTGTGGCCGATCTACGCGGCGATCGCGCTGACCGGCGCCGCGCGCGCGTTCCTGTCGCCGGTGTACAACGCGCTGTTCGCCCGCGTCCTGCCCCGCGAGGCCTATGCGCGCGGCGCCAGCGTCGGCAGCGTCGCGTTCCAGGCCGGCATGGTGATCGGCCCGGCGCTGGGCGGCCTGCTGGTCGGCTGGGGCGGCAAGAGCCTGGCCTACGGCACTGCCATCGGCGCCTCGAGCGCGGCGCTGCTGGCGCTGTGGCTGCTGCGCGTGTCCGAGCCGGTGCACGACGGCCCGCGCGCACCGATCTTCCGCAGCATCGCCGAAGGTGCGCAGTTCGTGTTCTCCAACCAGATCATGCTCGGCGCGATGGCCCTGGACATGTTCTCGGTGCTGCTGGGCGGCGCGGTGTCGATGCTGCCGGCCTTCATCCACGACATCCTGCATTACGGCCCCGAGGGGCTGGGCATCCTGCGCGGCGCGCCGGCGCTGGGTTCGATCCTGGTCGGCGTGTGGCTGGCGCGGCACCCGCTGCAGCGCAATGCCGGACGCGTGCTGCTGCTGGCAGTGGCCGGCTTCGGCCTGTGCACCATCGCCTTCGGCCTGTCGCGGCATTTCTGGCTGTCGGCGGCGATCCTGCTGGCCTACGGCATGTGCGACGGCGTCTCGGTGATCGTGCGTTCGACCATCCTGCAGTTGGCCACGCCGGACGCGATGCGCGGCCGCGTGTCCTCGATCAACGGCATCTTCATCGGCTCGTCGAACGAACTGGGCGCGTTCTACGACGGCGTCATGGCGCGACTGATCGGACTGGTGCCGGCGGTGGTGCTCGGTGGCTGCGTGACGCTAGGCGTGGTCGGCGTTACCAGTTGGAAAGCGCCCAAGTTGCGCAACCTGGATCTGCGCGACCTGCAGTAGGCCCGGCCGACGGCGCGCGTGCGCGTCGTCGCCTCTTGGGCGCGAAACGACTCGGCCCCTGATGCATCACGCGCCCTGGCGCCGATGCATGATCCCCACCGCGCTGCTCCCTCGATTCGCCACAACGACCACGCTCAGCGCGCGGCCGCCACCGCGCGCGCCTGCGCCTCGTCGTCGGCCCAGGCATGCGCACAATCCGGCACGCCGGCCGGCTGCACCAGGCCGCCCTTCCCCGCCAGGAACCGGCAGGTGGCGGCGAACACGGCCGGCACGGCGTGCGAGCGGATCGGCGAGGCCAGCACGTGATTGTCCGCCCCAGGAAAGTCCACTGCCTGACGCAAGGCCGGTGGCGTTCCCAGCTGCTTGAACATCGCCTGCAGCGCCGCTACCGACACCGTACGGTCCTGATGCTGCGGATCGCGATAGTAGTAGCCCAGGAACACCGGCACATGGATGCGCGCATAGGTCGCCGACTGCATGCCGCCGCGGGTCAGCGCTGCCAGCGCGCGGTAGCCGTCCAGGTGCGTGGCGTCGGCCCAGTAGGCGCTGTCGACCGGATAGCGCAGGATCGGATCGCCGCCGTTGTGCGTCCACGCCAACAGTTGCGCGCCCCACGGCCACAGCATCGGCTGCAACTGATCGCCATACTCGCGTACCAGCGGCGACCACAGCACCAGCGCCTGCACCTGGCGCGGATTCGCCGCCACCGCCTGCACCGCCAGCGCGCCGCCCATCGAATTGCCGATCACCACCACTCGATCGCCGAGCACCCGCGCCACCGCCAGCGCCTCGGCCGCACCGGCGAGCAGGCGCCCGGCATCGACCCCACGCAGCGCATCGGCCGCGACCAAACCGTGCCCTGGCAGGCGCGGCAGATACAGATTGCAGCCGAAGCTGCGCGCCAGCCGCTCATGCGTGGGCGCGCCCTCGCCCTGGCTGGCGGTAAAGCCGTGCAGATAGACCATGGCGCACGCGCGGCGCCCCGGATGCGCCGGATCGGCCCAGACGATCCGCGCCTGGTTGTCAGGGCGCAGCCCCGGCGTGGCGCGCTCGCGCGCATCGATCCAGGCCTGCAGCGCCAGCGGATCCTGCGGCACCGCCGGCGCCGCCACCTGCGGCAGGGCCACGCTGACCCGTGGACCCAGCGCAATGACCGCGAGCAACAACAAGGCGATCAGGATCGGCAAGCGCCAGCGACGGCGGCGCGTGGGCACGGATGACTCGGCCAGGTCGGCATTGCGGTTCAAGGACGGCACTCCATTATCGACGCAACCCCGGATACATGATTGAAATAATTTGCACGCAATGACATTGATTGCCAGCATCGACACGGCGACATACCACTTGCCGCATTATGCGACACCGTCATGACAGGCACATTTAAAACCTTTCTACCGCTATCGAAGACGCTGCAATTCCTGCACTAAACAGCTGAATTTCAAGATCAAATCAGCAACCCGCCAACACCACGATAGCGCAATTTGTAGACAAGATAAAAAGCCATCAAATACGGAAAGGATGACGAAAGAAGCCGCCGAAATTATCTCCCACGAATTAAGTTTCAACCCGCTTTTCGGAATGGACGCGCATCGAACGCGCGACTCCTATATGAAACACGGATGGAATCAGCCGAATGGAACATTCGCTTTTTCGTGACGAGGCAGTGGACGCCCGGAGCCAGGCATGGCTGGGGACGGTACGACTGGCAACGCCGCTTTCGACCCGGGCCTGGACCTTCGTCGCCCTCGTCATGGCCACCGCCATTGTGCTGTGGCTGTTCTTTGGCCATTACACCCAGCGCGTCCATGTCACCGGACTCCTGGTCCCGCGCGCGGGCTTGATCAGCCTGACCGCCAATACGCTCGGCGTGATCGATCACGTCGGCGTCGCCGAAGGCGATCGGGTCGCGAGCGGACAGGTCCTGGTCTCGCTGTCGGGCGAGCACACCAGCAAGGCGCTCGGCAACACGGCGGCCAGCGTCAGCGCGCAGCTGCAACGCCAGGCCGGCAGCCTGCGCCAGGACATCGGCGATACCCAGCAGTTGCAGGACAAGCAGGCGGAAGACAACCGCACGCAGCAATCCGCGCTGAAGGAGCAACTGGTTCAAATCGATGCGCAGATCGCGATCGAGAAGAAGCAGATGCAGTTGGTGCAGGAGCTGGTGGACAAGTGGTCGGGCCTGGTCGCCGGTGGCTACATCCCGGCGTTGCAAGTCGAGCAGGAGCAATCGGCGTTGCTCGCCGACGAGTCGCAGCTGCGTTCGTTGCAGCAGCAACGCGCCAGTACGCAGCAGCAACTGAGCGTGCTCAACGATCAACTGACCCAACTGCCACTGGCCGTTTCCGCCAAGCTTAACGACTTGCGCCGGCAACTCGCGCAGGTCGAACAGACCCTTGCGCAGAACGAAGCGGCACGCGCCAGCGAACTGCGTGCGCCGGCCAGCGGCACCGTCTCCACCTTGCTGGTCAAACCCGGCGCTTCGGTCGCACTTGGCCAACCGCTGCTCGCCATCGTCCCGGACGGTTCGACCCTGCAGGCGCAGATCCTGGTTCCCAGTCAGGCGGTCGGCTTCGTCCATCCGGGCATCCAGGTCACCCTGCATTACCAGGCATTCCCTTACCAGAAATTCGGCCTGCACCACGGCGTGGTGCGCAGCGTCTCGCGCAGCGCACTGACGCCGGGCGAAGTCACCTTGCTGCTCGGCGGCGGCAATCCGCCCTCCTCCGATCCCCTGTACCTGGCCCGCGTGGACCTGGCGGATCAGAACGTCGAAGCATACGGACGCAAGGAACCCTTGCGCCCGGGCATGGCGCTGGACGCGGACATGTTGCTGGACCGGCGCCGGATCGTCGAATGGATCTTCGAGCCGCTGTACGGCATGGGTCATCGCTGGAGCAGTGGCGCATGAACGCGGCCCCCACGCATCACGGCACGACGGCACAGACTGCGAGCGCGCAGGACGCGCGCACCGCGAAACTGCGCTTCTGGCGTACGCGCGTCCTGCCGAACGTGCTGCAGGCCGAAGCCGCAGAGTGCGGCCTGGCCTGCATCGCGATGATCGCCGGTTATCACGGTCACCATACCGATCTGCCCGCGCTGCGGCGCCGCTTCAGTCTCTCGCTGAAGGGCATGACCGCGCGACGCCTGATCGAGATCGCGCATGCGCTTGGGCTGCAATGCCGGCCACTTCGGCTGGACCTGGAAGAGCTCGGTCAGTTACAGACGCCCTGCGTGCTGCACTGGGACATGGATCACTTCGTGGTGCTGCGCAGCGTCGGCAAGCACGGGATCGTCGTGCACGACCCAGCGGTGGGCGTGCGCAACTTGAGCATGAGCGACGTCGGCAGGCACTTCACCGGCGTGGCGATCGAGTTTTCCAGAGGGCCGACCTTCCAGCGCCAGCGCGAGACGCCGCCGGTGTCGCTGCGCGCGCTCGCCGGCTCGGTGCAGGGCCTGGGCCGCGGACTGGCGCAGATCTTCGGGCTGGCCCTGGTCCTGGAAGTCTTCGCGCTCCTGGCGCCCTTGTTCATGCAACTTGTGGTGGATCAGGTGATCGCCGATGGCGACCACGATCTGCTCACGTTCCTCGGCCTGAGCTTCGCACTGCTGATCGTGCTCGAAACACTCGTCTCGGCCTTGCGCAGCTGGACCGTGATGTGGCTCAGCACGCACTTCAACCTCGGCTGGACCGGCAACGTGTTCCAGCATCTGATGCGCCTGCCGCATTCCTACTTCGGCACGCGCCATCTCGGCGACATCGTGTCCCGCTTCGGTGCGATCGACACGATCCAGCAGACGCTCACCACCCGCTTCGTCGAGATCCTGCTCGACGGGCTGCTCGCCAGCGTCACCCTGGTCGTGCTGTTCGTCTACAGCCCCTTGCTGTCGGCCATCGTCCTCGGCGCGGTCGCCGTGTATGCGGCACTTCGGCTGCTGTACTTCCGCGTCTACCGCGAGGCCAACCTCAGCCAGATCACCGTCACCGCCAAGCAGCACAGCCGATTCCTGGAGGCGGTACGCGGCGTGCAGACGATCCGCCTGAACAACCAGGAGGCCGAGCAGACCGCGCGCTACCTCAACGCTGCGACCGACACGCTGAACACGTCCATCGCCGTGCAACGCCTGGACATGCTGTTCACCGCATTGCAGAACCTGGCGGCAGGGGCCCAGCGCCTGGGCGTGCTCTGGCTGGGTGCGTGGCTGGGATTGAAAGGCCAGTTCACCGTCGGCATGTTGACCGCCTTCGTGGCCTACGGAGACCAGTTCAGCAGCCGCGTCGCCAGCCTGGTCGACTATGCGATCGAACTGCGCATGCTGCGTCTGCAGGCCGAAAGACTGGCCGACATCGTACTGACACCACCCGAGGCGCACACCACCAGCGAACACGCGGGTCCGTTGCCACAGCCCAGCATCACCTTCAACAAGGTCAGCTTCCGCTATGCCGAAGGCGAGCCCTGGATCCTGCGCGAGTGCAGCTTTGCGGTGCAAGCGGGCGAATCTGTCGCCATCGTCGGCCCATCGGGGTGCGGCAAGAGCACCCTGGTGAGGGTGCTGCTCGGCCTGCTCGACCCGCAGCAGGGCGCGATCGAGATCGGCGGACTCGATCTGCGCCGCCTCGGCAAGTCCCGCTACCGCGCGATCACCGGCAGCGTGATGCAGGACGACCACCTGTTCACCGGGTCGATCGCCGAGAACATCAGCATGTTCGACGTCCTCGCCACACCGCAGGACATCGAGGACGCGGCCAGCCTGGCCGGCATACACGAGGACATCATGGCCATGCCGATGGGCTACCACAGCCTGGTCGGCGACATGGGATCCTCGCTCTCCGGAGGCCAGCAGCAACGCCTGTTCCTGGCGCGCGCACTGTACCGGCGCCCGCACATCCTGGTGCTCGACGAGGCGACCAGCCATCTCGATCTCGCGCTGGAGCGCCAGCTCAACCAGGCGATCAAGGCCCTGAACATCACGCGCATCGTCATCGCGCACCGCCCCGAAACGATCGCGCATGCCGATCGCGTCATCGAATTGCACGAAGGAGCAGTCCGCACGCGCCAGCCTGCGGCGCATGCGCCAGCCGTCCCCGTCACCTCCTAGCTCGCCGCCGGCGCGACAGCCAGCTCGTCGCGTCGCCTGGTCCCCGTCCCATCCCGTATCGCCAACGTGAGGTCGCCATCGTGTCAGCGTCGGAAGCGTCGTCCCTGCAAGTCGTCAACAACTTCGTCGAAGTCCAGCATCTGCCGGAACTGCTGCGCGGCCGCGGCGGCTGGTCCTACGGCCTCTATCCAGGATTGCTCGGCGACGCAGCGCCGTCCTGGCATATCCATCTGTGCGGCAGCCGCAAAGCGCACGAGCGTGCGATCCACGACGACGTCCTCGCCGCAACCCCGGGCATGGAACCGCTGCATGAACTCTGGACGCAGATCAAGGACAACCTGGCGCAGGACTACGGCCTGGTCCGCGCCTACGTCACCGGTCACACGCATGGACAGGACGGCGTGGCGCACCACTACGCCAAGCCGTCGGATCAGGAGCGTGTCGCCCTGCTCTACGCCAGCACCGAATGGAAGGACGACTGGGCCGGCGAAACCGTGTTCTACGACACCGCGCGCGAGTGCATCTCGATCCGCCCGCGTCCTGGCCGGCTGGTGTTGTTCGACGGCGCCGTCACCCGTGCCTCGCGTGCCCCGGCACGGGAGTGCCCGACGTTGTGCTCGACCATCACCTTCCACATGCGGCGCGTCCGTCGCTGAGACCGACGAACTGGGGAACTCCACCATGTCATCCGCCTGCCGACGTTGCCTGTTGGCCTCGACTGTCCTGCTGCTCTTCTGCGGCATGGCGCCCTGCATCGCCTCGGCGCGCGGCTTCGGCGGCACGCATGCCGACCTCGGCGAGCCACTGCAGATTCCCATCGCCGATCCGGACGGACACCCCTGGACCTTACAGGGACGGCTGTGCCGCCCTGCCGGTGTCAGCCGCCCACGTGTGGTGGTGATCGCGCACGGCTCACCGGCGAAGGCCTCCGACCGACCCGGCATGACCCTGGAAACCTGCGATGGCGAATCGGCACGCTGGTTCCTGCGACACCACTATGCGGTGGCATTGGTCCTGCGCCTCGGCTACGGCGCCACCGGCGGCCCCTGGAGCGAGGGCTACGACGGCTGCGACCGCGCCGACTATGTCAAGGCCGGATTGGAGACCGCACGCCAACTCAAGCGTATCGTGGACGCCCTGACCGCACTGCCCGACTACAGTCCGACCGGCGCCATCGTGGTCGGACAGTCGGCCGGCGGCTGGGGCACGCTGGCATACGACAGCCTGCCGCATCCCAACGTCAGCGCATTCGTCAACATGGCCGGCGGCCGCGGCGGCCACTTCCACGATCGGCCCAACAGCAATTGCCATGCCGACAGGTTGATCGCGGCAGCCGCCACCTTCGGCCGACAGGCCACCACCCCGATGCTGTGGATCTATACGGCCAACGACAGCTTCTTCGGACCTGACCTTGCAGCGTCGTTGCATCGCGCCTTTACCGACGCAGGCGGCCACGCGGTTCTGGTGACGCCGGCCGCTTTCGGCGACGACGGTCACCATCTGTTCTTCGGCCATGGCGGTTCCGCGATCTGGGGACCGGCCGTGGACCGCTATCTCGGCTCGATGGACGCCCCGGCGTCTCCTTGACCCACCGTCACCCACCTCCTCCCATTCCCAGCAGGGCTGCACGATGACCATGCAATCGCTTCGGGACCTGATCCAGACCGTCGGCCTGCACACCAGCGCCGAGAACATCCCCCT
The DNA here is from genome assembly GCF_040529065.1 of Xanthomonas sacchari. Classification (NCBI taxonomy): domain Bacteria; kingdom Pseudomonadati; phylum Pseudomonadota; class Gammaproteobacteria; order Lysobacterales; family Lysobacteraceae; genus Xanthomonas; species Xanthomonas sacchari. The sequence continues at coordinate 2,029,742 of NZ_CP132343.1, read as the reverse complement.
CATCACCAAGAAGGGCGGCTCCTACCTCTGGCTGTTCGATCTGCGCCGGGTGTTCATGCGCCGCGCTGCGCTCGAGCAGATCGCCGCAGCGTTCTGGGAGCGCAATGCCGCACGCCCGCCTTTCCAGCTCGGCGGCCTGGAAACCGCGGCGATCCCGCTACTCACCGCGTTGCTGTTGACCGCCCCGAAAGAACGCGGTCCGGTCAACGGCTTCATCATTCGCAAGGATCGCAAGACCACGGGGATGGGCAACGCCATCGAGGGCGATGTGCTCGACCTGCCCATCGTGCTGGTCGACGACTCGCTCAATTCCGGCAATAGCGCCGAGAAGGCGCGTGCGGTGATTGCCGCGGCCGGACACGCGCTCGACGAGGTGTTCGTGGTGGTCGATTTTCTGTCCAAGGCCGGCATGCAGTGGCGCAAGACGCACGCGATCTCGGTGCAAACGCTGTTCACGCTCAAGGACTTCGACCTGCCGCCGGAACAAAGCGCGCCGCCTCCCACCCAGGCGTATCGCGAACTGTGGCGGACGGCGACGCCGGGAGGCTTCGCCTTCCACGTGGTCCCCAAGTCCGCGCCGCTGCTGGTCGGCGACATGATCTACCGCGGCTGCGACGCCGCCAAGATGCAGGCGTTCTCCGCCGAGACCGGCGGACTGGTCTGGGAATACCCGGTGACCGGTGCGGCGTACACCAAGAAGGGCATCTGGTCATGCCCGGCGTACCACGACGGACGCCTGTACTTCGGCGCATACAACGGCACCGTCTACTGCCTGGATGCGGCCAGCGGCGAGGAGATCTGGACACATCCGGATGGCGACTGGGTCGGGGCTTCGCCGCTGCTGGTGCCGCGCCACAAGCTGATGTACGTGGGCATCGAATATGTCCGCCCATGGGCGCAGGGCAGCCTCGCCGCCTATGCGATGGATACCGGCGAAAAGATCTGGGAGCACCAGGTGCAGAAGCTGCAGCACGGATCGCCTGGTTACTGGGAAGGCGGCGACCTGGTGATCTGGGGCAGCGCGGACCATGAGACGCTCGCGCTCGACGCCAGGACAGGACGCATCGCCTGGCGCTTCAAGACGCGGCGCTCGGTGAAGTACGCGCCCGCAGTGGACGAGCGTCGCGGGCTCACCGCCTTTGCCTCGTTCGACAAGTCCATCTACGTGCTGGATGTCGCCACCGGCGAAAAGCGTGGCGAGTGGCAGACAGACGAAATCTGCTACACCACGCCGCTGTTCGCCGGCAACAAGCTGTTCTGTGGCTCGGGCGATCGCCATCTGTACGTGATCGACATCGACACGATGCAACTGATCAAGAAGATCAACCTGCGCTCGCGCGTGTACGCCTCGCCCAAGCGGATCGGCAACCGGGTGATCGTCGGCAGCAACGGCGGCCGCGTCGTCGAGATCGACATCGACACGCTCGAAACCGTGGGCGTGCTGCAGTTGCCCGACGCGGTGACCAACGGTGTCGCGATCTCGCCTGACGAACGGCGCATCTACGTGTCCACCTACATGAACCATCTCTATGCCTTCGAGCGCCTGAGCGACGCGCACGCGCAGTCCGCGCGCCCCGCCCTCGTCGCATCCTGACGTGCGGCACGCGTGAACGGGATCGGTCCACGCCTGCGGCGCCTTCGTCGCATGCGCGGATCAGCCGAAGCGAGGACGGCCTCTTCCCCGCATACCTGTTCGAGGATCACCATGAGAACGCTCGATATCATCGAAATCGATCTGGTCGCAGGCGGAACGCGCACATCGATCGGCGCACACCCGCTGTCCAGTTCGATCCACCATGCCAAGGCGCACAACAAGACGCATCACGCCAAAGCCAAGCTCCATCACCACCACGCCGCGATGCACAAGTCCGCGGCCGCGCAGATGGCGCGGATGGAAGAGGTCGAACCGATCGGTGAAGGCGGTGAGGGGGGCGAAGGCGGTGAGGGCGGTGAAGGTGGTGAGGGAGGAGAAGGTGGTGAGGGCGGCGAAGGCGGTGAGGGCGGTGAGGGCGGCGAAGGGGGCGAAGGAGGAGAAGGAGGAGAAGGAGGAGAAGGTGACGGCAGCGGCGGTTACGACGACGGCAACGATGCCGACGGCAACGGCCCGGCCGATACCTCGATAGGCAGCAGCCATACCACGTCCGATGGCAGGACGGTCTCGATCACCTACCAGAACACCCAGGACGGTGCGAGCAGCAACAACCCGGTCACGTCCAAGATGGCCTCGACCCTGGGCTCGGTGCTCGACGGCGATCAGAGCGTCGACAGCATCGACATCTCGGCCACGACCAACGGCAGCCACAACCCCAATTCCGCCCACTACACGGGCAACGCCGTCGACATCAACATCATCAACGACGTCCATGTCGGGACGAGCGGCGAAGGCTTCCAGAACGCCCAGGCGCTGGAGAATGCGGCGATGGCCAATCCCAACGTCAGCTACGTGGAAGGACCCGCCGGCAATTTCATCCGGTCCAGTCCCACCGCGGACTGGACCCAGGCCAGCCGGGAAAGCGGCGATACCACCCACGTCCACATCAGCGTCTTCAAGTAACACGCACCCCACCCTCTCCCGGGCCGGCGCACGCCAGCCCGGGAGATACTCGCCTATCGGAGCTCTCCGCATGACGTCTTTCTGGTTACCGCGCATCTGCACGGCCTTGGCGCTCACCGTCGCCGCGCAAGGATCGTCGCAGGCGAAGCAAGTCCCTTCCCAAGCCGGCGGAGAACAGGCGATCGCCTATGTGCTGAAGAACGACATCGCCCTGTCGAGGTTGTTCGGCGACTGTCCTGCGCTGAAATTCACCCGCACCGGCGCCGAAGCCGGCAAGGCCTTTCTGATCGAAGGCAACTGCGACATCAAGAACAACCCGGAGGAAGACGCGGACTGCCCCGCCTACCACGTCCATGCGACCGGGACGATGGACACGCCGTCGCATTGGACGGTCCGTCGCCTGGACCTGACCTTGGTGTGCTCCAGCGAGGGGGCGACGACGCAGCGGATGTAGCCACCGGATCGGCGCTTGCGCCATTGCTGCGGGACGCAGTGCGGGAAACCGCACGGTGCCTGCTCACGCGGTTCGACCCCGTGTGCGCAGTCCACGCGCAGCGCAGCGTGCGACATGGCGGTGCTGTCCGTGTCGCTTGGCGCAGCAGCATGCCCCAAGTTCCATGCGTTCGAACACGTCGCCACGCGCGGCACCGGGGCCGTACGCCCTGCCCGCGCCCTGGGACGTGCCGCACGCAGCCCGAACCGATCCGATCGTCGGCCACGCCGCGCGCACCGGATCAGCCGAAGCGGGGACGGCGCTTTTCCCGCACCTCTGTTCAAGGATCAACATGAGAACGCTCGATATCATCGAAATCGATATGGTTGCAGGCGGTACGCGCACATCCATCGGCGCGCATCCGTTGTCCAGTTCGATTCACCACGCCAAGGCGCACAAGAAGACCCACCACGCCAAAACCAAGACCCATCACCATCACCACATGGCGATGCACAAGACTGCGACGGCCCAGATGGCCATCAGCGACGAAATCGCACCGGTCGAATCGGAGGGCGGTGGCGAGGGCGGTGAGGGAGGTGAAGGCGGTGAAGGTGGTGAGGGAGGCGAAGGCGGTGAAGGTGGCGAAGGCGGTGAGGGCGACGGTGGAGAGGGCGACGGTGGTGATGGTGACGGCGGCGACGGCGACGGTGGCGACGGTGATGGCAGCGATGGCGACGGTGCCGGCAGCAACGACAAGCCCGCGACGTCCGCGTCGGCCAGCGGCACCACGGTGACCTATACCGCGGCCGATGGCACCACGCAGGAAGTCACCGGCACACACCCCAACCGCGACAACAACCCGCTCGACATCCGCTCCGGCACGTTCGCGGACAATCACGGCACGCTCGGCGACGACCGCGGCTTTGCGATCTTCTCCAGCCCGCAAGCCGGTCTGGACGCCGCGGCGGCCAACATGGACCGCCTCAACAACAACGCCGGTGGCACCGCCACGCTGAGTGACCTCATCACCAGCTGGTCGCCGCCGAGCGAAAATCCGACCTCGGAGATGATCACCACGATCACCACCAATTCGGGCCTGAATCCGTCCGATCAGTGGTCATCGTTGAACAGCGACCAGCGCAACGCGTTCATCACCGCCTACGGGCACCGCGAAGGCTGGCACGGCAACTAACTCACGTTGTGGCGAGGACGGGAGCGCTCCCGTCCTCGCCACGCACTACCGTCACGGAGATTTCTCATGGCATCCCGGCTCTTTCCGCTGTTCGGCCTGCTCGCTCTCTGCATGGCCTACCCGCAGGCGCATGCCGCCGGCAGCGATGCGGCGGCCTGCACGCATGCGCTGCATCAGGCCCTTGCAGGCACCAGCAGCGCCGCCACCCTGCCCCCGCCGTGCGCGCGTCTCGGACCCGTCGCGCTCGGCATGCGCAGACAACAGGTGCTGGCCGCACTGGGCCAGCCGGACATCACCCGCAGCGATGCGGCACATCCGGACACGCTCAGTGTGGTGTATCTGTACCCGCGCGGGTTCAATGCGCAACTGGCGCAGCAACCGCAGCCGGCAACCGCTCTCCGCTACAGCCAGTTGGCGGTGCGCTTTCGCAACGACCGGGTCACCAACCTGATCGCCTTCGCCAATGCAGATGCCCCGTTGCCGTTCGATCTGCTCGGCCAGCCAGCCGGCACGCACATCGACCGGGTCTTGCAGGCCATCGGCGGGCAGCCGCAATGGAACGCCAGCCGCGACTACGTGCAGTTCGCCGCGATGCCGCTGGGCCTGGAGGTCGATCCGGAGACGTCGGCGATCGTCGGGCTGGACCTCGCAGCCACCAAGCAGGACCTGGACAGTTTCGCCCTCCCCGGCTTGCAGATCAGCAAGGACGCGCAAAGCGGGTTGGTCAACGGCGTGCGCTAAAGGGCGCCGTCGCTCACGCCGCGGTGTAGCCACCACGCGACGCCCCATTCACGCAGAGGAAGGCGGCTCGTCGCGCAGGATCGGCCCGCGGCCGAGCATCACGTCGATGCCGCGGCGCCGGTTTCCACAGGCGGCATCGCCGACAGGCGAACGGCCTGGACCGGCGATGAGGTGACCAAAACGCAAAGCCCCGCGCGAGCGGGGCCTTGCCTTGACGCATTGAAGGCGGTGATCGCTCAGTCGCCCTGCTGCTTCTGCAGGTGCTCCCAGCGCTCCTGCGCGTCGATGGTGCGCTCGGCGGTCAGGCGCGCCTCCAGGCGCTCCAGGCCGATCTCTTCGCCGGTATCGACGCAATAGCCGTAATCGCCGGCGTCCAGGCGCTTGAGCGTGCTGTCGATCTTGCCGATCAGCTTGCGGTAGCGGTCGCGGGTCCGCAGTTCCAGCGAGTTCTCGGTCTCGCGAGTCGCACGCTCGGCTTCGTCGCCGATGTCGCGGACTTCGTCGCGCAGGTTCTCGATGGTCTGCTTGGATTCCTCGACCAGGTCGGCGCGCCAGGTGAGCAGGCGCTGGCGGAAGTACTCCTGCTGCAGCGCGCTCATGTACTCCTCGTCCGCTGCCGGCTTGTAGCCCTTGGGCAGGATCGGGCGGCCGGTGGCGTCGTCGGTCTTGTACTCGACCACCTTGTACTTGGCCGGCTTGGCCGGCGCATTCGACTTGGCGGTCACGGCCACGGCGACCTTGCCGGTGGGCTTGGCGACCGGCGCCTTCGGGGTGGATTCGGACTTGGTGGGGGTTTTCGCGGAGGATTTCGAAACGGACACGGGATTCTTTTGTGGCGGGGTCGACGGCGCGGCGGACTTGGCGGCAACGGGCTTGGGGGCCGGTGCTGCGGCAGGCGCGGCGGGCTTGACCGGGACAGGCTTGGCCGCAGCCGGCTTGGGCGCCGACTTCGGTACGGAGGTGGTCACCGCGGGTACAACGGGGGCGGTGGCCGGTTTGGATTTGGCAGGAGCGGTCGAGGCCTTGGCCACGGGCTTGGGCGCCGGTGTTTTCTTCGCTGCCGGCTTGGCGGCGGACGCGGGCTTGGCCGAGGCCTTGGCCACTGCAACCGGCTTGGCGGGCGCCTTCTTGGCCGGGGCTTTCTTGGCGGGAGCGGACTTGGCCGGCGCCGCCGCTACCGGCTTGGCCGCCGGCTTCTTGGCCACGGCCTTGCTGGCCGACTTGGCCGGGGCGACCTTGGCCGCCGGCTTCGCAGGCGCGGCTTTCTTCGGCGGTTTGCTGGCGGCGGACACCGTCGCTTTCTTGGCGACGGGCTTGGCAGGCTTCTTGGCGGCCTGGACGGCCTTCTTTGCAGGTTTTTTAGCAGCCACGAACGCTCTTCCTTGGTCTTCCCGGGGCCCGGGAAAGCGGGCCTTTATAGCCTACCCTACCCCCCGCGGCAACAACGCGGCGTATACGCCGAGCGACCCGCCTAGTCGAGCACAGTGGCATATCATGGTGGCGTGATCGCCCGCGCTCTCATCGCCCTGCTGCGCCTGTACCAGCGCTTCATCAGCCCGCTGCTCGGGCCACGCTGCCGTTTCGTGCCCAGTTGCTCGGCGTACGCGGTAACCGCCATCGCCCGTTTCGGCGCAGTGCGCGGCGGCTGGATGGCCGCCCGTCGCGTCGGCCGCTGCCACCCCTTCCATCCTGGCGGGTTCGACCCGGTGCCCGACCCCACGGCGCCGCCACCCTGCCGCTGCCAAGGAAAACACTGATGTCCGCTTCCACATTGATCGTCAACGCGCGCCTGGTCAACGAAGGCCGCGAAACCCAGGGCGACCTGCGCATCGCCAACGGCCGCATCGCCGCGATCGCCCCGCAACTGGCCGCGCGCGAGGGCGAGACCGTGGTCGACGCCGCCGGGCGCTGGCTGCTGCCCGGGATGATCGACGACCAGGTGCACTTCCGCGAACCCGGCCTGACCCACAAGGGCGACATCGCCACCGAATCGGCCGCGGCGGTGGCCGGCGGCCTGACCAGCTTCATGGACATGCCCAACACCAACCCGCCGACGCTCGACGCCGTCGCGCTGCAGGCCAAGTACGACGCCGCGCACGGTCGCGCCTGGGGCAACTACGGCTTCTACCTGGGCGCCAGCAACGACAACCTGGCCGCGATCCAGACCCTGGACCCGAAGACCGCGCCCGGCATCAAGGTGTTCATGGGCGCCTCCACCGGCAACATGCTGGTCGACAACCCACAGACCCTGGATGCGATCTTCCGCGACGCGCCGACACCCATCATCACCCACTGCGAAGACACCCCGACCATCGACGCGACCCTGGCCGCGTTCAAGGAAAAGTATGGCGAGGCGCTGACCCCGGACATGCACCCGGACATCCGTTCGCGCGAGGCCTGCCTGAAATCCTCGCAGCTGGCGGTGTCGCTGGCGAAGAAGCACGGCACCCGCCTGCACGTGTTGCACATCTCCACCGCCGACGAGCTGGCGCTGTTCGCGCCCGGCCCGATCCAGGGCAAGCGCATCACCGCCGAGACCTGCATCCATTTCCTGCGCTTCGACCGCGCCGACTACGCCACGCTCGGCAACCTGATCAAGTGCAACCCGGCGATCAAGGACGCCAGCGACCGCGAGGCACTGATCCGCGCGATCGCCGAGGACGTGATCGACGTGCTCGCCACCGACCACGCCCCGCACACCTGGGAAGAGAAGAGCAAGCCGTACGCGCAGGCGCCGTCCGGCCTGCCGCTGGTGCAGTACGCGCTGGTCGCGGCGCTGGAACTGGTCCATGAAGGCCGGCTCAGCGTGGCCCAGGTGGTGCACAAGTTCGCGCACGCGCCCGCGCTGCTGTTCGACGTGCACGAGCGCGGCTTCCTGCGCGAGGGCTACCACGCTGACCTGGTGCTGATCGACGACACCACGTTCACCGTGCGCCGCGAGGACGTGCTGTCCAAGTGCGGCTGGTCGCCGTTCGAAGGCCGCAGCTTCCGCTCCAGGATCGCCGCGACCTGGGTCAACGGCGTGCTGGCCTGGGACGGCACCCGCCTGGTCGGCAGCCCCAACGGGCAGCGCCTGGCTTTCGACCGCTGATGCGCGGCGCCCTGGTGTCCGGCGCCGCACTGGCGCTGGTCCTGCTGACCGCACCGCTCGCCCCGGCGTTGCATGCCCAGACGCCGGCCGTGGCCGGCGCCGAGGCGCGCAGCGTGTTCCCGCAAAGCGCCTCGCAGGGCGCGCTGGTGATCGGCAAGGTGGCGCCGGGCAGCCGCGTGCAGTATGCCGGCCGCACCCTGCGGGTCAGCGATTACGGCAGCGTGGTGTTCGGCATCGGCCGCGACGAGCGCGGACCGCTGCGCATCGCCGTGCAGCGCCCGGATGGCAGCAGCGAGACCATCGAGATCGCGGTGACGCCGCGCGACTGGCCGCTGGAACAGGTCAACGGCGTGCCGCCGAAGACGGTGAACCCGCCACCGGCGATCGCCGAGCGGATCAAGCGCGAACAGGCCCAGGTCACCGCCGCACGCGACCGCGACGACCCGCGCACCGATTTCGCCGCACCGTTCATCTGGCCGGTGCAGGGCCGCATCAGCGGCCGCTTCGGCAACGCCCGCGTCTACAACGGCCAGCCCGGCGCCGGGCATTCGGGCATGGACATCGCCGTGCCGACCGGCACCCCGGTCAAGGCCCCGGCCGCCGGCGTCGTCACCTTCGCCGCTCCCGACCTGTACCTGACCGGCGGCACCGTGCTGCTGGATCACGGCTACGGCGTCAGTTCCAACTTCCTGCATTTGTCGCGAATCGACGTGAAGGTCGGCGATCGCATCGCCCAGGGCCAGGTCATCGGCGCGGTCGGCGCCACCGGGCGCGCGACCGGGCCGCATCTGCATTGGGGGATGAATTGGTTCGATGTGCGCATCGATCCGTTGTTGGTGCTGGAGCGCACGAAGCAGCCGTAGAGCGCTGGTGGGTCAGGTGCGTTGGCGCGCGGCGGCGCGTTCCTCATCAGGGTGGCCGATGCGTTCGCCTGGCGCGGTTCGATGTGCGCATCGATCCGTTGTTGGTGCTGGAGCGCACGAAGCAGCAGTAAAGCGCTGGTGGGTCAGGTGCGTTGGCGCGCGTGGCCGGGAGGCCGCACCCTCACCCCCGCCCCCTCTCCCAATGGGAGAGGGGCAAGCGCTCTCCCTTCTCCCCTCGGGAGAAGGTGCCCCGAAGGGGCGGATGAGGGTACGGGCGCAGCCTCGCGCACTGCGGTGGCGCGCAGCCTTTCAGCTACGCTGACGTGGGCACCTCCAACAAGCGCCCCAGCACCACGTGCGAGGGGCTGTTGGCCAGGTCCAGCGGCATCACCAGCTTGGGATTGGGCTTCGGCAAGGGCGTTCCCGGCGCTTCTTCGCCGGCTTCGCGCAGCAGACTGCCGTTGTCTTTCACCTGATCGGTAACCGGAGCCAGCGGCGGCAGGCCCAGGCCGGCGCGGACCGCGTTGGCGCGGCTGAGCAAGTCGTCGTCGGCGACCGTGGTCAGCGCCGAGGCCGCCAGGCTGGCCGGTGCGCCCTCCACCGCCGCCAGGCGCTGCGCAATATCGCCCAGCGCCTGCTGCCGCTGCGGATGCAGCAGTTGCCACACTTCCTGCCACAGCGCCTTCCAGTCCAGGTGCGGGAACGGCATGTGGGTCGGCCCGCTGAGCACGATCTGCGGCGCCAGCCGGCCCGGCGGCGTCGCATCGCATTCGGCCAGCGCGCGGTACACCACTTCGCTGCACACCATGTGCGAGGGGTTGTCGCGGACCAGATGGTCCAGCGCCTCGCGCACCACGATCCGCGCCAGCCAGTGCTGCGGCCACTTGCCGCGTATGGCGACCAGCAGACCGAGCGTGGCCAGGCTGTCCAGCGGGTACGGGACGCCCAGCAGCGACTGCGCCTTGGCCAGCACGCTGGCGCGATCGGCATCGTCCAGCGCCACGCAGGCGTAGCTGAGCGGCCGGTAGGCGTCGATGATCAGGTAGTTGGTGGTGTCGGTCAGCCGCTGCGACAGCGGATAGCGGCGCACACCGCTGGCCGCCGCCTCGATCAGGTCGCCCTGATCGGCGACGATGGCGGCATGGCTGTAGATGCTGTCGCCGCACCAGGCGATCAGTTCGGAGACCGGGCCGCAGCCCAGTTGCAACAGGATGTCGCCGACCTGCAACTGATCGGGAGCGAACGCGGGCAAAGCGGGCTGTGCAGTCATGGCTGAGGCTCCTTGGTGGGTGACGCGGTGGATGCGGAAACGCTGACGCGGTTGCGGCCGGCGGCCTTGCTGGCGTAGAGCGCGGCATCGGCCCGCTGCAACAGCGCCGCGGCGCTCTCGCCGCGCTGCCATTGCGCCACGCCGACGCTCAGCGTGCATGACAGCGCCTGGCCCTCGCGCGGCAGCGGCTGCGCGGCGATGTGCTGGCGGATGTCCTCGGCCACGCGCCGCGCGGCCTCCAGGGTGGCGCCGGGCATCAGCAGCAGCATCTCGTCGCCGCCCTGGCGGCCGAGCGTGTCGCTGCTGCGCAGGCGCGCCCGCGCGCAGGCGGCGACCCAGCGCAGGCAGGCGTCGCCGCCGGCGTGGCCATGGAGGTCGTTGATGCGCTTGAAATCGTCGATGTCGATGTAGGCCAGCGCCAGCGGCTGCGCGTGGCGCGCGGCGTCCTCCAGCGCCTCGGCCAGGCGCTGCTGCAGCGCCGCGCGGGTCAGCAGGCCGGTGAGTTCGTCCACCATCGCCAGGCGGCTGGCGCGGTCGCGGTCGCGCCGCAGTTCCAGGATCTGCTCGGCCAGACCGAAGGTCACCAGCAGGCAGGAGATCGCCAGCGCCAGGCTGATGCCGTGCGCCAGTACCGGCGCGGCCAGGTCCAGGCGCAACCACCCGGTCAGCTCCAGGCAGCGCAGCACGCACAGCATCCACAGCGGCGTCCACGAGGCCAGCAATGGCCAGGCGTAGCGCTGCCCGCGCAAGGCCAGCAACAGGCAGCACGGGAGCAGCAGTGCGGCGCCGACGATCAGCCCGAGGTTGCCGAGCACGCTCAGCACCGCCGCATCCGACAGCAGGCAGGCCACGGCGATGCCGAGCAGGAACAGCGCGCACAGCCGCAGCACCCAGTCCAACCGCGGCAGTTGCCGCTGCATTTCCAGTTGCCGGCGCTGGAAGGTGATGATGAAGAAGCCGCCGAGCGCGGCAACGATGCGCATCGGCGTCGGCGAGGATGCGAACACACTGGCCAGGCCCGGCACCGCGCGCGCCTCGCCGCCGAGGCCGAGCAGGTACAGCAGCACGCACATCACGTTGGCGGTGAAGTAGCCGTAGATCGGCTCGCGCAGGCGCGCCCACAGCGCGATCGCCAGGATCGCCAGCACCGCGGTCGAGCCGAGGATGAAGGCACGCCAGCCGACGTAGCGCAGGTCCTCGCGCTGCACCTGGGCCAGCGGCACGATGCCCACCGGCATCGGCATCGCCGCCGGCGCATGCACCCGCAGCCAGATCGAGGCGCCGGCCGGCAGTCCGCGCGGCAAGGCGATCACCAGGGCGCGGGTCGAGTAGCGCAGGTCCGCGTCGGCGCCGTAGATCGCGTGCCGGGTCGGCGCGGTGCGGCCCGGCACCCAGGCCTCGACCCGGGTCAGGTAGGGCGCCTGCAGCACCAGTTGCGGCTGGCCTTCGCTGCCGATCGCGCGATCGGCGCGAATGCGCCACCAGGTCGGTCGCTTGCTGCGCTCGTACAGGGTCGCGCCGTGGCCGGCATCGGCGAACGCGGCATCGTGGCGCCCGGCCACCACCTCCGGCGCCGGCGGGTCGGCGGCCAGCCGTTGCAACAGCAGCTCCTGCCCCAATGCCGACCCGACCATCCCCAGGCACAGCAGCAGGCAGCACCAACGGCACAGGCGCTTCAATCGATGGGCTTCCAAATGAGATCCGCATCGAGCGTAGCGCACGCCGCGGCGGCGCTCGTATCCAAATTCACGGTGCCATCACGCACGCAACACGCTCGCGAAGGTTTGCGCAGGTGCATGCCGCAGTGCCGCGAAGGCGTGGCCGCCAAGGTCCTGAAGCGTCGCATCCTTGGCCCTTTCGCCCCTGGAATGAGCGTGTACGCCCCCGTCGCCACGCGCTCGGCAGCGGCGGAGGATCCGTGATCGTGATGGAAACGACACAACCGCCCTCTGGCTGCAAGGTCGGCCGACATCGGCACGCGAACGCCCCTACTATCGCCGGTCCGCGAACGGCACCGGATCGCACGAGCGAATGACACCGGTATCATACCAAGCGCCGCCGCGGATCCCTATCCTTGAGCGGAGGCTTCCCATGACCGTATCGCGCTGGTTGCTGCTTTCCTCCACCCTCGCCCTGGCCGGCGGGGTCGTCGCCGATGCCCCGGCCCTGACCGGCACTGCGTCGCGCCCGCAACTGACCAGCAGCGAGGCGGCCAACCAGACCGTCGCCCGCCACCTGGCCCAGGCCGGCCCGATCGGCGCGCTGGTCACCGACAACTGGGATCCGAGCGCCGGCGTCGCGTTGCTGCAGGCCGATTACGCGGTGGCGGCCGACGGCAGCACCCGCTACCGCACCGTGCAGGCGGCGGTGGACGCGGCGGTCGCCGCCGGCGGCAGCATGCGCCGCTACATCAGCGTGGCGCCGGGCACCTACACCGAAGTGGTCTGCGTTCCCGCCGCGGCGCCGCCGCTGACCCTGTTCGGCCTGGGCGGCAGCCCGGCCAGCACCACGATCCGCTTCGGCAACGCCAACCCGACGCCCAAGCCCACCGGCAGCGCCACCCACCCCTGCGCCAGCAACGCCGCCAGCAGCACCGTCGGCACCTCCGACAGCGGCACCGTGACCGTGCGCGCCGCGCAGTTCCAGGCGCGCAACCTGGCGATCGTCAACAGCTACGTCGAGGGCACCTACAGCGGCAGCAACCAGTCGGCGGTGGCGCTGGCGTTGCGCGGCGACAAGGCGGTGCTGGAGAACGTGGTGCTGACCGGCAACCAGGACACCCTGCTGGTCAGCGCCGGCAGCGCCAACACGGTGATCCGCGCCTATTTCAAGGGCGGCACCATCGAGGGCGACACCGACTTCATCTTCGGCTCGGGCGTGGCGGTGTTCGCCGGCAGCACCATCCGCTATACCGCCGCGCGCCGCGGCGCCAACGACGGCGGGGTGATCTTCGCACCCAGCACCCGCCCAGGCAGCAGCTACGGCTTCCTGGCCATCGGCAGCACCTTCGATGCGATCGGCAGTCCCGGCAGCGGCACGGTGTGGCTGGGGCGGGCCTGGGACGAGAGCGTGGGCAGCCTGTCCAACTACGTCGACGGCACCTCGCCCAACGGCAAGGTGGTGATCCGCGACTCGGCGCTGGGCGGGCACATCCGCAAGAGCGCGCCGTGGAACGCCTCGACCATCGGCCGGCCGTACTGCAGCAGCAACTGCAGCAATTCGGCCAATCGCTTCTACGAGTACGCCAACAGCGGCGCCGGCAGCGCGCCCTGAGGCATGCCCGCGCGGTGGGCGAACGGGCTCATCAGCCCAACCCGGCCCACCAAGCGCGCCACAGCGTCGCCATCTGTCCCGGTGGCTTCGGTGTGGCGGCGGCCTGCTGCACGGTCCGCGCACGCGCCAGCGCCGACAGGATGCGCCGCGGACGCGGGCCACGCACACGGCGCGGCCACGCCTTCAGCAGCGCCTGCGCCCAGCGCTGGCGCTGCTGTGGCTCCTCGCCGCCGCGCAGCGCCAGCGGCGCGGTCGCGGCGCCGCCCTCGGCCAAGCGCTGCGCCAGCACCTGCAGCGCGACCGGCACTGCGGCGCCCTCGGCCGGAGCCTCGAACAGTGCGCGCTCGACCGCGACCACCGCCTGCGCGAACGGCTCCAGCCGCTCCAGCGCATGCGCCGTGTCCGCCGCCGCCGCGCGCGCCAGCGGCAGGCTCGGCAGGGCCTCGGCCAGTTGCGTCCACGGCGCGGCCACCGGCTCCAGCACCCGGCCCAGCGGATGCCGCGAGCGCTGCCCGGCCCAACTGCGCAGTTCCTCGCCCCACCACGCCAGCTTGGCGTCGGCCGGCAGCGGATCGCCGGCGATGTTGAGGATGTCGTCGAACTCCTGCAGCAGGGCGAACCAGGCGACGGTGCGGGCGCGCTGCGGCGCCGGCACGAAGGCCTCGGCCACGGCCCATTCCGGCCAGCGGCGGCGCCATTTGTCGAGGAAGGCATCCAGGGCGGACGAACTGCTCATGCGATCGGTGGATCCGGATTCAGGCGCGCGCAACAGAGAGGTCGCGCAACGCGGGAGTGAGCGCGTTGTCGCGCAGAACGCGCAGTTTACGTGCGTGATAGATAGATGCCGAGCGGTGTCGGCGCGTCGGCAGCGACATGGCGGTCGCGGCTTCCGTGCGGCGTCAGGGAACGGCGACGCTGACCGGCCAGGCCGCAGCGGGATACAGCTCGGCCGGCGCGGCGACCATCGCATCGGCGCGCCAGGCCAGCGGATCGTCCTCGTCCAGCCGGTAGCCCCACAGCACCGCCACCGAGGCCATGCCGGCGGCGCGCGCGGCGAGGATGTCGCGTTCGTCGTCGCCGACGTAGGCCACCTCGTGCGGCGCCACGCCCAGCCGCTGCACGGCGACCTGCAGCGGCAACGGATGCGGCTTGCGCTCGGGCAGCGTGTCGCCGCCGATCAGCACCGCGCAGCGCCGTTCCCACTGCAGCTGCGGCAGGATCAACCGGGCCAGCGCCTCGGGCTTGTTGGTGACGATGCCCCACACGCTGCCGGCGTCTTCCAGGCGTTGCAGCAGTTCCGGGATGCCGTCGAACGGCTGCGAATGGCGGCCGATCAGCGCCTCGTAGTGGCGCAGGAACGCCGGGATCAGCGCATCGCGCTCGGTCGCGGGCAGATCCGGGAAAGCGACGCCGAGCATCGCCCGCGAGCCCTTGGACACCACCGGCCGCAACTGCGCCAGGTCGAGCGCAGGACGCCCGTGCTCGGCCAGCAGCGCATTGGCCGCGGCCAGCAGATCCGGCGCACTGTCCAGCAACGTGCCATCCAGATCGAACAGCACCACCCGCGGATACCCTCGCCGCGGCAGCGGCGCTTCCCTATTCCCCATTCCCGATTCCCGGCTTTGCCGCACACGCCAGGTAATTCACCTCGGTCCGCGACGACAACCGCGCACGATTGCGCCACGGCTCGTAGGCCAGGCCGCTGACGTCGCGCAACTGCAGTTCGGCCTGACGCAACCAGGCGGCCAGTTCCGCCGGCTTGATGAAATCCTGGTAGCGGTGGGTGCCGGTGGGCAGCAGCCGCGCCACGTATTCGGCGCCGACGATGGCCAGGGCGAACGCGGCCGGGGTGCGGTTGAGGGTGGACAGAAACAACTGTCCGCCCGGCTTGAGCAGGGTTGCGCAGGCCCGCACGATCGCCGCCGGATCGGGCACGTGCTCGAGCATCTCCATGCAGGTGATGGCGTCGAAACTGCCCGGCTGCGCCGCCGCCAGGTCCTCGACCGACTGCACGCGGTAGTCGACCTCGACCCCGGATTCGAACTGGTGCAGGCGCGCGACCTTGATCAGTTCCGGCGACAGGTCGATGGCGGTGACCTGCGCGCCCTCCTTGGCCAGCGCCTCGCTGAGCAGGCCGCCGCCGCAGCCCACGTCCAGCACCGTCGCCCCGCGCAGCGGCAGGCGCTCGGCGACGTAGCGCAGGCGCACTGGGTTGAGCGCGTGCAGCGGCTTCTGCGGGCCGTCGGCATCCCACCAGCGGGTGGCCAGGGCGCCGAACTTGTCCAGTTCGGCCTGATCGAAATTGGCGGAGGCGTTGGCGGCGGAAGCAGTCATGGCGAATTCTCGTTAGGGCCGCGCGTACGGCGCGACACGGCGAACATAGCGGATCAGGCGTGGACGCTGCGGATACGTTCGCGCCATTCGCGCGCATTGGCGACCAGCGCGTCGACATCCATGTCCACCAGCACGCGCTGGCTGAGCTTGGGCTGGCCGGCGATCCACACATCGCTGACCTGCTGCCGGCCGGTGGCGTACACCAGTTGCGACAGCACGTTGTGCAGCGGCTGGGTCTCCAGCGCCGACAGATCCACGCAGATCAGGTCGGCCTGCTTGCCTGGCTCGATCGAGCCGATCGTCTCGCCGAAGCCAAGCGCGCGCGCGCCGCCCAGGGTGGCCGCGCGCAGCGTGCTGGCCGCGTCCAGCGCGGTGGCGTCGTTGGCCACCGCCTTGGCCAGGATCGCCGCGGTGCGGTTCTCGCTGAACATGTCCAGGTCGTTGTTGCTGGCGCAGCCGTCGGTGCCGATCGCCAGGTTCACTCCTGCCCTCTGCAGCGCGCAGGCCGGGCAGAACCCGGAAGCGAGCTTGAGGTTGGATTCGGGGCAATGCACCACGCTGACCCCGCGCTCGGCGCACAGGTGGATCTCCGCGTCGGTGAGCTGGGTCATGTGCACCGCGATCAGGCGGTCGTTGACCAGGCCCAGCCGGTCCAGCCGCGCAAGCGGGCGCTGCCCGTACTGCTTGAGCGAATCGGCGATTTCCTGCGCGGTCTCGTGGGTGTGCAGGTGCACCGGCACCTCGAGCTGGTCGGACAGCATCCGCACCCGCTCGAAGTTGGCGTCGTTGACCGTGTACGGCGCATGCGGAGCGAAGGCGATGCCGACCAGCGGATCGTCGCGCCACTGGTCGTGCACCTCGCAGGCGCGGGCGAAGTATTCGTCGGAGGTCTTGGCCCAGGCGGTCGGGAAATCGATGATCACCGTGCCGACCCGCGCGCGGAAGCCGTGCTGCTTGTACACCGCGGCCTGCACGTCGGCGAAGAAGTAGTTCTCGTTGGCACAGGTGGTGCCGCCGCGCAGCATCTCGGCGATGGCCAGCGCGGTGCCGTCGGCGACGAACTCCGGGCCGATCACCGCGGTCTCCACCGGCCAGATGTGCTGCTGCAGCCACACCATCAGCGGCAGGTCGTCGGCGATGCCGCGCAGCAGGGTCATCGGGTTGTGCGTGTGCGCGTTGACCAGGCCTGGCAGCAGCGCCGCGTCCGGGCGCGAGACGGTGCGCGCGGCGGCGAAACGCGTGCGCGCCTCGGCGGTCGGTAGCACCGCGACGATCTCGCTGCCGCGCACCGCCACCGCGTGGTCTTCCAGCACCACCGCATGCGGCTCGATCGGGACCACGTAGCCGGCTTCGATCAGCAGGTCGCAGGATTCGGGAATGGAGGTCATCGCAGGGACTCTGGAAAAGAAAGGATCACGGTGCCGGTGCCGCCTGGGCCTGGCGGATGCGCCGCTGGTACACACGCAGCACCAGCCACTGCAGCAGGAAGATCGCCAGGAAGCCGAAGCGGCCCAGCCAGGGCGCGACCATGCCCACCGGAATGCACAACGCGAACACAACCGGCGACACCGCCGCGCGCAGCTTCATCGCCTGCGCCTGCAGCGGGCCCAGCCGCTGCGCCAGGCCTTCCTTGCGCACCGCATAGGCATGCAGCCAGTACCCGGCCAGGCCGATCGCGGCCAGGTGCGCGCAGTACACCGAGAAGGCCTCGTGGCTGCCGAAATAGTCCGAATACAGCGCAGTGGAGAACGGCAGCAGGCCGATCAGCAGCAACTGCAGCACGTTGAGCCAGATCAATCGGTCGTCGAACTGGCGGATGTGCCGGCACAGCTGCAGGTGCGATTTCCAGAACAACGCGGTGACCAGGAAGCTGACCGCGAAGCCGATGAACAGCGGCAGCATCCGGTGCAGCGCGGCCAGGATGCCGCCGGCGGCCTCGACCTCGGCATGCCCCGGCACCTTGATCTCCACCGCCAGCAAGGTGATGGCGATGGCGAACACCGCATCGCTGAAGAACACGACGCGGTCGTGCGGATACTTGCTGTCGACGCTGTCGGCGTGGCTGGTCGTCACGGGAATTCCTGGGAGCGAGGTGGTCCTTCACCGCCGCGCGGCGCTCCGGCGCTTGGCGCTGCCTGGCCGCCGCACGCCAGCGCGTGCGCATGCCCGCGGCCGGCGGCGGCCGCGGGCGTGCCGGCTTACTTGACGCGCGAGACGTATTCGCCCGAACGTGTGTCGACGCGGATCACTTCTTCCTGGCCGACGAACAGCGGCACGCGCACCACTGCACCGGTCTCCAGGGTGGCCGGCTTGCCGCCGCCGCCGGAGGTATCGCCACGCACGCCCGGGTCGGTCTCGACGATCTTCAGTTCGACGAAGTTCGGCGGGGTGACCTGGATCGGCGTGCCGTTCCACAGCGTCACCACGCAATCTTCCTCGCCCTTGATCCACTTGGCGGCGTCGCCGACGCCGGCCTTGTCGGCCTGCACCTGCTCGAAGGTTTCCTGCTGCATGAAGTGCCAGTACTCGCCGTCGCTGTACAGGTACTGCATGTCGGTGTCGACCACATCGGCCGCTTCCACGCTGTCGGTCGCCTTCATGGTCATTTCGACCACGCGCCCGGACTTGATGAAGCGGTACTTGACGCGGGTGAACGCCTGGCCCTTGCCGGGCTTGACGTATTCGGTATCGGTGATGATCGCAGGCTCGCTGTTGACCAGGATCTTCATCCCGTTCTTGACGTCGTTCATGCCGTAGCTGGCCATCTGAAACTCCTCGGGTAAGGCAAACCCGCCGCGTTCGGCGGCCGGCCGGATAGAATGGAAGCTCCGCCGCAACGGCGGGCGCTCGTGTGATGACCGCCTATGATAACCGCAGCCCCCCGCCCGATGCAGCCGTCCCCGCCCCTGCCCGCCGCCGCGCCGCCGCGCTGGCAGCAGGCCTGGCGCGATGCCGTGCGCGATCCGCGCGAACTGCTGGCCTTGCTGGACCTGGATCCGCAGGCGCTGGGCGTCTCCGAACAGGCTGCGACGCAGTTCGCGCTGCGCGTGCCGCGCAGCTTCGTCGCCCGCATGCGTCCGGGCGACCCGCACGATCCGCTGCTGCGCCAGGTGCTGCCGATCGACGACGAGCAGCGCCTGGTCGCCGGCTTTGCCCTGGATGCGGTTGGCGACACCGCGGCCAAGAAGGCCGACGGGGTGATCCACAAATACCGCGGCCGCGCCTTGCTGGTGGCCACCGGCAGTTGCGCCGTGCACTGCCGCTACTGCTTCCGCCGGCATTTCCCGTATGCCGACGAGACCGCGGCGCGCGATGGCTGGCGCACGGCGGTGGCGGCGATCGCGGCCGACCCCAGCATCGAGGAAGTGATCCTGTCCGGCGGCGATCCGCTGTCGCTGGCCACGCCGAAACTGGTCGAACTCACCGAGGCGCTTGCGGCGCTGCCGCAGCTCAAGCGCCTGCGCATCCACAGCCGCCTGCCGGTGGTGCTGCCCGAACGCGTCGACGCGCCGTTGCTGGCCTGGCTGCGCACACTGCCGTGGCCGCTGGCGTTCGTGATCCACGCCAACCACGCCAACGAATTCGATGCCGGCGTCGATGCCGCGCTGGCGCGCCTGCGCGAGGCCGGTGCGCACCTGCTCAACCAGGCGGTGCTGCTGCGCGGGGTCAACGACAGCGTGGAGGCGCTGGCCGCACTGAGCGAGCGCAGCTTCGCCGCCGGCGTGCTGCCCTACTACCTGCACCAGTTGGACCGGGTACAGGGCGTGGCCCATTTCGAAGTGGACGATGCCACGGCGCTGGCGCTGCACCAGGCGCTGGCCGCGCGCCTGTCCGGTTATCTCGTGCCGAAGCTGGTGCGCGAGATCGCCGGCGACACCGGCAAGCGTCCATTGATGCCCTGACCCGCGCGATGGCGACCGCCACGCGAGCGGCGGCCGCAGGCCGCGGCGCCGCGGCAACCCTCAGGCATCGGCCGGCGACGCATCCTCGCTGGCCAGCAACTGGCGGAACTCCTCGGCGCTGAGCGGGCGGCTGAGCCAGAAGCCCTGCCCCAGTTCGCAGCCGCGCTCGCGCAACAGCTCGAACTGCGCCTCCTGCTCGATGCCCTCGGCGACCACGGTGATGTCCAGCGAATGCGCCATCGCGATGATCGCGGTGGTCAGCGCCAGATCGTCCGGATCGCGCTGCAGGTCGGCGACGAAACTCTTGTCGATCTTGACCCCGTCCACCGGCACCTGGCGCAGGTGGCTCAGGCCGGAGAAGCCGGTACCGAAGTCGTCCAGCCAGACCTTGACCCCGGTGCGGTGCAGCCGCGCCAGCATGCTTGCCGCCTGCAGCTCATCGCCGATCACCGCGGTCTCGGTCAGCTCCAGGTGCAGTTGCGCTGCCGGCAGCCCGGACTCGCGCAGGCAGTCGGCCACCACTTCGGGCAGATCGCCGCTGCGCAACTGCCGCGGCGAGACGTTGACCGAGACGAACAGGTCGGCGCTGCCGTCGGCGCGGCGCCACTGGGTGGCCTCGCTGCAGGCCGCGCGCAGCACCTTCGGGCCGATGCTTTCGATCAGCCCGCTCTGTTCGGCCACGTCGATGAACACCGTCGGCGAGATCGTGCCCATCGCCGGATGCTGCCAGCGCAACAACACTTCCACGCCGACCATGCGCCGGTCTTGGGTGCGGAAGATCGGCTGATAGGCCAGCTTCAGCTCGTCGCGCTCCCAGGCGCCGCGCAGCTCGTGCTCCATGTGCACGCGCCGCTCCACCGCATAGTCCATCGCGCGGCTGTAGAAGCGGTGGCAGTTCTTGCCGGCCAGCTTGGCCTGGTACATGGCGATGTCGCCATTCTTCAACAGCGCCGACGCATCCTCGGCATCGCCCGGATAGACGGTGATGCCGATCGAGGTGCCCATGAATACCTCGCGGCCCTGGATCCGCAGTGGCTCGCGCAGTTCCTGCACCAGCCGCTGCGCCAGGGCGGTGGCGACCTTGGCCGCCTGCGCGTCCTCCACCAGGATCACGAACTCGTCGCCACCGAAGCGCGCCAGCAGCGCGTCGTCGCCGCCCAGTTGCTCGACGGCCAACTGGATGCGCCGCGCGAACTGCAGCAGGGCTTCGTCGCCGGCCTCGTGACCGAGGGTGTCGTTGATCCGCTTGAAGTCGTCGATGTCGGCGAACAGCAGCGCCAGCCGGCGTTGCGAGGCGCGTGCCGACAGCATGCGGTGGTCCAGCGCCTCGCGGAACGCGAGCCGGTTGGTCAGCCCGGTCAACGCATCGGTGTAGGCCATGTGGCGCACGTCGCGATCGTGGCGGGCGATCGCCTCGCTCATCCGCCCGAACGCGCGCAGCAATTCGCTGACCTCGTCGTGGCGGCCGCTGTCGCGGCGCTCCACCGCGTAGTTGCCGGCCTCGATCTGGCGCGCGGCCGCCGCCATCCAGCGCAACGGCGCCACCAACGTGCGCTGCACGTAGACCGTCACCATCGCCGCAGTCAGGCCCAGGGCCGCCAGCAACAGCAGCAACCAGCCGAGATGGCGCTTGCCCAGTTCGCCCAGGCGCTGGTCGAGGTTCTGCCCGGCCTTGCGCTCGTATTCCTGCGCACGCGTCCAGGACATGCCCACCCGGACCCCGCCCACGCGCTGGTCGCCGATCATGATCGGCATCGACACGTCGAGGAACTCCGGCGACTCCTGGGCCAGCAGCCCCTTTGCGCGGATCGCGGCCTCGGCCATCGGCCCGCGCATGCGCTGTCCGTACCCCGCCATGCCCTCGCTGCCGTCGTGGATCAGCCGCCCATCGGCGTCGTAGACCAGCACATAGGCCACCGCGACATAGCCCAGCGCGCCGCGCACCTGCGTGCCGATCGCGTCCAGGTCGGAGTAGTACACCGGATTGGCGAGCGAATCGGCCAGCTGCCGCGCCAGCGACTCGCCGCGGGTGCGCATGCTGCTGTCGAACAGGCTGTGGATGGCGTTGCCGCTGAGCGTGCGCACCTCGCGCTGCATCGCCGCCTGGCGTTCCAGCAGCAAAGCCAGGATCGCCATCACCAGCAGCGCAGCCACGCCCATGGCCAGCAGGAACCTGGCCTGCAACCCGAAACGCATGCTCTTCATTCCACTTCCAGCCTCACCCGCGCCACGCCGGCGCGCAGGGTGTCCAGGCGCTTTTGCGACGCCGGATCGATCGGATAGAACCCGGAGGTCCCGAAGAACTGGCGCAGCGCCGCGCGCCCCTGGGGATCGTCGGCGGCATGCAGCAGGACCTCGCGCAAGCGCGTCTCCACCTCCGTGGGCAGGTCGCTGCGCACCATCTCCACCGCGCGCGGATACGGCTCGCTGCGGTAGATCACCCGGAAATCGCGCAGGAACGCCGGCGGAATGCGGCGCTCGTCGTCCCAGTCGAGGTTGCTGAACGCCCCCGCATCCACCAGATGCTTGTGCACGAAGGCAGCGATGTTCAGCTCCGAGCGCGCGAACACATAGCCGACCGTGTCCGCCGAGGGCTGGTCCTTGGTCGAGAGCAGGATCTCCGGGTGCAGATCGTGCTCGAACAGCGTCATCATCGGCACCAGATAGGCGCTGGTGGACAGCGCGCTCTGCAGGGCCAGCGTATGTCCCTTCAGGTCCGAAAGGTCATGCACGGGCCCGTCGCGGCGCACGAAGAACACGGTGTGGTACTGGCGCACACCGTTGCGCTCGGTCAGCAGCAGCGGCTTGGCGCCGCCGCGCTGTTCCAGCGCCATGGCGGTGGCGGCGGTCTCGGTGACCCAGTCGACCCGGCCACGGCGCAGGTAACTGCTCATCTGCTGGCTGTCGCGGGCCATCAGGATCTGGCCGGAAGTGATGCCGACCTCGCGCATGCGCGGCACCACGTAGTCCAGCAGCGGCTTGAGTTGCTCGTAATGGGCCTTGGGGTTGTCGCTGATGCGCCCCAGCACCAGGACCGAGGGCCGCGCGTGCACGGACGCGGGCCAGCAGATCGCCAGCGCCAGCCACACCACGACCACCCGCCAACGCGAACTGGACAAACCGCGATCCCCAAATAGACCTTGCAAAGCCTAGCCGAAAGCGCATGCCGGTGACAGCGTCACAGAATGGCGCCCGCCGCGACCGCGCCCCTCGCCCGGCCCGTGCCTCGCGACAGGTGCCGCGCTCGTCGCCTTCGCGCCTTGACGGGCCTCAGTTTCCAGCCTGTCCGGCCAGCCGCGCCATGCGCTGCGCATCGGACAGCACGCCGCGCAGCAGGCGCACCTCCTGTTCGGTCAGCTCGGTGCGCAGGAACAGCCGGCGCAGCTTGCGCATCGCCGAATCCGGGGCGCGCCCCTTGTGGAAGTCGATGTCGTCCAGGGTCTCGGCCAACTGCCCGAACAGGCCTTCCACCTGCGCATGACTGGCCGGCGCCTCGCGGAAGCCCGGTGCCGGCGCAGGCGCCGGGGCGACGCCGCGCAAGTGCGCTAGGCGCAGCTCGTAGGCCAGCACCTGCACCGCCGCGGCCAGATTGAGCGAGCTGAACGCCGGATCGGAAGGAATGTGCACGGCCGCATGGCACAGTTGCAGTTCCTCGTTGGTCAGGCCGGTGCGCTCGCGGCCGAACACCAGCGCCACTTCCGCCGGCTCGGCGCTGGTCGCGGTCAGGCGCTGCGCGGCATCGGCCGGCAGCAGTTCCTCCAGCGACACGCGGCGGCTGCGTGCGGTGCAGCCCAGCACCAGCCGGCAATCGGCCACCGCATCGCTGAGCGCGGGCAACACCGGCGCCTGCTGCAGCAGGTCCTCGGCCCCGGCAGAACGCCGGTAGGCCTCGGTCTCGAGTTCGCACTCCGGCGCCACCAGCACCAGCCGCGACAGCCCCATGGTCTTCATCGCGCGCGCGGCCGCACCAATGTTGCCGGGATGCTGGGTCCCGACCAGGACGAAGCGGATACGGGTGGAATCGGTCATGGCAGCACGGCAGGCGAAGCGAACGGGGGCGTAGATGGTAAACTGTGCGGCCGGCCTTGGCGCCGGACTGCTCTTTTCCTCCTCCAGACCCACCTCCGCCTTCTCGGGAGCGCTTGCCATGCAAAAACCCGCCGTCACCGTCATGGTCAAGGCCGCCCGCCTCGCCGGCAACGTCCTGTTGCGCCACATCAACCGCCTGGAAGCGCTGAACGTGGTGCAGAAGGACCGCATGGACTACGCCAGCGAAGTCGATGCCGATGCGGAAAAGGTGATCGTCAAGGAGCTGCGCCGCGCCTATCCCGACTACGGCGTGATGGGCGAGGAAGGCGGCGTGCAGGGCGGCGGCCGCTACATGTGGGTGATCGACCCGCTCGACGGCACCAGCAACTACCTGCGCGGCTTCCCGCACTACTGCGTGTCGATCGCCCTGGTCGAGAACGGCGAGCCGGTCGACGCGGTGATCTTCGATCCGCTCCGCAACGAACTGTTCACCGCCAGCCGCGGCAACGGCGCGGTGCTCAACGACCGCCGCATCCGCGTCAGCGAGCGCAAGGAACTCAACGGCGCCATGGTCCACACCGGCTTCGCCCCGCGCGAGCGCAAGCGTGCCAGCCCGCAGCTCAAGTGCGTGGATGCGCTGCTGGTGCAGGCCGAGGACATCCGCCGCACCGGCTCGGCGGCGCTGGATCTGGCCTATGTCGCCTGCGGCCGCAGCGACGCCTACTTCGAAGCCGGGGTGAAGGCCTGGGACATCGCCGCCGGCGTGCTGCTGGTGCGCGAGGCCGGCGGCCGCGTCACCGATTTCAAGGGCGGCACCCTGGGCCGCATCGACGACCGCGGCCCACAGCAGTTCCAGGTGGTGGCCGGCAACCTCAAGGTCGGCGACGCGCTGCAGAAGCTGATCGTCAACACCGGCTTCGCCGGCGAGTTCGACGCGAAGTTCTGAGCGAAGCGACCGGCGCTGCGCCGGCGCAGCGACATCGACACAGCAGAAAGCCGCGCACTTGCGCGGCTTTTTTTGTGCCCGGCATTCGCAGATCACGCACCCGGGCATTCCCGGCGATCGCCGCGCGCAATGCCGGCCGCGTCCTGCGAGAAAGGCATCTCCACCGAGGCGGCACACGGCGCGCCAGACGCCTCACGCCATGCTCACGCACTGCACGTCGTTCGCTTCACCGCTGCTTGATTGGCGCTTGCGTAGAAGAACGCGTTACGACGTGCGCCATGCAGGCACCGCGGCCTGGGGCGATGCGCACGCTGAGATCGGCAAAAAACCCCTAAAGATCCCGAAGACGCGGCCGATAAAGATGCGGGTTTCTGCCCGAATTTCCCCCGCTGATCCGTGCCTGCGTTGCCGCCCCTGCGGCAATGGAGCCGGTAGCGCCGCTCTCTCGCATCTATCGGAGATCTCGCGTGTCCTTCCATCATCTCACCGTCACCAAGCGCCTGGCAATCGGCTTCTGCGGCGTGATCGCCATGTTGTTGCTGGTGGGCATCACCAGCCTGATCGGGTTCCGCAAGTTCACCAGCGCCGCCGCGCTGGACGCACATACCTACAAGGTCATCACCCTCGGCGACCGCATGCTGGTGAGCCTGCTCAACATCGAAAGCGGCGCACGCGGCTTCGCGCTGACCCGCGATAAGTCCTACCTGGAGCCGTTCGAGCTCGGCGAACGCGAGTTCCAGGCGCAATGGCAGGAGTCCAAGCAACTGACCGCCGACAACGCGTCGCAACAGGCGCGCCTGCAGACCCTGATGCAGGACTACACGCAGTTCATGGCCACCAAGCGCAAGGCGGTGGAGCATATGCGCAACACCGTCGCCGACAGCGACGACGCCCAACTGGAAGCGTTCCGGACCGTCGGCAAGCAGCAGATGGACGGGCTGCGCGCCACCATCGGCCAGTACGAGAACGCCGAACGCGCACTGCTGCAGGTGCGCAAGGCCGAGAGCGAGGCGCGCGCGCAGTCCGGCGAATGGACCAGCCTGGGCGGCATGCTGGTCGGCATCGTCGCCGCGATCCTGCTCGGCCTGCTGGTACGCAACAGCCTGATGCGCCAACTCGGCGGCGAGCCCGCCTACGCGGCCGACGTGGTCCGCCGCATCGCCAGCGGCGACCTGTCGCAGGACGTGCGCCTGCGCACCCAGGCGCCATCGCTGCTCAACGACATGCGGCAGATGCAGGAGGAACTGCGCACGGTGATCCAGGCGCAGACCGAGATGGCCCGGCAGCACGCCGCCGGCCAGATCAGCTTCCGCATGGACGAAGCGCGTTTCCCCGGCGACTATGGGCGCATGGTGCGCGACACCAATGCCCTGGTGCACAGCCACATCGCGGTCAACCAGCGGGTGATCGCACTGATGGGCGAGTACGCCGAAGGCGACCTCAGCCGCGACCTGGAGCAGTTTCCCGGCGAGATGGCGATCCTGACCGAGACCATGGCCAAGGTGAAGCGCAACCTCGGCGCGATCAATCACGAAATCGACCTGCTGGTGCGCGCCGCCGCGCAGGGCGACTTCTCGCGCCGCGGCGAAGCGCAGCGCTTCCGCCACGCCTTCCACGACATGGTCGCCAACCTCAACACGATGATGACCGGCACCGAGACCAACCTGGCGGCGCTGTCGCAGTTGCTGCGCGCCATCGCCGCCGGCGACCTGACCCAGACCATGCAGGGCGAGTTCCACGGCGTGTTCGCACGGATGCGCGACGACGCCAACGCCACCGTCGCGCAGCTGACCGACATGGTCGGCCGCATCCAGCAGGCCGCGGCCAGCATCGACACCGCCGCCGGCGAGATCGCCAGCGGCAACGACGACCTGTCGCGCCGCACCGAGCAGCAGGCCGCCAGCCTGGAGGAAACCGCCGCCTCGATGGAGGAACTGACCGCCACGGTGAAGCAGAACGCCGAACACGCGCGCCAGGCCAATCAACTCGCCGCCGGCGCCGCCGCGGTCGCCTCGCAGGGCGGCAGCGTGGTCGGCCAGGTGGTCACCACCATGGACGGCATCGAGGTCGCCTCCAAGAAGATCGCCGACATCATCGGCGTCATCGACGGCATCGCCTTCCAGACCAACATCCTGGCCTTGAATGCCGCGGTGGAAGCGGCCCGTGCGGGCGAACAGGGCCGCGGCTTCGCCGTGGTCGCCAGCGAGGTCCGCACCCTCGCCCAGCGCTCGGCCAGCGCCGCCAAGGAAATCAAGACGCTGATCGACGACTCGGTCGAGCGCGTGAGCGCGGGATCGGCACTGGTCGCCCAGGCCGGCACGACGATGCAGGACATCGTGGCCTCGGTGCAGCGCGTCACCGACATCATGGGCGAGATCGCCGCCGCCTCGCAGGAGCAGTCGGCGGGCATCGAGCAGGTCAACCAGACCGTCACCCAGATGGACGAGACCACCCAGCAGAACGCCGCCTTGGTCGAGGAAGCCACCGCCGCGGCACGCGCGATGGAGCAGCAGGCCGGCGACCTGGTGGAGATCGTCGGCCAGTTCCAGGTGCGCAGCGAGACCTACCCGATGGTGGCGCAACTGGTCGCCCGTGCGACTGCCAACGCGGCCTAGTCGGAACGCCCCACGCGGCACGAACGCTGCAGAGGGACTGGGCCGTCACGCGCTGCAACCCTGCAGACGTTCCTGTAGGAGCGGCTTCAGCCGCGATGCCTTACCGGTAACGCGTCGCGGCTGAAGCCGCTCCTACAAAAAGCGGAAATCGCCCCCCACTAAAGCCCCGGCATCCACAC
The DNA here is from genome assembly GCF_040529065.1 of Xanthomonas sacchari. Lineage (NCBI taxonomy): Bacteria > Pseudomonadati > Pseudomonadota > Gammaproteobacteria > Lysobacterales > Lysobacteraceae > Xanthomonas > Xanthomonas sacchari. The sequence goes on along the minus strand of NZ_CP132343.1, from coordinate 2,002,320 downwards.
AAAGAAAAAGCCGCGCATCCGCGCGGCTTTTTTGTCACAGAAGGAGGTGCTTCAGGCCCAGGAAATCACGCTTCTACGAATCCCCAATCCCGAATCCCCACTCCCAGCCCCATCACGGCCGACGCGCCAGCGCCTCCACATCCTTGGCCTTCGGCAGCAGGTCCTGCTTGGTGACCTGGAACGGACCGATCGACAGCAGCGGCACCGCCACGATCACCGAGGAGACCACCACGATCACCGCACCGATCATGTGGGTCAGCGCCAGGCCTTCCATCGACTCGCCGCCGTACAGGTACAGCGCCAGCGCCGACAGGAAGAACATCACCGCGGTGATCACCGTACGCGACAGGGTCTGGTTGATCGAACGGTTCAGCACCTCGATCGGCTCCACGCGCAGGCTGCGGAAGTTCTCGCGCACGCGGTCGAACACCACGATGATGTCGTTGATCGCAAAGCCCATCACCGACAGCAGGCCGGCCAGCACGGTGAGGTCGAACTCGCGGCCGGTCACCGACACGTAGGCCACCGTCACCAGCAGGTCGAACAGCGCGGTCAGGCTGGCCACCACAGCAAACTTCCACTCGAAGCGGAAGGCGATGTAGATCAGGAAGCCGACCAGCATGAACACCGTGGCGTAGACGCCGTTCAGCGCCAGGTCCTTGCCGACCTGCGGGCCGACGAACTCGCCCGGCTTGACCGTGGCCGGGTTCTGCGGCGTGCTCACCGCCTTGCGCACCTGCTCGGCGAGGTTCTTGGTGATGTCCTCGTTGTTGTGCTCGCCCTGCGGCTGCAGGCGGATCACCACCTCGTTGCCGCTGCCGACGTTCTGCACCTGCGCGTTCTCGAAGCCGGCCTTGGCCAGCTGCTCGCGCACCTGGTCCACGTCGACCGGCTTCTGGAAGCTGGTCTGCACCAGTGCGCCGCCGGTGAACTCCAGCGCGTAGTTGAAGCCCTTGGCGAAGATCACCGCGAACGAGGCCAGCGCCAGGACCAGCATCAGCACCAGGGTCGGGTGCCGCCAGCGCATGAAGTCGATCTTGGTGTCGTTGGGGATCAGGTGAAGCGGGAAGATTTTCATTGGAGACCGCTCTGCGATTTTTTGGACCCCGCGCCTGCCGGCGCGGAGACGTGCGGAAGGTGGCGTGCGTGGCTCAGATCGCCACGGACTTGATCTTCTTGCGACGGCCGTAGATCAGCACCGCCAGCGCGCGCGACACGGTGATCGCGGTGAACATCGAGGCGAAGATGCCGATGATCATGGTCAGCGCGAAGCCCTTCAGCGGACCGGTGCCGAACGCGTACAGCGCCACGCCGACGATCAGACCGGTGAGGTTGGCGTCGAGGATGGTGCCGCCGGCCTTCTCGTAACCGGCCGCGATCGCCGACTTGGGCGGCACGCCCAGGCGCAACTCTTCGCGGATACGCTCGTTGATCAGCACGTTGGCGTCCACCGATAGGCCCACCGACAGCGCCAGGCCGGCGAAACCCGGCAGGGTCATGGTGGCGCCGAACAGCGACATCACCGAGACCACGATCAGCAGGTTCATCAGCAGCGCGACCGAGGTGATCAGGCCGAACATGCGGTAGTACACGCTGAAGAACACCAGGGTGAACAGGAACGCGTAGACCACCGCGGTGATGCCGCGCTCCACGTTTTCCGCGCCCAGACTCGGGCCGATCACGTATTCCTCGACGAAGTCCATCGGCGCGGCCAGCGAACCGGCGCGCAGCAGCTTGGCCAGGTTCTCGGCCTCGGTCTTCTCCAGGCCGGTGGTCTGGAAGTTCTTGCCGAACACGCCGGCGATGCGGGTCGGCGCCAGCGCCTCCTCGTTGACGCGCACGCTGCGCACTTCCTTGCCGTCGACCATGGTCACGGTGGGGATGCGCTCGATGTAGACCACCGACATCAGCTTGCCGGTATTGGCGCTGGTGTAGTCGAACATGCGCTGGCCGGCGGCGTTGTTGAGCGTCACCGCCACGGCCGGCATGCCGTTCTGGTCGGTGCTGACGGTGGCGTTGACCATCTGGTCGCCGGACACCAGCACGCGCTTGCTCAGCAGCACCGGGGCGCCGCTGTCGCGCAGGCGGTAGACCTTGGCGTCGGGCGGGATGTTGCCGCTGCGCACCGCGTCCTCGGCATTGCCGTCGACCACGCCGCGGAACTCCAGCGTGGCGGTGGCGCCGATCATGCGCTTGGCCTCGGCGGTGTCCTGCACGCCCGGCAGCTCGACCACGATGCGGTCGTCGCCCTGGCGCTGGATGATCGGCTCGGCCACGCCCAGCTGGTTGACGCGGTTACGCAGCGTGGTGAGGTTCTGCTCGATGGCGCCGGCGGCGATCTGCTTCAGCTCCGCCTCCGGCACGGTGACGGTGATGGTCTGCCCGGACACCGCGTAGCTCAGGGTCGGCTGCGCCTTGGCGATGGCGGCGCGCGCGGCGCTGGCGTCGACGCCCTCGCCCAGGCTGACCTGGATGCTGTTGTCCGGACGGCGCTCGACCGAACGGTAGGCCAGACGGCCGTCGCGCAAGGTGGTGCGGATGTCCTCGGCGAAGGCGTCCAGGCGCTTTTCCAGCGCCGCCTTCTGGTCGACCTGCAGCGCGAAGTGCACGCCGCCGACCAGGTCAAGGCCCAGCACCATCGGCTTGCCGCCCAGCCGCGACAGCCAGTCCGGCACGGTCGAGGCCAGGTTCAGCGCCACCGTGTAGTTCTCGCCCGCCTGCTGGCGCAGCACGTCGTTGGCACGGGTCTGCGCCTGCAGATTCGGCAGGCGCACCATCAGGCTGTCGCCTTCCTTGTCGACCCGCTTCGGGGTGATCCCGGCCGTCTTGAGGTCGGCGAGAACACGCTCGCGCAGGGCGTCGTCGATCTTGCCGCCACGGCTGGCGGTGATCTGGACCGACGGATCCTTCTGGTACACGTTGGGCAGCGCGTACAACGCGCTCAACGCCAGCACGATCAGGATGAGGACATACTTCCAGCGCGGAAACTCGAGCATTGCGGGACCCCGCACGACGCCACGCCGGCGTCGCGCCTAGCAGTAGGAGAAATGGATCAGGCGGACTTCAGCGTGCCCTTCGGCAGGACATTGCCGACGGCGCCCTTCTGCACGCGGATGCGCACGTTGTCGGCCACTTCGATGGTGATGAAGTTGTCGCCGATGTCGGTGACCACGCCGGCCACGCCGCCGGAGGTGATGACCTCGTCGCCACGGCCGAGCTTGTCCAGCATCGACTTGTGTTCCTTCTGGCGCTTCATCTGCGGCCGGATCATCACGAAATACATCACCGCGATCAGGATGATGGGCAGCAGGAACATCTGCAGGCCGCCACCGGCTGGGGCGGTGCCGCCGGCGGTCTGGGCCTGGGCGACGGGGATCAGGAAATCGAGCGGATTCATCGGGTGCGTCCTATGGTTTGGGCAGCCCGCCGCCCTGGGGGGGCACGGACCGCTGGTTTGCCTTGAGGCGGCAAGCAGCCGCCGATTATGCCACGATCTTCCCCTTGCCCCCGGAACGGCCGCGACGCCCCTCCCTTCTCCCTTCGGGACCCACGGCCCCCTTCTCGGGGGAAGGTGCCGCGCAGCGGCGGATGAGGGGACGGGCGAAGCCTCGCGTCCTTTCGACTGCATGAGGCTGCGCCCGGACCCTCGTGTCACTTGGACTGCACGAGGCTGCGCCCGGACCCTCACCCCCAACCCCTCTCCCAATGGGAGAGGGGCTTCAGCCTTGCTCCGAGGGGAGTGGCGTGGCTTCGACGCCGCGCGCCGCATAGAAGGACCGCCGGAACTGGGCAAAGGTTCCCGCGGCGATCGCCGCGCGCATGTCGGCCATCAGCTTCTGGTAGTACCAGAGGTTGTGCAGGGTGCCGAGCATCGGCGCCAGCATCTCGTTGCAGCGGTCCAGGTGGCGCAGGTAGGCGCGGGTATAGCCGCTGCTGCAGGCGTGGCAGCCGCAGCCCGGCTCGATCGGGTCGAGGTCGCGCTCATACTTGGCGTTGCGGATGCGCACCGTGCCGAACGAGGTGAAATAGTGGCCGTTGCGCGCGTTGCGGGTCGGCATCACGCAGTCGAACATGTCCACGCCGCGGGCCACGCCCTCGACCAGGTCCTCCGGCCGGCCCACGCCCATCAGGTAGCGCGGGCGGTCGCCGGGCAGGCGCGGATGCAGGTGCTCGAGCATCGCGTTGCGCTCGTGCTCCCGCTCGCCCACCGCCAGGCCGCCGATCGCGTAGCCGTCGAAGCCGATCGCCTGCAGCCCCTCGATCGAGCGGCTGCGCAGGTCCGCATGCACGCCGCCCTGGACGATGCCGAACAGCGCCGCATCGTTGCCCAGCGCGTCGTGCGCGTCGCGCGAGCGCTGCGCCCAGCGCAGGCTCAGTTCCATCGAGCGCCGCGCCACGTCCTCGGTGGCCGGGTATGGGGTGCACTCGTCGAAGATCATCACGATGTCCGAATCGAGCACCCGCTGGATCTTCATGCTCTCCTCCGGCCCCAGGAACACCTTGGCGCCGTCGGTCGGCGAGGCGAAGGTGACGCCCTGCTCGCTGATCTTGCGCCGGTGCGCCAGCGAGAACACCTGGAAACCGCCGGAATCGGTGAGGATCGGCCCGTCCCAGCGGGCAAAGCCGTGCAGGCCGCCATGGTCGCCGATCACATCCAGGCCCGGACGCAGGTACAGGTGGAAGGTGTTGCCGAGGATGATCTGCGCGCCCAGCGCCTTGATCTGCTCGGGCAGCACGCCCTTGACCGAGCCGTAGGTGCCCACCGGCATGAACGCGGGGGTCTCGACCGTCCCGCGCGGGAAGGTCAGGCGGCCGCGACGGGCGGCGCCGTCGGTGGTGTAGAGCTGGAACTGCAATCGGGACATGGTCTGGCGAACGTCGGTAAGCCGCACATTGTCGCATTGCCGGGCGGCGGGCGCCGCCCCTGGGCCAGGCACGGCGTCTCGCCGCCCGCCGGGAGCGCCGCCAGGCGCGCCCTGCCCCGCTGCGCCGCAGCCGCCTGGCGCGGCGCCGTCTTCAGTCCGCCGCGACGAAGCCGCCGGTCTGGCGCGCCCACAGCCGCGCGTACAGGCCGCCGCGGGCGACCAGCTCGGCGTGGGTGCCGGTCTCGACGATGGCGCCGCGGTCCATCACCACCAGCCGATCCATCCGCGCGATGGTCGAGAGCCGGTGGGCGATCGCGATCACCGTCTTGCCCGCCATCAGTTCGTCCAGGCTGTCCTGGATCGCCGCCTCCACTTCCGAATCCAGCGCCGAGGTGGCCTCGTCCAGGATCAGGATCGGCGCGTCCTTGAGCAGCACGCGGGCGATGGCGATGCGCTGGCGCTGGCCGCCGGACAGCTTGACCCCGCGCTCGCCCACCTGCGCGTCGTAGCCGCGCTGGCCCTCGCCGTCCTGCAACTGCTCGATGAACTCGTCGGCGCGCGCCTTGGCCACGGCGGCGCGCAATTGCGCCTCGCTGGCATCGGGGCGGCCGTACAGCAGGTTGTCGCGGATCGAGCGATGCAGCAGCGAAGTGTCCTGGGTGACCAGGCCGATCTGCTGGCGCAGGCTCTCCTGGGTGACGCCGGCGATGTCCTGCCCGTCGATCAGGATGCGGCCCTGCTCCAGGTCGTACAGCCGCAGCAGCACGTTGACCAGGGTCGACTTGCCGGCACCGGATGGCCCGACCAGGCCGATCTTCTCGCCCGCGCGCACCTGCAGGTCGAGCCCGGCGATGACCCCGCCGCGCTTGCCGTAGTGGAAGTGGATGTGCTCGAAGCGCACCTCGCCCCGCTCCACGCGCAGCGGCACCGCGTCGGCGCGGTCCTGCACCTGCGCCGGCTGCGCGATGGTCTCCATGCCGTCCTGCACCGCGCCGATGTCCTCGAAGATGCCGTTGACGGTCCACATGATCCAGCCGGACATGTTGTGGATGCGGATCACCAGGCCGGTGGCCAGGGTGATCGCGCCGACGCTGATCTGGCCGCGGCTCCACAGCCACAGCGCCAGCCCGCAGGTCACCGCGATCAGGAAGCCGTTGACGATGGCGATGGCGCTGTCCATCGCCGTGGTCATGCGGGTCTGCCCGCGGTGCTTGACCGCCAGCTCGTCGATCGCCTCGCGCACGTAGGCCTGCTCGCGCCCGGCGTGCGAGAACAGCTTGAGCGTGGCGATGTTGGTGTAGCCGTCGACGATGCGGCCCATCGCCTTGGAGCGCGCGTCCGAGGCGATCCAGGCGCGCTGCTTCATCCGCGGCACGAAGTAGACCATCAGCCCCACGTAGACCAGCACCCACACCAGCAGCGGCGCCATCAGCCAGGGATCGGCCTGCGCGAACAGGTACAGCGCGCTGCCGGTATAGACCACGATGTACCAGAGCGCATCGACCATCTGCACCGCCGACTCGCGCAGCGAGGTGCCGGTCTGCATCACCCGGTTGGCGATGCGCCCGGCGAAATCGTTCTGGAAGAAGCCCAGACTCTGCCGCACCACGTAGTTGTGCATCAGCCAGCGCGCGCGGTTGCTCAGGCCAGGCACGATCGCCTGGTTCACCAGCAGGTTGTGCAGGGCCACAAACAGCGGCCGCGCCACCAGCACGATGAAGGCCATCCACAGCAGCTCGCCGGCATGGCGCTGGAAGAAGTCCGGCCCCGGCTGCTCGGCGACCATGTCGACGATGCGGCCGAGGAAGTCGAACATCGCCACTTCCACCAGCGCCAGCGCCAGACCGGCCAGCAGCGTGGCCAGCAGCAGCGGCCACAGCGGACGCAGGTAATGCAGATAGAAGCGCACCACCCCACGCGGCGGCATCTGCGTCTCGATCTTCGGGAAGACCTCGATCAGGGACTCGAACCAGCGGAACATCGCCACGTCATGCCTGAAAAGGGGCGTCAGGGTAGCGTATCTGGCGTCACGGACCGTGACGCTGGGATTGGGGATTCGGGATTGGGGATTCGCAAAAGCGGCTCCCTGCGCGCTTCATCCACCTGTAGGAGCGGCTTCAGCCGCGACCGGGCCTTCTCGGTAAAGCCCGGTCGCGGCTGAAGCCGCTCCTACGAATCCCGAATCCCCACTCCCCAATCCCGGCCTTCACTCTGGCGTCAGCACCAGATCCTGGAAATCGAAGCTGAAATCGGTCAGCGGCGAGATCGCCTGCATGCGCGCCTCGCGCACCTTGCTGTCGGGCGTGAGCGCGAAATTGATGAAGGCGTCGGCGTTGAGCGAGCGGTCGCGCCAGCGGACGATGAAGGTGTCGTGCTGCCAGTGCTCCAGGGTGCCGACCAGTTGCGCGGTCTTGCTGAACTGCAGTTCCAGGCGCTTGCCCTGCTGGCGCACCACCACGTCGCCGTACCACGGGTCGCGGTAGGTGCCGGCATAGCCGGACAGCGGCAGCGACGGGGTGGACTTGGCGTCCCGGGCCGCGACGTGCTTGGCCCAGTCCTCGTCGGCGTTGGCGTCGGCCTTGGCCACGGCCTTGGCGTAGGCGGCGGTCCAGTCGGTCGCCGGCGCGCCCAGGTAGGCGTCCAGCACGCGCAGGGTGATCGCGTTGAAGGCGGCGCCGACTTCCTGGTTGGTCAGCACGATCACACCGAGCTTGCGCTCCGGCACCAGGGTCAGCCGCGAGACCATGCCCGGCCAGCCGCCGGTGTGCCAGACCAGCTTGGCGCCGCGGTAGTCGCTCAGGCTCCAGCCCTCGCCGTAACCGGCGAAGTTGGGCCTGGCCGGCAGCAATTCCGGCACGCTCGGCTCGGAGATCGCGATCGGCGTGATCATCTGCCACATCTCCTGCTGGCGCTGCGCACTGAACAACTGCCGCGTCTGGCTGTCGGCCGCCGGCAGGCGGCCGCCGTCGAGCTGCACCTGCATCCACTTGGCCATGTCGTGCACGTTGGCGTAGATGCCGCCGGCGCCGGAATTGTTGGACCAGGTCAGCGGCGCCACCGTGCGCAGCTCGCGGAAATCGAACTTCGCATGGCCGACCGCAGTTGCATCGCCCGGCTGAAGATGGTCGCTGTTGATGCGTGCGCCGGTCATGCCCACCGGCACGAAGATGCGCTGGCGCACGAACTCGGCGTAGCTCTGCCCGGACACCTGCTCGATCAGCTTCTGCGCCACTGCGTACAGAATGTTGTCGTAGGCGTAGCGGTCGCGGAAACCGCCCTTCAGCGGCACGTGCGCCAGGCGCCGCACCACTTCCTCGTTGCTGTAACTGGTGGCCGGCCAGAACAGCAGGTCACCCGCCCCCAGGCTCAGGCCGCTGCGGTGGCTGAGCAGGTCGCGCACGCGCATCTCGCGGGTGACGTAGGCATCGGACATCTGGAACCACGGCAGGTGATCCACCACCCGGTCCTCCAGCTTGAGCTTGCCCTCGTCGGCCAGGATCGACAGCGCCGCGGCGGTGAAGGCCTTGGTGTTGGAGGCGATGGCGAACAGGGTCTGCGCATCCACCGGTTCCGGCTTGCCGAGTTCGCGCACGCCATAGCCGCGCTCCAGCACCACCTGCCCGTCCTTGACGATGGCGATGGCGATGCCCGGCACGTCGAACTGCTTGCGCACGCGCTCCACCTGCGCGTCCAGATCCTGCAGCCCCGGCGGCAATGCGGCCGGCGCCGGTGCGGGAACCGCGGTGGGGGCCGGCGCCTGCGCCTGCACGGTGGCGCTCATCGCCAGCAACAGGCCGCAGCCCATCGAGATGCTCTTCAACTGCGTCGCTCCTGAAGAAGGGAAACCGAAGCCGCACGTTACCGCGCGCGCACCTGGCGAGTGTAGAGCCTGCCAGGCACTTGCGGCAGGCCCACAAGGACGGCGGCGAGCGCCGTCGTGGCGGCTGCCGCTCCGACCGGTGCCTGCGCTACGGCCCACGTCGAAAAACCGGGCAGCGCAACGCCACAACCACGTCCCATCTTCGTCCGCGCAGGACACCACACGCCAGCGCGCACGCCTCGCCCCTCATACAGGCCATCGCCGCCGTCATGACGCGCCCAGCCCCTGCGTCCCGCGACGACACCCCGCAACGCCACGCTGCGGCACAATCGCCCCCCGCCCGCAGCCGGACACGCCCGCATGAACGACCTCTTCGACTCCGCCCCGGCCACGCCGGAGGGCATCCGCGTCGGCATCGGCGGCTGGACCTACGCGCCATGGCGTGGCGGCATGTTCTATCCGCAGGGCCTGGTGCAGCGACGCGAGCTGGAATACGCCAGCCGCCACGTCACCAGCATCGAGATCAACGGCACCTACTACGGCGCGCAGAAGCCGGAGACCTATGCGCGCTGGCGCGACGAGACGCCGCCGGGCTTCCTGTTCTCGGCCAAGGCGCCCAAGCGCATCACCGCCTTGCGGCGGCTGGCCGGCGCCGGCACGCAGATCGAGGACTTCGTCGGCGGCATCGCCAGCCTCGGCGACCGCCTCGGCCCGCTGCTGTGGCAATTCGAACACGGCTATCGCCTGGACCTGGACGACCTGGCCGCGTTCCTCGACCTGCTGCCGCGCAAGGTCGGCGGACACCGGCTGCGCCACGTGCTTGAAGTGCGCGATCCGGCTTGCGTCGGTCCGGAACTGCTGCACCTGACCCGGCGGCACGGCGTGGCCACGGTGTTCACCGATTCGCCCGAATTCCCCTCCTTCGCCGACCTGAGTACCGACTTCGTCTATGCACGGCTGATGCGCAGCCGCGCCGACCTCGCCCATGGCTACCCGCCCAAGGAACTGCAGGCCTGGGCCGCGCACGCGCAAGCCTGGCGCCGCGGCGAGGATCCGCAGGCGCTGCCGCACGCGGATACGACGGTGGCCAAGACCACGCCGCGCGAGGTCTTCGTCTACTTCATCAGCGCCGCCAAGGAACACAATCCCGCCGCGGCGATGGCCTTGCTGAAGCTGCTGGGGTCCGCCGCACAGGCGTGACGCGTTCGGCCGCGCCCACGCGACGTGGCGCACGGCGCAAGCGCGACCGGCGACGCCACGGCCGCAACACGACTGAACCGAGCCTCGCGCGCGCACGCCCGGCGACACCCGCCGGTCGCCGCGCTGCGGTACAACACCGCCCGTCCGGCGCCGTCGCCGGGCCGCGGCCGCGCGCCGCGCCTCCACACGCGGAGCCCTCGATGCGCATCAAGCACACGCTCGAACGTCTTCCCGGCGGCATGATGCTGGCACCGCTGCTGCTCGGCGCCCTCTGCCACACGCTGTGGCCGCAGGCCGGCGCCTGGTTCGGCTCGTTCACCCAGGGCCTGATCGGCGGGTTGGTGCCGATCCTGGCGGTGTGGTGCTTCTGCCTGGGCGCCTCGATCCGGCTGCGCAGCGGCGGCCGCGTGCTGCGCGCCTCCGGCGTGCTGGTGCTGACCAAGATCGCGGTGGCGTGGCTGACCGCGGTGATTGCCGCGCGCCTGTTGCCGCCAGGCGGCATCGTCGCCGGCCTGTGGAGTGGCATGTCGGTGCTGGCGCTGGTCGCGGCGATGGACATGACCAACGCCGGCCTGTTCGCCGCGCTGATGCAGCAGTACGGCCGCCGCGGCGAGGCCGGGGCGATGGCGCTGATGTCGCTGGAATCCGGGCCGCTGGTGACCATGCTGATCCTCGGCACTGCCGGCGTCGCCAGCTTCGAGCCACGCCTTCTGCTGGGCGCGGTGCTGCCGCTGCTGGCCGGTTTCGCGCTCGGCAACCTGGACCCCGCGCTGCGCGCGCTGTTCGCGCGGGCGGTGCCGGCACTGATCCCGTTCTTCGCCTTCGCCCTTGGCAACACCCTGGACCTGCGCATGGTCGCCCATGCCGGCGTGGCCGGGATCGCACTCGGCCTGGGGGTGATCGTGGCGACCGGGATCCCGCTGCTGCTGGCCGATCGCTGGCTGGCCGGCGGCAACGGCAGCGCCGGCCTCGCCGCCTCCAGTACCGCTGGCGCGGCGGTGGCCACGCCCGCACTGGTGGCCGCGGTGGCGCCGCAGTTCCGGGCCACTGCGCCGGCCGCGACCGCGCTGGTGGCGACCTCGGTGGTGGTGACGGCACTGCTGGTGCCGCCGCTCACCGCCGCGTATGCGCGCAGGATGGCGCGGGCCGGATCGCCACCGGCGCCAGACGCCTGACCCGCGTGCCGATCCGCGACCGTCGCGGCGCGCTTTGCGCGACAATACGCGGATGCCGATGCACCCCGCCACCAAAGCCCAGCTGCAAATCCATTTCTGCGTCCTGCTGTGGGGGATCACCGCTATTCTCGGCAAGCTGATCACCCTGCCCGCGCTGCCGCTGGTGTGGTGGCGCATGCTGATGGTGGTGGCGGCGCTGGCGCTGCTGCCGCGAGTGTGGCGCGGACTGGCGGCGCTGACGCCGAAACTGGCGCTGGGCTATGCCATCGTCGGCGCCCTGGTCGGCCTGCACTGGCTCACGTTCTACGGCGCGATCAAGCTGGCCAATGCCTCGGTGGCGGCGACCTGCATCGCGCTGGCGCCGGTGTTCACCGCAGTGATCGAACCTTGGGTGGCGAAGCGGCCATTCCGCCCCAGCGAACTGGCCTTCGGCCTGGCGGTGCTGCCCGGCGTGGCGCTGGTGGTCGGCGGGGTACCGCACGGCATGCGCGCCGGCGTAGCGGTCGGCGCGGTGTCGGCGTTGCTGGTGGCGGCGTTCGGCTCGCTCAACAAGCGCCTGGTCGACCATGCCGATCCGCTGACCGTGACCGCGCTGGAACTGGGCGCCGGCACCCTAACCCTGACCGCGCTGGCACCATTGCTGCCATTCGTGCTGCCGGCGCTGAGCGGGCCCTTGCTGGTGCTGCCCAGCCTGCACGACACCGCGCTGCTGCTGGCGCTGGCGCTGCTGTGCACGCTGCTGCCGTTCGCCCTGGCCCTGGTCGCGCTGCGCCGGCTCAGCGCCTATGCGGTGCAACTGGTCACCAACCTGGAACCGGTCTACGCGATCGTGTTCGCGATCGTGCTGCTGGACGAGCAACGCCAGCTCACCGGGCTGTTCTACCTCGGCGTGGCGGTGATCCTGGGCGCGGTGTTCCTGCATCCGCTGCTGACCCGCACGCGGCCGGTCCAGCACCCGGAACTGCTGGCGACCTGCGAGGCGAAGAACGTGGTGGAGTGAGCGCTGGGGCGTTCACTCCGGGATTGGGGATCGGGGAGTCGGGATTGGCCCCGCCCCGTGCAGTTGCGGCATCACCGCAGGCCAGCGCGAAGGGCGCGGCATGCTCGGGAAGTAGCCCCTCTCCCCCCGGGAGAGGGGTCGGGGTGAGGGTACGGCGCGAAGGCGTCTTGCTTCGTCCGAGTTCGCGAGGTGGCGTGCCTACGCCGCCAGCGACACGCAATCACGGCCGGCACGCTTGGCCTGGAACAGGCCCTGGTCGGCACGCTTGAGCAGGTCTTCGGCGCTCTCGTGGTCCTGCAGCGTGGCCACGCCGATGCTGGCGGTCAGCGGGATGCCGAGTTGCAGCAGGCTGGTGTCCTGGCGCAGGCGCTCGCAGGTGCGCATGGCCTGTACCGCATCCATACCGGGCAGCAACAGCGCGAATTCGCCGCCGCCGTAACGCGCCACGACGCTGTCCGGCGGCAGGCGCGCGCGCAGCATGTCGGCCAGCGCCAACAGCGCCTCGTCGCCCTTGTCGTGGCCGTGCAGGTCGTTGACGCTCTTGAAGTAGTCCAGATCCAAGATCGCCACGCTCAGCGGCGCCGAACCCGGCTGCGCCGCCTCGGCGTGGATCATCAACGCGGTGGCGAAGGCACGGCGATTGAGCAGGCCGGTCAGCGGATCGGTGCGTGCCTGCTCCAGCAACTCGGCGTTGAGCGATTCCAGCGACTCCTGGTACTGCAGCAGCTGTTGCTCGTACCAGGCGCGTTCGCGCAGCTGCAGCGCCAGCGCATGGCTGCTGCGGCGCAGTTCGATCAGTTGCATCACCTGCCGCGACAGCGCCTGCAATGCCGCCAGTTGTTCCGGCTCCAGGGTGCGCGGACGATTGTCGAGCACGCACACCGTGCCGACCGGCAGGCCCTCGCGGGTCAGCAGCGGCGCGCCGGCGTAGAACCGCACCCCGCCCTCGGTGACCAGCGGATTGTGCTGGAAGCGCGCATCGGCGGTGGCGTCGGCGACCACCATGACCTGCTCCGGGGTCAGGATGGTGTGCCCGCAGAACGACTCGTCGCGCGCATTGCTCAACAGGCAGACGTTGCGCTGCGCCTTCAGCCATTGGCGTTCGGCGTCCACCAGCGAGATCAGCGCCGAGGGCGTGTCGCACAGCTTGGCGGCGATGCCGACCAGATCGTCGTAGGACGCTTCCGGTTCGGTATCGAGGATCTGCAACGCATGCAGCGCCTGCAGGCGTGCGGCTTCGTTGGCGGGCTTGCGAGGCTTGATCACGGAGTACCCGGTGGAAGCGACGGTTGGCGTTGCGCAGTATGGCCAAATCCGTGGCGGACGCCAGCCCCGGCAGGTACGGCGCCCGTGCCGCCAGCCCGCGCGGCGGCGGCCGGCCGCCGGTACCGGGACGCGGTTACCACTCCTGCCGCTGCGGCAGCAGGCCGCGCAGTTCCTGCTCGGTGAGATTGCGCCATTGGCCCGGCTTCAGCGCGCCGAGCTTGATGTTGTCGATACGCACGCGGCGCAACTGGGTGACCCGGTAGTCGAACGCGGCGGCCATCAAGCGGATCTGCCGGTTGAGGCCCTGCTCCAACACGATGCGAAAGCCGAACTTGGCGATGCGCGCGGTGCGGCACGGCAGGGTCATCTGGTCGTGCACGCGCACCCCGCGCGCCATGCCGCGCAGGAATTCGTCGGTGACCGGCTTGTTCACCGCCACCAGATATTCCTTCTGGTGGCGGTTCTCGGCGCGCAGGATCTCGTTAACGATGTCGCCGTTGCTGGTCATCAGGATCAGCCCCTCGGACTCCTTGTCCAGGCGCCCGATCGGGAAGATGCGCTGCTCGTGGCCGACGAAGTCGACGATGTTGCCCTTGACCGCGCTCTCGGTGGTACAGGTCACCCCGACCGGCTTGTTCAGCGCGATATAGACGTGGCGGCGCCCGCTCTTGGCCTTGGCCCGCGCGCGCAGCGGCTGTCCGTCGACCTTGACCTCGTCGCCCTCGCCCACCACCGAACCGACCCCGCCCGGCTGGCCGTTGACGGTCACACGGCGCGCGGCGATCAGCCGATCGGCCTCGCGGCGCGAGCAAAACCCGGTCTCGGCGATGTGCTTGTTGAGGCGGACTGACATGAGCTGGGAATGGGGAAACGGGAATGGGGAATGGCAACAGCGGGCTGCTGCCAGCTTGGCCAATGGCTAGCTTCGGAAAAGAAGGCAGGTATCGGCAGCGGGGAAGCCCCCCCATTCCCGATTCCCTACTCCCTGTTCCCAGCCTCTCAGCGCTTCGGCGGCCCCTTGCGCGGCGGGCGGTCGGCGGCGAAGCGGCCGGCCGGGCGCGGGCCGGCGGCGTTGGGCTTGCCGCCGGGCTTGCCGGTACGGGCGAACTTCGGCTTGAACGGTGCGCCGCCGGCATCGTCGCCGTCGAGCTTGCGCATCTGCAGTTGCTGGCCGGACACCCAGACCTTCTTCAGGTGCGTCAGCAACTCGCGCGGCATGTCTGCCGGCAGGTCCAGCACCGAATGGTCGTCGTGGATGTCGATGCGGCCGATGTACTTGCTCTCCAGCCCAGCCTCGTTGGCGATCGCGCCGACGATGTTGGCCGGCTTGACCCCGTGCTGGTGGCCGACCTCGATGCGGTAGGTCTCCATGCCCACTTCCGGCGCGCCGCGCGGCGCTTTCGGCGCCTTGTCGCGGCGCGGTGCCTCGAAGCTGCCGACGTCGCGGTGGTAGTCGAAATCCTCGCCGCGCGCAGCCGGCGCCGGACGCGCGGGCCGCTCGCCATCGTCGCGGCGCGGCGCACGCGGTTCGCGCTCGAACTTCGGCTCGAAGCGGGGGCGCTCGGGGCGCTCGCCACGCTCGGGCCGCTCGCGCCGCTCGAAGCGCTCGCCCTGCGGCGGGCGCGGACGGTCCGGGGCCAGCAGCAGCGGCGTCTCGCCCTGCAGCAGACGCGCCAGCGCCGCGGCCACTTCCACCATCGGCACGTTCTTCTCGGCCTCGAACTTCTGCAGCAGGTCGCGGTACATGTCGATGCCGCCGCCGGCGATGGTCTCGCTGATCTTCTCCATGAAGCGGCTCACGCGCTGGTCGTTGACCGCGTCGACGCTCGGCAGCTGCATTTCCTCGATCGGCTGGCGGGTGGCGCGCTCGATCGCGCGCAGCATGCCGCGCTCGCGCGGGCTGACGAACAGGATCGCCTCGCCGCTGCGCCCGGCCCGGCCGGTGCGGCCGATGCGGTGCACGTAGCTTTCGGTGTCGTACGGGATGTCGTAGTTCAGCACGTGGCTGATCCGCTCCACGTCCAGGCCGCGCGCGGCCACGTCGGTGGCGACCAGGACGTCGAGCTTGCCGTCCTTGAGCTGCTGGATCACCCGCTCGCGCTGCGCCTGCTGGATGTCGCCGTTGATCGCCGCCGCGGCCAGGCCGCGCGCCTGCAGCTTCTGCGCCAGCTCGTCGGTGCCAGCCTTGGTACGGGCGAAGATGATCATCGCGTCGAACGGCTCGACCTCCAGGATCCGGGTCAGCGCGTCGAGCTTGTGCAGCCCGCTCACCGCCCAGTAGCGCTGGCGGATGTTGGCCGAGGTGGTGGTCTTGGAGGCGATGATCACCTCGGCCGGGTCGTTCAGATAGGTCTGCGCGATGCGCTTGATCGCCGGCGGCATGGTCGCCGAGAACAGCGCCACCTGGCGCGATTCCGGCAGCTTCTTCAGCACCGCCTCGACGTCGTCGATGAAGCCCATGCGCAGCATTTCGTCCGCTTCGTCGAGCACCAGCGTCTTCAGTTCGGACAGGTCCAGGGTGCCGCGGTCCAGGTGATCGATCACCCGCCCCGGGGTACCCACCACCACGTGCACGCCGCGCTTGAGCGCCGACAGCTGCTGCACGTACGGCTGGCCGCCGTACACCGGCAGCACCTGGAAGCCGGGGATCGCCGCGGCATAGCGATGGAACGCCTCGGCCACCTGGATCGCCAGTTCGCGGGTGGGGGCCAGCACCAGCGCCTGCGGCTTGCGCTGGGCGAAATCCAGCCGCGACAGGATCGGCAGCGCGAACGCGGCGGTCTTGCCGGTGCCGGTCTGCGCCTGGCCGAGCAGGTCGCGGCCGGTCAGCAGCGCCGGGATGGTGGCGGCCTGGATCGGCGACGGCGACTCGTAGCCGACGTCGGCGACCGCCTTCATCACAGCAGGGGAGAGGCCGAGATCTGCGAACAGCAGCGGCGCGGGGGTATCTTGGGACATGGGAGACTCCGGGGGCGCCGCAGAGAACCGGCAGGCGCAAAGAAGCCCCTATTGTGCGCCCTGACGGGCCGCATGTCGAAAGCAGGTGAAGGGCACCGTTCAGGCGTGACCCGCTCCGCACTGCCCGGAGGACGGCCTTGGCGCGGTGTCCACAAGGCCCAACGCAGCGGCCCGCCGCGGCGGCAGCAGCCTGCGGTCAGCGACACGTCGGGCGTTTTGTCCGCGAATGACCGACAATGGGCGCCGATTTCCGAGCAAGCCCCCAATGCAGACCATCGATCTCCAGCTAGAAAGCGACTATGTGGAACTCAAGCACCTGTTGAAACTGACCGGCCTGTGCGACAGCGGCGGCGCGGCCAAGGCCGTGATCAGCGAAGGCCAGGTGCGCGTGGACGGCGAGGTCGAACTGCGCAAGGCCTGCAAGGTGCGCGCGGGCCAGGTGGTGCAACTGGGCGATGTGCAGGTGCAGGTGCTCGGCAAGCTGTGACCGCCCTCGGTGCGCCCGACCTGCCACGCAACGGCCTACGGTGGCGGGCAACGCGGGCTGCCGAACGATGCTGATCGAACTCGGCGCCCGCAACATCGCGCCGTCCGCGGAACATGCGCGCCACGACGTGTACATCGTGCAGCTCGATCCGGACGCGGCGCGTCCGTTCTGTCTCGGCCAGTCCATCTGCGGCGGGCATGCCGAGCGCGGCGGCTCCATCCACCTGGCGCTGGACGAACTGGAGGCCTGGCCCGGCGACTGGCGCCAGCACCTGCGCCACGCCGGCTGCGCGTGGGCCATCGCCCCGATCGAAGCGGCGCAGCGCGGCGGCGACCTGCAAGCCGCCCTCGCCGAGCTCGTCGCCGGTGCGGCGCAACCGCGCTCACCCTGAGGTTGCAGGCCCGCAGATGCATGCCCTCCGCCCCTCGTAGGAGCGGCTTCAGCCGCGACCACGCCTTACCAGGAAAGCCGGGTCGCGGCTGAAGCCGCTCCTACGAGGAAGCGCACAACAGGCTCAGCCCCGGCGACAACCACCACAGCGCACGCGCCGCCCGTCGCTCCTCCGCTGCCGGAACCTCAGCGCCCCATCGCCGCCACGCGCTGGGTCAGGTGCGCGGCGATCGCACGCTTGAACGGCGCCACCCGGTCGGCCACGCGCAGCGCCGCGCTGCGCAGGGCGCGCGCAGGCAGGCGGTCGTCGGTGTACAGCGCGGCGATCGCATTGGTCGCCTCGTACAGCGGCCGCGTGGCCAGGCGGTGTCCGCGCTGGTAGCCGGCCAGCAAGGCCGGCGCGGCGATGTCGCCGCCGCGCGCGACCGCGTCGTGCAGCGCGCGCGCCAGCCGCGCCTGGCTCTGCAGGCCGAAGTTGAAGCCGTGCGCGGTCACCGGATGCATGCCCACCGCGGCGTCGCCGATCAAGGCATAGCGCTCGGCAACGAAGCGCTGCGCGTACACCGCCACCAGCGGATACGCCTGCGGCCGCACCAGCGGCGTCATCGCCCCGAGGCGATGCTCGAAGCAGGCGCCGATCTCCGCTCCCAACGCTGCCTCGTCCATCTGCAGCAGCGCCTGCGCGCGCTCCGGCGGCAGGGTCAGCACCGCCGAGGCCTCGTTGCCTTGCAGCGGCAGCAGCGCCATGGTGCGGCCGTAGCCGAACCACTCCCAAGCCGTTTGATGGTGCGGACGTTCGTGGCGCACCCGGCACACCAGCATGGTGCGGCCGAAATCGCGCAGCTGCGCGCCGATCCCGCTCATGCGCCGCGTGCTGGAAAAACGGCTGTCGGCCGCCACCACCAGCCGCGCGGCCACGCTACGGCCGTCGGAGAGCTGCACCTGCGCCTGGCGCGCATCGCGGCGCAGCGCCTGCACCGACACGCCGTCGAGCAGGGTCAGGCCGGGCTGGTCCTGCACCGCGGCGAACGCGGCGCGGCGGAGCAGGTGATTGGGCACGAGCCAGCCCAGGTCGCCATGATCGCCCTCGCCCGCAGCGAAGGTCAGCGCGAACGGCGAGGAACCGTTCATCACCCGCGCATCGCGCAGCGGCGCGATCGCCTGCGGATCGATCCGCGCCCACAGGTCCAGCTGTTCCAGCAACGCCCGCGAGGCATGGGTCAGGGCGATTTCGCGGCCATCGAAGGCGGCCTCGGCCAAAGCCGCGCGCGGCTGCGGCTCGATCAGCGCCAGCGACAGGCCGCTGCCGGCCAGCGAGCGGGCGAAGCACAGGCCGGCAGGGCCGGCCCCGACGATGGCGATATCCACTTGCATGCGGCGACTCTGTGATCGGACCCGGCCAGGATACGACCGCCGCGCACCGCGTCCTTGATCTGGATCAGCGCTGCGACGATCGGTCGCAGTACACCGCGCTCAGAACAGCGCCCACACCAGTTGCAGGATCGCCCACAGCGACACCACCCACACCAGGCTGCGCACGTACGGCACGCCGGCCGCGTACAGCGGCACATAGGCCACCCGCGCCCACAGATAGATTTGCGCCGACAGCGCAGTGTGCGCATCGCCCCTGCCCAACGCGGCCACCGCCACCGCGGCGGCGGCGAAGAACGGGAAGGTCTCCAAAAAATTGCGCAGCGCGCGATCCAGGCGCCCGGCCACGCCGGCCGGCGGCGGTTGCGGCGCATCGCGCGCGCCGGCGTTCCACTTCAAGCCGCGTTGTGCGGTGACGAAGGCGGAGGCGAGCAGCAGTTGCGCGATCCCGAGCAGGATCGCCCAGGCCAGCATGCGGATTTCGGTGGGCATCGGAGCCTCGTCGGGAACGGGAAGATGGCGCGCAGCATGCCGCTCAATCGGGCATGGCGACGTGATAACCGACCAGGCGCCAGGTCTTGTCCTCGTCCAGCCGCAACGACACCAGCTCGCGCACCGGCTGCGGCGCATTGGCGAAGCGGCTGGGGAAGCTGATGTTGACGTAGGTGCCCGGCGGCACCTGCGAGCCGGCGGCGTACTGCACCCGCGCCACGCTGGCGACGCCGCGGCCGAGCAGCGTACCCAACCGCGCACGCGCGGCGTCGATTTCGCGCACGAACACCGCGCGCGTCACCGCCTTCTTCGCCACCGCCGAGGCGCCGTCCCACAACTCGCCGGTGCGCCCGGCATCCACAAGTTGCGCGGCGCGCAGGCCGGCCTGTGCCATCTGTGCGTCCTGCTTGGCCAGCGGTCCAGGCGCTGGCGCGGCGGGGCCGGCATGGCGCGGCGCCGGTTTGGGTGCCGCAGCGGGCGCGGCAGCAGGTGCGGCGGGTGCCGCTGGCGGGGCAGTCGTCGGCGCGGGCGCAGGCGATGCCGGGGGCGCGTTCTGCGCGGAAGCGACGCCAGCGACGAGCGCCAGCAGGACGAGCGTGAGGCGGAACGGGACGGAGATGGACAAGGACATCGCTCGGCAGCGGCGGTGGCAAGGGCCGCAGTCTACGCGGCCTGTGCGGACCAGCGCAGCGGCCTACGGCGTCTCTTCGCCCGCCACGACCGCAGTCTCGCTCGCCACTGCCGCAGCCGCGGTCGGGGCGGCGTAGCGCTGCCGGTGCCAGGCGCGCCAGCTGGCCCACAGCGCCCAGGCGGTCGCCGCCAGCAGGGCGAGCAGACTCAGCAGCGAGCCGGTCCGCGCCAGCCAGGGCGCGTGCAGGCCGTTGGCGAGGTGCAGCAGCACTTCGGCGATCACGAAGCCGCCCAACGCCAGCAACGCCGGGGGCAGATACAGCCGCAGCATCAAGCGGGTTCCGGCGGCCATGCGCGCGCTCCGGGATGGAATGTGGCGACGCTAGCCCCGCGTCCATGCCCGCCACGTGAATGGGCAGCACGCGCACCAGCAGCCGTTCAGGCGCCGGGCGAGGCCAGCGGCAGCGTCGCCACGTCGATCTCCGACAGCGGACTTTCCGCCGGACAGGCCTGGTCCGGGAACCCGAAGCGCTGCTTCAGCGCCTGGCCGCAGGCGGTCAGGCTCTCCAGATCCACGTCTTTTTTGGTCTTGCACTCCTGGTCGAAGGCGACCAGGAACGCATCCTTGCGCCGCACGAAATCGTCGCCGCACTTGCGCAACTGCTTGATCCGCTCCAGGTCGTCCTGTACCGCGTTGGTGCCGTCGAGCCCGTACTGCTTGAGTTCGTCGCTGCTGAGCAGGCGCAGGCTGCGGTTGGGCACGGTCATCATCAGATCGGCCACCGCCACCGCCACACCGTTGCGCTCCAGGTAGTCCTTGACGTTGCCATAGACCTCCTGCAACTCGCGGTTGAGTTCGGCGCGCGAGGTCGCAGTGGAGCTGATCCGCATCATCCGGTGGATGCCGACCTTGCCGGAGATCAGCCGGTTGTCGCCGGCGGCCAGCACGAACACGCAGGCGCTGTGGCAGACCGAACCTTCGCGCACCCACACGGTCCAGCCGGATTCGCCGATCGCATCGCCGGCGCGGATCGCCGCCTCGACCTGGCCGCCGCTGGAATCGAGGTCGAGCACGCGCTTGCCGATGCCGGTCTGCCTGGCCACCTCGGCCAGGCGCCGCACCATCTCGGCGAAGCCGGCGTTGATCTTGCCGACATAGCGCACCCGCATCAGCCCGCGCTCGCGGCACTGCGCCAGCGCCGCTTCCACCGCTGGCCGATCCAGCCCGGCCAGCGGCTGGCCGTCGCCTGCCTCGGCGGCGTAGTCGGTGTCGCAACTGACGAAGGCCTCGCCGTTCTCCAGGGTGGCCTCATCCCAGGCCTGCGGGTCGCGCTTGGGCGCGACCGCGTGCGGTGGCGGCGTCGGCGGCGCGCCGATCGAGACCATGTGCTCGCCGTCGGCGGAGGGGCTGTCGGCGACGGTGCGCGGTGCCGACGCCGGCTGCTGCCCGCAGGCCAACAGACCCAGGCAACACAGCGACAACCAGCAGAGTCTGAACGAAGCAGCCAAGCGCAGGATCCACGGCGAACACGGAACGCAGGCGCCAGGCGCCCGCCGACCTAGTCTAGTGCCGCAGCGCGGAGCGTCCCCAACTGCGCCTAAACCGCGGGCGTCGCGGCCACGCGAGTGCGACGGCATAGCTGTCCGAAAACGGCCAGTGCGCCGCGCCGGAGCCGACTAGACTGGCGCCATGCCTGCCCTCGCCGCCACCGATCACGCCCTCTACGACCGCGCCCGCCAGTCGCGCGATGCGCGCTTCGACGGTGTGTTCTTCACTGCGGTGCGCAGCACCGGCATCTACTGCCGGCCGGTCTGCCCGGCACCGCCGCCCAAGCGCAGCAACGTGCGCTACTACCCCAGCGCCGCGGCCGCCGCGGCGGCCGGTTACCGGCCGTGCCTGCGCTGCCGTCCCGAACTGTCGCCGGAAGCGCAGCAGCAGGTGGGCGAAGAGGTGGTGCGGCGCGCGCTGGCGCTGATCGCCGAGGGCGCGCTGCAAGACGCCAGCGTCGCCACGCTGGCCACCGAACTGGGGATCAGCGCGCGCCAGTTGCAGCGCCTGTTCGTGGCCCAGCTCGGCGCCACCCCGGCGGCGGTGCACGCCACCCGGCGTCTGTTGCTGGCCAAGCAACTGCTCACCGAGACCGCGCTGCCGATCACCCAGGTGGCGCTGGCGGCCGGCTTCAACAGCCTGCGCCGCTTCAACGCCGCGTTCCTTGACGGCTGCGGCATGCCGCCCTCTGCGATCCGCAAGCAGCGCACCGAGAGTCCCGGCGGCGACCTGGTGCTGCGCCTGGGCTACCGGCCGCCGCTGGACTTCCCGGCGATGCTGGCGTTCCTGCGCAAACGCGCGATCCCCGGCATCGAACGCATCGGCGAGGCCAGCTACGAGCGCGTGCTCGGCCCCTGCGAGGCCTCCACCCGCATCCGGGTCGAGGCCGATCCGCAGCGCCACGAACTGCGCCTGCACATCGCCGCGGCCGATCCGCGCGCCATTCCCGACATCGTGCGGCGGGTACGCCGGGTGTTCGACCTGGATGCCGACCTGCGCGCGGTACACGCCACGCTCGGCGAGGATCCGCTGCTGGCGCGCGCCATCGCCCGGCGTCCCGGATTACGTGTGCCAGGCGGTTGGGACGGGTTCGAAGTGGCGGTGCGCGCGGTGCTCGGCCAACAGGTCAGCGTCGCCGGCGCCGCGACCCTGGCCGCGCGCCTGGTCGATCGCCATGGCGCGGCGCGGCCCGGCCAGCCGCCGGGACTGGACCGCGCCTTCCCGACGCCGCAGGCGCTGCGCGACGCGCCGCTGGAGGCGATCGGCCTGCCGCGCTCGCGGGCGGCGACGATCCGTGCGCTGGCGCAGGCGGTGCTGGACGGCCGCCTGTCCTTCCGCGCCGGCCAGCGCCTGGACGACTTCGTCGCCCACGCCATCACCTTGCCCGGCATCGGCGCCTGGACCGCGCAGTACATCGCCCTGCGTGCGCTCGGCCAGCCCGACGCCTTCCCCGCCGGCGACCTGGTGCTGCAACGCATGCTCGGCGAAGGCGGCGCACGCCTGAGCGAACGCGCCACCGAGGCGCGCGCGCAGGCCTGGCGCCCCTGGCGCGCCTACGCGGTGCTGCACCTGTGGCACCTGGCCAACGATCCTCCCGAGGAGACCCGCGCATGACCGCGTCCCCGCTGTCCTACGACCGTTTCGACACCCCGATCGGCATGCTCACCGTCGCCGTCGGCGCCGATGGCGTGCGCCACATCCTGTTCCCGGAGAACCGCTACGACGCCCGCGGCCGCGCCGACTGGGTGCACGATCCGGCGCCGGTGCGCGCCGCGCGCGAGCAACTGCTGGCCTACTTCGCCGGCGAGCGCGACCATTTCGACCTGCCGCTGGCGCCGCACGGCACCGACTTCCAGAAGCGGGTGTGGCTGGCGCTGGCCGAGATCCCGTTCGGCGCGACCTGGAGCTACGCGCAACTGGCGCAGCATCTCGGCCAGCCGCGCGCGGTGCGCGCCGTGGGCGCCGCCAACGGGCGCAACCCGCTGCCGATCGTGCTGCCCTGCCATCGGGTGATCGGCGCCAACGGCGCGCTCACCGGCTTCGGTGGTGGCCTGCCGACCAAGGCCGCACTGCTGGCGCTGGAGCAGCGCGAGGGTGGCGCGGCCGCCGCCGGCACCATGGCGCCGCTGTTCGGCTGAGCGTGTCGGCCATGCGGCGGCGCAGATCGACGTCCATTCCTCGCTTGAACCACCTACTCGGTCTCCCTGCCGCGCCCGACGACGTCGATCCGCCAGCGCTGCGCTGAGCGCCACGGCAACGGCCGCGGCGCGCCGGCGTCCTGCCAAGGCAACGCGTGCGACAATAGGCCGATGCACTCGCCCGATTCCGCGCAACCGCCGCGCCTGCGCCATCGTCTGCGCCCGCTGATCTCGCAGGAGAGCTGGAAGCAGCGCGCCGTGCTGTGGGGCGGCGCGGTGGCGGTGGCGCTGGTCTCCATCGTCTTCGCCAAGGCCAGCGACGCCGCCTTCCATCTGTTCCAGCGGATCATCGGGCATTCGCCGTGGTGGGCGCTGCTGCTGACCCCGAGCGTGTTCGCCCTGCTGGCCTGGCTGACCAACGGCGCACTTCGCCCCACACGCGGCAGCGGCATCCCGCAGGTGATCGCCGCGCTGGAACGTCCCGACGACGGCTTTCGCCAGGCCAATCTGTCGCTGCGCGTGTCCGCGGGCAAGCTGATGCTGACCACCATGGCCCTGTTCGGCGGCGCCTCGATCGGCCGCGAAGGCCCGACCGTGCACGTCGGCGCCAGCCTGATGTACGTGTTCGGGCGCTGGTTCGGCTTTCGCGATGCGCGCCAGGCCAGCCATTTCCTGCTGGCCGGCGGCGCCGCCGGCATCGCCGCGGCGTTCAACACACCGCTGGCCGGCGTGGTGTTCGCCATCGAGGAACTGAGCGGACGCTTCGAGCACCACTTCTCCGGCACCTTGCTGACCGCGGTGATCGTCGGCGGCGTGATTTCGCTGGGCCTGCTCGGCGACTACACCTACTTCGGCCGGGTCGCCACCGCCGGCCTGCCGCTGGGCAAGGCGTGGCTGGCGATCCTGCTGTGCGGCGTGGTCGCCGGCCTGCTCGGCGGCGCCTTCGCGCGCATGGTGCTGCTCACCGTCGCCGGCAAGCCGCGCTGGCTGGGCGAGCTGCGCCGGCGCCAGCCGGTGCTGCTGGCCGCGCTGTGCGGCCTGGCGCTGGTGCTGCTGGGCCTGATCTTCGGCACCGGCGCGTTCGGCACCGGCTACGAGCAGGCGCGCAGCCTGGTGCAGGGGCACGCCAGCGTCGGCCACGAATTCGGCCTAATGAAGCTGCTGGCGAACCTGGTGTCCTACGTCGCCGGCATCCCTGGCGGCCTGTTCTCGCCGGCCCTGGCGGTCGGCGCCGGGCTGGGCCACAACCTGGCCGTGCTGATGCCGGGCGTGGACCCGCGCATCTTCGTGCTGCTGGGCATGTGCGCCTATCTCACCGGCGTCACCCAGGCACCGCTGACCTCGGCGGTGATCTCGCTGGAACTCACCGACAGCAGCGACATGCTGCTGCCGATCCTGGCGACGGTGCTGATCGCCCGCGGCGCTTCGGCGCTGGTCTGCCGCACGCCGATCTACCGCGGCCTGGCCGAGCTGTTGCTGGTGGCGCCGCCGCCGGCGCCCACGCCGCCCGCGGAAGAGGAAACGCCGACCTCGCTGGTGGCCGACCTGGCCGGCAGCGACCACGACGACGATCGCGACGACCACCCCACCGCGCCACGCCCGCACTGACTGGCGGCGCGTGCCCGGCGCTGGTGCGATCGGAAAGCGCTCTGCCACTGCCGCTTCCGCGGCAAGACCGCCACCGGCCGCCTGGCGGCGACGGTCAGGGATCACACGGACATAAAAAAACGCGGCGCAAGCGCCGCGTTCTTCGTCGCACCCGGTGGCTGGCTCAGCCAGCCTTGGCGACCGTCTTCTTGGCCACGGCCTTCTTCACCGCCGGCGCCTTGACCACCGACTTCTTCGCGGCCGGCGCGGCAGCGCCCACGGCCACCTTGCTCACGCTGTGCGAGCGCGAATTGCCGTAGCTGGCGTTGTAGCGCTTGCCCTTGGCGGTCTTGCGGTCACCCTTACCCATGCTCATCGACTCCTGAATGTATGTGCGAAAACCCCCGCGCGATGCACGGGGTTTGGCGAGGCCAACGCGGTCGGCGCCCTCGCGCAAGGGCGGCAAGCCTACCACGTGCGCTCAATGGACGCAGCTTGCGTCGTGCACGTGGCCGTGGTTCAGGCGCAGGTTGAGCAGGTGGGCCAGGCCCACCAGGGTGCCGCCGAAGGTCATGATCGCCGCGTGCGGCGCCACGGCATGATGCAGCGCCGGCACCAGCAGGCCGGCCCACAGTGCCAGCAAGCCGAGGATGAGCAATCCCAGCGCCTGCCACACGCGATGCCGGCGATAGCCAAGCACCAGGCTGAACAGGCCCAGGCAGGTCACGAACAGCACCAGGGTGCGCTCCACGCCCTCGCCCAACCACATCGCCAGGCCCAGCGAGGGCAACACCGCCAAGGCCAACGGCAGCACCGCGCAATGCACCGCGCACAGCAGCGAACCGGTGGCGCCAAGGCGGTCGAGCGCGGCGCGCAGATCGAACGGTGAGGACATGACGGTCGCCACGGGTTGAAAGTGTTACGGAATAATATAACATTCGGCCGCCGGCGACCAGCGCGTCCCGTGCCTCTTCCTCGACCGTCCGCCGCCATTGCGCGGCGCCGGTGGTGCGCGCGTCGCCCCGAATGTCCCTCCTGATGGAATGCCCATGCCCGCTCCCCGTCCTGCCCTGCTCCGCCGTTCCGCCCTGTCCCTGGCCCTGCTTGGCCTGCTGAGTCCGTCGCTGGCCCTGGCTGCCGACCCTACCGCCACGACGACCGCGGCCGATGCCACGCCGCCGGCCAGCGACAGCCGCCACGGCGCCGGCCACACGCAGGACCGGCACGTGAAGGACATGGACCAGGTGGTGGTGACCGCCAGCCCGCTGCGCGATGCCGCCGGCGCGCTGAGCCAGCCGGTGGACGTGCTGGCCGGCGAGCGCCTTGACGAGAGCCGCGGCGCCAGCATCGGCGAGACCGTGGCCAGTCTGCCGGGCGTGCAGAGCTCCAATTTCGGCCCCGGCGTGGGCCGGCCGATCATCCGCGGCCTCGACGGCCCGCGCGTGGCGGTGCTCAACGACGGCCTGTCCTCGCAGGACGTGTCCACCGTCAGCCAGGACCATTCGCCGGCGGTGGAGTCGTTCCTGGCCGACCAGATCGAAGTACTGAAAGGTCCGTCCACCCTGCTGTACGGCTCCGGCGCCATCGGCGGCGTGGTCAACGTGGTCGACGGGCGCATCGCCGAGACCCCGGTCGACGGCGTGCACGGCCGTGCCGAGGCGCGCTGGGAAGGCGGCGACAAGAGCGGCAACACCGACATGTTCCGCGTCGATGCCGGCAACGGCAGCGGCCTGTCGATCCACGCCGACGGCGTGTACCGCAACCTGAAGGACTACGACACGCCGGAAGGCCCGCAGCTCAACTCGTTCGTCAAGTCCAAGGTCGGCTCGATCGGCAGCTCGCTGGCCGGCGACTGGGGCTTCGTCGGCGTGTCGGTCTCGCGCTTCCGCGACAACTACGGCAACCCAGGCGAACCCGGCGACCCGGCTGCCGGCGAGCGCGGCGTGTCGCTGCAGCTGCACCAGGACCGTTTCGAGCTCAAGGGCGCGCTGAACGACCCGTGGGGCGACGGCAGCGCGCTGCGCTACAGCTTCGGCCACACCGCCTACACCCACACCGAATTCGAGGGCGCGGAGGTCGGCACCAAGTTCGACAAGCGCGCCAACGAAGGCCGCGTGGAGGCCTCCTTCGGCCTGGGCGGCGGCTGGCAGACCGCGGTCGGCGTGCAGGGCAGCGACTCGACCTTCCAGGCTATCGGCGAAGAAGCTTTCGTGCCGAAGACCGATACCCGCGCCATCGGCGTGTTCGCGCTGGCGCGCAACAGCTGGGACCGCGTGCAGGCCGAAGTCGGCGCGCGCGTGGACAAGACCAAGTACGAGACCGACACCGGCGTGGACCGCGACTTCACCCCGAAGAGCCTGTCGCTGAGCGGCGGTTTCCGCTTCAACGAGCAGTGGCGCCTGACCGCCAACCTCGACCACGCCGAGCGCGCCCCGGCCGAGGAAGAACTGTTCGCCAACGGCCCGCACATCGCCACCCTCGCCTACGAGATCGGCAACCCCGACCTGAAGACCGAGAAGGCCAACCAGGCCGAGCTGGGGCT
Organism: Xanthomonas sacchari; assembly: GCF_040529065.1. Lineage (NCBI taxonomy): Bacteria > Pseudomonadati > Pseudomonadota > Gammaproteobacteria > Lysobacterales > Lysobacteraceae > Xanthomonas > Xanthomonas sacchari. Next base: position 1,974,850 of record NZ_CP132343.1, on the reverse strand, counting down.
GATCTTCAAGAACGACTGGGTGGATGCGAAGGTCTCCGGCTACTACAACCGCTACGACGACTTCATCTACATCGTCGACACCGGCGGCCAGTGGTACCACGAGGAAGACAACGACTTCCTGCCGATCCGCCAGTGGACCCAGGCCGATGCGATCTTCCATGGCTTCGAAGGCGAGGCCACCTTCCACCTGGCCGACAACGACAGCGGTGCCTGGGACCTGCGCGTGTTCGGCGACACCGTGCGCGCGCGGCTGAAGGACGGCGGCAACCTGCCGCGCATCGCGCCGGCGCGCTACGGCGCGCAGCTGCGCTGGGACGCCAGCCACTGGCGCGCCGCGCTGGGCGCCACCCGCTACCAGAAGCAGGACAAGGTGGCGGTCAACGAGACCCCGACCGCCGGCTACACCCTGGTCGATGCGCACCTGGCGTATCACGTCGATGCCGGCAGCACCGCCTGGGAAGTGTTCCTGGACGGCAACAACCTGACCAACCAGGACGCGCGCGTGCACACCTCGTTCCTCAAGGACGAGGTCATGCTGCCCGGCCGCAGCGCCTCGTTCGGCGTGCGCCTGTTCTTCTGATCGGCACGTTTGCCGCAGCGTGAGGAGGCCGCCTTCGGGCGGCTTTTTTTTTGGCTGATCGCCATGAGGCGCAATTGCCCTTCCCGGCCCAGCCAACTCTCTGTCTAGGCCTCGACATTCAATGAGAGCGGGTTCAAAAAATTGAGCTCAGCCAGCAAAAGAAGTGTCGTCTCTTGCCGTGGCCCACCATGTTGGCAAAGACACCCAAGGGTATTCATTGATCGAAACGGTTCCGTTAGAAATGGCAGAACACGCCTCACAATACGGTCAAGCTCTGCAAGCTTCCAAGGATCTTGACTCGGAGGTACAAGCTGATGAAGGTAGTTATTTCGCATCGTGTTTACCTCAAACATCATCGAGAGGAACTCCTTAAATTCCGCGCCTTGCAATTCAGGCTCCGTTTCAGCTGAAACTATTTTCCCGATCAATTCGAGGTGCTGTCGGTGTCCCTGCGCTTGGACCTTATTTTCAGCGATGGGATCAATCGCAACGGCAAGCACAAGATAACGCTCAACCACGACTTCAAAGGCTGCGTTTGCGAGAACTAAAGCCTCCATCGCAAACCCCGATTGGAAAAGCCTCTCAATCCGCGAAGAAACGAATTGAAGATTGACCGCTTTACGGCGCTGTTCATCGGACACAATTGCCAGAGCCACTCCGCCTTCCCAATGCCCTTGAACCTGAAACGAATGATCACTTTGGCGCTTAAATTGCCAAAGTCTTATCGCGCCGTCGTCATGTCGTGCAAAGGTGAGATGAGCTCGTAAAAGTGCATCCTCGGTCACGTGTCCAGGAGCGTTGCCTCCATATTCGAGCGCGAACGCTTGAAGCGCAACATTGGCGGTGTCGGCCACGACGTAAGTCAGGTAATTAGGAGCCATTTGGATGAGCCAATCGATTGATGGCCCTCTGGATTTACTTCTACCTGATCGAATCAAATGCCGCTCCAGCTGATCAGTTACGAAGGATGCAATCCGCTCGTCAATGCGCGCAATTTCACCTCTAAAAATCTTTAATAAATGCATCACAGAAATCTCGACCTCGATCATCGCCACCCTTAGGTATTCCAGCGAAATCGGATGCTGCGGCGGCTCGGCTGCCAAGGCTTCGCAGATCAAGGGAAATACATCACCCCCTTCGGCCGGAAGATTTTGAAGCCGTACCTGCAAAGCCACTGGAGCACTGTCAGGATTGGCTCGATACTCAAACGATCTCTCTAGCCGACCTGCTAGATGCTGCCAACCCCGATCCAGAACTATGCAAAAAATAAGGCTATTGATCTTCGACATACCCTCGCCAATTCCTCTCGAGTTCCTCGACCTGAAAAATTTCAGATTCGATTACGGCGCGAAGTAGCCGAAGCAAACGACTCTGAAGGGCATGAAGAGTAAAGCAACACTCCCAGTCACATCCGCCAAGTCGCTCTTGCTTGCATGACCCCACCGTATCTCAGCACCTATCGGATTTCCTTGGGCAAGTGCGCTCTCATGGCGTGGCTAATGCGGCGCGCTGCGCGAGAACACGTTGATCACCACCACGCCGGCGACGATCAGTGCCATGCCGACGATCGCCGGCGGATCCAGCGCCTGGCCGAACCGCCACCACGCCAGCAGCGAGATCAACACGATGCCGATGCCCGACCAGAGCGCATAGGCCACCCCCACCGGCACGCTGCGCAGGGTCAGCGACAGCAGATAGAAGGCGATGCCATAGCCGCACAGTGCCAGCAGCGTCGGCCACAGCCGGGTGAAGCCTTCGCTGGCCTTCAGCGCCGAGGTCGCGACCACCTCGGCGAGGATGGCCACCAGCAGGAACAGCCAGTTTTTCATTGCAACACGCTCTTGCATACACGCGCGCCACGATAGCAAGTGGCGCGTGGTGACGATGGCGACGGCGTTCTCCCGATTGCCCACGTGCAACCGTGCATGCACAGGCAACGCCACGCTGCGCAGCGCACGCCATGCATGGCAGTGCGATGGCGGCCTGCGTGGGCAACCTGTCACGCAAACTTCGCCCTTACCGCGCTGCACAACAGCCCAAGCGCTGGACGGCGTTACAAAGGGCGCCGCGCGTCGCCCCCTGCTTCGCGCCGTACCGGCCGATACGACGCGGCCGCGCGCTGCACGCGCGTGCCGCATCCCGGCCGATCGTTCCGAATGAAGAAAGGAGAGATTCTTCATGCATCTTGCGCCGCTTCGTCATCTGCTGCCCCTGTCCATCGCCGCCGCCCTGCTCGCGTCCCCCGCGCTGGCGCAGACCGCCGACGCACCCGCTGCGCCGGCCACGCAACCCGACGCCACCACCCTGGATACCGTGGTCGTCAGCGGCACTGCGCGCTTCAGCGGCTTGCGCAAGCGCGATGCGAGCTTCTCGATCACCACCGCCACACCCGAACAGATCCAGCAGGCGGTGCCGCAGAGCAGCGCCGACCTGCTGAAGATCGTGCCGGGCGTGTGGGCCGAGCCCAGCGGCGGCGGCACCGGCGCCAACATCTTCGTGCGCGGCATGCCGTCGGAAGGCGATGCGCCGTTCGTCACCTTCCAGCTCGATGGCGCGCCGCTGTTCCCGCCGCCGACCCTGTCGTTCCTGGAAAACTCCACGCTGTTCCGCACCGACGACACCATCGAACGCATGGAAGTGCTGCGCGGCGGTTCCAGCCCGATCTTCTCCAACGGCCAGGCCGGCATCACCGTCAACTTCATCCAGAAGAAGGGCCAGGACGAGCCGGAGGGCAGCGTGCGCCTCACCGGCGGCAGCGACGCCCTGCGCCGCATCGATCTGTTCAACAGCGGGCCGATGGGCAACGGCTGGTACTACAGCATCGGCGGCTTCTTCCGCGAGA